>JAQVVR010000002.1 GCA_028698875.1 Candidatus Izemoplasmatales bacterium
ACTTTTGCATTATTTTTGCTGCAATGGGAATTAAGAACGAAGTGGCTGATTACTTCATCCGTTCGTTCGAAGAAGCTGATGTTCGAGAAAAAGTGGTCATGTATATTAATATCTCCAATGATCCAATCATTGAACGGCTTTTGACCCCTAGGTGTGCTTTAACTACCGCTGAATACCTGGCTTTTACAAAGGGAATGCATGTTTTGGTTATTATGACGGATGTCACTTCCTATTGTGAAGCCTTACGGGAATTTTCCAGTAGTAAAGGTGAAATTCCCGGTCGAAAAGGTTTCCCTGGTTATCTATATTCGGATTTAGCTTCTTTATATGAACGCGCTGGAATTGCCAAAAACACCAAAGGCTCAGTAACACAAATTCCGATATTGACGATGCCAAATGATGACATCACTCATCCAGTACCCGATTTAACTGGTTATATTACCGAGGGCCAAATCGTTTTAGACCGTGATTTACATCAACGTGGAATCTTTCCACCGATTGGAATTTTGCCATCATTGTCACGTTTGATGAAGAATGGAGTCGGCGCCGGATTTACACGTGAAGATCATTCGGCCGTTGCCAACCAATTATTTGTTGCCTATGCCAAGGTTCGTGATGTACGCAACTTGGCTTCTGTCATTGGCGAAGACGAATTAAATCCGGTTGATATTAAATATATTGGTTTTGGTATCTTATTTGAGAACTATTTTCTTAACCAAGGTTCGATGGTTAACCGATCAATCGACGAGACCTTGGATTTGGGATGGTTGTTGCTATCAACGCTTCCTAAAACCGAACTTGACCGAATAGATGCGGTTTTGCTTGATGAACATTATGATAATCAAAAGGCCATTAATTATTTCCGGATTATCGAAAAGCCATTAATTAACACTTTGGCAAATAATCGGGAGACGAGGAAATGACCAGTCAACAGTATGTCCCCACAAAAGGAAACTTGATGGCCTTGAAAAAATCGAATGCTCTCGCCAAAATGGGCTACGATTTGATGGATCGGAAACGAATAATCCTCATTCATGAAATGATGCAAATTATCAAAAATGTTCGGACTTTACGGGATGAACTATCTAGTGCCTATCATCAGGCATACTTAGCTTTGCAAGAAGCCAACATTACTTTGGGCGTTGTTGGCGAAATTGCAAAAGCGATTCCCATTGATTATGGTTTACAAATCACGTATCGAAGCGTGATGGGAGTTGATATCCCGAAAGTAATCTACCAAAGCCAAGATGTTCGGATTACATATGGCATTGGTAGTACAAACACCAAATTCGATTATGCTTTTACCAAATTTCAGAAAGTTCGGGATTTAACAATTCTACTCGCGGAAACGGAAAACAGTGCTTATCGGTTAGCTAATGCAATCCGAAAGTCACAAAAACAAGCGAATGCTTTGAAAACCATTGTTATACCCGAGTTCGAATTTAACATCAAATACATATCTGATGCCCTTGAAGAACGAGATCGAGAAGAGTTCTCCCGAAAAAAAGTTATTAAAGGTAATCTTATAAATAAGGATATAGAATAAAAAACGTTCAAAACGGAAGGTTTTTTTAATCAAACAAAATAAAGAGAAAAAAAAGAGATGCTATTGGGCATCTTCTTTTGTCTTTTCCGCTTGAGCTTTTAATTCCGCTTTCAGGATTTTCTTATATTTAGGAATTGGATCATATCCACCTTTTGAAAAGGGATTGCATCGTAAAATGCGCCAGATTGTGAGAAGTGTGGCATAAAAGAAATTATAATTTTGATAAGCATCCAATGCATAATTAGAGCAGGAAGGACGATATCTACAAGTTGGATTTTTATCAACGGTGGCGGCTTGATAGCCCTTAATCAGTTTGATAATCAATTTTTTCATTTATGTCACCATAATTAATTATATCAAATACCAACAATAGAAACAAGGCTAATACTAGGCCAAATAAAGGAAAAGATATATTATATAAGATATTATTTTTTATTTGTGAAACAGAAAAAACACCATTATTTTATCATTTATCTTACATTCTTTTTACTGTTTTTCCTTAGGAATGACCTTGTTATTTGTTCTATGGTATGATAAAATACAGGAGATTTCAGATTAAAAAAAATAATGGAGGGAAAAGAATGAAAAAGTTTTTAGCACTTATTATGTTTGCTGCACTAGCATTTGCATTCATCGGATGCGATGTTACCGAAGAAACCGATTGGAATATCGTAATGCTTACCGATGTCGGAACAATTACCGACAAATCCTTCAACCAAGGTACTTGGGAAGGCGTCAAAGCTTTTGCTGATGCCAATGATATCGACGCTATTTATTTTCGTCCCAATGCCGGAACACAAGCCGACTATGAAGAGGCTATTGATTTAGTCGTAGCCAATGGAGCTAATGTAGTTGTTTGTCCGGGATTTTTGTTTGAAACCGCTATTTACTCGAAACAAACGCAATATCCAAATGTTCATTTCATTTTAATTGATGGACAGCCACATGATGCTTCATACAATTACAGCACTGCAGTTAATACGCTTTGCATTTTGTTCCAAGAAGAACAATCCGGATTCTTGGCAGGCTATGCTGCTGTTGCCGACGGATATGACAATCTTGGATTTATGGGCGGAATGGAATTACCAGCCGTTATCAGATTTGGTATTGGTTATGTTGCTGGAGCTTATTATGCTGCTGAAGTATTAGATAAGACGATTGTTTTCAACGCTTCCAGATATACATACCTTGGCGATTTCAATAATGATGTTAGTCATACGACCGAAGCTGCTAGCTGGTATGCTGGTGATGATGGCGTCGACATTATCTTCGCTGCTGCTGGTGGAGCTGGCAACGCCGTTATGGCCGCTGCCGCAACCGCTAACAAAAAAGTTATCGGTGTCGATGTTGACCAAGCATCTCAATCCACAACGGTTGTCTCCTCAGCTATGAAATTGTTAGCTGTCGCTGTTGGACAAGCTTTAACAGATCTGATTATTGACGATGACTTTGCTGGTGGAACCACACTGACCAAAGGCGCCGCTCAAGATGCTGTTGGCCTACCACTTGGTGATTCATTCAAATTTACTACTTTCACAGAAGCACAGTACGCAACACTCTTAGCACAAGTTAAAGCCGGAACGATTGTTGTTCCAACTACAGAAGCTGAACTCACAACTTTCATTGCTACATATTGTGGCAACCCAAGCATTGCTGCACTTATTGCAAAAGCAGAGACAGAAGCAGCAGAGTAATTACTCAACATTAACAGATAGAGGGGTGCTAATACATCCCTCTATTTTTTTTAACGGGAGGAAGTTTATATGGATTACGCGATTGAGATGCTAAATATAACCAAAACTTTTGGACCGTTGATTGCCAACAATGATGTCACCATGCAAGTGAAAAAGGGTGAAATCCATGCCATTTTAGGTGAAAACGGGGCTGGCAAGTCAACTTTAATGTCCATTCTTTTTGGCTTGTACAAAGCCGACGGGGGAATCATCAAGATCAACGGAGAACAAGTTGATATCAAGGATCCTAATGATGCCAATAGATTGAAAATCGGAATGGTTCATCAACACTTTAAATTGGTGGAAGTATTTACGGTTTTACAAAACATCATATTGGGTGTTGAAAATACGAAGCGCGGATTTTTAGAAACAGATTCCGCCCGAAAAAAAATTATCGAATTGTCAGAACGATATAACTTAAAAATTGATTTGGATAAACAAATTCGTGATATCAGCGTTGGTATGCAACAACGTGTTGAAATCATGAAAATGTTATATCGTGATGCGGATATTCTGATTTTTGATGAACCTACAGCCGTTTTAACCCCTCAAGAAATTGATGGTTTATTTGATGTTATTCGGTTTTTTGCCAAGGAAGGAAAATCAATCATTATCATTACTCATAAACTTAATGAGATTATGGATATCGCAGATCGGTGTACTATTCTCCGCAAAGGAAAATGCATCAAAACCGTTGATGTTAAAGATGTTAACGCCGAAGTGTTGGCTGAGTTGATGGTAGGCCGAGAGGTCAATTTCACTGTCGAAAAAACCGTTGCTGTACCGAAAGAAATCGTGTTTGAAGTTCAAAATCTTAATCTGTTTGATAAAGATAAAACCAAAAAAATTCTTAACGATATCAATTTTAATGTTCGTTCCGGTGAAATTGTGTGTGTTGCAGGTATCGAAGGTAATGGACAAACCCAATTGGTCAGAGCAATTTCTGGACTTAACCCCAGTGTGGAAGCCGGATCAGTAATGATATTAAATGGCATAAATATTGTTGATAAATCGATTCGTGACCGAATCGAATTGGGGTTATCTCATATTCCCGAAGATCGGCAACGATATGGTTTAATCATGGATTACAATTTATCTGAAAATATGGTCTCTAATACTTATTATCACCCGGAGTTTCAAAAACATGGTTTGATACGTTTCGATCAGATTAAAAAATATACCGAAGATCTTATCCAAAAATATGATATTCGCTCAAGTCTTGGCGCGACAAGTTCTGCTCGAAGTATGTCGGGAGGGAACCAACAAAAAGCTATCATCGCTCGGGAAACATCAAAGAATCACAATTTCTTGCTTGCCGCACAACCGACAAGAGGACTTGATGTTGGCGCCATCGAATACGTTCATAAAACCTTAATTGCAGAACGAGATCGGGGAAATGCAATCTTAGTCATTTCTTTAGAACTGGATGAGGTTATGAATATTTCTGATCGGATTTTAGTTATGCATGAAGGGTCGATATATGCTGAGCTTGACCCAAAGAAGACCACAATTTCGGAAATTGGTCTTTATATGTCTGGTTCGAAACGACAAACGTCGGAGGTGAAGCATGAACAAGTTTAAAGCATACTTTGCCAAAGTCAAACAACGAATGATTGACATGAAAAACCAACCAAAAAAACCTCGTGATTTCTCACCCATCCTTAATAGTGTGATTTCGATATTGTTTGGATTATTGGTGGGATTTTTAATCATGCTTGCAGTCAATCCGGAAAATGCTCTCGGCGGATTGGCAAAATTACTGACTGGTGGCTCAGCTACACCTCAAATGATGGGTAACACATTCTTTAAAGCAGGACCATTAATTTTGGTTGGCTTAGCAGTTGCTTTTGCATTTAAAACCGGGCTTTTCAATATTGGTGTTTCAGGACAGTTCATGGTTTCGGGCGTGGCGACATTATATGTTGCTAACCTAGTAGTGCTTCCTGCCCCATGGCACTGGATGCTTGCTATTTTAGCGGGTGTTGTTGCTGGAGCGATTTGGGCCGGAATTCCCGGGCTATTAAAAGCCTTCTTTAATGTCAATGAAGTTATTGCCACAATTATGATGAATTATATCGGTATGTATTTATGTGTCATTATGGCCTACAATGCGGCAGTTTATAATACAAGCATTACCGCAATTAATGCTTATTATCCAACCGCTAACACGCCGACTTTAGGGATGAGTAATCTATTCCCAGGATCAAATATCGATTTAGGAATTATTTTGGCCATAATTGTGGCCGTTATCATTTGGTTTCTTTTAAAAAAGACAACCCTTGGATATCAATTAAAAGCCGTTGGTTACAGTGTTCCTGGCAGTAAATATGCAGGAATAAATTACCGACGAAATGTCATCATTTCGATGATGATTTCTGGGGCACTCGCTGGATTGGCGGCAGCGATTACATATTTAGCAGTCTTGCCTGATTATTTGCGCCCAGTAAATAAAATTCTATCAATTGGCTTTGAGGGAATATCGGTTGCGTTGATTGCCCAAAGTAATCCTTTGGGAATTATCTTCTCGGGGGTCTTGATTAGTTACATTAAACAAGGAGCCTTGACAATGCAATTGTTGGGATTTGATAAAGAGATTACCAATATTGTTGTGGCGGTAATTATCTATATGATTGGTATTTCGAGTTTCTTAGGTGCTTACATTAAAAAACGAAGGGATAAACACATCAAAGCTCATCATGAATCAGAGGAGGATGCGAAAAATGTATGATAGCATTGTCTCCTATTTAGCATTAGTATTATTAGCGGCGATTCCATTAATCGTCACAGCTTTAGGTGGAATGTTTACCGAACGTGGCGGTGTTACCAATATCTCTTTAGAAGGCATCATGATTATTGGGGCTTTCGTCGGATTGGTAACGGTTAACAAATTACCGGCGTCATGGTTCTCATCGAATTTTGTTTTATATTTATGTGGCATGATAGCGGCAGTAATTGGCGGACTCATTTTTGCGGGTATTCATGCGATTGCGGCCATCAAAATGAAAGCAAATCAAATCATCAGCGCCACTGCGATTAACACATTAGCTCCAGCACTGGCATTATTCTTAACGATGAGTCTCACTTTAGGAGAAGCGCAAGGATCGGATAAAATCTTGGTTAACGGAACCCGCTTTATCATTGAAAGAGTTCCCTTATTAGCGGATATTCCTTTCATTGGGGAAGTGTTCTTTACTAATGTGTACCCAAGTTTATATTTTGGAATCGCGATACTTGTTATATCGTCAATTGTTTTATATAAAACCAAATTTGGATTACGTCTACGAGCCTGTGGTGAAAATCCCCACGCCGCGGATGCGGCAGGAATCAATATCTATAAAATGCGGTATCAAGGCGTTTTCATTTCCGGTATTTTAGCTTCTTTAGGCGGATACTTCTTGGTGACGAGTTTTACCAACGAATTTGATGCGACAGTCTCTGGGTTTGGATTCTTGGCAATCGCGGTTATGATCTTTGGCAACTGGAAACCAAAAAATATTGCTTTTACGGCATTATTCTTTGCTGCATTGTTAACACTAAGTAAGGGGGTGGCTTTTTTCCCGGCGCTTGAGAATTGGCTTTACCCACCAATTCCAGCAGATACACCCCCAGAACAAATTGCTTTTTTAACGTATGTTTCCACGAAAGTCATTCCCAATATAATTTCGATGTTACCTTATATCGCCACATTGGCAGTTTTGGTATTGTCATCGAAAAAGTCAGCGGCGCCAAAAGCTAGCGGACTAATATATGATAAGGGCGAACGTTAATTTTTATACTTCACCGGGCAACCGGTGAAGTTTTTCTTTGCAGGATTCCCTTGATTCTCTTATTGTCTTCAAGGGCGAATTGTGGTACAATAATAAAAGGTGATTTTATGGCAAATCAAAGTAATGTGGAACAAATATACGATTGTATCGATACCTCGTGTATGACGCTATACGAAGAATTGAAAATGCCATACTTGCAGGGAATCACGGAAACCTGTAATAATATTCTTTCTCAAACGATAACTAAAGGGCTTTCAAAAGCGGCTAAAACAAAATTGATTGAAGCCATGAAGATCTTTGATGCGACGGATTATCCGAAAGAAGAAATCCGAAAAGCGATGCAACTGGCAATTCTTAAGGGATTAAAGCACATAAAACGGTCCAATGCCGATATTACTCCAGACACAATAGGGTTATTAATGACCTTTATTCTCGAAAAATTAGGAAACAAAAATAAAGAAATGATTTTATTTGACCCATTAGCTGGGACGGGAAATTTGTTACTGACGGTTGCCAATAATATGTCTCAAACAGTGATTCCTATTGGGGTTGACAATAATATCGATAGCTATAATCTAGCGGTTGCGATGTTTGATATCATGGATTATGGGGAAGGGATATATTACCAAGACACTTTCACTTTCAAGAATTTTCAGGCGGACGCAATTGTCACCGACTTTCCAAATGCGGAAGTTGTAAACAAGCAATACTTTCCCTTTGAAGTCATCAAATTCCACTATGACCAGTTACGTGAAGGCGGATATTTCCTCGCTTTGATAGCGAATGATTTCTTTGAAAAAACACAAATTGCTGATTTTAAACAGATAATCACCTCGTTATATCAAAGCGTTGGACTAATTACTTTGCCAAGTACGATGTTTAAAACTGGAGACAAAAGTATTTTGATTTTACAAAAACTAGGGAAAAACGTCAAAAAAATCACTAAGTTTTTAGTGACGGAAATTCCTTCGTTTCAAGATCCAAAAGCTGTGAATGATGCCATTGTTCGGATGAACAGATGGTTTACAGACAATATATAAGAATGAGGGGCTTACAAATCGTGGGAAAAATTATGGCTGTAAATGCCGGCAGTTCATCGCTGAAATTTCAATTATTGGAAATGCCGGAAGAAAAGTTAATCACAAGCGGGCTTGTTGAGCGAATCGGGCTTAAAGCTTCGGTGTTTACCATTAAAGTTAATGGTGAAAAAATAGTCGAAGTTAAAGATATCGAAAACCATAGCGTCGCTGTCAAGATGTTGTTTGAAAAGTTAATCAATCTAAATATAATTCAATCTTTAGATGAAATTATCGGTGTTGGTCACCGCGTTTTAACGGGAGGCAGATCACTTACTGACTCTTGCGTTATTGGCGATAAAGAAATGGCAATCATTGAAAATTTGGTTGACTTAGGACCATTGCATCTGCCCGCTAACTTAACTGGTATCAAGGCGTTTAAAGAAGCGTTGCCTAACGTTATTAACGTTGGGGTTTTTGATACCGCTTTCCATCAAACAATGCCAGAAGAAGCTTTTTTATACGCCATTCCGTATGATTGGTATGAAACATATAATGTTCGTAAATACGGATTTCATGGTACAAGTCATAAATATGTTACTTTACGAACGGCCCAGATTATGGGTAAAAAACCCGAAAATATTAATTTGGTGATTTGTCATTTGGGCAATGGGGCTTCAATATGCGCCGTAAAAAACGGCAAATCTGTTGATACATCCATGGGATTTACCCCGCTGGAAGGCATTCCTATGGGAACTAGAAGCGGGAATATTGATCCTGCTGTCGTTGAATACATGATGGGCAAGAAAAACAAATCCTGTAAAGAAATTATCAATATTCTTAACAAACAGTCTGGTTATCTTGGCTTGTCGGGATTGTCATCTGATTCACGTGATTTATTGGTGGCCGCAAAAAATGGCCATAAACGAGCAATATTAGCCATTGAGGTGCAAGCAAAAAGAATCGCTGATTATGTAGCTAGTTATCATTGCTATATCGGCGGCGCGGATGCCATCGTTTTTACTGCTGGTATTGGTGAAAATGAAGCAACAACTCGCGAAAACATTATTAGTCGCCTGGCGCCCTTGGGAGTTAAGATTGATCCAAAACTGAATGCTTGCCGAGGGATTGAGCGTTTAGTTTCAACTGATGATTCCACGATTAAAGTCTATGTCGTTCCCACCAATGAGGAAGTCATGATTGCGCGCGATACGTTACGGCTGATTCAACAATAATAAAGAGACCAAACCCCTTTCACGTATTATTTTATACACGAAAGGAGTTTTTTTTATGCACTTTTTATCGAAATTGAGCTTGTTACTATCATTTGTAATTTGGCCACAATTATTGGCAGTGGAAATTAACGAACCAGAAGGAACAAAGTATTATTTTAACGGTAGTTTGGAAACAGAAAATATCGAGTACCGGTATGGCTGTCGATTAGAGAAGGGGGTGGAAAATGATTATGATGGATTGTTAATCATAATCGATAAAACAACGGATACCGTTATTGATACAGTTCTCTATGAGACGGGATACTTAGAAACAATTCTGTTCATCGGCGCTTTCAATGATGGCACATATGGGGTGATTATCGAGCGGATTTATGTCGAAAGACCATCGCTTACATATTGCGTTTATGATACCTTGGTTATGAAAATAAATCAAGAAGGACAAGTCATTGCTCAAATTCTTATTGATCATCAATTGAAAGAGTTTCACAATCATGGCTCTTATCTGATTTTGAATGAAATTTCCAATGACAAGCCCGATCTGGTCTTGAATTCAAGTTTAGAAATAACAACCTTGCCAGAATTTGAAACAGAATACTTTTGTGATTTCAATTACCCTTTTATCGGTACGGCTACGGTTAATGAAGTTGATGTAGATAAAATCAGTCTGTGTAAACCAGGAATATACAATGTAGTTATCACTGATGGTGATTATGAATTCTCATTTACGGTAGTTTTAGCGCCAACGGTTGAGGGGGCCGTCAATGGAGAAAGTTATTCGGAACCAATTCGAATTATCGTTAGTTGTCCAGCCGTCGAATTGGATGGAATGCCATTTGTTTCTGGCGATGTTGTCGCTGAACCGGGTGACCATAAATTGATTATCACCGGCGAAAATGGATATCAAAAAATCATAGACTTTCGGATTACGCCAACGGTTTTTGGGGTTGAAGATCAAGTGATTTACAGCGAACCAATCACCATTTCTGTCAATGGAATTGCGACATTAAACGGAAAACTTATTCCAAACGGTGAGACACAAATTACGGAAAATGGTGATTATGAACTAATTATGTGGATTGGTGCCGAGAAGTATGTAACTAAACATTTTCGTCTTGCCATTGAAGCGGAAGACAATATCGATGAACCTAATGGAAACACCTTTCCTTTCTTGGAAACGATTCTGGGAATAGTCGTAATGGTTGGACTGTTTTTGGTTCTGAAAAAGAAATAATCCGCTTACTATCATAGCGGATTATGTTATAATCAAATAAGGTGATAGCCAATGATGACGTTTGATTTATTCATCCAAACCAGCTATTCATTCAATGGTAGTCTGTTGGATGTGGATAAATTGGTGTCGCGGGCTTTTGAGCAAGGATTTACCACCTTGGGAATCGCTGATCACAAAAATCTCTACGGAGTGATTAAATTTTTCCAAAGTTGTAACGCCGTTGGTATAAAACCGGTGATAGGAACAATCATCGATATTTTGACCAAACTCGAAAGTAAAACGACGTTTTTAGTTATGGCTAAAACCAGTTTTGGGTATCACAATTTAATTAAGATTGTCTCTTATGCGCAAACGGAAAATCAAGTAATACCATGGGATAAATTCCAAGAATGGAAACAGGGCTTAATTGTTATCGCCTTATCAGATAGAGGTGATATTTATAACGCTGTGTTAAATGGTGATATGATTACCGCCAATGATTTATACCGAGAGTATAAACAAGCATTTGAAGCATTTTATTTGGGAATTGATTTATCTAGTTTTGTATCGGAAATGCAAATTGCTCCCATGTATAAATCAATTGGGGAGGCAATCATTGTCAACCAAGTCCATTATTTGGATAAAGAAGATCTTCGTGCCGCGAAGGTTTTGACTAAAATAATTACTGAAGACAAAACCGGTGATGAGGGTCTGTTTGGTGATGAGGAAGCCCTTTTCAATCTAAAATCACCCACTGAACTGGCAGAATGTTATTGTGATTATCAAGTGGCTTGGAAAATGACGGAAAAGTTGATTGCGGAAATCAATGTTAAAATCGACTTCGGGCAAATTCTATTACCTAAATACAAGGTTTTTGGAGACTATCAGGCCAAGGATTATTTGCGAGCTTTATCTACAGAGGGTTTAAAAAAACGGTTGGCAAGTAAGGACAAGCAAAAAATAAATACCAGCAGTTATCAGGAACGGATCAAATATGAATTATCAGTCATTGAACAGATGGGGTATTGCGATTATTTCCTTATCGTTTGGGATTTTGTTTTATATGCCAAAAAACACGGTATATTAGTTGGGCCGGGTCGAGGATCAGCAGCAGGATCACTTGTCAGTTATGTCCTTGGCATCGTTGATGTCGATCCCCTTGAACATAATTTGTTTTTTGAACGGTTTTTAAATCCGCAACGGATTACTATGCCCGATATCGATATGGATTTTCCTGATGATCGTCGGGATGAGGTTATTCGATATGTAGTTGATAAATATGGAAAAGATCATGTCGTTAACATTGTCGCGTTTGGAACCTTTCAAGGAAAAAGCGCCATTCGGGATACAGCAAAAGTATTGGGAATTAATCAAACGATTGTCGAAGAAATAACCGGATATATCAGCGAAGCCGGTAATTCCATTGATGAATTTAAAATTAATAACCCGAAAAAATATCAATTCCTATTGGAAAACCCAGACACTTTTGATTTGTTAACGATTTCAGAGCGGATTGCTGGGTTACCCCGCCATATCTCCACCCATGCAGCGGGAATTGTTATCACAGATCACGATATTCGCGAATATGCCCCAATTCAAAACGGATTAATGGGGATGTATCAAACCCAATTTGAAATGACCGATTTAGAAAAAATCGGTTTATTAAAAATTGATTTTCTTGGCATTCGCAATTTAACGACAATTGACCGGGTTTTACGATTAATTGAGGCGAAAACACAAACCAAGATAAATATATATAAAATTCCTATTGATGATGCAAAAACATTTAAACTATTACAAGATGTTAACACCTTGGGCGTTTTTCAACTAGAAACAAACGGAATGATGAATTTGGTTCGGAGAATGCAAATCCAAACTTTTGAAGACATCGCCGTTTGTGTTGCTTTATTTAGACCAGGACCAATGGATAATATTCCTAGTTATATAAGTCGTCGTAATAACCAAGAAACAGTTATTTACCCGCATCCCGACTTAGAAAAAATCTTAAAGGAAACATATGGCATCATTGTTTATCAAGAACAAATTTTACAAATAGCGAATGAATTTGCTGGATACTCTTTGGGCGAAGCTGATGTGCTTCGGCGTGCTGTTAGTAAAAAGAGCGAAGCAACGCTAGTTAAGGAACGGGAAAAATTTGTTCGTAAATGTGGGGAAAAGCATTATTCCCAACCGGTAGCCAATGAAATCTATGATTATATTGTAAAATTTGCCAATTATGGTTTTAATAAATGTCACTCGGTTGTGTATGCTTTGGTAGCCTATTGGATGGCTTATTTAAAGGCTAACTATCCCACATATTTTATGGCGGTTTTATTGGATTCGGTGGTGGGATCAGCCAAAGCCACGGCAGACTATATCAAGGAATGTCGAAAACTAAAGATAAAAGTATTACCCCCTCGAATCAATGAATCCCAAAAACATTATACCTTGGAAAACGGCAATCTCCGTTTTCCTTATGCAGGGATTCGAAATATTGGCAATGTTGTCGCCGATAAAATCACTGAAATAAAAGGTGATGTTCCCTTTGCTGGATTTCTTGATTTCATTAAACGAGCCCCAGATATGAACTCGCGAGTGGTCGAATCAATGATCATGTGTGGCATGTTTGATGACTTTCCTCAAACCAAAAAAACCTTGATAAACAATCTTAAGCAGTTAGGCAACTTCATCAAGTTGGGTGGATATGCTGGGAAAGAGACTTTTGTTTATTTGGAAGAAGATGAATATGATTTCGATTATCTTCTCGAACAGGAAAAAGAGCTGATTGGTATCAATCTCAGTTATCATCCATTTACCCGTTATGCGGAAGTAATTGAAAAAAACCATCTTCAAGTTATTTCCGATATTACGGAAACAACGACAGGACAAGTGCGGATTGCGGGAATGATTAATCGGGTAAAAAAAATCAAAACTAAATCCGGAAATGAAATGGCATTTGTGGAGCTTGAAGACGAATTTAACACGATAGAAGGCACTTTATTTGCTCGGGAATATGCCAATCATGTGACGTTATTAAACAAAGGGCAAGTCGTTATTATCAGCGGGTTTATGGAAAAACGCGATAACAAACAGCAAATCATAATCAATCAAATCCAACCAATTGAATAAAAAAAACAACGCCGGCAAAATTATGCCGGCGTTGTTGGTGTAAAGAGAATTACTTGACGATTGTCAGGGTGGAAAAAGGCGATTAGATATCCGTTAAGATAATCGGTTACCACGGAGTATTTGAATAGATTGTCTAAGGATATGGTTTTATCAATGGCAAAATAGGCACGAAGGATGGCAATTCGGCGTGGTTTTTCCATGTGATTATCCCACCATAGTTTGGTTTTGATTTTGGCAGAAGACAAATAATCATATTTTAATGCGTTAAAAACGCTTTCGAATATTTCTGGGATGTTTGCTTTTGTAAATTCATATGCCGCACGAAACGGGTCAATATATTTATACCGATGAAATGAGTGGTTGGTTTGGCTAAAATATTTTCCCAAATTGGCAAATAAACGGTATGGAGAAAGTTGATTCTTTAGGATTTGTTCAATAGCAGTCGGCATAAAAGCTTTATTCCAAAAGAGATTTAACGCTTCATCGACTAAATGAATTTCCTGAAGATCTTCAAATGACAGAAAAGCATTTTTAATAATTTCATAAGGGGGAATATCTTGATAAACATAATCATATTGCTTTGCTTGGTTGCGAATTTTTGTTCCCCGAAGCAACTTTAAAAAACCTAATTGCAATTCTTTGGGACGAAGTGCGAAAACATCATTAAATGTTGTTTCAAAGCTGTTTCGATCCTCTTTTGGCAAGCCGGCAATCAGGTCTAAGTGTAAATCAATAACACCACCATCTTTAATCATTTGAATATTCTTCAGTAGCTTTTTGGTGTTTTGGTGACGATCAACAGCCATATTAGCTAAATCGTTAGTTGACTGAATCCCAATTTCAAACCGGATTAAATGTTTAGGTGCATTTGCATTTAAATAATTAATGATACTTTCCGATAATATATCGCCAGTGATTTCAAACTGAAAAACTGTATTATCTCGATAATTGTCGATGATAAACTGAAAGACTGCTTTTGCTAAATCGGGTTTCTGATTAAAAGTTCGATCTAAAAATTTAAACGTCTTAGCTCCGTGATCCATCAGATAAAGCACATCGGCCTTAAGTCTTTCCAACGCAAAAAAGCGAACATGATTTTCGCGCGCAGCTAAACAATATGAACAATGAAAGGGACAACCGCGGGACAACTCCATATATTGAATCTTATGGGGGAGATAAGCTATATCATCGGGAAAACGATAGGGATTTTTTAACAAATTTAAATCATTAATGGTGCTTTCATAGTTATGAATAATTTGATCATCATTCTGATAAACGAGGTTGGTTACCGTCGATATCGGTTGATGATCATGAAGCCGATGCATCAAATCATTAAAAGCAATTTCGCCTTCACCAACGATGATATAATCAAAGTAAGGGTTTTTAATGTAAGTGTCGGAATCGTACCCCACTTCTGGTCCGCCAATAACAATGATCGGATTAGTAATGGATTTGATGGTTTGGGCGATTGTTTTAATCATCATAATATTCCATAAATAGGCCGAAAAAGCGATAACATCAGGTTTTTCGGCAATGATAGCGTTTATGATAAGATCAATATTATCCTTAATTGTATATTCTAGTAATGTACATTCATAGTCACAATTAGCTCGCAAATAACGAAGGGCCATGTTAGTATGAATGAATTTGCTATCAATTGCTATCAAGACGATTTTCATTCGGATCACCAATTCTATTTTAGCAGATTACCAGATAATATTCCAAACATATTTGGATGAGAATTAATTATATGATATACTTATAAACGGCGGTGATGACCTTGAACAAACTTATTCTCCACTCTAATTATCAACCTACCGGTGATCAGCCAATTGCCATTGAAAAACTGACTAGCAACCTCTTGGCGGGCATGACTTCGCAAGTGCTTTTAGGCGCGACCGGAACAGGAAAGACTTATACAATCAGTAATGTCATTGCTAATATCAACCGACCGGTTCTGGTTTTGGCGCACAATAAAACACTTGCTGGGCAACTTTATAACGAATTCAAAACGTTCTTTCCTGAAAGCCGCGTTGAATATTTCATCTCATATTATGATTATTATCAACCGGAAGCATATATGCCAGGGGCGGATTTATATATCGAAAAAGATGCGATGATCAATGAAGAAATTGATGAAATGCGACACGCGGCAACTTCATCACTGTTTGAAAGAGAAGATGTAATAATTGTCGCTTCGGTATCGTGTATATACGGGATCGGCGATCCCGAGGATTATAAAAATGGAATGGTAACAATCCGAGTCGGTGATGAATTCGGACGCGACAGTCTGATAAAGAAATTAGTTAATATTCTCTTCATTCGAAATGATATTGATTTTAATCGTGGTTGTTTCCGGGTTCGGGGTGATATCGTGGAAATATTGCCCACGTACGAAAAAACAACGGGAATCCGAGTTGAATATGATTTTGATACCATCAAACGCTTACGTAAATTTAATATTGTGACTGGCGAAGTAATTGAAGATATGCAAATGATATCATTATTTCCGGCATCGCACTTTTTGACAAATCGGGACAAACTTGATGAAGCGCTTAGCCGCATCAAGACGGAATTGATTGAGCAAATTGCCCATTTCAAATCCGAAGGGAAATTGTTGGAAGCGCAACGAATTGAACAACGGACGATGTATGATCTGGAATTATTAAAAGAAATGGGCACGTGCGCGGGTGTAGAAAATTATTCCCGCCATTTGGCTTTGCGAGCGGCGGGAGAAACACCATCGGTTTTGATTGACTTCTTTCCTAAAGATTTTCTCTTAATCGTTGACGAATCACACGTGACACTGCCACAGGTTAGAGGGATGTTTAATGGCGATCGCAGTCGGAAACAAACTTTAGTCGATTATGGATTCAGGTTACCTTCGGCCATGGATAATCGACCATTGAATTTTGAAGAATTTTTAAAGAAGATCAATCAAGTCATATATTGCTCCGCAACGCCTGGAGACTATGAGTTAGCGACAGCCGATGCAGTAGTTGAGCAAATTATACGACCAACGGGACTCATTGATCCTTTGGTTGTTGTTCGCAAATCAGAAGGACAAATTGACAATCTTTTAGAAGAAATAGAAGCGACTATACTGCGAAAAGAACGAATACTAATCACTACCATGACAATTAAGATGAGTGAAGATTTGACCGATTATTTAAAAAGTATTGGTTATAAGGTTGCATATCTGCACTCAGAAATTAAAACGCTAGAACGAATGGATATCCTTCGCAATCTGCGGCTGGGAGTTTTCGATATTTTAGTCGGTATCAATTTGTTACGCGAGGGACTTGATTTGCCAGAAGTGTCATTGATAGCCATTTTGGACGCGGATAAGGAAGGATTCTTACGAAGCGGACGAGCTTTAGTACAAATAATTGGACGAGCAGCACGCAACGTAAATGGCAAAGTAATTTTATATGCCGACAAAATCACGGACTCAATGCGATATGCTATTGATGAAACTAATCGACGCCGAAAAATACAAATTGACTACAATATCAGAAACAATATTACGCCAACAACCATCTATAAAGCTATTCATGATTCGATTTCGATTAAGATTGATACAAAAACCGGTGAGGTTGATTATAAAAGCATTTCAAAAAGCGAGATTAAAAAAAGCATCGATATCCTGGAGCGACAAATGCATACAGCAGCTAAGGATTTGGATTTTGAACGCGCCGCTGAGTTAAGAGATATAATTGTGGAGATGAAAGGACATTTGTAATGAAATACATCTCATTAATCATCTCATGTGGATTAACTGGTGCTGTTTTCTGGATGTCATCATCAACAGGGACGGAATCATCATCACTTAGTTATCCAATCGCAGAAGCCGTTCAGAGGATTATCGCAGTAATTACCCCGCAAATAGAAATTGATATTTTGATTCTACAGACAATCATTCGTAAAAGCGCGCATGTATTTGAGTATTTTCTTTTGGGCATTGCGTACGCAGTAACCTTTCATTATTTTAAATTACCTTTATGGAGTCTTGTTCTCGCCGGACTTGTTATTGCCTTTATAGATGAAGGATCGCAGTTTTTGCCAGCAGGAAGGGGACCAAGCATCATTGATGTCATCATATATGATTTTCCGGGTTATTTGATCGGGAGCTTGATTACCAAGGCAATTGTGCAAAATCATTCACACAAAATAAACGTCTCATAAAGAGACGTTTTTTATTTTCTTAAAAAAATATTAAAAAAAGGCTTGCATTTTGATATAAATATTAATATAATTAAGGTGCAAGTTAAAATAATCAATAAAACGCGGTGAAAAACAATGATGAATGAACCTTTAAATCAATTATCACAAGGATTGATCAGTCCCAAAGAAGCATATAGACAATTATTTGGAGATTGTCCAAAACAAAAAGTAAACAAACCAAAGAAAGCGCATTTCATCAAAATACGAGTTGTTATTCCTAATGAAACGGGTGTTACTAGATTTTTAGCCTTCCTGCTATTGATGCCCGTACCGATTTTTTTGGCGAAAATAATCTTGCGGAAGGTACAGTTAGATCCAACAGAAATGGGAATTTCTAAGACCGATTTGATGCAAATGGTTTCCACCCGCGGAATCCTTATTAATGTTACTGCAAAAGATGGTGTCAAAATTTATATTAAAACCTTATAGGAGGAAAAAATGGAAAAAATGAAATTTGTGAAAGACCAAATGTTTAGAACCGATTTATTCAAAGAAAAAGCAAAATACCCAGTGATTTCCGAATGCCCTGTTTGTCATGACGATTTATATGTTACTAAATTAGTCTGTGAAAAATGTGGAACAGGTATCGAAGGTAAGTTTGCCTTATCTAAATTCAATTACTTGGACACAGAAAAACTCTACTTTATTGAAGTGTTTGTCAAAAACCGCGGGAACATCAAGGCAATCGAAAAGGAAATGAATATTTCTTATCCGACGGTCAAGAAATTACTTGACGAAGTAATCACAGTATTAGGATATAACCCTGATCAATCCACTTCGCCGGATGAAACAAATGAAACTTCTGAGACGGCTTCGGATACACCGAAACTATCAAAGCTTGAAATCATCGAGAAAATTCAAAAGGGAGAAATCACGGTCACAGAAGCCGCAGAACTCTTAAAGAAAATCAAATAGGAGGAAATGAAAATGGGAAAAGATCAATTGAAAGATGAAAGAATGAAAATATTGGAATTATTAGCTAAAGGCACAATTACCGCTGAAGATGCCGAAAAATTATTGTCGGCCATGGGTGATAATGATAAAGTCGAGGGAAGCGTCGTCCTTGGCAAAAAAATGCCTTTTAGAATGTTAAAGATTTATGTTGATTCCGCCGATGGAGATGTCGTTAAAATCGAAATCCCCATTGAATTTGCAAAACTGCTAAAATCGGGGAAATTTAATATCGACCAATTAGGAAATATGGATATCGATATCGATGACTTAATCTCGATAATCAACTCCGGAGCGGTTGGAGAATTAGTTAACGTAAAATCTGCAGATGGAGATGTGGTTCGGATTGTTGTTGAATAAACTTCGTCCCCGCCCCTGTTTAGAACATGGAATCGACGCCAGAGAAACAAATCCACGTTTTTCAAAACCGCAACTTCAGTTTGCTATTCTGGGGAATCTTGGTTTCGAACGTGGCACATATTCTATTCAGTTTTGCGATCAGTTTTCATATCTTGAAGACCGCGGCGATTATCTACGGTCAAGGTAATGCAACCTTAATTCAATCAGGATATCTTGCCTTAAACGGTATTATCTTGTTGGTCTTGACGCCGCTTGGCGGCGTCTTGGCCGACAAATGGAACAAAGCAAAAATCATGTACATTACCGACTTTATTCGAGGGTTTACCATTTTGGGAACAGGAATTTTTATAATTCTTAATCCCACCAATTTAGGAGACCTTATCGGATTGTTTGTGATGAACGTGATTTTGTCGGCAAATGCCGGAATCTTTTCACCGGCAAGTTCATCATTATTAAGATTCATTGTCACTGACGACGAATTGATGAAAGCATCTTCCTACTTACAGGGGTCGACCAGTTTTCAATCGATTGTCGGTGTGCTACTGGGTGGTGTTTTTTATGCAAATGTTGATATGTTTTGGATTTTTGTCATTAATGGTGTGGCTTATTTAATTTCTGCCATCACTGAGATGTTCATTCATTATGAACATAAATTATCCGAAGATAAAATCACCATCAAACGCGTTGTCAAAGATACGAGAGATGGTTTAAAATATTTGATTACACAAAAAGCGGTATTTTTTATCATTGTTATGGCATTATTTTTGAATTTCTTCTTCAACCCGATTTTTGCTGTTGGATTACCCAACTTTATTGAATTTGGGTTAGCTACTGAACCGAAGTATTTACTTGACAATTTAATTTCACCCACCGGGTGGATGTCTATAATTGATATTGCTTTTTCTGCTGCAGCGATTATCATGTCACTTTTATTAGCAGCTAAACCACCCAAAGAAAAGCTTGGTAACGATCTGAAGCGGGCACTTTTCTGGTGTATGATTCCAGTCGTTGTTATTTCCTTAAACATGATTGGTTATTATCAAGGAATTATTCCTGTCAATACAGTTCTTATTATCATGATAATATCAATGTTTGGGTTGGGATTATCAAATGTTGCAATTAATGTGCCGTTAAATGTCGTAATTGCAAAACGAATTGATCGAGCGATGTTAGGAAAAGTATCATCAGTAATGAGTGTGTTATCAATGGGACTAATACCTTTCTCAGCACTACTAGGCGGGTTGGTTATTGCCCAATTATCGGCCAGCATATTATATGGCATCTGTGCTTTGGGCACAATTCTTGTTACCAGCATTTTTATTTTTAGTAAGCAAACAACGGAAATATAAGCAATTTCAAAAAGACGAATGCTTGGCATTGGTCTTTTTTTGTCTGGTTTAGGCTCTTAATTAAACAAAATCGTTCTTACATCTTTTGCGATTTTATGATATAATGTTAACGAAGAGAGTATTTATCGGAGGGTTTATGAAATCCATCAGGGAACTGTATAAAACCGGGTATGGTCCATCAAGTTCGCATACTATGGGACCCCAAAAGGCCTGCTCGTTGTTTAAAAAAACGTATTCTGATGCCAATCATTTCAAAGTAATCCTCTATGGTTCTCTGGCGATGACAGGAAAAGGTCATCTGACCGACCGGGTCATTGAAGACACTTTGATTAACGTTGAAGTTATTTTTGATTACAAAACGTTGATGAAGCATCCAAACACAATGGACATTTATGGGTTTTCCCTTGAAGGGAAAACGTTTTTTTGGCGAGTTTACAGTGTTGGTGGCGGAGCGATTCTCATTGATAGTGAAGGGGAATTTAAAACGCCTGAGATTTATCCACACCAAAATTTTGATGAAATTAAAGCGTATTGTGTAACCAACAATTTACGACTGTATCAATACGTTGAACGGTTTGAGGGAACAGAAATCTGGGATTTCTTTGATCGAGTATATGAAACAATGAATGAAGTAATACTACGGGGTTTATCAGAAACCGGAGTATTACCCGGAGAATTAAAAGTTAAGAGAAAAGCCAAACAACTAATATCGAGTGGGTTTTTCGAAGAACCGGCAGAACTAGCAGAAAGTCGAATTGTAAGCGCCTATGCTTTCGCTGCCGCAGAAGAAAATGCGGCCGGGCATTTAATGGTTACTGCTCCAACTTGCGGATCATCGGGAGTTGTGCCAGCTGTCATGCGGTATTTACAAGAAAAACATCAACTTACTAAAACCAAATGTTTAGAAGGTCTCGCAACCGCAGGATTAATCGGAAACATCATTAAGCATAATGCGACCATCAGTGGCGCGATTGCAGGATGTCAAGCCGAAATCGGCAGCGCTTGTGCGATGGCTTCGGCGATGCAAGCGGAAATGTTTGGATATACGATAACCCAAATCGAGTATGCATCAGAAATTTCGTTAGAACACCATCTGGGCTTGACTTGCGATCCGATTTTAGGATATGTTCAAATTCCTTGTATTGAACGCAATGCCGTTGCCGCACTAAGAGCCCTTGATAATTGCCGACTGGCATTTTTCTTGTCAGAATCACGGAAAATATCATTGGATATGGTTATTGATACAATGTATCAAACTGGAAAGGATATTCGGACAAAATATCGGGAGACCGGAAGCGGTGGCTTAGCCCTGTTATATGCGAGAATCAACAAACGGGAAGGGGAGGGAAACTAATGGAAGATATGCAACCAACATATGTCGTTGAATCGTTCGATTTAACTCATGACGGGCTAGGCGTTTGCAAACTTGAAGATGGTTATACAGTCTTTGTCGAAGGCCTTCTCAAGGGAGAAAGAGCAGAGATAATTGTAACGGAACGAAAAAAGAACTACGGTTTCGCTAAAATCGTCGATATTATCGAAAAGAGTCCATTTCGGATTACTCCCAAATGTGTTCATTATGAAACTTGTGGTGGTTGTGGATTAATGCATATGGATTATGATGTTCAAATGAGCTTTAAAAAATATCGGATTGAAACTTCACTTAAACGGGTTGGGTTAGAAAATGTCATCGTTAACGACATGGTGGGAATGATTAACCCATTTCATTACCGAAATAAAGTTGAAATCAAATTTAGACAAAGTGAAAAAGGCATTGAAGCTGGATTTTTTCGAGCAAAAAGTCACGATCTAATCAATCTTCAGGAATGTCATATCATGCCTAAACGGGTTTTTGATTTGATCACTTTGATAAAGAATATCTGTAATGAACTAAATATTCGCGCCTATGAGGAAAAATCTAATTCAGGGACGATAAAATCGGCTGTCATTCGAGAATCGAGCAAGACAAAAGAATTATCTTTGTTATTACAACTGGGGAAAGACAATTTCAATGACCGGGATTTATTCGTCAGTAAAGTTGTCGCAAAGATTCCTGAAGTAGCTTCAATTGCGGTGACGGTTACCCAAGATGAATCAACTATGTCAACCGATCCCATCGAAGTGATCTTTGGAACGGAAACGATTCTTGATTCAATTGGCAAACTGGATTTTGAAATCGGGTATCGATCATTTTTCCAAACTAACGCTATTCAAACGGAGAAATTATATCAAAAAGCCTTAGAATACGCACGATTAACCGGTAAAGAGAAAATTATTGATGCTTATTGTGGCATTGGCAGTATTGGCCTATATGCCGCACATAAAGCGTTTAAAATATTTGGCATTGAAGTAATAAAGCCAGCAATTATTGATGCCAGAAAGAATGCCGAACGAAATCACATTAAAAATGCTTTTTTTGAAGTCGGAGATGCGGAAGAAGTCATTAACAAGTGGAAAAAATTTCGTTTCGATGTGATTTTCATTGATCCCCCGCGTAAAGGGTGCGATCCGAAGTTCTTAAAATCAGTTATTGCTATGAAGGTCCCCCTTGTCATTTATATATCATGTGATCCAGCAACCTTGGTCCGCGATTTGAGACTATTGTCTGATGGTGGATATAACGTCAAAGAAATAACACCTTATGATATGTTTCCACAAACGATTCACGTTGAAACAGTCTCGTTGCTCTCCTTAAAATAATCATCATGTATTGATTACTTCTTGCACCAGAATTATACTAAAAACATTAAATATTATTTGAGTCAAAAGTCATTGGTCTAGCGTTTGTCGCTTCTGATGACTTTTTGTTTGACCATATTATCCTTCACCCAAAACGAAAACGAAAATGATATTATAACTCCCTGCGATTGTAAATAATAATAAAATTATTATTCATCAAACTGAGAAAGGAAAATGTACAAACCTTTTACTTAAGAATTATCCAAATTGAAAATGCATCGGTTCATTTACTGCTGTTGTCAGAAGTAGTATAATGGGAATAAATCGATACTAAGAACCCATTCTATTTCGATCATAAGCAATGATTGATGTTTTTGAAGACAAAGGGTTCGTTACATATTCTGGGAGGTACTTATGAACGAAGAAGCCAAACTTATCAACATTTCTAAGAAGGGGTTTTTCAGTGTCGTTATCATTTTGACCGGACTAATCATCGCTGCCGGAATCTTAACTTATGTTATTCCAGCCGGAACCTTTCAACGAGATGGCAATCTGATTATCTCAGGAACTTTCGAATTCTCGACGAGTTCAGGTGGTTATCCAATCTGGCGTTGGTTATTGGCTCCGATTGAAGTTCTCGGTTCCGATGATGGATTGTCAATCATCATGATTTCCTTGTTTTTACTTATTTTGGGTGGTACTTTTACCTTAATGGAAAAAACCGGTGGCATCCATGTGATTTTAAAACGATTGATCAACCGTTTCAAAAATCGCAAGTACGTCTTGCTCCGCATCGTTGTGTTAGCATTCATGCTTTTTGGGGCATTCTTTGGAATTTTCGAAGAATCCGTTGCTTTGATGCCGATTATGATCATCTTATCGTTATCACTAGGGTGGGATACTTTAATTGGAATCGGGATGACGGTTTTGGCTGCCGGATTTGGCTTTGCCAGCGGAATCACAAATCCCTTTACTGTTGGCATAGCCTCTGAAATTGCCGGCATTAACATCTTATCTGGCGTCGGATATCGACTAATCATTTTTATCTTAATGTATATCCTGCTATCGAGTTTTTTAGTTCATCACGCCAAAAAGATTGAAAAAGATCCCACCAAGAGTCTAACATATGAAGACGATCAAAAAAAGGCTAGGAGTTTCGATGTAAACGGCACAATTGCTTTCAAAAACGAAACCACTATTTTCCGAGCCTATGTAACTATGTTTATTGTCTTTTTGTTCTTTGTTGTTGGAATCAGTGTTTTAGATTTACTTACTCCCATTTCCTTACCAACAATTCCCTTTATGGCACTGACTTTTTTGATTGGAGGTCTTACGGCGGGATATCTAGTCACCAAAGATTTCCGGTTCACCTTAAAAAAGTTCGGAACTGGCATGTTATCAGTCGCACCTGCCGTCTTACTAATTATGATGGCCGCTAGCATCAAATTTATCATTGTACAAGGGAATGTCATGGATACTATCTTATACTATTTGGCTAATGCGCTTATGGGACAAACACCGATTGTTGGTATCTTGCTTATCTATGCGTTAGTCTTGTTTGTGGAATTCTTTATTGGTTCCGGTTCGGCGAAAGCCTACTTAATTATTCCCTTGTTAATTCCGCTTGTAGCATTGGTTGGATACAGCAGTGAACTGGCCATCTTGGCATTTATCTTCGGCGATGGATATACAAACATGCTATATCCAACCAATGGAGTATTATTAATTGGATTATCGATGGCCGGGATCAACTATGGCAAATGGTTCAAATGGACGTGGGTTCTCCAATTAATCACTTTGTTTATGACGATTGTTTTTCTGATTGTGGGCTTTTGGATTGGATATTAAACCATCGTATGTAGCAATTATTACATGGTTTAAATAATACAAATATCAAAATAAAGGATAAAACAGATGATTAAACAGGTAGCTATGAAACTTTCGCAAAGAGCTGGTCCTTCAATTGCGTATCGAATCAAAAAGGAAATATTTTTAGAAGATATCAACAATAATGATATGCAAGAACTACAAAACAAAATAGTAAATAGAGTTGAAATTCAACGCATTTTTTCTTTGCAAAAAGATGATGGTTGGCTTGGTGGTTTGCTACACGGGGTGGATGAACCAGAATGTTGCATTCGATATTTAATTGAAAATGGGGTTGATTCATCACATCATATCATCCGAGCAGCATTAAATGCCATCATAAACAAAGGCGATAAATTTGATGAAGGATGTATGTATCGAGTCGGAAAACCGTTAGATGAAATGCATTTGGGTGGTTCAAAATTAATTAGGGCTTGTATTTTTGCCTATGCCGGCAAAGAAACCCACGACTTTGTGCTTGAACAAATAGAAGAAGCTTTGAATGTATTTAGATATGTGTGTAATGTAAATAATATTTCTGAAGTCAGTAGTTTCTACAAGGATAAATTGGTATTTAACAAAGGGACAATGTGGCCATGTATTTACCACTTGCGGTTGTTAGCATATACAAACAGTTGGAAAAATTCCATTAATCAAGAGATGATGGTGAGGGCTATTACGAAACTTGTCGAGTTATCGCCGATACCCAATATTAAATTGCTTTACAAATATCAATTAATATCACCAGCATCGGTATATATGAACGATTTTAACAATGATATGAACAACTTAAAAGCCAGCGAGTGGATGATGTGGTTTCACCGAGTAGAATTAATCACAAGATTGGGAATTGCCACAAAAATACCGGCAATAAACTCGCAAATAATATACCTAAACAGTCTTTTGAGCGAAAACGATGGGTTTTTTTGGAAGCCAATTAAACACTATTATTTCACACGATGGACGCAATACATTGGTTTAGCATTGGAAGATAATTGGCATACAACCGAAAAAGTAATTAATGACTTAACTTTTCGATCCTTATTGATTAATTATTATCTGAACTGAATTAATTACACTGCTTATCCTGAAACGAAAAAAATCCTTATTACTAGAAAACACCGTTACAGCCCTCTTGAGGGGTAAGATGGTGTTTTTTTGGTTTTACATGCTTGCCAAAACACAAAAAAAGCCCTCAAAAGAGGGCAATAAACAATATGCTGGGAAAGAAGAATAGTTATTCGTTTGCAAGAGCTTGTTCAATTTGCTCAATTGCAACCATCATAACCGTATCAATTCCCAAAACGTAATCGTCTAAATTGGTAGATATTTGAATGTCTGGCATTACACCTCTACCTAAAACCATGCCCTCAACAGCAACGGGCCAAATCGTCGTTGAAGTGCGAAATGACAATCGAGAATTGGTTAAAGTATAGGTGGTTGAACTGTCCGAACAAACATAAGAGCCGTTTGTTTCTTCACCGATAAAGATGCCAACCTGTTGATATTTAAGTAAAGCTGCAAAATGACCACAAGATGAGAAACAAGATCCATTTATAAGAGTGTATAAATTGCCATTGTAATGAGCTTCGGCAAGGGCGATACTGGATTTTAACCCCGTATAATAATTGGGAGCATCGGAACGGAAATATGGTTGCGATGTTTTTGCAAGATATGAAAACAAATTACTTGTAATCCGCGGATCGCCTCCGGAATTATCGCGAATATCGAGAATAACATAATTGATACTTTCGTTCTTTACAGTTGTAAAAAAAGTTTCAAAGAAAGCAAGATAAGACTGGATGGTATAGGAATCATAAGGAGAAAACTCGCGAACGGTTAAGATGGCATAGTCATCTTCAAAATGTGATTCATATGGTGGGTTTGATTCAAATGAAAAAGGGAGCAATGTAGAACGATTTATGGTTTCGCTTACCGTTTCCTTTTGGGTTACATCAAAGTATTCGATATCAAGCGTATCATCATCAGCTATAAACAAGAGATAATACGATAAATATGAATTACATAAGGCAATATTTTTTCTCGTTGTTCCTTGACCGTCCGCGGACAAAAAGCGTTCCATATTTTGGGTTAACTCAGTAACAAGCGTTCCATCAATAGATACTATTTCATCTCCCGTTTCCATGGAAGTTATACCGACGACTTTGGTTACCCGAAGATGAGTGTCAAACAAACGGACTTCAACTGGATAAGTATAATCACTGTAGAAAAAATTCTCAACTTGATCATATGGTGCTTGAACCATTGTGTGACCACAGCGAATACTGGCGACAACCACAGCAATAACTCGGTATAATTGTAGTGCTGTCATGCCTTCAAAAAGCAATTCTCTTTGGGTTATAATTGTAGCATCAAGTTCCTCTGTGTTTGTAAACAACTTGGGATTTCGGCTGAAATAGCCAACAAGTTGATCATAATCATGTTGTAATTGACTAAGAGTAAAAGTACTAATTGAAGGTTCGGTTGTCGATGAAATGTCAACTAATGATGCCGTTGTTGTTTCCTCCAGGGTAGTTTCAGATGTGATCGGAACACAAGCGATAACAATAAAGCACAAAGCAAATAACAAAACACTTAACTGTACATGCTTTTTCATGGAAATCTCCTAGTTTGCTTTCGTATAATGGGTTTGCACAAAAATGACCCATTTTTTCCAAAACATCAGTTCATCAATCAAAAAAATAGCATTGAAATTTTGCGGGGAACGCAGATACTGATTAAGTGACTTCATCCCAAATTCGGTAATGATAAATTTTACAACAGTATATGTCAGCTCATAACCGTCTTGATAACGGAAAAGATCATATTGCTTTGCCAAATCTATTATTGTTGTAGGAGCGATGGTTTTACAAACCCTGGCCATAGCCTCATCAAATCGCTGCGAGGAAAGCCAGTTGCTTTCATATGTGGCTATTCCTTGTAAAAGCCAATATGGAACGGATGGATTAATATCATGAATCACTCGCTGTATCCAAACGTGTTCAATTGCGGATTCAATAGTTATATCAGTAAAATCAGCTTCCGGACAGATATGAAGAATGTCCCATTCCCAGCCAGCTCGAATCCATTGGGGGCCAGATTGAAGACCGAGAGCGGAATGAAGGCGATTTTGATTAGGGTAAAGGTATACAATTTGTTTTTCGTTGGGATGATAATCATAATCTTTGCTGATACGAACAAAACTTTTTTCTAGATGATTATCTAAACGACGAAGCAAAGAATCATTGTTCATACCAAAAAATTGAAAGTGTCCTGATTCTAAGTTTAATTTACCACCATATACACGGTTGAGAATTGCTTTCATTTCCGAAATGACACATTCGCGTTCAGAGAGTTTGGGAAAGTAAATAAATTTTTTGCCTTGTTTTTCAAAACCAACTAGATTTTTAGCAGCGAGTCTAGAAAGAAATGTTTTAATCGTGGTGGGACTCCAATGGGTAATGTCCTCTAACGTTTTAATCATTTCAGCAGCACTGCATGTGGTTTTATCCCATAAAACGCGCATAACTTGCCATTCTGAATCAGTAATGTGATTGTTTAAATTCATATTGCACCTCACAAACTACAAGCGTAGTCGTTATTTATATTATATATAAGTGCGATTTAAATGTCAATGACATATCAAGGATTAAATAATAGTTATGTATATTCATAAAAATAAAACGTCCTTAAAACGAGATAGTATCGTTTATAAGGACGTAATCAGTTTTTTATTTGCCAATATTTGATCGAATTTAAAACGCGGGAATAGTGTATACAAATTGAATCGAATTTGGGCTGGGATTATCGGGCGAAGTATATGAAATTAAAGCCTCGGGTTGATTAAACAAAAATTGCATTTCACTCAACGAATCAGTAAGATTGTCAATTATTAGTGTTTGCGCATTAATCATTACTTCTATGGAATCTGGCAAACCAGCAAGGGCCGATGTTAATGCCGCCAGCCCTATCGAAACATCACTTGCACCGGAATTGATATCAATCAAGGTCGTTTTTATCGTAGTAAGCGATGTTGCTAATTGATTCATGCCGGCTGATAGTAAAGCAAGATTTTCGGCGCAGGAACTGACACCCCCCACATATGTTCCAAGTGCAGTCTCAATAGCGGCTGCGGTTTGAGATAGTGTCATAAGCTTTGTCAATAATGCGACATCATCGGCGTGAAGCGACGAAAAGGTCGATACGACATCATTGACGGCAATCATTAAATTGGCGTAACCAGCTGTCAATGTGGATCCAGAAGTGGCTAATTGATCAGTCGCTTGCGACAACACAGCTAAATTACTAGCAAGCGTCGTTGCGGCATCGGCCATTTGAGAGATTCCGGTCAATATTGCATCTAGACCATCGGACAGTTCAGAAGAACCGGCAGATAGAACCGCAATTGCCGTGTGCATTTCGGTCAAACCGGCTTTCATAGTAATCTGTCCATCTCTAATTGCTGTCAATCCAGTGATTAAAGTTGACATATTTTCTCCAAAATCAGCAAGTTGATCACCTAAAATTGAAGGGTCGAAACGAGTAAAAGAAGCTTGAATGGAAGATATCGAGAATGATGTGGTTTCCACTGACAGTGTATATACAGCTGAAGCGCCTGGAAGAGTCATAAAAGCTATGGTATATGTACCACCAGCCAAAACAACAGAACCTCCGGAAACCGTGGGAAAGGATGTTTTATCCGCATCTAAAGAAAGTTGAAGATAACACATAAACTGATTCACAAATCCTAAATCAGCATTAGGATTGGATGTCACGGTAATCTCGATATCGTAGTTTCCGGCTTCACCAGTTTGAACTATTGGGTCAATCGGAAGACCGTTCTTTTCGTAATTGAACGTCAACAGGAAAGGAACTTCGTATTCAGGAGATAATTGTGTACGATAGTAAAAATCATCACAAGCTTCCGCAATCGGTATTTCTAAACGATCACTTCCCACTAAAATACTTTCTGAGCCCGAGAGATTTTGTGCTGAAAGGAAATCTCCGTATTCGGTGTAGTATCCGGGAAGAGCATTTTTGATTCGCGAGACAACAACTAACGATTCGATTTCACCGGTTGCGTCGGCATTTATATAGATGGTTTCATCGACTGTGGCTTGATGACTATCAGAAGGAATTACTACCGGCGTCGCAGTAGTGGTAGATGTCGTGGAATCACAAGCAAATAGTCCAGTTACAGTAAAAAGCAAAAGTAATGACAATAGTAATTTTTTGATCATAAAGATTCGCCTCGCTTCGAATGAAAAGTTGTTTTTTGAATGATTTTGTCAAAGGTTAACATGATATATGGTAAAAAAACTAGAGTAACAAGCGCTGACAGAATTGCCCCTCGGCCGATAAGATTTCCTATTGCGCTTACCGCAGGAATAGCAGAGACGATTCCTTCCGTGAAACCCGCAAAAGCAAGAACAAGTGAGGAAGTAAGGATTGAGAGAGTCGATTTACTGGTGGCTTTTTGCATAGCTGCTTCTGGTGATTCTGTCTTTCGAAAATCAAGATATCGTGTAGAAAGGAGAATACCATAATCGACTGTTCCTCCCATTTGGAGAGCAGACACGATGAGATAACCGATGAATAAAACCGGACGATCTTGAAGATATCCGATAGCGAAATTGAACCACACAGCACCTTGGATAATGATGGTAAGAAGAACGGGAATAGAAAGTGAGCGGAAAAGGACAAGTACAACCGCTACAATAGCTAAAAAGGTAACCCACAAAACAAGTTTTGAATCTGCTAACACGGTGGTCCGGATTTCGGCAGTTGCCGGTGCAAAACCGACTAAATAATATGTATCAAAGACATCGTTGGCTTGTTCATTAAGGAATTTTGTTGCAGCGTACATATCTTCATTCTCTTCTTCTGACGCCAGATAGACAATGATACGGGTGTATTCGCCGCTAACATAAACGGAAACAAGCGACTCGGGAAGCATTTCTCGTGGAATCGAATCATCAACTGCCAGTGATAAAGCATCGGTGGATACAATATACTCAGAATCAGAGAGACTATCAATAAAAGCAGTTTCTTGAGGTATACTGCTGTTTTTCGTCAAGACAACAACAGGATTGAATGAACCAAATCGTTCGGTAATGGCAACGTTGTCTGCAGTAACAACACTGTTAGGATCTTTAGCAGAAGAATTACCATAGATGAAGGAGTTTTGATTTTGTAAAAAGTAACTTCCGATTGCTAATATAGCAAATATAGCCGTGAAAACATAGCGAGCTCGATATGTCCTGGGCTTGGCAGGACTTTTTCGATGGAACAATGGTCGATGTTTGGCTTTTTCCAATATAGAAGCCGAAAAAAACAACAAAATTGGTAACAAAAAGATGGAAGTTATATAACTGCAGAAGACACCTTTTGAAAGAACAATTCCCAAATCGGTACCGATTGAATATTGCATCAAGCACAAAGCTAAGAAACCAGCTATTGTCGTGAGAGCGGATCCAGTGATTGATGTGAAGGTTTTTTTAGTCGCCATTGCTATTGCTGGGATGATATCAACACCTCGGTCTCGCTCTTCTTGATATCGATGAAGCAAAAATAAAGAATAATCCATTGACAACGCTAATTGGAGTGCCATTGTCATCGTCATTGTAATATAAGAAATACTGCCAAGGAGGGCATTAGTACCCATATTAAAGACAACTGCGACAGCCAAATTACCTAAAATTAAGATTGGTTCAAACCATGACTTGCCACTTACAAGTAACACAACAACGCATAAAGGAACCACAATCAGAAGCACTTTGAAGATTTCCCGGGAAGCTATTTTTCTGGCTTCAATGTTGTTTAAAACCTCGCCACGAATCGCATATTCAGTTCCATCAAGTGTGTCACGGATGTCTTGAATGATTGTTTCTGCTTTGGTGTCATAAGTGCCACAAGCGATTGTTACCGAAAAGAGCAGTGAACCATCGATATAAAAACGATTCAAAAGCGATTCATCGATTGTTTCAATTGGAGTTAGTGGATTGGTGGCATCACCGAGCCATACAACGCTATCTACACCATCGATTTCTCGAAGGCGTGTGACAATATTTGTGCCATCAGTGGGAATCACATTGTTTACCATAATCTGTATTGATGTTGAATCACCAAAGACATTTTCCATAATTTCCACTCCGGTAGCGGTTTGGGAATCATCGGGAAGATATTCGGTAAGATCATAGTTGACTCGAACAAAAAATATTGAGATTCCAGCGGCAATTGTCAGGAAGAGAAACAATACAATAACTAGCCATTTTCCTTTTCCACCTAGTATTTTAGCCATAATGCCTCCTGAAAACACCCGTTTCAAACAAATGTTTTAAATTGTTGTTTATATTATAAAAAAAACGTGTTAATATATCAATATAAACAATGTTTGAACCGTTGTTTTAAACCTATTTTCAAATTTTGTTTAGGAGGTGTTTATTCTTATGTCAAAAAGTGAGGAAACAAAAAAAGCAATTATTGAAGCCACGAGAATTTTAATTTCACAAAAATCATCCATCACGATTAGGGAAATTGCGGATGCTTGTTATTTGAATGTCGCAGCGGTAAATTACTATTTCGGTTCAAAGGATTATTTATTATCTTTGGTTCTTGACCAAATAATTAATGAAATTACTCATGTTATTATCGATCGTTTGAATCAAATCCCAGTAAATAATCCGGTTGAAGAAACGTTAGAAATTATGATTAACATGATATATGGATATGCAATTGATAACGTTGGCTTGATTGGATATTTATTCATGAATGTTGAGAATCGAGATCGGGCATCAAAGTTGTTCATTGACGCATTTTTCAAAAAAGGCGAGTTTAAGGACATGGTGTTTGAAAAGCTAAGACAATCCACAGGATTGCAAGATGAACAAGCGCTTAACGCTCGGTATGTTCTTTTGTTTTCTTGTTTCTGCATTCCGCTGGTAATCCAGATTCTTTCTGATTCTAAATCAAACACTCAAATTCCCGGTCTTCAAAATGAAACATTTCGCAAAAACTACATTAATGAGCTTCTTAGAATGGTGAAATAATATATTGCTTTTGAAAACAGGAATCAAAAATATTTATGCCAATATTATATAGATAAATAGTAATAACTTGCTAATACTAAAAAGCCCCCAAATATATATTGACAATTATCGATATGTTATATATAATACATATTGATAATCATCTATATGAGGGGGCTTTTATGACCAATAAAGAGTTAAGTGTCTTTTTTAAAGCGTTGTCTGATGAGACGCGGGTCCAGGTAATGAAGATGCTATCAACCGAAAACCTATGTGCTTGTCAATTACTAAAAGAACTGAATATATCACAACCAACACTGTCGCATCACATGCGTATTTTGTGCGAATCGGGATTGGTCATTGCGAATAAAGCTGGCAAGTGGGTCCATTACCGTATTAATGCGGTGATGTTTGACCAAATCAAGACATTCTTTGACTATAATGAAAAGGGCAATATCGCATGCGATATTTGCATGGAAAAATAAAATGACTGTTTTTCAAGAAATCGGCGATTTCATCGTCTATCAGATTTTGGGAATGAAATGGCTTAACGATCTCATCGGCAATTTGATTCAATGGCTGTTTGGCGAATCATTCGCTAGCGGTTTATGGGGCGAAGCCATACACTTCTTCATTTACGACTTCATAAAAATTGGATTGTTGCTTTGCTTTTTAATTTTTATAATTTCTTATATACAGAGTTTCTTTCCCCCCGAACGGACAAAAAAAATTTTATCGCGCTATCACGGAATATGGGCCAATACACTGGGCGCGCTTTTAGGAACAGTGACGCCATTCTGTAGTTGCTCATCAATTCCCATTTTTATCGGTTTTACCCGAGCCGGATTGTCGACGGGAGTAACATTTTCATTTTTAATCTCAAGCCCACTAGTAGACATGGGAGCTTTGGTACTATTGACATCAATATTTGGATATAGTGTTGCTTTTACATATGTAGTGGTGGGGTTGATTCTTGCCATTGTGGGTGGAACAATCATTGAAAAAACGGGATTGGGTAAATATATCGAGCCATTCGTTACTGAAGGTGCAGATATTACTGTCGAAGGACCTAAACCGACGATTAAAGAACGTCTGATATATTCAAAGGATCAAATGTTATCCACCTATAAAAAAGTGGTATTGTACATTGTAATTGGCGTTATCATCGGAGCGGTGATTCATAATTTAATTCCAGCAACATGGATTGAATCGGTTTTGGGAGCAAATAATCCCTTGTCAGTAATTTATGCGACCGTTATTGGCGTTCCCATCTATGCAGATATTTTTGGCACAATCCCAGTTGCGGAAGCTTTATATGCTAAAGGCGCAGGACTTGGAACAATTTTAGCTTTCATGATGTCGGTTACTACGTTGTCACTTCCGTCATTCATCATGCTAAAGAAAGTAGTGAAATGGAAACTGTTATTATCTTTCATTGGGATTGTTATGGCGGGAATCATCATCATCGGTTATGCATTCAATGGTTTAGAATATCTATTTATTAAGTAAGAAAAATATAAATATAAGGGAGATTAACATGTCAAAAAAATGGTATCCAGTAATTAATTATGAAACTTGTATCGAGTGTGGCGTTTGCATTAAAATGTGTCCGCATAACGTATATGATAAAAACCGATTACAACCAACAGTCATCAATCCTGATGGCTGTATCGATAAGTGCAAATACTGTGCCAATCATTGTCCCACTGAGTCGATTGAATATGTTGGTGATGTAGTTAAGGTAACCGAGTGTGGATGCAAAAATGATTCGGAGTGTAATTGCAAAGAAGATGAATGTCAAGGCGAAAACGAGTGTGAATGTGGATGCCATGATAATCCCGAATGCGATTGTCATGAAGAAAAATGTGAATGTGAAAACACTTGCGGATGCGGATGCGAGGAAAAAAAATAAAATGATAATCAAAATTTTAGGTTCCGGATGTCCAAACTGTAAAAAATTGGAAGCAAATGTAAGACAAGCCGTCAAAGAACTTAACATTGAAGCCGTCATTGAAAAAGTGGAAAACATGCAAGAAATAATGGCATATGGCGTGATGAGATTACCGGCAATGGTCATTGATGGACAAGTTAAATCCATGGGTAAACTTCTTTCGAGTGAAGAAGTGAAAAAATATTTTTAAGGATATATATAAAAATGGCGACCGATGATATCATCCGTCGCCATTTTTTTATTCAACCAATCTTTTTTTTAGACTATCTAATTCATTTGCTAGTTCAATCGGAAGTTTATCTTCGAATATTTGATAATAGTTACCAATGTCTTCTGCTTCCTTAATCCATTTATCTTTGTCCACAGATAAGATATCCGCTATTTCCGACTTTGAGACATTTAACCCACCTAAATCAAGGCTATCAACTGTAGGAAGGTTCCCAATAGGGGTTTTGATTGCTTCTGCCTTTCCGTCAATGCGTTCAAACACCCATTTTAGGATTCGACTGTTTTCTCCATATCCAGGCCAAATAAATTTTCCTTCGGGATTTTTTCTAAACCAATTGACATTGTAAATGCGGGGAAGTTTGTCCACGGATGTTTTTTTGCCGATGTCTAACCAATGCGAGAAGTAGTCACCAATATGGTAACCCATAAATGGTAACATTGCAAAAGGATCGCGTCTGACTTTGCCAATTTGATCGGAAATGGTTGCAGCAGTGATTTCTGATCCCATAATTGAACCCAGGAAAACACCATGATTCCATGAAAAACTTTCATTTACTAAAGGAATGGTTGATGGACGTCTACCGCCGATTAATATTGCAGAGATTGGAACGCCATCTTCCGCAATCCAATCCGGAGAAATAACCGGACATTGTGAAGCCGGAGTTGTAAAACGAGAATTAGGATGGGCAGCAGGTTCAGTAGAAGTGGCTTTATACCAATCATTACCTTTCCAGTCAATCAGATGATCGGGGGCTTCATATCCAATTCCTTCCCACCATACATCGTCATCATCGGTCAAAGCGACATTTGTAAAAATAGTATTTTTTTCAACGCATGCCATGGCATTGGGATTGGATTGGTAAGAAGTTCCTGGAGCGACACCAAAGAAGCCAGCTTCGGGATTAATGGCATACAACCGTCCATCTTTTCCAAATCTCATCCAAGCAATATCATCACCAACAGTTTCGACTTTCCACCCGGGAATTGTTGGAACGAGCATTGCAAGGTTTGTTTTCCCACAGGCGCTTGGGAAAGCGCCGGTAATATATTTCGAAACGCCTTCAGGTGAGGTAATCTTCAATATTAACATATGCTCAGCCATCCAGCCCTCATCTCTTGCTTGAACAGATGCGATTCGTAAGGCAAAGCATTTTTTACCTAATAAAGCATTTCCACCATACCCAGATCCATATGACCATATTAAACGTTCATCAGTAAAATGACTGATATACTTTTGCTCCATCGGAGCACAAGGCCACTCAGGGTCAAATTGCCCTGGTGATAAAGGATAACCAACGGAATGAAGACAAGGAACAAATTCACCTTCAGAACCGAGAACATCAAGTACCTTAGTGCCGATTCTAGTCATTATACGCATATTGATAACGACATATGGACTGTCGGTAATTTCAACTCCTATTTTTGATAAGGGAGACCCGACAGGTCCCATTGAAAAAGGAATAACATACATAGTTCTTCCGTGCATACATCCCGAATAAAGGGTTGACATCGTTTTCTTTAATTCGGTAGGATCAATCCAATTGTTGGTAGGCCCAGCATCACTCTTGTTTTTAGAGGAGATAAAAGTTCGTTTTTCAACTCTAGCGACATCAGAGGGATGACTACGGAATAAATAACAACCCGGACGTTTTTCAGGATTTAAAGGAATAGCGATCCCCTTTTCAACCGCAGCAGTTATCATAGAATTGTATTCAAGATCACTGCCATCACACCAATGAATATTATCTGGTTGGCATAGCTCCTGAATTTCATTGACCCAAGAAATCAATTTCTTGTTATCTGTCATGTGCAAAAGGTCCTTTCTAAAAGAATATACATATTATATCATGAAGTAATACAGATATAAAGAGAACGCTGGATAATACTAATGAATTAAAAAAATGTTGAGTCAATGATCAAAAAAGAAAAGTAAACTAATCAATAATTATAAAGAAAACGCATTATTACCAACTATTTTAGAAAAACACACACAAATCTAAAAAGAAAGCAAAAGACAAAAAATAATAACAACATACAAAGACAAAAAATATATATATCGCCATATATAGCCGTCAAATGCCAATAAAATGAAATATAAAAAATCGCAAATATGAAAGAATAACCGACAAAATCAAAGAAAATAATAACATTATACTTGAGAAAAAAAGACTATATAATAAACATACAAATACATATAAGCACTAATAATCGGCATTATCGCTAAATGTGGCGCTGCAATGGCGATAATAATGTTCCGTTGCACTAAAATCTGGCCGAAAAATGGATATTTATAGGTTTTCCATGACAAAATTGGCTTGCAATCGAAGTTAGCAATATATTTTTCAAATCTGTATGTGATGTATAAAACCGTATTATTTTGATGAGAGCTTCCTTAAAATGACAATATCGCTAAAACTGGGCAAAAAAAGGCACAAAAACAAAATATAGTGAATTTCTATTCAGAATAGTAACTAAAGATAATATGATATATTGCTTCCTATCCATCCCGTTAATTAATTGCGCTTCAAAACGTATAAACATCCAAATGAGGCCATTTACACGTTTCAATTATGCGATTATGTAGCAATTATTCCACACAATTCGTATTATATAGACGTCGTTCTGGAAAGGTTAAATTTTAAGCAAAAACCCTTTTTTTGTTTTTATGGCAATTTCTTATAATATTAGTAAACATCATTATCACGTTTTCTAAAAGTTACTTTTTTTCATGACGATGATGTATTGTTTTTTTGAGATAAATGTTTTTGTTTCACTAGACTGGGTTTATCTTTTTTCAAAGCATTTGTTTTAACTCATTCATTTATTTTTTTATTTTGGTAGCAACTTTGTTTTATGTTTTGCTTTTGTTCTATGTTTAATCAAAAGTACTATTATGGGATATGCCATATTTTTTGACTTGTATTTCTTTATATAATTACGATTTTATGGTATAAATATATTATGATACTTTTATATGAGAGGATGAGACAAGATGGAGAAAAAGTATGCAGTACCACCGTACAAAATTAAAATGGTTGAGCCAATTCACTTAATTAGTCGAAGCGAGCGAAAAAAGCGATTAGAGCAAGCGGGATATAATCAATTCGCACTTAGGAGCGATGATGTTTTTATTGATTTATTAACCGATTCTGGAACCGGCGCCATGAGTCAGTTCCAATGGGGGGCAATGATGATTGGCGATGAAGCTTACGCTGGATCACAAAGTTTCTTCAGACTTGAAGCGGTTGTTAAGAACATAACCGGATATACATATATTATGCCGGCACATCAAGGCAGAGGTGCTGAGCAGGTTGTAATTCCTCAACTAATTAAACATCCAGGTATGATTTTTATCAGTAATATGCACTTTGACACAACCCGTGCACACGTTGAACTGGCGGGGGCGGAGGCTGTTGATGTGGCGTGCAAGGAGTGTTTAGACACCTTAACATATTATCCTTTTAAGGGAAATTTCGATTTGGAAAAGTTAGAATCGGTTATTTTATCTCACGGGAAAGATAATGTAGCGGGTATAATTCTTACTGTTACAAATAATGCGGTTGGCGGACAGCCAGTATCTATGGAGAATTTCCGTGCAGTTTGTGAGATAGCAAAAAAATACCAGATTAAGACAATTATTGATGGAGCAAGATACGCTGAGAACTCATATTTTGTTAAAACACGTGAAAAGGGATATGAGAACAAATCAGCCAGAGAAATTGCCAAGGAAATGTTTGGATATGCAGACATCTTTCTGATGAGCGCCAAAAAAGATGGTCTTGTAAATATGGGCGGTCTTATAGCGATTAAAGATGATCAAGAATTATTTAGGAAATGTCAAACCTATATTGTGCCTATGGAAGGCTTTCCAACTTATGGGGGCATGGCAGGTAGAGATATGGATGCTTTAGCTGTAGGACTTGATGAAGCACTAGACGAGGCCTATTTAGAATACCGAATTGATGAAGTTCGCTATCTGGGAGACCGATTGAAAGCTGCAGGAATTCCGATTCAGAATCCTACCGGGGGCCACGCAGTCTTTGTGGATTGTGGGCGGATGTGTCCCAATATACCGTATGATCAATTTCCGGCTGCGGCAGTTGCAAATGAATTATACTTGGAAGGCGGCATTCGCTCCGTTGAAATTGGGTCAATGCTGATGGGGAGAGATCCCATCACCGGAATCAATCGTCAATCAGACATGGAATTGTTGCGTTTGACTATCCCAAGGAGAGTTTATACATTTCAGCATTGGGATTATGTTGCCGAGTGTTTTATTAATGTGTATAATCGTAGAAATGAGATTAAAGGATTAATATTCACATACGAGTCACCAGTCTTGCGACATTTTACTTCTCGTTTTGTACCTAAGGAAAAATAAATTTCATATAATGTTTTAGTGAAAATATGATTATCTAATCCCCTCTATTTTGACTCAACAAATTTGATAAAATTTGTATAAGTCAAAAAAGGGGGATTTTTTTTGGAATGAATGACAATAGATGACTAGTAGTTTCTGTATAAAAAATGAATTAAAAGTTTAGATAGATATATAAGAAAAGGAAAAAAATATGATTAAAAGACTAAACGTAATAAGTTAATCGTAAAACGGGAGCGAAAAAGTAATATCAATATTAAAAGACATATCTCAAAAAAATAATACAATAAAACGGCAAAATTAAACCATATATCGCCCTATATAGCGGTAAAATAGGTAAAAAACAAAAAATATATACGCAAAAAAAACAGTATAAAATGGTAAATAAATCATCTTTATGCACGAGATAATCTATATAATATCATCATAATAATAAAAATATTATTATAACAATATACCCATAAGCATCTAAATGGCCATATATAGACGTTTATGACAACAAAATAACACATAATATCGTTTAAATAGTCATCTTACAGCCATTTTTTAGTAAAAATGTAGCATGATCCTTCAAACCAAAGCATATATCGAGTTGGTTTGGGTGGGAATATAATTTGCTTTTTAATGCTATTTGCTCAAGCTTATTTCATATTTTGTCATATTTTATAGCAATATGGCCATATATGGGCCAAAAACAAGCATAAAACGATGTATAATGTACATTTTATTAGATTGATTATTATTAAAATAACAGTGATTTTAGCGCCTTTCATACCGCTGCTTATAATAATCACATTATTATATGTATGTATGTCAAAAGGCCATATATAGCGATAATACATTATTTTATATTTGAGCATATCATATCTTTATTGGGTCTTTTATAATTTTTATGCTTTTTTTCCTAACAGTTTTATTATATCTTGTCATATGTATAATATTAATATTAAAAAATAATCTGTTTCGTTTATATCTAATAATGATGTATATTTGTTTGAATATGTTCCTTGTTATTAGATTCATATGGTAGTATTTTTAGCTTCTTTTAGGTGACATTAATATATTAATTTTTACTGTATTATTTTTAATGATATTGTTTTCTGTTTTTATGCATTCAAGGCGCATAAGATTCTGTAAAAATTTGGTGATGATACATAAATATGTTTTAATATGAGATATAATATATAATGCAATATTTTCTACTATGTACTTATCTTATTTAAAGGAGATATTTTATGCAATTGATTGAATGTCGAAAAATGAGTAAGAACTATCAAAATGGCCAAATTGAAACTCATGTACTTAAAGACATCAATCTCATTGTTAATGACAATGATTTTTTAGGTATCACTGGGCCCTCAGGCAGCGGAAAAACAACACTTATGTATGTCTTAAGTGGGCTTGAGAAGCCGACATCTGGTGAGGTGATTATGCTTGATCGCAATATTACTCAATACAGTGGACAACAGTTAGCTGATCTGCGAAAGAATCAAATTGGATTTGTTTTTCAGTTTTATAACCTGATTCCAAATTTAACTGTTAGAGAAAATGTGCTACTAGCATTAGTGATTGCCAAAGGTAAAGATGAATCCCGAGTAGATCAGTTATTGACAATGGTTGGAATGGCGGAATTTTGTAATCGCTATCCAAATGAATTGTCTGGTGGAATGCAACAACGAGTTGCCATCGCAAGAAGTCTTGTAAATGATCCGAAAATTATTTTTGCCGATGAACCCACCGGTAATCTTGATACAGTTAATGGCATTGAGATTATGAATCTGTTTCACAAACTTCATACCGAACAGAAAAGAACGATTATTTTAGTCACCCATAGCGATGACTATCTCAAGTATTGTTCAAGGTACATCAAATTGATTGATGGGAAGATTGTTAATGATGAAGTCATTTCTGTTTAGACTTCGTTTTGCTATCAAGAATATTATCAAATTCCCGGGTCGATCATTAGTAGTCTTTTTTACCATGACCATTTCTGTAGCACTGTTTATTCTTGTCATGTGTATGAATAATGTTTTATATCAAATTATGTACAATTACGCACAAGAACGTTATTTGAACGTTGATATGACACTTACTTATGATAGCAACTCGGATGCACGGATATTGAGTTCCAGGAAAATCGAAGAGGAATACCAAGATTACTATAACTTCTCCGCCTGTTTCTTTAATTATTACTCTCTTGTTTCGGCGGATGGAGACGATTTTTACTCACAAGTTTTTTCGGCTTCTGTCAGCGATTTGGAAAATGTTATTGATTACGATTTAGATACTCTTTTTGCAACTGAAGCTTTTATTACCCAGTCATTAGCAGATGAATACTCACTATCAGTTGGAGATACGATTACTTTATATGTGATGGGTACGGAATTGAACTATACGATAAAACAAATCGTCTCAGACCGAGGACTATTTGCGGATAATTCAATTTTTGTCAGGAAAAAAGAATTAATAGAAGCCTTTTATGGACCAACAACCTACATTGGCAATATCATATATTTTGACTTGAAAGATATCAATAATGCCGATGATTTAATCACCCAACTCGGAAATGACACAGAATATGGTGACTTTGTAGCCACGACAACAATTGACTTTGACAAAATCAATGCTTCAACAGCTAGCGCTAGTGCTATCTATATCGGTGTTGGTTTAATTATATTGGTCGTAATTATTTTTGTACTTAATTCTTTATTCCCATTACTATTTAAAGACTTTCAACAACAAATTGGCGTTATCCAAATTCTGGGAGGGAATCATCGTTTTTCTTTGTCCATTTGGGTGCTACAATTCTTACTCTTTGGATTACTGGCAATTCCTTTGGGCGTTGGAATGGCATATGTGCTTTTCTCTCAAGGAGCAGAAGTGGTCGAAATTGCGACACCAATCGTCTTACAATCTGATCTAGTAATGATTGCGATGGGTTTGTTTGTCGTGTTTATTGGCACTGAAGTGATTGGTCGATATGTACAACTAACTCATCATTCTGCGGTAGCGATATCTTATGACAGACGCTATCGGACTGTAAAGTCAAAACGAATCCTGCTTGTGGTTTCTGCATTCCTGCTAATTATACAATTGCTAGTTCATCCATTTGCCGAGCAATATAATGCTTTGGTGACAGTAATATTGATATTGCTAATTATTTTTTCGTTTTCGGATGTAGCGTTAGAACTGATTGGCGGTGCGGCAAAAAAAGCAAAAAAATCGTCAGCGTTCTCAATTTACGGAGCGAAAAATTTGCACGAGAATGTAACGATTCATAATTCGATGAAAGTAGCTTTGATATCCGCTATTGCTATTGCGGTTACTATGACCACGTGGGTTTTTGTGAATACGGAAACAGAGAAAAACACCGCAAAAATCATCGGAAATTATATTTTGACCAATATTGTTAATTACGATGTGGATATAAAGAATGACATCGCAGAATCATATGCATTAGATTCGATAGATGAAGCGATAGTATATCAAAATACCACTATGCATTTTATATACCATGGAAATGAAAAACGCGATAATGTTATGTTCTTCATCTCCATTCCATATGAGAATATGGGTTTGTATTTTGATTTTGAATATGAAGGTGATGTGGCCACCAAACTGGCAGATACAGAAACGCCATATGTCGTTTTGCCATACACCTTGGCTAAGATGAACAATTTGGCCATCGGTGATCAAATAATTATGGAGTTAAGCCGGGAAATACCAACGATGACTTTTACGATTGCTGGTTTTATTGAAACGAATTTTGATGAAATCATATTCTCAAATCTGTACTTACTTGATGCAAACACTACATCCGAATTGACAAATTCGTTATTCATTAATACAATTGCCGCAGATGATACGATTAAGAATGATTTAATTAAGGAATACGCGGCGCGTATGTATTATTTAGTCGAATTGGACGATATGACGACCGATATTAAAGAACAGATAATGGAATTAACGGATTATATTTCGATAATAATATTAGCAGTTTCTTGTGCTTTAGTTGTCGTGATAATAAATAATTCGTTGTTAGCATTTTATGCAATGAAATCGGATTATGCTAAAATGATTATCTTGGGACTAAGCATCAGCGAATTAAGGCGTCAGTTGGTGCGAGAAATATTAATCTTGGCAATTATAGTAATGTTAGCATCGGGGGTTGGCGCCTTCTTTATCATTGACAATCTTGGAGCTTTGATGTTGTTTGGAAAATACTACAAAATAATTGAAGCGTCAGTTTTTGAGGTGGTGGGACGAGTTTTAGTAGGAGTGGTGGCTTTTGTGATTAGTTATGGAATATACTTATTTAAAATCAAGTCAATCAATGCAATTGAAGAAATCCGGAAATATTAACCAATGTTATGTTGCATTGCTACGGAAAGTAAGCATGTAAAAATATTGACAAACACATTTAGAATGTTCATCTTATTGCGAACATTGTTCGTTTCGTTAGGGGTATCGATTCTCTGGTTGCTAGTTTGCTGACAACGTGATATAATTATAGACAATCGCTGTCGAAAAGGATTTTTTCGTTTGTTATAAAGAACAAAAAAACCAGCAGTAAAACCTCATTTTGTATGATGTATATCCCGCAAAATAGCGGTTTCCGGTTTTGGTATTTATATCTTCATTTACTATACATAGAAGCGATGGGTGATCGATTTGATTTATTTGCTAATCGGATTATTAACAGTCTTGATTTACGTGGGTATGATTTTTATCTCTATCAAAGGCCGGGTCGAAATCAAAAAGATTTTGAAGGTGCTTTCGGTTATCCTTTTCGCTGTATACATGGTCCGACTATTTTCATTTGATGTTATAAACAGCACCTTTAATCTATTTAAAATTGACCAAATATCTAGTTTGGTTCCCGAAGCAACCTGGTTATTTCCGGTTGGAGAATCGATATTAATTTTAGTGTTGCGGTGGTTAACTGTATGCTTGGTAGCGTTCGGAATTATTGCTCCTTGGTTTAGTGAGCAGGTTACTAGAAATATTTTAGCATACGTCGGATTGCCAGTTTGTATCCTAAATATCGTTTTCTTTCAATCGCACATCATTGCTTTTTTAGGCGCTGATTTTTCATTGTTATCATATCGAAGTATTCAATTTGCGATTGAGATAATAATCCTTTTTGTAATATGCGGTTTAAATTTGACGATTATAATTAAGAATAAGGAATACACCAAGCCTATAGGAAAGCAGATTGGAACGCTATTCTTAATTCTTGCTTGTGTTATGATGGCATACTTCCCCGAAGCGATGCTTTACAATTTATTTGGATACTATGGTGAATCACCTTATGATTTTGTCGTTACCCATCGTATTACCATATACATTGCTTTCTTATTTATGATTATAGCTTACGCAAGTCTTCGATCACGGCCACAAGAGGACAAAAATTTGTTTTTCGTTATTATGGCGTTAGCAGGTTTATTTCAGTATTTCTATGTTCCTAGATCTGGGTGGGCCGGATTGCCATTGCACTTATGCAATACAGCAATCATCATGATGTTCTTCTCGTTTGTTTTTAAAATGAAAGGTGTTTTCTACTTTAGTTATTTCGTTAATGTGCTCGGAGCATTATGTGCCATTATCTTTCCTAATTTCACTTCTGATTTATTCAATATGGATACGCTTCATTTCTGGTTTAATCATATCTATGCTTTCACATTACCGATTTTGGGGGTTGCCTTGAAAGTATTCCCAAGGCCAACGCTTAAGATGATGTATAAGGCAATCTATATTTTCACAATCTATTTTGTCCTAGTTGCATTTCTAAATGCTTGGTTTAATAATTATGAATCGACGGATTACTTTTTCCTATATGGCGACTTCTTCACTTCGAAAATTAACGCCGAGCCTTTCCAAAACAAATTTGTTCTCGATATTTTTGCCTTTGGATTACGCTTCAGATTCTTTTGGTTATATCAATTGTTGGTGTATGTAGTTTTCATAATCCTGATGTTTATCAATTGGTCGGTTTACGATGCATTATTCCGGGTTTCTGATCAACATTACGCTTTAATGATTAGAAGACGGATGCGCAAACAAGACATGTTAAAACTACGCGAGTCGCTAGGAGGAAAAAGCATGAAAGAACAAACGGTTCCGATAACCAACGATATGATAAAAATTACGCATTTTTCCAAACGTTACGGTAATTCAAAAATTAAAGCTGTTGATGACTTTTCACTAGATGTTCACGCGGGAGAAGTTTTCGGCTTCTTGGGTCATAATGGTGCAGGAAAATCGACAACGATAAAAAGCTTAGTGGGAATTCAATCAATTACCGAAGGTGAAATTTTAATCGCCGGTTATAATATAAAGGTCCAGCCGTTAGAGGCAAAACTTAATATTGGATATGTTTCTGATAATCACGCAGTATATGAACGTCTAACGGGTAGAGAATACATTAACTATGTCGCCGATCTTTATTTGGTTAATCAAGCAGACCGCGACGAAAGACTAACATATTATGCGAATCGTTTTTCTTTAGCAGAAGCTATTGACAACGAGATTAAAAGTTATTCGCACGGCATGAAACAAAAACTGGTAGTCATTGCTTCGTTGATTCATAATCCCAAAGTTTGGATTTTGGATGAGCCACTTACTGGATTAGATCCAACCAGTTCTTTCCAAATTAAAGATTGCATGCGCGAACACGCGAATAAGGGCAATACCGTTTTCTTCTCTAGCCACGTCATTGAAGTTGTGGAAAAGATTTGTGATCGAATTGCCATTATTAGTCACGGCAAACTTGATGGAATATTCTCTATTAACGAATTACGTGACAAAGGTGAATCGCTTGAAGATTTATACATGAAGTATGTCGATAAACCTCAAGAAACGAGGTAACCAGACATGCTTAAGCGGCTTTGGGTTTTAACTATGTTGCAACTAAGCAACAAAATGAAGTTCAAAATTACTAATACCAAACGATTCATCGCCTCAATGGCGATGAAATTACTAATTTTTATTATCATTACAGCGGTAATCATAGCCGCATTTGTGTTAAACAATAGTTTCTTTTACATACCCGTCCAAATGGATTTTACGATTTTTATTCTGTTTGTGACCCAATTGGCAAGTATCATTGCGTGTACAAACGGATTGATGACAGACTTATATATGTCAAAAGACAATCAGATATTGTTATCATATCCGGCTCGCCACAACGAGATTTTTGTCAGTAAACTTTTGGTATTCTATATCAATGAGTTTATGAAGAACCTGTTTTTCTTGGTTCCGCTTTTAATTGGAATTGGTTATATCAATAATCTTGGAGTATTCTATTTTCTCAATATCATCTTGATGGCAGTTATTTTGCCATTATTGCCAGTATTAATCGCAGCCTTGCTTTCGATTCCATTAATGTATATCCGTCGTTTTTTAACTAATAAAAGTATCTTGCGAATAATTCTCTTCTTCATTGCTTTTATTATTGTATTTATTGGTTTTATGTTATTGCTTGTTATTATACCTCAACCAATTCGAATTGGAGCTTTGTTCAACTCGTTTATCATATGGGTGACGAAGTTGATGTCGGTGAGTGCTGAGTTTGCCCTGATTTATGCCAACATTGGCAAATTAATGTTCGGTGTAGACGTTTTGTTAAATTATAGCATTCTAATTGTTGTCGTTTTGGTGCTTGCAGGATTGGTTTTATTGGTTTCGCGCCCGGTCTTTTTCAGTTTGGCAACACATTCATCAGAACGGAAAAAGAAGAAATTGCATAAGGTTCGAAACGTTGTCAACCACAATTTGTTTTGGACATTCATGAAAAAGGAATGGCTATTGTCAATTCGGAATCTAAACGAAATGTTTACCAATTATATTTTAATTATTGCTTTCCCATTTATCATAACCATTGTTAACTATGTCTATGTTGGAATTAATCGTTCGAGTTTCGGAAATAACTTAGTTTTTGCCTGTGATATCTTAATCAGCTTGTTATTAGCTACGGCTTCCAATACCGCTTCAGCATCGGCGATATCGGTGGAGGGCAACGAATTTGTTTTATTAAAAATGGCGCCAAGCGACACGCGGGTTATGTGTTGGGCTAAAATCATGTTCAACCTAATTTTTTCGACACTGATCATTTTAGCTGGTTTCGTTGTTTTCCATTATGGTTTGCCATTGATATTAGAACATTTATTTCCGTATATGGCGACTCATCTACCGTTTCTCACTGATATCTTCCCGAACTTGATTGAAAAAATTGGTGGGTTTGTATTGCCACATTTTGATGATGCAGTTATCTGGTTGATCTTTACGGTCGTTATTCTAGTTAATTTCGGACATATTCTTATGTCATTTAAAATCGATCTCATGAATCCTAAATTGAGTGAGTATGCTTCGACGGGATCGCTGACCAAAAATGACAACATCACCAAGTCAATCACGATTGGATTAATCATCAGCGTTTTATTTGGAATAGTATCGGGTGCTATGTTAATTGAAAATTATGTTACTGGCTGGATAAGAATTATCGCAATTGCGGCTGCTTTCCTTGCTGGTTCATTATATTTGTTTGATAGTTATTTAAAAAGTTACTTTATCGACATTGAATTTTAAAAAGGGAAAGGGGGGGCTCAATCCATGGAAAAGAAATTTGTCGTTATTCTTGTATTTGCAATTTTCGCTTTATCGGTTTTAGCTATCAGTACTATCGGTAATCTGCCTGAGTATAGCGTGGATTATATTACCCTCAATCATTTAGAAATCATTAAATACGATGCTAAAAATCTTGATGGGGATAAAATCATCTATGTGAATGAAACCATTTTCAATGCTGGCGATTCTGTCGACATCCCACTGATGATTGATCCGGAAACCGACGCCACTTATAACTTGCTTGTAATTCCGATGGTGTCTGGCGATTTACAAAGAGGAGTATTTACAAGCGTTGACATTTTAACTATGTCGATTTTTGTTGCTTATTCCGATATCCGGTTAATTAATAACAAAATCTCCATTACAGTCAAAGTATATGATACCTATTCACGGCTAGAAGATGAAGTAATCTTGCTATTTCAAAGGAGTGGTGATGTTATCGACGATGATCCAGATGCAATGTAAATATAACCATTAATCTGCATATATGATAAAAAATATAACGTATAAAAGGAGAAAAAATGAAGAAAATAATTCGCTTGAGCTTCATCGCAATAGCGATAATTGTTGCTTCCGTATTAGGGGGCTGTGTTACCGAAACGGTAACAATTAATTTTGAAACTAATGGTGGAAATGTCATGGAGGCGGTCACCGTCAATATCAATACGACCGACATTACCGTGGCTGATCCAGTTAAAGCCGGTCATACATTCGTTGAATGGTATACTGATGCCGATTTGACTACTATCTTTGATAACACAGCGGCTGTGACTACTAGTATAACATTGTATGCTAAATGGACAAAATTGACTTATAATGTTGTCATTAGTGTTGATGGCGTTGATTCAGAACCGCAAGTTATTGAATATGGTGGGAATGCGATTTTACCAGCTGACCCAGTAAAAACCGGATATACTTTTACGGGTTGGTTTGTTGGTAATACGGTCACGGATGGCACAAATATTGCCGCAAATCAAACCATCACCGCCCGGTTTGTCATTATTGATTTCACTATTACTTTTAAAGATGCAAACAACGATACATTATATACTTATCCCGTTTCATACGGACATGATTTGACTACTATCCCCACGGTTCCAGCAATTACTGGTAAAACGGCCGCTTGGTCCATCACTAATTTCACAAATATTACCAGCAATTTGACCGTTACACCAGTCTACGAAGACATTTATTATACCGTCACATATATGAATTCATTGGGAAAAGATGAGTTCAATGAGGATATTTTGGTAGCATCTTCACTTGGTTCGGTTGATGTTATCTATGGCGGAAACATTCCTACTGTTCCAACTGCCGACATCATTGATGGTTATACATACTCAGGTAATCATGGCGGTTATACATTTGGAGAGGCAATCACTGAGTCTGACATTACTATCATTTTCTATTATGATATTAATGTTTATACTGTCAGTTTTTGGGTTTTAGGCAACATGATTGACACTCAAGAGGTTGAATGGCATACTTCGGCGGAAGTGCCAGAATATGTAGTTCCTGAAGGCTATTTTACCGATGATAACTGGAGTGCCGATTTTTCTAGCGTCGAACAAAACCTCATCATTTATCTAAATCTCACTCCAAACACGTATACAATTACTTTCGTTTTGGGCGGTGAGGCGACCAATGTCTTGGTCAATGCTGCATATAAATCAATCATCGCTGAACCAACAGCCCCAACAAGAGATGGATTCGCGTTTGCCGGTTGGTTTACCGATGAAGATTGCACAATTCCTTATATCTTTACTGATAATTCGGAAATGCCGCTTAATGGTATGTCCTTATATGCTGGTTGGGACCTTACATCAGGTGTGGATGTTTATCCAATCACCTTCAACATCACTTTTGTTGGTGGGGACACATCGGATTATTCAATTACACGACAGATGGTTCCGGGAATGATTTATACACCATCACAATCAGTTACTGGGTATGATTTTGTCAGCATGGAAATCAATGGCGTGGCTTATGTTGGATCATCATATACAATTACTGCCGCGGCAACAACTATCGATCTTACTTATCAATTGAAAACGCTGAATGTATCATTTACGCCTATTGTTTGGGATACTGACCACTTTGAACCTGGAGTACCAATTATAGTTAATGTGACATATGGTGGGGCATTAACCCCAGACCAAATCCCGAGTCTTCCCGATACGGTAGGATATTACTTTGCTTGGGATCATAGCGACTTTTCAAATATTACTGACAACATCAGTGTTCATATTATTTACTATGAAACTACGGTAAAAACTCTAATTTTGATGAATCAAAGCACGGTCATTTATTATATTACCGAAGATAACTTTTCCGAAGAAGAGATTGATCTACCGATGTTTTCGGCAAGTTCCGGTCTTAACTCGCTTCAAAGACCCGGATATGTCTTCCTTGGCTGGTTTAATCAAACGGCTGGAGGAACACAATATGATCTTTCCACAACTTCATTTGCAACATTAACCGCAAGCGGGTCCATTGTCCTTTATGCTCAATGGCTTGATCTTGAAGAATTTGAAGCTCCGACAGGCATCACGGTAACCGGACAAGAAATTGCTTGGGATCAGCAACCCATCGATTTAACTTTCTATCCCGTTTCATATACAATTATTATCGACGGAGTCGAAACAATCGTTACTGTTACCGATCCTGCTAATCCCAGCTACACATTTAGTAACGGAAGATTGATTTTACCGGGAACGCACTCAGTCATCATCATTGCCAATGGCAATGAGACGACAAACACTTCCAGTCTAAATTCCGAAACTTTCACTTTTACTATCGCAGTTCAAGCCCAAACCGATGACCTTGGTGAAGTGCTGGAAACAGAAATTCGCGATTATTACATTGTTGAATATGCCGAAGAAGGAACAACTTATGTTTTCTATACCGACATGGATTATACTTTCAATAGCAGTTATATCTTTTCAATTCTGTCGGGTGGAGAATATGCGTCAGTCCCACAGGACAATATCTTAAGTATTGGCAACACACCCGGCACTTTCCGTTTCCGAGTCCAAACACCTTCTGGATTAAAGACATATTACGGGAAAATCGTTCAATTTGTGGGAACATTCGCTTTGGGTGACTCTTTAGCGGATTATACCGCTGATGTTGCCTTCTTAGAAGACGAAAATGATAGTAACGATCCTTATGTAAATAATACGGTTACACCATATCTGGTTGGATCAATGAATGATTTCCATTTTGAATTGACCATTTTAGATCGCATGGGATCACGCGTAAATGCAGCTATGTGTGAATTGGTCTATAACTTCTATTTACACGAGACTGATCCAGAAGCAGAAGTGGAATGGGTTCTTCTTGAGGGCGCTGAGTTATCGAATTATGTCAGCGAATCGGCATCAGGAGTTGGATACTTTGATTTCAAGAGTTTGGCTAATGGCCAAGAATTCCGCGTTGAAATCGCGCCAAAATATCAGGCCACAATGGTCACAGTCCCATTAGTAACTTTTGTTTTCACTGTAAATAACGGTTATAATGTTTTTACCAACGAACAAATGAAACTTTACTTCTCAGATTTGAACGTGGATATTATCAACGTGCACTCTGATATTATCGCTGTTTTAAATGCCAACCAAATCAACGCCGATGGATCCCCGATGAATGGCATTGCTACTCCTGAAGACAACGGTGTTTCTTTCACTGATGAAGATGGAGCTCATTATCGCGGCAACGTCTACATGCGGTTAGGAACAGGAATCAATGATGATAATTTTGTTGTCAATGGAAACTACTTCACTATTGATGGATCTGACCTGCCATTTTGTAATGTTAACAGCGATCCAAATGGTGGTTTCACTACTACTGGGTTTGAAGGCGCTTTTGATGTTGTAAGTGTACAAATCAGTATTATCTACTATTTTGTTCAAGACGTTAAAGATGCTATCACCAATGACAATCGGTTCACCATTAATAACTTGACTGTTATTGGTAATACGGTTACGCCTAGCGTTAACTATGCGGATACCGAAACTATTGAATCACAAGAGGCGTTGATGTCCAGAAACTCCGGCGGTCTTTGCGGAGTTATGCCACGGGCAGGCGAAGCCTTCTTTAACAATCTCAATGTCAGCAATACAACAATTGCTTTCTTCAGTTGTATCTATGGACAAAATTCCGCTGAAGAACCATTGTATATGAATTTAGATTATGTTCACGCTGAAGATTCGTGGGCTAACAGTGTTTATGGCTGGGCAATCACCGGTGTTACCGTGACAAACTCAATTATCGATAAATCCGGTGGAGCCGCCATCCATGTGGAAGATACTCGCCATGGTACTATAGGCATTGAAGATCCGTACATTTATCTTGATAATGCTACCCAAGTCAATAACTGGGTTTCCGGTGAAGAAGCTTGGTTCAAAGCATATGGCAAAACCAGTTTAGCTTTAAGTATTAAATCAATGGTTGAAACCGGAATATCACCACTGGGAAAAACAATCATCAAAACCGTTATCAGTGATGTTACAGGTTTGGAAACCGAAAAGATGAACTTGGTAATCCTATGTATGGCGCAAATAGATGTAAGTAAATATGGTGTCGGATCTGAAGTGGCAATGGATTTTGAAGATACAAATAATAGCATTACATCAATCGAAAGAGCGTTTGACTTTATCAGTACTGATCCAAGAAGTTCAGGTGGAGCTTTCGCATTCATCGTTGGCGATTATTCTGATCCACTCGCCTTCATTGATGCTATTACATATTTGATGACTACATACGCAGCTTATGGCGTTACTCAATCTCAAGCTGCGCAGATGGTTTATATCGCTGCTTTCTACAATTTGCCAAGCCTTGATTTAGCCGCTCAAGCAGCAATGGCGGTCGCAACTGACCCAGAACAGGATTTAACTGTTGCAGAAGCAGTTGCTGGAGTGCTATATGCTAACGGCCCAATTCCGATGCCAGATCAACCCCGATACTTAGAAATCGCTAATGAAGTTGAAGCGGGTACTGGGGCATCAATCATTGTCATCGAAATGAACAATAACGATGCACAGTAACATATAAAGACAAAAAACCGTCTCCGATAATTCGGAAACGGTTTTTTTGTTGTATGATTATATATTGATTCCCAACACCATTTTGACGACTGTACCAATTAAGAAAGATAAAGATGCAACCCCTAAACTTATTACAATCATCTGGAAGAAACGTTTCCTGAAGTTGAGATTTTTTGCCACCGAAATGTAGTAGTTGAACCCAAAGATAATTATTACTACCGATGCTAACATAATTCCCAAAGCCAAGAAACGATTGTTTTGAATCAATAAATACGGCATAATAAGAATTGTAACGGTAATAATATAGGCAATGCCGGTATACACAGATGATTTTAAAGCATCTTTGCGACCATCGGCTTTCGCACTAAGATATTGACTGGCAGCCATCGAAAAACTGGCCGCAATGCCAGTGATAAGCCCAGAGAGGCTAATAAGTCGGGTGTCAGTGATGGCAAATGTTAAACCGGCCAAAGCACCGGTTAATTCCACTAAAGCATCGTTTAAGCCCAGAACCATGGATCCAACGTAATTCAATCGTTCTTCATCCAGCAAATCGATTAATTCTTTTTCATGAATGTCTTCATCGTGAGCGATACGTTCAGCATCAGCGACGTAGTTGCATATTTCGATGTAATTAATTTGGGCACGTTTCTCACCGCGCTCCATAATTTTAAGCGTAAAGGTATAACCAAGAAGAAAATTTATAATTCCATACCAAATGATTTTCCAGTAGGTAGGTTTTGCGGTTACACCGAGAAATTCAGTCCATAGATTATAATGACTCAACTCGTCGGCACCTATTTGTTTTAAGATAGCTCTATTTTTGGGGTTTTTTACTCGCTTGGCAATATTTAGGTATACATAATGCTCAGTAATTTCCCCTTTTTGCATTGCGATGATTTGTCGACGAACTGAATCTGGAAGGGAATAGTCCATTTACTCATCTCCTTAATTTTATATAATTTTATTATATCACACTTAGATTTTGATATGACAATCACGCTTGGATTAGCGCTTTTTAAATTAGTTGATAACAAAAGACTTTGAAATTGAAAGGCAATATTAAAAATCATGTTGATGCATCCCGATTACATTGACCAAAAGGGGTTTTTTTGGTACAATATAAACGTTATTCATCGAAAGGAAGGGTTACTATGAATTTTAAAGAAAAAGCTAAAGCGATTCGTCGATCAACCATTGAAACAATTGGATCACTAGGTGTTGGCCACATTGGTGGTTCACTGTCGATTGTTGATGTATTGGTTGTTCTTTACTATAAACATATGAACATCGATCCTGCCAATCCTAAAATGCCTGGGCGCGATCGCTTAATTATTAGCAAAGGCCATAGTGGACCGGCATTATATGCTGTTTTGGCCGATAAAGGATATTTTGATAAATCATGGCTGTTAACACTTAATCGTCCTCATACTAGCTTGCCAAGCCATTGTGATATGAACCTTACTCCTGGAGTAGACATGACAACAGGATCATTAGGACAAGGATTTTCCTGTGCCGTTGGCGTTGCCAAAGCCAGCAAGATTGTCAAGGATCACGCTATAATATATACAATTATTGGTGATGGCGAATCACAAGAGGGACAGATTTGGGAAGCAGGAATGTTCGCTGGAAATGCTAAACTGAATAATCTAATCGCATTTACTGATAACAATCACGCGCAAATCGATGGTTTCACTGCCGATATCAACTGTGTTGATCCGCTTTCAAAAAAATGGAAAGCGTTTGGTTGGAACGTCATCGAGATTAGTGATGGCAACGACCCCGATCAAATCGATACGGCCATTATTAAAGCAAAGACATCCCGATCAAAACCAACGATGATAATATTAAATACCATCAAAGGTAAAGGTGTCAGTTTCATCGAAAAAGCGGGATATGCAAACCACAACATGCCACTTTCTCAAGACCAAGTCGCAATGGCCTTGAAAGAATTGGAGTAGGTGATTATGATGTATGAAACGATGGAAATGCGGCAAGTTTTTGCCAATGAATTAGATAAAGCAATGGCCAAAAATAAGCGGATATGTTTAATTGACGCCGATTTATGCAAAGCGAATGGTCGCGCTTCTTTGGATGCTAAATATCCAAAAAGGGCTTTCAATGTTGGTGTCGCTGAGGCCAACATGATTTCCATTGCCGCTGGAATGAGCAGCTATGGAATGATTCCGTTTGTGGCTACTTTTACTCCTTTTGCGACACGACGGGTTTGCGACCAAATCGCTATTAGTTGTTTGTATGCCCAGCAGAATGTCAAGATAATCGGTAGCGACCCAGGATTGACGGCTGAATATAATGGGGGAACGCATATGTCAGTCGAAGATATTGGGGTTATTCGAAGTATTCCTAATATCGTTATTTTTGAGCCGGTAGACAATACCCAACTTGTCAAAGCATTTCCACAAATACTAAAATATGTAGGAACAATGTATATTCGCATGTTTCGAAAAGTCCCGACGCCGGTTTTCAAAGATAATTACCATTTTGATATGTTTTCTGCCGATATAATCGAAACGGGAAAAGATGTGACGATTATTGCATCGGGAATAATGGTATCAGCGGCTTTAGAAGCTTCTAAAATACTGAAAAAGGCGAATATTAATGCAGAAATCATTAACGCCCATACGATAAAGCCGATAGACATTAATACGATATTAGCTTCAGTACAGAAAACGAAAGCAGTCGTTACTTGTGAAAATCACAATATTATCGGGGGATTGTATTCGGCAGTTGCCGAAGCTCTATCGGCTAATGATCCATTCCCGATGGAAGCCATCGGGATTAAAGATCGTTTTGGACAAGTCGGGAAACTTAATTTTCTTTTGCCAGAATATGAAATGACCCCCGAGGATATAGTTAAAGCAGTTATTAAAGTTTTGGATAGAAAGCGATAATTATATTTTTTCGATTGGATTAAATAAGAGAAGAGGGATAATTCTTGTTTGTAATACGGCTTTTGTATATTGTCACCAACCCAGTTCCATTTACTCCATTTAGTCCTAAACATTTGATTGGGACTTTGGGAACGCTTTTTATTGTGGCATTGATTTTAGTATTGACGACAGTAATTTTTAAGAAAACTAAAAAACGAAAAGTCCTTCAAATCGCGACGATTATCTTATTGTTAATGGAGGTTGCCAAACAGTCTATAGCTATCTATGATGCTGGTGGCAGTTATCCAACTTGGGCTTTACCTTTTCAATTATGTAGTGTATCAATTTATCTAATGCCGGTTGTGGCTTTCGCTCCTCAAAAAATAGCTGACTTCTTTAAACCTGGGTGTTTTACCATCGGGTTATTCGCTGGTTTATCGATGCTTGCATATCCATCGACAGTTTTGGATGGGACACCAGCATCGTGGTTGCCAATTGAACAAAATTGGTATCCGATTATCAGTTTTGTATATCATGGATCAATGGTGTTTTTTTCCTTGTATATGCTGTTTGGAAAAGTGTATGTTCCTAATTATCGACATTACCCACGGGCGTATTTAACAATGGTTGGATTTGCGGTGGCTGCTATCGTCGCTAATGCCATTTGGGATACCGACATGATGTTTTTAAACCGAGCTTTTGGGTTTCCCTTCCAATTCATTTTGCTGGAATACGGCAAATTGGCACTTTGGGGATTTATGGCCGTTTTATCTTTTATCGTGTTATCAATTCCTTTTATTCCCTCTTTATTAAAACAATTATTGCATCATAACAAAGCTGACGATGCGATAAAGTTGACATAAAGAAACATGATAATCAGAAAATTAACCATAAAAAAGAGCAAGTGCAGTATAATGGAACTGAAGAATCACATTTTCAATATGAAAGGACATTTTTATGCAAAACGAAATCTTAAAAAAGCAAAGACTGCTGGATGAAAACGGACATTTGACCAATCCGGGATATGCTAAACATCTTTTGTTTGAATATTCGCGAAAAGCGATAAAAGCCTCCGGGTGGAGAATTAAAGAATGGGATTATTATGCTACTTTAAACGATGATTATGGAATTTCGGTTACAATCGCTGATCTGAGTTATAGTGCGATGATTAGTGCGGTTTTCTTTGATTTCAAACGGAAAATTGTATATAAAAAAACAAAATTGCTTTGGTTTACCTTCGGCAAAATCAAAATGCCAGAGTCATCAGAAACGGGAAATATAATCTTTGATTCCAAAGACTATCATTTTGAATTTATCCGTCATGATGACGAGCGAAAGCTAGTCGCTAAAATCGTAAATTTTTTACCAAATCAAGATTTAAATGTCAATCTTGTTATCGATGACCTTAAAGATGAATCAATGGTCATCGCAACCCCATGGAAAGAAAAACCAAAAGCTTTTTATTACAATCAGAAAATTAATTGTATGCCAACATCTGGAACAGTTACAATTGGCGATGCGACTTATCTTTTTAACAAAGCAAGTTCATTTTCAGTGCTCGATTGGGGTCGAGGCGTGTGGACGTATAAAAACACATGGTATTGGGGTAGTGCATCGGGACTAGTTGCTGGTAAGCGCTTTGGGTTTAATATCGGTTATGGGTTTGGCGACACAACAAAAGCTTCGGAAAATATGATTTTTTATGAAGGAAAAGCCCATAAGTTTGATCGAGTGGAGTTTATTATCGATCAAATGGATTTTCTCAAGCCGTGGAAATTTACTTCTAATGACCACCGGTTTGAAATGGTTATGGAACCATTAATTGATCGCCAAGACACAATGAATGCAATCATTATTAAGAATTTAGGACATCAAGTTTTTGGCAAGTTTTATGGATATGCTATTTTGGACGATGGCACCAAGATTGAAGTCGATGGTCTGCTTGGCTTTGCCGAACAAATCACGAACCATTATTAGGGGGATATTATGAACGATAAAGAAATTATTGAAGCTATTTTAAGCGAAGACAATTGTGAAAATATTATCATGACCGATGACAACAACGACACTTTTGAAATGGCTCAGCTTGCGGTTATTCCGTTACATGATATGGTGTACGGGGTTTTAGAACTATTAAAGATTAATGCTAAAGAAGTATCTGAAGCGGATGCGGGACTGGTTATATTAGAGTTAGATGTTGATGAAGAGACAGAAGAATATTATGTAACCACGGTCGAAGATGAAGATTTATTTGCGGAAATCGTAGCCGAATATGAAAGCATTCCCGAAGAGTAATAGCAATTTCTGATATATAAATTATTTAGCGACCCCTTTATTCTATTTTGTAAAGGTGCTACAATATTATTTGATCACATTTTCAAAAACAGGAGGTTATGTATGAATATTTTCTATTGCAAACATTGTAAACGGATAGTTTATACTTATTTTGGTGGAGGAACTTTAACTTGCTGTGGTGAAGAAATGACGCTTTTACAGCCAAAAACTCAGGATGTCGGGAGTGAGAAACACCTTCCGGTAGTTGAAAGAATCAACTATGAACAGATTAAGGTAACGGTCGGAAGCGTCTTGCATCCAATGTTACCGGAACATTACATTCAATGGTTATTCATTGCTCAGGACAACACGTATCAAATTCGGACTTTTGAACCCGGAATTGAGCCATCGGCTGTTTTTACTATCAAACCGGAAGAAAATATTAAAATTTTCGAATTTTGTAACTTACACGGACTTTGGTTGACTGAAATTAAACAATGAACAGTGAAGAAAAGCCGCTTTCATGAAAAACCCGGCTTTTTCTTTTACCAATATTGTATTAGCATGGCATATATAGTAAAATATTGATAAATTAGGTTGAAGATTATTTGCCGGAGGAAATATGATTTTAAATACGACTTTTGATTTTCTTGAATTACTAAAGTATTTTATCCTCGGTATGATTCAAGGTTTGACTGAGGTGCTACCGATTTCATCAAGTGGACATGTAATGCTTTTCAAATTGTTGCTCGATTTACAGGCTGATGAAGGCTTGTTGTTTATGATTTTGGTAAATTCCGGATCATTAGTGGTGTTTCTTTTTGTTTATCGAAAGGATCTCCGAGAGATGATTGTGGGTTTTTTTCGTTATATTTTTTATCCCAAAATGCGAACGATTGACAGACAACAGTTCCTCTTCGTTTTAAAATTAGGAATAGCTACAGTCCCGGCGGCACTCACTGGTTTTTTGCTAAGCGATTTAATTGATCAAGGATTAATTCTTTATGGGGGATTGTTTTCGGGTATTGGCTTATTGTTAACCGCCACGGTGTTGTTATTTGTAAGTCAAAGACGATTTCTATCAGGACACAAAGAAATTTCTTATAAAGACGCATTCCTTGTTGGTATCGTTCAAGCGATTACACCATTGCCAGGCGTTTCTCGTTCGGGAATGACGACAGTCGCCGCTCTTGGTAACGATGTTCACATTGATTCAGCGATTCGCTTTTCGTTTTTATTATATATTCCCTTATCAATCGGATCTTTGGGTATTTTAGTTGCCAAAATTTTTACGACTGGTTTTGAAACACTAGGAACCCAATATTATATCTACTACATCGTTGCCTTCTTTGCATCCGTGATTTTTACAGCCGTGGGATTCTTAATTATCAAGCCGATTTTTAAAACGGGAAAGTTGCGATATTTCAGTCTCTATTGCTTTGGGGCGGGGGCATTATCGATATTATTATTCCTTTTTAAATAATCGGATTTTGTCACCTCACATAAGTCATACAAGCATAAAGAATATGATATTAAAGGTAATATATTAGAAAGGGATGAACATGAATATGATTATAATCATGACGGAATTGGAAAATCTCACCAATTTTATTAAATATGTTCTGCTTGGTATTGTTCAAGGGTTGACGGAAGTGTTGCCAATCTCATCATCTGGACATGTTGCGATTGTTCAATCATTGTTAAAGATTGATACAGATCAAGGAATTTTATTTTTTATCCTTATCAATCTTGGATCTTTGATTGCCGTTCTCATCCACTTTCGTAAAATTATTTTTCGTCTTGTTAAAAACTTTGTTCTTTATATTTTTAAACCATCAACACGAGAAGCAACCAAAGCCGATTACCTTTATTGTTGGAACATCGTTATCGCCTCAATTCCTATTGGTCTATCAGGGTTCTTCTTAGCCAGCTCCATCAATTCTATTTATGCTGATCATCGACTGGTAATTGTTGGTGTGGGACTTTTGATTACGGCAACATTATTGTATATTGTTAGAAATGCTTCATTTGTGAACGGACGTCAAGAAATAACTGTTCGTGATGCAATCATGATTGGTATTGGACAAATGTTTGCCCCAATACCGGGTCTTTCTCGAAGCGGAATTACAACATCAACAGGGTTAATGCGCAAATTATCAATGGAAACCGTTTTGGTGTTTTCGTTTATGCTATATATCCCGGTATCTTTGGGGTCGTTTGCCAAGTATTTCATTGAATGGGCCGCAAGCCCTTCGACCTTTGACTTAGGGTTTAACATCAGTGATACTTGGTCGTATTTTTACTATCTCGCCGCAACCATTTTTAGTTTCTTTGCGACCTTATTTTCTCTTAAGTACATATTTGTTTGGTTTCGCCGAGGTAAACTCGTGTATTTTAGCATATATACCTTTGTTTTAGGAATAATCGCTTTGATAGCAGGAGTCATAATTATCTAGATTTCAAAACCAAGTTTCTCGATTGAATAATTGTCGGTATTAGTGTAAAATAAAAGGGATCATTAAATGCTTCCCATTTAAAGGAGATATCATTATGGATGAGATGAAGCAACAGGACGTCATCGCTGAAGAAGGAATTACATTTTCGGAATTACTTAAGATTGTTTGGAGTAATATCACTTTAGTGTTTTTGATAACACTTTGGGTAACCGTAATTGGGGTGGTCTATACCTTTGTTATTGTTAATCCCGAATATACCGCTGAAACATCAATTATGATTCAAATTGATACGGATACGACCGATCTCACAGATCAACAAGCTGTTACGCTTGCGCAACAATTGATTGTTACTTACAAAGAATTTGCTGTAAGTGATCTCGTTTTAGAAAGCGTTTTAGAAGATATCCCCACTTTAGACTACAGTTATGCTAAACTTCGGGAAGCCATTACCCTTTCTTCAACTACCAGTAGTGTCATTGTGACTATCGAGGTTGTCGATGAGTCCCCGGAAATGGCGCAAGAAATCGCCAATCAACTCGTTGTAAATAGTATAGAAATTGCTAATGACTATATGTTCTTGAAAGATCGAATTAAACAAATGCTTCCCGCAGTAGCACCAAATGTGAATAATCCAAGCGCTCCTAACAAAGTTCTCAATATCGTTATCAGTTTTTTAATTGGCATCGTATTATCACTGGGAATTGTGTTTGTCAAAGAACTTTTCAATAACAAGTTCAAGAGTACTGCCGAGATGGAAAAATATTTGAACATCAATGTCATCGCCGCCGTACCGGGAACAATTAAAGAACGAAAGCTGGTGGACTAAATGGAATTTTTTCAATATAAAAATGTCGTTTTAGAATCACCAAACAGCATTGAAGCGGAAGCATATCGAAAACTCGAATTGAATATTTCCTTAGCATCTTTGGATCGGAAGATGCAAGTCATCCAATGTACCTCTGCGACCCCAGAAGACGGAAAAACCACAACATCAATTAATCTTGCGGCTGTACTAGCGGAAAAAGGCAAAAAAGTCATTATTTTGGATTTTGATTTGCGCCGACCAAAAATCCACCGTGCTTTTCATAAAGTTAATGATGCGGGATTTTATGATTATGTAACAAATCATGTTGACTATCATGATTTAATTATCCATGATGAAACAAAAATTGATCTTTTATTATCAGGTAAACGAATATCTTATCCGCATTTAGTCTTGGAGTCATCGTTAACGACCCAACTGATTGAATCTTTGCGGACCGAATACGACTTCATCGTTATCGACTCCCCACCAGTCCTTTCGGTCACAGATTCGGTTATCATTAGCAAACATGTTGATGGAGTAATCTACATCATTGCTTACAACCGAACCAAGAAAGATGACGCTAAAGAAGGATTAAAGATTTTGCGACAAAATAATGCTTATATTATTGGTGGTGTTTTAGCCAATATTGATTTCCGTAAAAGCAAAGGCTATCACGGATATCAATATCAGTATGCTTATTCTGATGACCATTCGGATACTAAATAGGCATCAATCATGATTGATATTCATACACATGTATTGCCTTTTGTCGACGATGGCTCGCCAAATATTGAAGCCTCGTTGAAAATGGTTGAAACAGCGGCTTTGGCTGGCGTCACCGATTTGTTTTTGACACCGCACTATATGAGACTTCGCAATTATCTTTCCAAGTACCAACAAAATAAAGTCATTTTTGACACCTTTGTAACTGAAGTAAAAAAAGCAGGATATCCGATTCGTTTGCATTTGGGAAACGAAATCTATTATACGATAGCTACTGTAAAAGATTTACAGAATCAAATCGTAGTTCCCCTTGGCGACACAAACATTGTATTGTTAGAGTTCGCAATGGGCGAAGTGGAAGAAGAAGATATCGCCGAGGCTATTTACAATATGAAAACCATTGGTTATCAAGCAGTCATTGCCCATCCGGAGCGATATGACTATGTTAAGTATGCTGATTATAAAACCATTCATGAAATGGGTGGATTGATTCAAATCAATGCGACGGCCATTTTAGGAAAATACGGGTTTTCAGTTCAAAAAATGGTATTGCGTTTGATTAAAGAAGGCTTGGTTGATTTTGTGGCTTCTGATAGTCATAATTTTCGTTCTTACGGACTTAAAGAAGCGTTCTCAATGATTGAAAAAAAATTTGGAATTATTGTTGCTCACAAGATTTTTGCTAATGAGTTGGCAATCAATAGGCAATGACAAACAACAACCGACAAAAACGTTTTTTGACATTGGTGTTATATGATTGCTATCACTTTTTTAATATCATGGGTTAACATCACATAATAACCACAAATGTCAAATATAATGATGCTATAAGTCCAAAGTTTTCAGTGACCTCACTTCTCCCCCTATATCTGATCTTTCTGTGCTTTGGATTATTTCTGGATTAGTATGGATTGACGTTTGTTGATCCATACCGATCTGGGAAGCAGCGCGCCAGTATAAAAATATAATGTTTACATTCAGACTTTTACAAGTCTTTTATTTTAAAGGAAGTGTGATGGAATTATGAGAAATATTAATGTTTTAGTTGCGGATGATGAATTTCGAATTCGAAAATTGTTAGCCGAATTTCTGCTTCGTGAAGGATATAAAGTAATTGAAGCAGAAGACGGCGAGAAAGCAATTGATCTTCTGTTTGAGTCCAAAACTAAGATCGATATGGTTATCTTGGATGTGATGATGCCAAAATATGACGGTTGGTTTGTTTTGGAACGAATTAGGGAGTTTTCAACCGTTCCTGTAATCATGCTAACCGCAAGAAGCGACGAATACGACCAATTAAAAGGGTTCAAACTGGGAGCGGATGACTATGTTACAAAACCATTTTCTCCTTCGGTTTTAATGGCTCGAATTAACAAGATTATCAAGCGTGATAAAGTTGACATTGAAGAAATGCTTTTTGGAACGATAAAGATGTCGCTTTTATCCCGCGAAGTATTTGTTAATGGAAAACGAGTTGATCTAACTCCCAAAGAATTCGAATTGCTAAAGTATTTCATTGATAATAAAGGTATTGCTTTATCTCGAGACAAAATTTTGAATGCGGTCTGGAATTATGATTATTTTGGCGATTTACGGACCGTTGATACGCATATCAAACAGCTACGCTCTAAATTAGGAGAAGCGGCAACTTATATCTCAACGGTTAGAAGCATTGGCTACCGCTTGGATATCGAAAATGACAACCTCGATTAAAAGTCGGTTATTTCTTATTACCTATGGGATTATTTTATTGTTTATCGCTGGGCTGATTGTTTTAAATAATACCTATTTGGAAGCTTTTTACACTGAATCACGGGAAAACGATTTGACATCAGCTTTCGCTGAGGTATCCAGTCTTAATCCATTAACAGATGATGATGCTTTTGAGGAAATCGAAAACCGCTATAATCTCAATCTGCTTATTTTGAAGCAGAATGTGGCGGTGGAACCACCAATTATACCAGGCGATTATCCAACACGCGTAGCGGATGCCGTTTACGGCAATGAGTTTATGATTCAAGGTGAGCTCTTGTTGGAAATTTATAATACCGTTGAAGAAATTGCGACCAGCGGAACATCAACACAAGATATTCGGATAATTGAAGTAATGCATGATGAAACATACATCGCCTACATTGACCAGATTAATCCAGGACTTGGACCTTCCGGAGATGACCGGACGATGGTAGCTTTGTGTGTGGCTCAACTTCAAGATGATGATTTATATTTGTACTATGTGTTAACTGTCACGATTCAATCAATTGCTGGCAGTATTGAGATTTTCAATCAGTTTACCATTATTATCGGTATTATTTTTATGGTTTTAGCTGGTCTAGGAACTTTTTTCTATAGCAACAAGTTTACCCGACCTATATTAGAAATGACCGAAGTCACACAAGACCTTGCCAATCTCAATTTTGACAAACGCGTGAAGATAAAATCTTCTGATGAACTTGGAGTGTTGGGCGATTCAATCAACCGGATGAGCAATCAATTAGAAGTATCAATAAAAGATTTACAAGCGGCCAACGACCGACTTGCAGCAGACATCCAATTGAAAACCAACATTGACATGATGCGTAAAGAATTCATTGCCAACGCTTCCCATGAACTAAAAACGCCGATTTCTCTCATTATCGGTTATTCCGAAGCATTACGATTGCCAGACTTATCAAAAAATGATACAAACGAGTATTTAAATATCATTGATGATGAGGCAAACAAGATGAATAAATTAGTTATGAACTTGTTAAAAATAAGTCAATTAGAATCGGGGTTTCATGAACTACTGATTTCTAATTTCTCGGTGAAAGATTTAGTTGATGAAACGGTTAAATTATTTTCTTTCAAAATGACAGAAAAAAATGTCAATCTTACAGTTGAAGTAGATGACCAGTTCATTGATTCTGACTATGATTCTTTACAAACCGTACTAAATAACTTTCTGTCTAATGCAATCAATCATATTGACGGTGACAGAGTTATCAGTGTTCAAAGTGAATTTCTTGAAGAAGGAGCTATTCGAATAAAAGTAACAAATACGGGGAAGCCCATTCCTGATGAGAGTCTAAGCCGAATTTGGGAAAGTTTTTATAAGGTTGATAAAGCACGAACTCGTGAATACGGCGGACAAGGATTAGGATTATCGATTGTCAAGATTACGTTAGAAAATTTAGGATATAAATATGGTGTTACTAATCTGGAAAATGCGGTATTATTTTACTTTGATATTCCTTTAAATAAATAAACAAACCAGGACAAATTACTGGTTTGTTTTTTCCCAATCCCAACAAACAAATATTCGTATCAGTAAATCTATTTTATGTTGGCTTCGCATATTGATATTGCGACATTTTCGTGTTAAAATTATTTAACCAAATATGATTTCGGCTGGGAGGTCTTGGTGTGAAAAATCATAATAGCGAGATAACGGGCGATAACATGAAAAGAATCCGTGTTGTTCAATATATGTTTCTTGATGCTCTCTGTATAGCTCTGACTTATATATTCGCCTTTATATCGCTTGCGACTCCAGCTTCGGATCGCTTTACGATGAATGATTTTTGGCAAGCGGTTATAATATTGCCGTTTGCAATTGTATTTAAGATTATTGTTTTCTATTTTATGAAACTTTATCGAATGGTGCTTGATAATGTTGGCTTCGATGAAATATTCCGTATTTTTGTCGCGGTTATTTTAACCAACATTACAATCGCCGTTTTCTTTTTGGCCATTCCCAATTTTCAATTCATTCCCGAACTTGTACTATTGTTCACCTCAGTTCTAGAGGCCGTCTTGCTTATATTTACGCGGATGTTCAAACGAATTCTAAAGTATCTTACTTTCAGGAAAAATGGTCGACCAGGAAAAAGGACATTGCTGATTGGGGCAGGAGCTGGCGGAAAGCTAGTTTATGATGAAATTCGAAACAACATGGAACTCTTGCTAAACCCCGTTGCTTTTGTCGACGATGATACCATGAAAATCGGGAAGATTATGTCCGGATTGCCCATCTATGGGCCAATCTCGGAAACACCAAGACTTATTGATGAGTTAAAAATTGAAGAAGTCATTATTGCCATTGCTAATATTGATGGCAAACGGTTTCAGGAGATTATTCAAATTGTAACCGAGCGACCAGTAAAAATTAAACGTTTGCCAAAATTTAAAGAACTGAAAAAAGATGCCCCTAAAACCCTTTTGGAGGTTAATGTTGAGGATTTACTTTCGCGTGATATTGTTGAACTTGATGGTGCTGGCGTAACGGAATTTATTTCGGGAAAGCGAGTTTTGATAACGGGAGCCGGCGGATCAATTGGATCAGAATTAGTTCGGCAAATTATTGCCAAACAACCACTCGAATTGATGCTAATTGATATCTACGAAAATGGAATTTATGATTTACAAATGGAATTAAATCACAAATTTCAAGACGATCCCAACCAGGTTTGCCGCAAGATATTGATTGGATCTGTGTATAATTGCGAACGGATGAATAATATTTTTGCGGATTTCAAACCCGAATTGGTTTTCCATGCCGCAGCATATAAACATGTCCCTTTGATGGAGGACTCCGCCGTTGAAGCAGTAAGGACTAATGTAATAGGAACTTATAACATTGCGAAACTATGTAATGAATATCATGTCCAAAAAATGGTTTTGGTATCAAGTGACAAGGCGGTTCGTCCCACTAGTGTTATGGGAGCCACAAAACGTTTTGCAGAGATGATCATACAACACTTCAACGGCATTTCGGAAACAAATTACTCGGCTGTTCGGTTTGGCAATGTGTTAGGATCAAATGGCTCTGTCATTCCTTTATTTAAAAAGCAAATTGAGAAAGGTGGGCCGCTTACCGTAACAGATCGAAGAATTATTCGTTATTTTATGACAATTCCGGAGGCCGTCAGTTTAATTTTACAATCGGCAACATTTGCCAAGGGTGGAGAAATCTTTATTCTTGACATGGGAGAGCCGGTCAAAATTATTGATATGGCCGAAAAAATGATTATGTTAGCTGGATTACGACCATACATCGATATTGATATTAAATTTACGGGGCTGCGTCCGGGAGAAAAACTATTTGAAGAGTTATTGGTTGATAAAACCAGTAATCATATTAAAACTGAAAACAAAAAAATCTTTATCGAAAATCTACTTGCGGTTGAAGAAATCGATAAAGACATTGATTATATAAAACAAGCTTTTGAGAGTTTGAACAATGCCGAAATTAAAGAAATGGTTGGGAAGTTCGTTTCCACTTACTCCAGTAAAAATTAAGCATGTCAAGCGACATGCTTTTTTAATGTAATATGTGTTATAATTATTATGGTGATAACAATGGATAGTATACAAAACGTCGCTTTAGGCGACAAGATTACAATTGATATCCGTAAGCAGGGTATTAATGGCGAAGGCATCGGTTATTACCATAAATTGGCAATATTTGTGCCCGGAGCTATCGAAAAGGAGACCGTTATTGCGGAAATCATCGATATCAAGCCTGGATATGCTTTGGCTAAAATCGATGCTTTTTTACGACAATCTAATCGTCGTATCGAACCAAAATGTCCATATTATGAGAACTGTGGTGGTTGTCAATTACAACATATTGATTATTTGGAACAACTGAAAATCAAAAAGAGCATTTTAATGCAATCTTTACGAAGATATACAGAAGTAAATGTCGAAACATTAGATATCCGCAAAACAGCGGGTATGAAAGCGAATTTTGGCTACCGTAACAAATCACAAATGCCATTTAAAAACACCAATTTAGGTTTGGAACTTGGTTTATACGAAGCCAATTCAAACCGGTTCGTGACAATTGATTCTTGCTTAGTACAAGACCCAATCATCAATCAGACCAATCGTGCTGTTTTAAAAATTCTTATCAAACACAAAATGATGGCTTTTGATCAAATGAATCCCGAAGGTATTCTTTTAAATTTAGTTACCAGGCATGTGAAATCCACGGATGAGGTACAAATAACCATTATTATTTCGCTTTTCAAGCCGATATTAAATGACATCGCTAAGGAGATTATAGCTACGATTCCGAATGTCAAAGGGGTGTTTTATTCGGTTAATAAACAGCATAATACACTGATGTTTGGCAAAACGACGGAACTGATAATCGGATCGAAGTACATTTCTGAAAAGATTAATGACTTAACAATCAAACTTAGTCCTGAAGCTTTTCATCAGTTAAATACTGAGCAAATGAATGTCCTGTATGCCGAAATCATTAGGGCCTGTGATTTAACTGGCAAGGAGATTGTTGTCGATGCGTTTTGCGGGGTTGGGATTGCATCTTTGCAAATGGCAAAAAAGGCTAAAATGGTGTATGGTATTGATTACGCGATTACCTCAATCAAGGACGCAAGTGCTAATGCGAGTGCGAACAAAATTAAAAATTGTATTTTTGTAGCTGATCGGGTGGAAAAAAGTTTGCCAGAACTTTTACAGAAAAAGATTAAACCCGATGTCATTGTTTTCGATCCGCCAAGAAGCGGACTCGATGATTCAGTGATTGATGAAGTGCGACTTGCCAAAATATCCCGAATTGTGTATGTGTCTTGTAATCCGTCAACTCTAGCAAAGAATTTGGCAAAATTATTGGATAGTTACACGATTGAGTATATTCAACCTATCGATATGTTTCCACACACTGCTAGTGTTGAAAGTATTACCCTTTTAAAGCTTAAAAATTAATGACATCATAAGGAGAACATCATGAGATCTGACTTAGATATTGCGCAAAACGCGAAAATGAAAAGTATTATTACCATTGGCCAACAAATTGGTTTAAATCCCGAAGATTTAGAATTGTATGGCAACTATAAAGCCAAAATCAAAATGACGGCGGTAAAAAGTGACCGTTTCCACAAACAAGGAAAGGTTATTTTAGTGACCGCTATTACGCCAACATCAGCAGGAGAAGGCAAAACCACAACTACTATTGGATTGGGTGATGCCATCCGTAAACTTGGCTTTAGTTCAATGATTTGCTTGCGTGAACCATCACTAGGACCAGTTATGGGTATCAAAGGTGGCGCAGCCGGAGGGGGATTTGCCCAAGTTGTACCCATGGAGGATATTAATTTACATTTCACTGGTGATATTCATGCCGTTGGATCAGCAAATAATCTTATTAGTGCTGTTATTGATAATCATCTTTTTCAGGGAAATTCTCTCCGAATTGATCCTAACCGAGTGGTTTGGAAACGATGTATGGATATGAATGACCGTGCTCTGCGCAAAATTGAGGTCGGATTATCAAGCGCCAAAGAAGTTAGCCGTTTTGATGGTTTTGACATCACGGTTGCCAGCGAAATTATGGCAGTACTCTGTTTATCAAAAGATCTCGACGATTTGAAGAACCGGGTTGAAAAAGTGATTGTTGCATATAATGTTGATAACCAACCGGTTACGGCAGGTGACTTAAAAGTCGCTGGAGCAGTAACAATGCTTTTAAAAGATGCTATTCAACCTAATTTAGTGCAAACGCTAGAAAACACTCCAGTTCTAATACATGGCGGACCGTTTGCGAATATCGCTCACGGATGTAATTCCGTGATAGCGACATCTTTTGCACGTCGACTCGCAGATTATGTGATTACCGAAGCGGGATTCGGAGCTGATTTAGGTATGGAGAAATTTATTGATATTAAATCTCGGGTTTTAGGAACGATGCCAGCGGCGGTGGTTCTTGTGGTCAGTATCCGAGCGTTAAAATTACATGGTGGCATGTCAAAAGATCAAATTAAGAATGAAGATCTCATTCGTTTACAAAATGGGTTGGGTAATTTAGAAAAGCACATCGAGAATATCCAGTTATTTAACTTGCCATTTGTGCTGGCATTAAACAAATTTGGTAGCGACACCGAAAACGAAGTCAAATTACTTACCGACTGGGCAAAGGCACACGCCATTCCTTTAGAAGTCTCAGATGTATTTATGTCCGGAAGTATCGGTGGCATGAAATTAGCTGCATCAATTCTCAATTTAACGCAAACCGAAAATCATTTTGAAAGGAAACCGTTATATAAACTAGAAGAAGATATTAAAACAAAAGTCGAGCGAATTGCCACAAAAATCTATGGAGCGGAAGCAGTTATTTACTCTGATATTGCTGAGCAACAGATTATTCAATATAGGCAACTTGGTTGGGATAAACTAGCAATCTGTATGGCCAAAACGCCTTTATCACTGACTGACAATCCGAAAATATTGGGGCGTCCCCGCGACTTCACAATTACCATTCGAGAATTCAAACCTTCGATTGGCGCTGGGTTTCTCGTGGCCATGACCGGCGAAGTTATGACCATGCCGGGTTTACCGAAAATCGGAGCATATGAAAACATGAACGTCATCGACGATGAAATCGTCGGTTTGTTCTAAACTATATTTAAAAAAAATGGGGTGTCATTATGAGTGATGTTAAGGATTTTGCCAACAAGCTGAAGAAACTGGGCATTAAAGCGGTTAAAATCGTTGAAAAGGGATATGAGTCAGCGAAGACGAGCATTGAAAACACGGTTTTAGAAGACAATCTCAGACGTCGGTTTAACCAAGAAAATCCATACAAATTTTCCATTAGAGATGCAAAAAATCAGTCAACCTTACTGACTAACTTATTCGTTAGAAACGCAAAGCGCTATGAAGAAGACGATCTGTTTGTTTTTTCCGGTTCGGTATTTGATAATGGGTTTTTAATTGATGGCATCATAAAAGATCTTTCTGATAATGCTGAATACCAAATCAAAGAAATCCAACAGGTTCTCGTTCCAGTCGACTTCAACGATAAATCCTATGAAATCATCGGAACCGCAGTAAAATGCAAAGCGCTTTAGGAACAACCATGGATAAACGAACGGATTTCATCAATATTTACAACCAGATGATTCAGCGTGAAGGCGCTGACGAATTACTGAAGTATTTGCTATCTTCGGGAAGCGATTTTTTCACAGCGCCGGCATCAACTCGCTTTCACCTAGCATATGAAGGCGGATTGGTGGAACATTCACTTAATGTTTATCAATGCTTAAAAGACTATTTGAATCGTTCAAAAGTGAGAACGGAATATCAAATGATTTTTTCCGATGAGACGATTGCTATCGTCTCCTTATTGCATGATTTATGCAAATTGAATATCTATCAAAAAAGCATCCGCAATGTTAAGGATAAAACTGGAGCTTGGATTCAGGTTCCCTCTTACGAATATAATGATCAACTGCCATATGGCCATGGCGAGAAATCGGTGTACATCATTTCGGGGTTTATGAAATTGACTCGCGAAGAGGCTTTTGCCATTCGCTATCATATGGGGTTTTCTGACACTGAGAATAAGCAAAATGTTTCCAATGCTTTTGAACAATTTCCACTTGCTTTAGCCTTATCGTTTGCGGATATGGAAGCAACATATTTAATTGAACCCAAATCGTAAGACATCATACATCATTGATGTTGAAGAGACCTCGGGCGAGGTTTCTTTTGTGAAATGCTTTTATTTAATACTTCAGGCGGATAACATATGAGTAAAATTTATGATTTAACTCACGGATCAATATTTAAAAAAATTATGGCAATCGCATTGCCGGTTTTGTTGACATCAATTTCTCAGATGGCTTATAATTTAACAGATATGTTTTGGGTTGGTCAGGTTGATACAATCGGCTTTTCAGAATCTGACGCTTTATCCGCAATCGGAACTGCAGGGTATATCTTATGGTTTTCTTTTGGCTTGATTCTGATTGGCAAAATCGGAACTTCTGTAAAAGTTAGCCATTATGCTGGTGATAAAAACTTAGCCGGAGTCAAAAAATATGCTTCTAATGGATTAATGTTAGAAATCATTTTCGGACTTGTGACTTCGGCTGTGATTCTTTTATTCCGAGCTCCGCTTATCTCGATGTTTGGTAATAATGGTGAAGTGGTTTATAATGATTCAATTCGTTATCTTGCCATTACCGGAGGGTTTTACTTTGTTCAATTTATTACTAGTGGTTTTACAGCGATAAATGAAGGATTAGGAAAGACATATTTGAATCTTCTGATCTTACCAATTGGGTTGATTATCAATATGATTTTAGACCCAATTCTAATATTAGTTTTAGGTTTGGGAGTCACCGGTGCGGCACTGGCTACCGTAATCGCCCAAATTTGTACGCTTTTGATATATGTTTTGGTATATTTATTGTCTAAACAAAAAGTTTTTTCGTTACACCCGGCAAATTTTGATTCAAAGGCAATTAAAGATATTATTAGAATTGGCTTTCCAGCCGGACTACAAAGCATGTTTTTTACGGCTTGTTCAATCATTATCGGTATTATGGTTTATGGATTTGGAACTGCTGTTTTTGCCGCCCAAAGAGTCGGTTCACAAATCGAACAATTCACTTGGATGATTGCGGGTGGATTTCAAACGGCACTAACTGTTTTTGTTGGTCAAAATTATGGGGCAAGGGATTATGTTCGTATCCGTCAGGGGACGGCTATGCTGGCGGCGATTTTAATTCCCTACTCAGTGGTAATCACGATTATATTCTTCTTTAAATCAGAATTTCTTATCAGACTATTCCTTAATAGTGACGAAACCACGGTTGCATATGGGGCCGAGTATCTGAAAATAATTAGTTTTTCGCAGATATTCATGATGCTTGAAGGAATTGGATCGGGCTTGTTTAATGGTGTTGGCAAAACTAAAATCCCTTCTATTTTTGGAATTATTGGCAATGTCATGCGGATCCCGCTATCTTTTTTGATGATTGGATCAATGGCGCAGGTTGGAATTTGGTGGGCACTAAATATTTCTGATGGTTTTAAAGGCATGGCATTATTGATTGGTGGAGTCATTCTCATTAACAATATGAACAAATTAATAAAAAAGAATACTACTATTCCAAATGTTAAACCTAGTGAAACTGACGGACTTGGGGTAGTATAAACCATATTATAATTATACTTTTTGCTTAGAAGGATATAAAACCTGCTTGGCAAAGAGTTTTTTTCATATGCAAACAAAAGAAATATATCAATTTTTTCTCCATTAGTGCTTGAAAAACCAAAATCAACGTTATATAATTCGCTTGTGGTATTACCACAAACGAGTAACGGAGGATAATCATGGATAATATCGTGAAAATGAAAGAACCAAAAAATCTCTCACCGCGAATTAAGTGGTTGCGTGATTTTTATTTTGAAGGTGCAAAACGAGCATGGAACAACGAATACAGTTGTTACACCGATGGAAAACCATGGGACTTTTTATTTGACGAATTGACATATTACATTGTTCCAGAAACAATTCCGTTTTATCAGACTTATACCAGCTCAAGTTTGCAATCGGCGGAAAAAATCGATATGCCTGAGCAATTCTGGAAACTGTCACTAAAAGAACGCAGAGCAACATTCATTAAGGAAGCAATTGTCAATCACGTCCCTACCGAAATTATCCCAAATGATCTCTTATGTGGTGCTAGATTCAATATGCTTTCTTCACACTGTCTGACGGAAGCCGAAGCCAAGGATCGAAATCGTTTAGTGTGTGGTAAGAATGGTTCTCGCAAACAAGAAGTCGATTATTATTACTATGGGTTTGGAAATGATGGTGCTACCAGCGGTCATTTAATTCCGGATTATCAAAAAATTATTGATTCCGGATTCGAAAAAGTCTATACGGACTTAAAATCCCGTTACCAATCAATGTCACCTGCGGAGCAGAAATCTTCACACGGCGAGCAAATACGAGCAATGATGATAGCTTGCACGATGCCAAAAGATCTGGCTATGAAATATGCAACAAAATGTGAAGAAGAAGCACAAAAAACGCAAAACCAACTGCGAAAAGCAGAATTGTTATTGATGAAAGCCAACTTAGAAGTGGTTCCATGGCACAAGGCAGAAACCTTTTATCAGGCAATCCAATCTTTGTGGATGACCCACATGTTGGTTATGACTGATGAAAATTACCCAGGACCAGGAGTGTCTTTTGGTAGACTTGATCAATATCTTTACCCATACTATGCCAAGTCAAAAAGTGAAGGCATGACCGATGAGCAAGCCAAAGAAATTCTTGGATGCTTTTGGTTCCATTGCAACACTGCATATGATGCGCAGATTCGGGTTGGCAATAACGGCATCACTGCTGGATTCGGACAATTGTTCAATATCTCTGGGTGTGATGCTGAAGGCAAAGATCTGACAAATGATCTTACTTATGTATTACTAGATGTTATTGATGATCTTTCGCCAATTCTTGAACCCAAGCCAAATGTCCGTCTCCACAAAAATACGCCAGATAAATTAATGAATCGGGTTGTAGACATGATTGCCTCGTCACAAGGAGCACCATTTCTGCTCAATTTTGATGAGCGATCTATTGCTGGTATGATGCGAGAAGCAAAAGCTGGCAACTGTGATGATCGTATCCATTCTGCCAATGTCGCGGATTATGCTTCCGTAGGCTGTTTAGAAAACACCATGGTTGGGAACGATCGTTCCGGAACGGTTGATGACAATCTATATTTATATAAAGCCGTTGAATTAGCACTGAATAACGGAAAAGACTTGACTCCAAAGAAAAATGATTTAACAGGCAAAAAATTACCTATCAAACAACATGGACCAAAAACTGGCGAATTAACAGATTTAGATACTTTTGCAAAATTTTATGAAGCTGTAAAAAGACAAACAGCATTTATAATCAAAAAAAGTGTTGAAATCTATGAATTATCAGAACGTGTTCGCGCTAAATATGGTAATACGATATATCTTTCGACACTTGTCAACGGCTGTATGGAAAAAGCCTTGGATGTGACTGAGGGGGGAGCTCAATTGTCATTTGTGACCATTGAAGGGGTCACATATGCGACAACTGTTGATTCCATTTTAGCCATCAAGTATTTAGTTTATGATAAAAAAGAATACACTCTTAATGAAATCAAAACAGCATTGATAAGTAATTGGGAAGGCTTTGAAATTATGCAAGCAAAGGTCAAGAATCGCGCACCTAAATATGGTCGTAATGATGATGAAGCGGATGCGATTGCAAAAGACTACATGGAATTTTTCGCTACCGAGACCTGGAAATATAAGACTAAGTCTACTAATCGTCAATTCCGTCCTGGAATGCTATCTTGGAACTATTGGGCAAGTGCGGGATTTATTTTACCAGCGTCACCTGATGGTCGCAAACAAGGTCAATTCTTTTCTAATGCCATTTGCCCATCCAATGGAGCCGATATCTTCGGCCCGACAGCAAACACAAATTCAGTTGGTTTTGCACTCGGTGGAAAGGCGGAAAATGGCGACTTCCATGATTACTGTAATTGTTTACCCAATGGCGCTAGCCATACGATTACTTTCAATTCTTCATTATTACGTAATCCTGATCATCTAGATAAATTTAAAGCTTTTTTGAAAGGGTACATTGAAAACGGAGGGACAGCTCTACAAATCAATATCCTTGATCCAAAAATGTTAAAGGATGCCCAAGATCACCCCGATGAATACAAACATTTGTTGGTTCGAGTCACTGGATATAATGCATATTTTGTTACAGTTGGTCGTGAACTTCAAAACGAGATTATTGCTCGTGAATCGCATCAACAATATTAGGATTTCCTCATGAAAATTCTAAATATCCAAAGAATGTCAACCGAAGATGGTCCCGGATTAAGAACTACCGTTTTCTTTAAAGGCTGTCCTTTGAAATGTGCTTGGTGCCATAATCCGGAGTCGATATGTCCATTATTGCAAAAAGAATGGTTTCAAATCCGTTGTATCGGTTGCCATATCTGTATTGCAAACTGTCCAAATAGTGCTTTAAGCATCGCTGAGAAAAGGATTATTACTGATTCGTCAAAATGTGCGTTATGCTTAAAATGTGTCGACGGTTGTCCCACGGGAGCAATGCAACAACTTGGTAAATCAATTTCGGCCGATGAACTATATTCTGAAGTCATTAAGGACAAAGCTTATTTTAATGGCGAGGGTGGTGTTACTCTTTCTGGTGGTGAAGTAATGGCACAAACTACCGAAGCGGTTATAATGTGTCAAAAACTCAAAGCCAAAGGCATTTCTATAGCCATTGATACTTCTGGGTTTACCCAATATGGTAATTTTCGAGCTATTTTACCATATATTGACTTAATTCTATATGATCTTAAGATTGATAGCGCATTAGAACATCAGCGCTTATGTGGTGTAGATAATACAATTATTAAGAATAATTTGATTGAGTTATCTAAAGAATCTGTAGAAATTTGGATTCGAACGCCGATTATTCCTCAAGCCACTGATAGCATTGAAAACATCAAAGCGATTGCCACTTTTTTAGAAAACAATGCCATTCGATTCAATCGCTGGGAATTATGTGCTTTCAATAATCTGTGTGTTGACAAATACTCTCGCCTTGAGCAAAGTTGGCAATATAAAAATGTCCCACTTATACCAAAACAAGTAATGGAAAAGCTTTTAGCCGCTGCACAAGCAATTATTTCCCAACCACAAAAAGTCTCATTTACCGGGTTGACCCGATTAGAGGAGGAACAAAAATGAACCAAGCAATGAATGCAGAAATGATGAAAGCTTTTAGCAGTTCAATCAAAATCGGTTTAGTTGCTACAATTGATGATAATGGTGAGCCCCATCTATCGGTATTATCGACATTACAGGGCAAAGACGAAATGACTTTGATGTTTGGCAAATTCGTTGAAGGGTTAAGCAAACAATACATTATTGATCGTCCGAAAACCGGGTTCTTAATTATGAATCCGGAAAAAGCTTTTTGGTTCGGCAAAATGAAATATAAAAGTTATACCAAAGAAGGTGATGATTATGTCATGTACAATAACCAACCATTGTATCGATATAACACTTATTTTGGAATCAATACGGTGTATTATCTCGATTTGATTGCGATATCTGACAAATATATATTGCCGATGGGACAAGTAATTGGCAACGCACTGAAAGTCCTTTTACATAAAAATAAGTTTAAACGGGATGAATCGGAACCGGTCTTAAAACCATGGGCTGCTAAATTTACCGCGAAGCTAGACACTTTAAAATTTATTGCATATATTGGTGATGATGGATATCCAGTCATTATTCCGATAATTCAATCACAATCGGTTGGAACCAGTCGTCTTGTCATCAAAAATGCCCCCTATACAGAATGGCTCTCGGCATTAAAATCCCAACAAAAGGTGGCAGTTTTAGCTTTTAGCATGTCTATGGAAGATGTTTTAATGAAAGGAACTTTCCAAGGATTCGATGTCAAAGGATATGGTTATATTGATATTGAAAGAGTATATAATTCAATGCCGCCGATTCATAAATATATCTACCCATTAGAAAAAAACTCCGAAGTTCTTTTTGCGGAAAAGGATACGATTGAGTTATGAAGCAACAAGACAATCGAACTGATGCAATGATTAAATCAATTCAAAACAAGATTATTTCCGGAGTATTGAAGCCGGGGGATAAACTGCCGCCACTGCGTGATCTAGCGCGCGATCATCACGTTAGCAGAAGCGTGGTAAACAGCGCTATTTCGACGCTTTCAACAAAAGGATACATTAGCATTGTCCCTCGTCACTATATCATAATAAATGATTACCTTATGTCGGGTTCTTTAACAATACTGGAAGATGTATTTTATAGTGATAATGAGACTTTGAAGCGGAAGATGATTGATGATACTCTTGCTTGTCGGATGCTGGTGGAGCGAAATTCTATCAAATACATTGTCGAGGATATGGAAGCTGATTTAACACCGATTAAGTTAATCGTAGATTTAGAACAACAGTGGCAAAACGAATCCAATCATGACATTTCAACCTTATATGCTTTGGATTTACGCTTTCATAATAGTATTATTACCATGGCACAAAACATGGTTTTTTCCATAATATACCATCAATTCGATTATTTGGTTAAGCCGATGATTGCTGCATTTTATTCAAATCCTCAAGTGGTTGGTTTTGTCTTGGATAAACATCAAAAAATATATCAAGCCCTAGCTAATCACAATCGGGATTTAGCATTAGATTTGATTACTGCATTGTTAGAACATGGTGAACAAGAATTGTTTAAAATCATCTAGAAAAGAGGCTTGTTTATGGATATGGAATGGTATGAAATTCTTATTTTGTTGATTGCCATCGCACTTATCATTGGGACAATTTTATTTAGCTACCTAATTGCTCGCGGAATTTTTCATCCTACCCGGCTTTCGCTTTTAGAGACTAGAATCAAGGAAGAAGAACGAACGCCTGATTTGCTTAATGAATATGATTCTTGGAAAATGTCATCATATTGGGTTTCCTCCCGAAACGGTTATGATTTAAAGACATATTACCTGCCAGCAAAATCCGAATTTGGCGAAAACAACCGAAATTTTGTGGTTATTGCCCACGGTTATACGTATACACATCATGGCAGTATAAAATATGCTTTCATGATGCGCAATCTAGGGTTTAACGTAGTTATGTACGATGAACGGTATCACGGTGAATCAGGAGGGGAAAACTGTACTCTTGGTTATTATGAAAAATATGATCTTGAGGATATTATTACGGATACTTACCACCGCTTTGGCAGTGATCTATTTTTGGGCACTTATGGAGAATCCATGGGGGCAGCAACGGTCATTCTCGAACAAGCTTTTGATCAACGGGTTCAGTTTGTTATCGCCGACTGTCCGTTTGCTAACTTACCTCTGCTAGTCCAATTTATCATAAAAAAACGATTTCATTTGCCAAAATATCCCTTTTTACCGCTTGCAAGTCTATTTTTTTATTTAGCGACGAAAGCCAAAATGAACCAAATTATGCCCATTGATGCAATTCAAAAAATCACCAAACCGATTTTACTAATCCATGGGCTTGATGATGGATTCATTCCGTATTATCATAGTCAAATGCTTTATGATCAATGTCCGTCACCAAAAAGGCTTTTTTTAGCTCCTAATAATTCCCGGCATGCCGAATCATATCGAAAAAACCGTGATGAATATACAAAGATATTAACGAATTTTATCAATGATCTCGTTTTGATAAATCAAAAAAGATCATAACGGTTACCTTGCAGCAAAATAAGTAATGTATTTTTGTTTCATGGTGTATAATAATAACGAAATCTCTGTATACAAAGGTGGAATGGTTATGTACGATATTGTGATTATCGGCGCTGGAGTCGTTGGTTCAAGCATTGCTCGAGTGCTTTCAAAGTATGATCTAAAGATTGCCGTTATGGATAAAGAAGCCGATATTTGTGAGCAAACATCAAAGGCTAACAGCGGCATAGTCCACAGCGGCTATGATGCCCATGTTGGATCTATGAAAGCTAAGATGAACCTTCGTGGCAGTAAAATGATGGAATCGCTCTGTAAAGACTTGGACATTCCTTATCGTCGGAATGGTTCATTGGTTTTAGCGTTTTCTAAAACCGATCTTCCCAAGTTGGAAGCTTTGAAAGACCAAGGTGATGCAAACGGGGTCGAAGGATTACAAATCTTGTCCACAGAAGAAGTATTATTGATGGAGCCAAACTTATCAAATGAAGTTACGAATGCTTTATACGCTCCGACTGGAGGTATTGTCGATCCGTTTAAACTGACCATTGCTCAAGCTGAAGTGGCTTGCCAAAATGGCGTCGAATTCAAACTAAAAACTAAAGTCATCGATGTTGAAAAACACGACGATTATTTTATTATTTTCACTGATAAAGGCGAATTTAAAACGCGTATTCTTGTCAATGCCGCTGGCGTATATGCCGATGATGTTAACAATCAGTTAAGTGCTTATAAACTGAAAATCACACCTCGTAAAGGCGAATATTGTTTATTCGATAAACAAGTTGGAAATATTGTCGACAAAACCATATTCCAGTTACCAACTGCTTTAGGAAAAGGCGTTTTAGTAACACCGACACCGGATGGTAACTTACTTGTTGGACCAACAGCCAACGATATAATAGATAAAGATGATATTTCCACAACCGCTGAAGGCTTAAAATCGGTAATCGATCGAGCCAGGAAAAGCGTCAAGCAAATTCCAATGGGATTTGTCATCACGGCCTTTGCCGGTCTCCGTGCCACTGAACAAAACGGTGATTTTGTCATTGGAGAAGCCATTGATGTTCCCAATTTTTTCAATGCTGCCGGGATCGAATCGCCAGGGTTGACTTCCGCTCCAGCTATCGGTGAGTATCTCGGTGCGATGATTGCAAACCGATTGAACGCCATTGAGAAATCTGATTATATAAAGACACGGACAGATACGGTTCGCTTCGAATCACTGTCGTTAGCAGATAAAGCTAATCTCATCAAAGAAAATCCGGAATATGGAAAGATTATCTGTCGGTGTGAATTGGTGACCTTAGCACAAATTAAGGATGCTATTCATCGACCATTGGGAGCTAAAACTATTGATGGCATCAAACGCCGGACACGCGCTGGCGCGGGAAGATGTCAAGGAGGATTTTGCTCTCCGCGAGTCATTGAGATTTTAGCAAAAGAGTTGCATCTTGATCCCCGTGAGGTTGCTAAAAGTGATAGTAATTCGGTCATGCTCATTGAGTTTGACAAGGATTCTTTGTAGGGGGATGACCATGATAAATCGCGATATAGTAATCATCGGCGGAGGACCAGCCGGATTAGCAGCCGCCATAAGCTGTTATGAAAACGGTAATAAGGATATTATCATTCTTGAACGAGACAATTCTTTAGGCGGTATACTCAATCAATGCATACACAATGGATTTGGACTCCATACATTTAAAGAAGAATTAACTGGACCGGAATACGCAGCTAGATATATTTCCCAAGTCCATGCCTTGGGTATCGATTATCGGCTAAATACAATGGTTATCGATATTAATAAAGATAAAGTAATTTCATCAATCAATGAAACAGATGGATTGATGCAAATTCAAGCAAAAGCGGTTATTTTAACCATGGGTTGTCGTGAACGATCTCGTGGAGCATTAAACATTCCTGGTTATCGTCCTGCTGGCATTTTTTCCGCAGGAACAGCGCAAAGATATGTTAATATCGAAGGCTACATGCCTGGAAGACAAATTGTTATCCTTGGGTCGGGAGATATTGGCTTAATTATGGCCAGACGATTAACCCTTGAAGGCGCATTGGTGAAGATGGTTTGTGAAATAATGCCATATTCCGGCGGATTAAAGCGCAATATTGTCCAGTGTCTTGATGACTATAACATTCCCTTGCGATTGAATCATACAGTTACTAAAATCTATGGTAAGGAACGTGTTACCGGAGTTATGGTCTCTGAAGTTGATGAAAACCGTCAACCGATTCTAGGCACAGAAGAATATGTCGAATGCGACACACTCTTATTATCGGTTGGGTTAATTCCGGAAAACGAATTATCGCGTAAAGCTTTGGTTAAAATCAATGCCAAAACGCAAGGACCTGAAGTTGATGAATGCTTATCGACCTCAATTCCCGGTATTTTTGCGGCTGGAAATGTTTTGCATGTTCATGATTTGGTTGATTATGTAAGCATGGAAGCAGCATTAGCCGGTAAAAATGCGGTAAAATACGTTAATGGTCTATTTAAACCCGGCTTTTCAATCATTATTGAAGCCAAAAACGGAGTTCGATATACAGTTCCGGGAACAATTAATCCCAATAATGCCGAAGACATCACTGTTGTTCGGTTTCGAACCGGTGATGTCTATCGTGATGCTTACTTATCTGTATATCTTGATGATGAACGCGTTACCCATCTTAAAAAACGCATTTTGACACCGGGAGAAATGGAACAGATAATTATTCCGAAGAAATGGTTCGCCGAACGACCAAATCTCCAAAAAATAACTATTATGGTTGAAAAGGAGTAGATGGTGATGAAAGAAACAAAAAATCTTATCTGTATTGGTTGCCCCATGGGCTGTCCACTCACTGTCGAAATGAAAGATGGACAAGTTCTTAGTGTCGCTGGCCACACCTGCAAACGTGGTGAAGAATATGCCAAAAAAGAAGTTACCAATCCCCGTCGAACCGTAACTTCGATAATCCCAGTTGTCGGAGGAGAACTAGAGATGATTTCGGTGAAAACGAAATCCGACATCCCGAAAAATAAAATAAAAGAATGCATGTTGGCTTTGAAAAATCTTAAAGTTAAGGCTCCCATTAATATCGGTGATATCATTATCGCCGATGTTTGTGATACTGGAGTATCAATCATTGCCACCAAGGCAGTTAAAAGGAGATAACATGAGTTTTTATGTCATTGATTCCCCAATTGGTAATATCGGAATTGAAGCCAATAATGACTTCATTGTCGAAATAGAATTACTTACTTCTCGATCTTCTGAAGGTCATTTAAATCCTCTTTTGAGACAAGCAGAAACAGAGATACAACTGTTTTTTTTGGGAAAATTAAAACATTTTACTTTGCCATTTCAATTCAAAGGAACAGTATTTAAACAAGCAGTTTTGCATGCTTTATTGACTATTCCCTATGGAACAACAGTTTCATATCAGGATGTGGCAATCATGATTGGTCATCCTAAAGCTTATCGTGCTGTGGGTACGGCGTGTGCAACTAATGATCTCCCTTTGATTATTCCGTGTCATCGAGTCATAAAAAGTGATCATTCCATCGGTGGATTCGGGGCTCGCCCAGACATTAAAAAACAGATTATTGATTTAGAAAAAGCAAATAAATAACGGAATTTTGAACTGGAATAAATGCAAAAAAATCAAAACCTTTGATGATTTTCACATCCAAGGGTTTTTTTGTATGGGGCTACTTTATAATCAACAGGATATGTTATAATATTTTCGGTAAATAAAGTGGGTGATAGTTTGAATAAACCGTTTGTCACCGTCATCGGTGCTGGGTTAGCTGGTGTTGAAGCAAGCTATCAATTAGCGAAACGGGGAATACCTGTTAGACTGTATGAAATGAAGAAACTCCACCATAGTCCGGCTCACCAATCGGATGCTTTTGCCGAATTGGTATGTTCTAATTCGTTTAGAAGCGATGCTATTGAAAACGCCGTTGGTCTGTTAAAAGCCGAATTACGGTTGCTTGATTCAGTGGTTATGCGCATTGCCGATATTAATCGGGTTCCCGCCGGCACCTCATTGGCGGTTGATCGGATAGCATTTTCAGATCAATTGACCGAAATTATCCGACACCATCCCTTAATTGATGTTTTTGATGCCGAAATGTGTGTAATTCCTGATGGCGAAGTAATCATCGCCACCGGGCCTTTGACAAGCGAACCATTGTTCGCAGACTTAAAAAAAGTAACGGGGGAAGATACCTTATATTTCTTTGATGCCGCGGCCCCAGTAATTATGGGCGACTCAATCGATATGACCATCGCTTATCAGAAAAGTCGCTATGATAAAGGCGAAGCCAGTTACCGAAATTGCCCGATGACCAAAGGGGAGTATGATCATTGGTATAATGAACTTGTTAAAGCTCAATGTGTAATTCCAAAAGATTATGAATTGAAAGTATTTGAGGGCTGTATGCCATTTGAAGAAATGGCAAAACGGGGAAGAGAAACCCTTTTGTATGGGCCCATGAAGCCGGTTGGATTAGAAATGCCTAGTGGCATTCAACCTTATGCAGTTGTTCAATTACGAATGGATGATATTTTCGGGAAGTTATATAATATTGTCGGATTTCAAACCCACTTAACTTTTTCTGAGCAACTTCGGATAGTACGAATGATCCCCGGTTTGGCCAACGCCAAAATCGTTCGCTATGGAGTCATGCATAAAAACACCTACATCAATGCGCCAAAAATCATTGATGAGTGTTATCAGATGAAGAAGGAGCCACGAATTTTCATTGCCGGGCAACTTTCAGGAGTCGAAGGGTATGTTGAAAGCGTTGGCTCAGGGATGATTGCGGCGCTAAATATGGCCAGAAGAATCACGAAAGAACCAAAACTCGTTTTTCCACGAGAAACGGCGCTTGGAGCCCAAGCATATTATCTTGCAAATACCTCACCTAGTTGCTTTCAACCGATGAATATCAATCATGGCTTGTTTCCTGAATTGGTTGGCAAGCATCATAAAAAGGACCGCAAAGCCTTATACGCTCAAAGAAGTATCGGAATCATAAAAAACATGATGGAGGCGCATCTGTTTGACTAATCAAGAAATGATTTTTCAATATCGAGACTATCTCGAAAATCAAAAACGGTATTCGATAAATACGGTTATCGCCTACCTAGACGATGTGCGCACATTCGAAAGGTTTTTAACCACGGAAAAATTAGGCACACTTTTTCAAGTGTCTGATCGGGTAGCTCGTTTTTATATTGCTTTTTTACATAATCAATATACTCCCAAATCAATACGTCGTAAAATTAGCAGTATCAAATCAATGTACGAGTATTTTGGAAGAGAACAACTACTCACCAGTAATCCTTTTGCTGGTGCACCATTACCAAAAGATCAACGAAAACTTCCAAAATTCATATACGAAAGTGAAATTACTGAATTTTTGAATCAAATTGATAAGACAACATTAACTGGAAAACGAGATTTAGCGATTTTTGAATTATTGTATGGATCCGGACTACGGGTCGGAGAATTGGTCAAAGTCAAAATGACGGATATTGACTTCGTTGCCAAAACGATTTTGATTCATGGCAAAGGATCTAAAGATCGATATGTGCCAATGCATGATACTTTAGTTGAATGTCTGAAAGACTATTTAGTTATTGTGCGCCCGGTTTTTCGCGCCCGAACCAACAAACCAGATGATCACATACTGTTTGTTAATTTTAAAGGCAATTCGCTTTCTGATCGAGGTGTCCGTGATATTTTAGACCGAGAGTTGACTCATCAAGCATCGTCTCTACAAATCTCTCCCCACACGTTTCGTCATTCATTTGCGACGCATTTGCTTGATCATGGAGTTGATTTACGCACAGTACAAGAAATGCTTGGGCATGCCAGCTTAGCTACAACGCAGATATATACCAAAGTTTCCAAGGAGCGACTAAAACTTGTTTATGATCGGTCGCATCCGCGGGCAAAACGGAAACTTCAATGATTAATATTACTATTATATGCGTTGGCAAAATCAAAGAGAAGTATTTGTCGTTAGGAATCGCAGAGTATCATAAGCGATTGCAACGATTCGCAAAAATCGATATTATCGAAATTGCTGATGAACAAATTCCAGAAAATGTCAACGCCTCTCTAAGTGAACATATTTTAGAAAGTGAAGGAACAAAAATCCTTAGTAAAATTTCTAAAGATGCATACATTGTCACTTTAGAAATCGCAGGTGACTTGCTTTCTAGCGAAGAGATGGCAGACTTCATAACCAAAATATGTACTTATCAAACATCAAAAATTGTGTTTATAATCGGTGGGTCGTTAGGATTATCACCCTTAGTTAAAAAAAAGGCAAATAAAGCGATTTCCTTTTCGAAAATGACTTTTCCACATCAATTGATGCGGCTAATTCTTTTTGAACAGTTATACCGCAGTTTTACCATCTTAGCAAATATCACTTATCATAAATAAAAAAACGGCCATCATCCAAATCGGATGATGGCCTTTGAATTATAAATTGGCAACTTTACTAATAATTTTTTTCACAATTTCAACAGATATCATCATTTCATTAATATCCGCGTATTCAAATGGACCATGGTAATTATACCCTCCCGTGCCCAAATTTGGACATGGAAGTCCCAAAAAGGTTAAGCGAGCGCCATCGGTTCCCCCACGAATGGGTTCAATAATTGGTTCCAAACCGGCTTCAACAATAGCTTCTTTTGCAATATCGACGATATACATTGACGCTTCTAATTTATCCCGCATATTGTAATAGGAGTCTTCAATATTAATTTCACACGCCGTGTATCCGTATTTTTTGTTAATAAAATCGGCTGCGTTATGAAAGTCTTGTTTTTGTCGTTCAAAGATATTTTTGTCATGGTTACGGATAAGATAAGCCATAGTGGTTTTTTCACAAACGCCATTGATACCATGAAGATGATTGAATCCTTCATATTTTTCGGTGGCTTCTGGTCGCATCAGTTGTGGTAAGAGACAATCAAACTCACAAGCAACAGAAATTGAATTAATCATCATGTTTTTTGCTGATCCAGGATGGACTGATTTACCATTAATTGTCACAACAACACTGGCGGCGTTAAAGTTTTCAAAAGCAATTTCGCCGACACATGAACCATCAAGAGTATAGCCGAAATCAGCATTAATCTTCGATATATCGAGATATTTCGTGCCATTTCCGACTTCTTCATCAGGGGTAAAAACCACGGTAATGTCTCCATGTGGGAAGGAAGGATTTACGGTTAAAAACTCAACTATAGTCATGATTTCCGCTACACCGGCTTTATCATCAGCCCCTAAAAGCGTTGAGCCATCAGTTACAATTAAATCATGATTGATACCGCGCGATAATGTCTTGAAAATAGCTGGATCCATAATACAATCATTTTCATTGTTTAAAATGATTTTCAGACCATCATATTTGTGAATGATTCGTGGTTTGATATTTTCTCCACTTGCATCAGGAGAGGTGTCATAGTGAGCAATAAACGCTAATTTTGGCGTTTTCTTTAGGGTGTTTCCAAAGATAGTGCCGATAACATATCCGTATTCATCAATAGTAGATTGTACACCCATAGTTTTAAGATCCGCAAATAACTTACGGGCTAAATGCCATTGTTTGTCGGTTGAAGGGTAAGTGTTTGATTCGGGCTTTGATTGTGTGTCATACTTGACATATTCTAAGAAACGTTCGACTAATTTCATAAAGCCACCTCATAGTAATGTATAAGATTATTATATGATATTATTGCTTGTTTGTATCTTGTATTTGCCATATTATGTCGTATTTTTATCAAAAACACCGGAAGATTGTGGTTACAAACAATCATTTCTTGACATTTTCTATGGTGAACTGTAAAATAAACATAAAGTAATCTACTATACATTTCTATATTTAAAATGAGAGTGGAAAACATGACGAATCATATTTTCACAAAAGCCATTCATCTTATGGATAATATCTATAGTAAAGAAGACAATCGTAGCCGATTTCAAAAGCGGATTCTGTGCGATGTTTTTTTGACTGTTTCTCTTTTGATTGGTATTATTAACATAATTACTCATGAATATATATATGCGATTGTAACTCTTAGTTATGGTTTATTTTGTCTTCTCTGTGCTTTGGCATTTCGGCATTACAAAAGCACGGCTTTGACAACTATCATCATAAATGTCGGAAGTTTATTAATGCTTTTATATTTATTATTGTTTGAAATTGGGAATATATACACGGTTTTATGGATAATCATGATTCCTAATGTGACTACGATGGTATTAAATCTAAAAAAAGCGGTAATATTTTTATTCAGTATTTTTGTATTAATAATGGTTTTATATTTAACGCCACTATGTGATGTTTTAAGTATTCAATTCCACGAATATTTTACCAAATGGTATGTCATCTTAATTTATTCAGTGTTCGCTGCCATTGCTTGTACTTTTGAATACTTGCGGAATATAACCAGCATGAAATTAGAAGAATCACGCAAAGAAATTCTACGCCTTAGTTATTATGACGACTTGACACAAATATATAATCGCCGTAGTTTTGACAAATCCTTAACAGAAGTGTTTACAGCGCCATTCTCCGCAAAACGTCGAGTTGCTTTATTGATGATAGATATCGATAATTTTAAATTATATAATGATAATTACGGACATTTACAGGGTGACAAGATTTTAACAAAAATCGCCCAAACTATCAATTCATATATCACTGAAGATACTTACACCTTTGCTCGTTATGGCGGCGAGGAATTCGTCATCTTGATGCCAGATGCGGATAATATGATAGCAGTCGCTTTGGCTGATCAAATCAAAACGGCTGTGCGTGAACTGGGCTTGGTTTATTACGATAGTACTAAAGCAGCATCAGAATATCTTTCAATTAGTATCGGCGTTGCGTGTGAAGAATTATCAAATTTGGATGGTTCCGAAACATTGATTCGATTAGCTGATGAAAACCTTTACCGAGCTAAGAGTCAAGGGAAAAATATCGTTTGTTCCAGCTAGGATAGCAATTGTTCTTGTTAAGGCGACATAAAGTGTCGCTTTTTTAATATTTATAATCCAAAGGGAGATTATTGTTAATTTTAACATCTGTGATATAATACTATGGTATAAAAGAATATGAAGGGCGGAACCACACTTGGAACACATCCGCATTGCCAATGATTGGTTTAAACTCGATAATGCTGCAAAAATATTTCCAGCAATATCGACTAAAAAAGAAACAAATACTTTTCGGGTTCGGATTGATTTGATTGAGACGGTCGATATAGATCTCTTGCAACAAGCAATAAACTTGATATTGGAACGATACCCGATGTTTAAAGTGCGCTTGAAAAGCGGCTTTTTTTGGAATTATTTGGATTACAACGAACGACCATTTGTTATTTTACCGTTACCCCAACGTGTTTGTGGTAGTTTAAGTCCTAAAGAACACAATGGTTATCTTTTCCAAATCTACTACTGGAATAAATCCATCATTTTGGAAATGTTTCACTCTTTAGCCGATGGCAGTGGTGCTTTTGCGTTAATCAAATCGCTTCTTTATCAGTATATGCTCTTAAAGGGATTAAAAATATCTCCCGACAATATGATTTTAACACGTGACAGTTTACCAACGGTTGAAGAATATGAGGATAGTAATCTAACTTATTATGATCCGCATAATCACAAACACGTTCCTGAAGAAAAAGCCTTTCTGATTAAAGGAACACCAATCTCTGATGGTAACATCGGACTAATTTCCGCCACAATCTCTACCAAAGATATGATGGATTTAGCACGAACTTATCAAGCGAGCGTCACTGAATATTTAACGGCTTTAATGCTTCATACGATTTATATCACTCAAATTCAGTACCGTGAGCATTTGAAGCAAAATCAAAAGCCAGTCAAAATCTTTGTGCCAGTTAACTTACGGAAACATTTCCCCTCCCATTCGCTCCGCAATTTCACAAACTTTGTAAAATCAGGGATGGTGATGAATCGTTCCGACATTTCTTTTGAAGAAATCCTTATTGAAACCAAAAAACAATTTGCCCATGGTTTACAAAAATCCGAGCTTATACGGAAAATGAGTGAAAATGTATCGTTTGAAAAAAATGTTTTGTTACGGGCCACACCATATTTTCTCAAAAAATTCGTGCTTAAAATCGGATATAACATGATGGGGTTATTATTAAACACATTGAGTTTTTCCAACTTGGGTAAAATTGATTTTCCTGAATCAATGCAACCCCATATTGATAAAATATCGGTTGGAGTCTATTCGGGGCATTATAACACGGTTAATTTTGGGGTTGTGACATATAAGGACAAATTTTCAATGACATTTACCCGTTCAATTGTGGAAACGACGATTGAACGAGAATTTTTCCGTCACTTTACCGCCAAAGGCATTCATATGACCTTAGAAAGCAATTTTGTGGAGGAATATCGATGAAATATTGTGATAAATGCCACGTTGATGTACTAACAAATCAAAAATACTGTCCGCTTTGCCATCAGGTGCTTCAAGGCGAGCATGATGATACCTGGATTGAACCATACCCGAAGTTTATTCCGCTGCGTCGGGAAATTTTGCCACTAACAAAAAAAATTATTTTGTTTATCACTATTGTAGCGATTGTTACCCTATTGGTTATAAATCTAACCGTTTGGGAAGGCAAATTATGGAGTTTAATTCCCATTGGATCAATTTTATATGTATTTATGATTGTTCGTTATGGGGTTTTGTCCCGGCAAAATATTGCGTTCAAATTAGCGCTTTTAACAACGGTTTTGATATTACTTCTCAATATGATCGACCAACAATTTACCGAAGACGGATACAAGGGATGGGCAATAAATTATGTCACTCCTCTAGCACTGCTTTCGTGTAATGTTGCTATATCTGCCATTATTTGGATTCGAAGAATTGACTTTCGGGATTACATTTTTTACTTATTGGCGATTATGGTTTTTTCTTTAGTTCCCATTATTCTTTGTTTATTCAATATTATCACAGTTGCTTGGCCATCAATCGCTGCATTAGGACTTGCTATATTTATCTTGCTTATCATTGTCTTTTTCTTTCCCAAATCCATCAAAGATGAAATAAAAAAACGATTCCATCTATAAGGGAGGCTATCAATGCGGTCTATCATCAGAAACGGCTCTTTGATTTTACCATCCACCATCATAAAAGCCGATTTGCTAATTGAAGACGGCATCATCCGTTCTCTTGATGCAAATGAACTTATGGCTGATGAAATTATCGAAGCTTCAGGATATTTCGTTGCCCCTGGCTTTGTTGACATTCATATTCATGGCGGCGGTGGCCACGATTTTATGGAAGCTTCGCTTGAAGCCTTTGTGGCAATCACCGAATATCATTTAGCACACGGCTCAACATCATTAGTTCCCACTGCCGTGTCAGCTTCATTTTCTGATCAGGTTTCTTTTCTGTCTGCGTATCAAAATGCTGTCGACGCGGATATAATTCGGGTTCGTATGCTTGGTGCTCACATGGAGGGTCCATATTTATCTGAAAATAAAAAAGGGGCTCACGATCCGTGTTTGTTAAAAAACCCAAATCGTGATGAATATCAGACTTTGATCGCTGATTTCCCCTTTATCAAACGGTGGACTATTGCTTGTGAACTACCTGGGGCTTTAGCAATGGGAGATTATTTATATGACCGTAATATAAATGCTTCCATCGGCCATTCAAATGCCTTTGGTCATCAAATTACTGACGCTATGCAACACGGATTTACGAGCGTAACTCATTTATATAATGCCACCTCAAACGCTGAAGAGTTCGAAGGCAAAAAAGCGGCGGGAATAGTTGAAACCGCTTTGTTGGAAAATGATTTATTTGTTGAAATCATTGGTGATTTACAACACGTTCCTGCAGAGATGATTTGGCTGACATATAAGAATAAAACAAGTGATAAAATGATCTTGGTTTCTGATTGCCTGAGTCCGGCGGGAATGCCAAAAGGAATATATCATTTGGGCAACAACTCCGGGTTTAAGATTGAAGTTGGTGAAGCTGTGTATCTTGCAGGAACCAAAAAATTGGCAGGAAGTGTTGCTTCAGGGGATATTTTGTTACATAATGCAATCAAAATCGGGATTCCGATTACCGAAGCGGTAAAGATGTTAACATTGACACCGGCCAAATTACTTGGGTTTGATAAATTAGTCGGATCATTAGAGATAGGGAAAGCGGCCGATATTATCATCTTTGATGAAGATATTGACATCAAACATTTATTTTGTAATGGAAAAAAGATTAAATAAAAAAAGAGCGTTGCCGAGTTGGCAACGCTTAATTTTTTTTAAGATATTGAAGCCAAGAAACATCATCATTTTCAATTACTTTCCCATTTAAATATGCTAAAGGACTCAATGGGTCAGGAATCATGAAGACCAATTTATATGAACGAAGGGCTTGTTTTAAAAGCCCATAACGTTTGTTTATGCCTTCATTGCCATATAATGGATCACCCAATACTGGATGATCAACAAATGCTAGGTGTGCCCGAATTTGATGGGTTTTTCCGGTAATCAGTTCAACTTCGAGCCAAGACAAACCATTACCTTCTTTAATAACGGTATATCTGGTAATAATTTCCTGTGCTTTTGGAAGCATGGTAGCACTAACGCGGACTAAAGCACTGACCTCATCTTTTAATAAATAAGCATGTAGTTCCGCATTTGGTTTATCAAAATAGCCCACCGCCAAACAATGATAATATTTATGAATTAAGTTTTTATATGCGGCATCGTTTAGTTCTTGAGTTGAGTGAATATCTTTACCAACAAGAAGTAACCCTGAAGTGTTAAAATCTAAGCGATTGACTAAGGAATAAGTTCCAATCGGAACGTTTTTTTGTTTTGATAGCATCGTCAATAAGTCTGATTCATGCAAAGATCCGTCGGGGTGCGATAATATGCCTTCTGGTTTATCAACTACAAGGAGTTTCTGATCTTCATAGACTATGGGGATCAAACTGGTTTTTTGGACACTTTTATCAAAATATTTATCATCAATATAAAATGTGATTTGATCGTTTTCAAAGATGATCTCCTTACCGGTTTGAACGTGCACACCATTGATTTTAAAACATTTTTTGCGTAGATATTGATAATAAAGGGGCTTGGCAATTGATGAAAACCGTTTGGTAATATAATATTCAAACGTATTACCTGAATCAAGTTTGTCAATAATAACAGTATGCATTCAATCACCTCCTTATTGCTTCTATTATATGAGAATTATGATGAGAATGCAATGAATAAACCCAGTGAGTCGGTTATGAAAATAATGCAAACCTCTTTTTTGGTTTTTTATGGTCGCATTCAAATTCGTGTGTTATAATTAACATTGAAAATATGAAAGGGTGATATGGATGTTAATTCTTGTTGGGCCCAGCGCTTCGGGAAAGACGGAGTCAGCCAAAATCATGATCAATCGTTACCCCATTTCTCGAGTGGTGACCTGTACGACACGACCAAAACGGGTTAATGAGATTGATGGGTTTGATTATCATTTTGTTTCAGATGCCCAATTCATGAATTTATTGAAGCATAATTATTTTGCGGAAACAGCCGTATATAATGGATATTGTTATGGAACACCGCTCAATGAATTGCGTGATGATAAATTAATTATTTTAGAACCACAAGGGTTAAAATCCTTTTTAGCACTTAAAATGTGCAAAATCGTTGCCATTTTTCTGAAGACCAAGGAAGAAACCCGAATTCAGCGAATGGAAAGCCGCAAAGATCTTCCCGCTGATATTAAGCGACGAATCGCTGCAGACCGGATAGAATTCGATGCAGATAAAATCGTTGGCCTCGACCTTACGATTGATACTTCGGAAATCTCGCTTTCTGACCTTGCCGACTGTATTTTTGTCAACTATCGCAAAATATTAACGGAAAAAACGGATGGTTACGAGCAGATATCTTTATTCAGCCAAAACAACGATGAGCATTGTTGAGCATATTATTAGATATTGCTGGCAAGAATGGGTATAATGGATTTGCAATAAATAATTATTCTTAGGAGGATAAAAATATGGCAATAGAAATTACTGATAGTAACTTTAAAACTGAAGTGTTAGATTCAAAACTCCCAGTCATCGTTGACTTTTGGGCACCATGGTGCCGACCCTGTATGATGCTTGGACCCACCATTTTAGAAATCGCTGAAGAATTAGAAGGCAAAGTCAAAGTTGGCAAACTCAATGTTGACAATTCTGAAACCATCGCCAGACGTTATAGTGTTTCATCGATTCCGACAGTAATATTGTTTAAAGATGGCGCTATCGTAAAAAAAGTCGTTGGCTTGATGCGCAAAGAAGACTTGTTACATAATTTAGGATTATAACTCATGTTTGATGTCATTGTCGTTGGCGGTGGTCCTGCCGGCATCTCCTCAGCCATTTATTTGAAGCGGTTTAAATTAGATGTATTGGTACTGATGAAAGATTTTGGAGCGCTTGACAAAACCGACCATATCGAGAACTATTATGGCTTTCCTAACCCGGTATCCGGAAGACAAATCGTTGAAAACGGATTGAGCCAAGCCAGCCGATTAGGCATCGAAATTCGTAACGAAGAAGTACTAAATATCGATAAAACAGAGTTATTTGTTATCAAAACTAATCGAAATGAATATGAAGCTAAAACTGTTTTGCTTGCGACCGGATCCAGTCGGGTTAATCTACGAATACCTGGGTTTTCCGATTTTGTTGGGAAAGGCATTTCCTATTGCGCAATTTGTGATGGGTTCTTGTATCGCAAGCAAACGATAGCCATTCTGGGCGAAGGCGAATTTATGGCTGAAGAACTCGAGGTTTTGCGCAATTTTAGTTCCGACTTATACGTGTTTACCAATGGATTACCTCTTTCCGTAAAAGTAGAAGGCACTAAAATTATTACTGATCCAATTACCGGTTTTATTGGTGACGAAGTAGTAAATACTATTGTGACTGACAAAGCTAGTTACCCGGTTAATGCCGTGTTTGTGGCTATAGGTACACCTTCAGCTACTGATTTTGCTTTACGCATGGGGGCTTTTGTCGATAACAATATGATAGCGGTCAATGATAAGTATATGACCAATATTCCTGGGCTGTTCGCAGCCGGTGATTGTATTGGGGGACTATCTCAGATTGCAAAAGCAGTAGCTGATGGGGCGGAAGCCGCTTTAGCGATAAACAAATATATCCATTCGAAAACGTCTTGATTGTCAAGGCGTTTTTTTGTAGCAAGTTTTGGATTACAAAACGCAAATATCTTATGGTGTGATATAATTATCTTAGTATAATTTAAAGGAGAACATCATGGACGAATTACCCGTTTTAAGAAACCAAATTGATGAAATTGATCAAAAAATGCAAGAACTGTTCATCAAAAGGATGGAAATCGTAGCAGCGATCTCTGAATTTAAAATGGCAAATGATCGATCGGTTTATGATCATACACGAGAAACCGAGATAATCCAAAGAAATGTAACTCGCATTAAGGATTCCCCGTATGCGCCTTATTATCAGCGAATGCTGGAAAGTATCCTTGATGAGTCAAAACGGTATCAAAAAGCCATCATTATAGGGAGCACAACGTTATGAGATATATTGATTTACGCAGTGACACTGTCACGGAACCCACCGAAGAAATGCGACAGGCCATCTTAAACTGTGAAGTTGGCGATGATGTCTTTGAAGATGATCCAACCACCAATCGTTTAGAAGCTTTGGCAGCACAAATGTTAAAGAAAGAAGCGGCTATATTTGTCCCTTCGGGAACATTTTCCAACCAGTTAGCCATCTTTACTCATGCGGATCGAGGTGATGAGGTCATTGTCGATCAAAACGCTCACATTGTAATCCATGAATCGGGAGCCTCTTCAATCATTGCTGGTGTTCAGTTGTTTACTCTCGAAAGCAATAACGGCATCTGGGATTTGAATAAATTAGCTCAATCGATCAAAACCAAATCAACATTTACCGCCGGGACGAAGCTGATTTGCATGGAGAACGCCTATGGAGGAAGAGTTTTACCGCTTGCATATATGCAAAAAGTATATGCTTTGGCTAAATCCCGTGGTGTATTAGTGCATCTTGATGGTGCTAGAATATTCAATGCAGCATCTTTCCTAAATTGCGATGTCTCAGAATTGTCAGCCTGTGCTGATAGCGTCTCTGTTTGCCTTTCAAAAGGCCTATGTTCACCAATTGGAACGGTTTTAGTTGGCTCAAAGTCATTCATTGACAGCGCTCGAAGAAAACGAAAAATCATGGGTGGTGGAATGCGACAAACGGGTATATTGACTGCTTGTGGCATTATCAGCTTGGAAAAAATGTCTAAACGACTTGGCATTGATCATGAGAATGCGAAGAGAATGGCATCTGGATTACGAGAAATAAAAGGACTTACTGTTGATGAAACACAACGCGATATCAATATCATATTTTTTGATATTGATGATGAACGTAAATATCATTTGTTAGCATACATGTATGAACATGGCGTCAAGATTGAACCATGGGAAGTGGGATTTAGATTTGTCACTCACAATGGCATCACTTGTGATGACGTTGATATAGTTGTCGCCTTGATGAAAGGATACTTTAATTGAGAAAACTGCTTACTATCTTTCGACATTCTGGACTTGATTTGCACCAACCGACCCTTTATCGAAAAGCATACCGGGCCATTATTTTTCATGATGATTTGGTTTTATTTATAAAATCCCAAAAATATGGAGAATATAAATTTCCCGGAGGCGGAAAGAACGATGCCGAACGGGCATTAGCAGTTTTAAAACGCGAAGTGCGCGAAGAGACCGGATATACAATTTATTCAAAAATCATTCCTTTTGGCTTGACAATGGAATATGCCAAGGATTTTGAGGGGAAATATGCGGTTTTTCAGCAAGAATCACGATACTATTTCTGTAGTGTCCATAAAAATATACAACCATTGGCTTTGGAATCATATGAAATTGAATATGGATATTTTCCTTGTTGGGTTACATTACAAAATGCCATCGAGAATAATCAAAAGCTATTAAGCAATGATCGTATTCCTTGGAAAGAACGCGATACCGAAGTTATGATACTTTTAGCGAATGAAAGGAAATCATCATGAGAATCAATGTCTATATCAGTTCCACCGGTTTTTGTTCACGACGCGAGGCGGATCATTTAATTCAAAGCGGAAGAGTCATGATTAATGGTATGTATGCTCAGATTGGGTCTGATGTTTCTGATACTGATATCGTATCTATTGATGGAAAGACCATCGGCAAGCGGCCAAAAGCAATCTATATGGCATTTAATAAACCAGAAGGTGTCGAGTCAACAACCGATCAAGCAAAACCACACAATATCATTGATTATCTTCATTATCCAGAACGAATTTTTCCGATTGGCCGTCTCGATAAGGACTCCTCTGGATTGATTCTTTTAACTAACGATGGAATGATTGTAAATAAGATTCTTCGTAGCGAAAACGAACATGATAAGGAATATGTCGTTGAACTTGATAATGATATTACCAATGAGTTTTTGATGACAATGGCTGCTGGGGTTAAAATATATAACCCCGCCCGGCACGAGTATACGATAACCAAACCTTGCAAGATTAAACAAATAGATACGCGGAAATTCACGATTATTTTAACCCAAGGATTAAATCGACAAATTCGTCGGATGACTAAGGAACTTGGATTTAATGTTCTGTACTTGCATCGGATTCGCATCATGAATATCAACTTAGGTAGTCTGCCTTTGGGAGAATATCGGTTTCTCATAAAGACAGAATTGGATCAACTTTTGAGATCAATTGGTGGCAAGTAGTTTTCATAATCGTACTTTCTTTTGAACATGTTTATTAAATGGATGTGATGTGATATAATATCACATGGTTTTTTGGGCAATATGAAAAGATGAGGAGGAACAGCATTCTATGATTTTACACAAAGCAAAAGGAACTCGGATTGAGGGAAAAAAATCTATGTCTAAAGCTTTGCCATTGCATGAATACTTAAATCCACCCTTTGTCTTCATTCCCCTATTACAACAGGCAACACCGCTCAAACGGATTGTTGAAATCGGAGATAAGGTGGCCATTGGACAAGTAGTGGCATTAAGAGAAGGCTTTGGTGCAATGCCAATCCATGCATCGGTCAGTGGTACAGTAACCGCAATTAAAAAAGTTTGGCACGCTTCTGGAAGAATGGTAGAGGCTATTGAGATTCAAAATGATAATCAGAATCGAATGGACGAAAGCATCCGCGTGCAAACAGATATTTCATTGTTATCTCGAAATGATTTGATTGCAAAGATGCAACAGGCAGGACTTTCTGGTCTTGGTGGCGCTGGGTTTCCTACCTACATTAAATATCAAACTAAATGTCCAATCGATGTTGTAATCATCAATGCGGTTGAGTGTGAACCTTATATTACTTGCGATTTTATGCTCATCAATGCATATCCAGAAAAACTGCTCAAAGGACTATCATATTTGATGAGAGCAGCTGATGCAAAAAAAGGGGTTATTGCTTTCAAAACTTATAACACCGATATCAAGAAGAATTTAGAACCGTTGCTAGTTAATTATCCAGGAATTGAATTATATGAAGTTAAGGATATTTATCCGGCCGGTTGGGAAAAATATATCGTTCAAAAAATTACTAAAAAAACATATGCGGGTTTGCCAGCTGAAGCGGGAGCAATTGTTGATAATTCTGCGACTGCCATCGTTTTTGCGGATGTTGTCGCAGAAAATATTCCTTTGATTTCCCGAGTCATTACTATTTCAGGAGAAGGAATTAAAAATCCACAAAACTTTTTTGTTCCCTTAGGAACTCCGGTTAAAGAACTAATCCAATTAGCTGGTGGATATGTTGAAAGTCTGAACCCTATGAAAGCATGGTATATAGCAGGTGGTCCAATGACAGGTCGTGCTATTCTCATTGATGAATTGGTTGTCAATGATACCTTGGGATCGGTCATTGTAAAACCAATGCCAGATGAAAAACACCACCCAGCATGTCTGGGATGTGGAAAATGCGCAGATGCTTGTCCGGTTTATCTTACTCCTACAGAAATCCAAAGGGCATTAGAAAGTAAAGATTCTCAGGCAATTAAGGAACTAAATGCACAAAAATGTATGCAATGTGGATTGTGTTCCTATGTTTGTCCGTCACATATCGAAATTTCCGATTATGTCGCAAAGGCAAAAGAATTGTTAAGGAAGGGAGCATAATATGGCTAGATTTGCAAACGGTAAAGCCCCGTTTTTACGGAAGGCTGATGAGAAAACCTATGGCACTCAAGTCATCATGCGCGATTTCTTAATCGGTTTATTGCCGCTAATTGGATTTGCTTGGTATAAAAATGGTATAAAAGTCTATATCGAAGGTAATGCGACATTCTTAGAGATGTTTTACCCAATAATCTTCATAATACTCGGCGGAATAATTTCGATGATAATCGAAGGCTTATTTTTTATAATTACAGACAAGGAAATCCGATCGTTTAAATCGCTTATGAACCGATTGAGCTTATCATATGCCATGATTCCTGGTATCCTGCTAGCCATGATTTTACCATTATATACACCTATTTGGGTTTTAATCTTTGGTTGTATAATGGCAACATTGGTAGCTAAACTACTTTTTGGAGGCTTTGGCTATAATATTTTTAATCCCGCTTTGATTGGTTATGCAGCAATCGCTTTTACGTTGATGGGTGTCATTAACCGAGCCGGTGGGGCTCTCAATGGTTCTGAAGTTCTGGTAGATGCCATTGCCGGAGCTACACCACTTAGTACTTTATCCACTACAAATATTTTGTCTTATCAAACTTTAGTGGCTCCGTATGGATCATTATGGAATTTTTTTATTGGTACGATTCCTGGAGCTTTAGCAGAAACAAGTGCGCTAGCTTGTATCATTTCATTTGTCTGGCTATCGGCAAGAAAAGTTATCAAATGGTTCGTTCCGGTCATATATATCGGAACCGTGTTTATTCTATCATGGCTAATCGGTATCATTTCTGGCCAAACAGGAATTTGGTTTCCAACCTATAGTATTTTGTCAGGAGGACTGATGTTTGGGGCGATTTTTATGGCCACCGAACCGGTTACGACTCCGAAAAATCCACTAGGAAAAATGGTATTTGCCTTGTTTCTTGGCGTATTTACAGTTTTGTTTCGCTTTGTTGGTCAATATCCAGAAGGTGTTGCCACATCAATTATCTTCATGAATATTTTCTCAATGCCAATCGATAAATGGACCGGCGTTATCAGAACAGAAGGGGTAACGAAAAAGACGATTATCAAAATTGTTATTTTGGTTATACTTATCATCGCCATCGCCGCATATGCTTTATTTAAAGCCAGTTCAATTTATACAGCGACCATTGAATTGCCTTTAATTATGAGGGGGTGGAACTGATCATGAAAGTCTTTTTAAGTAAAAACGGATTATTAATCGGATTGATTGCCATTTTCATCGGTATATTTGCGATTGGAGGTTTCTATAGTCGATATGTTGCCGATCAACATGCAGTGCTTGTGTTAAAAGCCCAACAAGAACAACAAGAAGCAAGGCAGGAAGCAACTCGAGTAGCTACATATTTGGCATTGTTTTCTGAGGCGACCCGTGCTGAAAAATATATAGCCACAACCGTCACAAAAACATATAACCTCTCGGGAAATCGAGGCGTATTTTCACCAGCCATCATTGATAGTTATCATATTTACAATGGCGATATGGAGGTTGGAGTTGTTTATGTCGTCGGTTCTAAAGGACATAACGAAGGCTTAAATATTGCCTATGCTATCGATTTCGCCACTGATGCCTGTATTGGTGTGGTGGTTGTCGCACAAGCAGAAACGCCAGCGATATATGGAACCTTGGATGCGGCTTGGTTTAATCAATTTGATAATATATTATTGGATGCTTCTTCAATCGAAATTGATGCCGTTGCTGAAGCAACTGAGTCAAGCAAAGGCTTTGAAATCGGATTGCTTTATGCCCGTGAAGTATATGCGGTAGAATCGGATTTTGAAATTCCCGCAAATGGTATTTCGCTAGTAAGTATGACATATAATTATAACCCGGCGTCTTTTGCCACCGCGGTTTTTATCGCTAACGTTACTCATGGAAGCGAAGGCATAACGGCTTCAGTTTATCTATCACGGACTTATGATTATATCGGAATGGCTGATGATAGTGCCGCCCTAACAATTGATGAACAAACCGCTTTAAAAACGTTGGCGGCTGCCAGTGGGTTAGTTTCTAATAAAAGTTGGTTTGTTAGTTATAATGCTGATACTCGAGTACTGGTTATGAATGCTAAAGGCTTTAAAGCCACACCAATTGTAGTAACTATTACTTTGAATACAACGCTTGATGGAATCGAAGGAATTCCCATCATAACTTCGACGGAAACATATGATAATGGTGATTACGATGGCGGACCAGCGCCTGAGGTTGAGTATAATTTGCTTAATCAATATTTGGCTGATGGCAATTTTGTTGTTGACGGGGTCGCTGATGCGACGATTACATCCAATGCTATGAAACAACTGATATATCTTTTGGATCACTTCATCATTACTTTGACGGGAGATGAATGAGATGAAACAGGGATTGACTTCTGGACTTGTATTATTGATTTTAGGAATTATTTGTGGATTAACGCTTTCGGTTGTCAATTTTTTGACCGCTCCGATAATAATGCAAAATGAACAAGCAAAAAAATATGAATCATTGAATGATTTGGGAATTGAAATGTCACAATACACAATCACTGATTCATCATTATCAGGGGCAATCGATACGGTTTATCTGTTAACACCAATTGACAGTCAAACAAATCCGATTATTCGTGTTTACAGTGTTACAACTACGGGTTTTTCCGAAGGATTAAATATGATGATTGCTGTTGATGAGAATATGATTGTTGTTGCCTATGTGACTGTCTCACACCAGGAATCCCCCGGATATGGTAAAGATACATTAGAAACTCACGACTTTAACATGGTAGGAGCTGTGTTGCCAGATACAACACAATTTGAAGCCAAGGCAAAAACCACAGTAACCTGCGATGCGGTTTTGCTTTGTTTCGATTTGGTAGCTATTCAGGCCACCCTTGATTTCGGAGGTGAAAATTGATGACTGCTAAAGAAAATTTCTTCAAAGGATTCGTCAAGGAAAATCCGTTATTTATCTCAGCTTTAGGAATGTGTCCGGCACTGGCAATCACGAAGTCGATAGAAAACGCCATTGGCATGGGCATTGCTGTTTTATTCGTCTTGGTCTTCTCGAATTTATTGGTATCACTTATTACCATGAATCCGAAAATCAGAGAAAAAGTCATGCCGGTTCGAATACCGGTCTACATTGTTTTAATTGCATCTTTAGTGGTAATTGTGGAAATGGTAATGGAAGCCTTTTTACCGGATCTATTTGAAACTTTAGGGGTTTTTATTCCATTGATTGTTGTCAACTGCATTATTTTCGGACGAGCGGAAGCTTATGCTGGCGATCACAAACCACTTGAATCGGTCGTCGATGGTGCTGGAATGGCGCTGGGTTTTACTGGAGCTATCATGATTATTAGTCTCATAAGGGAAGTGCTTGGGGCTGGGTCAATCACAATATGGGGAAATATAAAGCTTGATTTAACATTTATATTTGATTTTCTAGGAATTGAGCCAATTAGTATGTTCTTACAACCTGTTGGTGCATTCTTCACCCTTGGATTCATCTTAGCAGCGATAGCTGCGATTCAAAATGCCAAGAAAAATAAAACATCGAAAGAGGTGAGCAAATAATGGCTGAATTAATCGCAATTGCCTTTGCAGCTTTTTTCGTTGAAAATGTTTTATTAACCCAGTTTTTAGGCATTTGTTCATTTATTGGCGTTGGCAAGAAACGAAGTTCATCTTTAGGAATGGGACTGGCGGTTGTTGTTGTAATCATTCTGTCTAGCGTTGTCACTTGGCTAATTTATAATTTTGTCATGGTGCCGCTGGAAATTGAATTTATGAAAACAATTGTCTTTATATTGGTTATTGCTGCCTTAGTTCAAATGATTGAAATAATCATTAAGCGGTTTTCACCATCATTATATAAAGCTTTAGGTATCTATTTACCACTTATTACGACGAATTGTGCCGTCTTAGGTGTGGCATTGACAAACGTTAAAGAAGGTTATAATTTCTCGCAAATGATTGTCTATGCAACCGCTATTCCGCTTGGTTATTTGTTCGTGATGTATATATATGCCATCATTCGCGAAAAGATGGAGTTCAGTCCGATTCCGAAAGCGTTCCAGGGAATTCCGATTGCTATGGTTTTAGCCGCGATTTTAGCTTTAATATTCTCAAGATTCGGAGGGCTAGCATAAAATGGATATTATTATTCCGCCATTAGTACTGGGTTCTTTGGGAATGATTTTAGGGGTGCTTATCTTTCTCGTTGGCAAATACTTCGGAGTTGAAGAGGATCATCGAATTGATGACATCGAGAAAATGTTACCAAAGTATAATTGTGGGGCTTGTGGGTTCGCTGGTTGTCGCGATATGGCCAAAGCCTTGCTGACGGGATCTTGTCGCGCTGAAAGTTGTAAACCGATAAAAAAGGAAGATCAAGAGAATTTGAATCGGTACTTAGATGAATTATTACAAGGAATTCCGGTGACAAAATAGAATCATCACAATGAATAATGCTTATGTTATGATGTGAGAAAATGATATATTGGTTTTTTCTTAATGCTTGTGCATCGCATTAACAGGACTATAACCCAATTACAATATCTATCAATATTAAAAAGTTGTTCCTCAGAACAACTTTTTTCCTTGGTTGGTTCTATAGTTATTAATGATAATATTTGCAAAACCACATAAAAACAGTTTACAAAAAAGCGGTTTTAGCATATCATATTATATGCATGCGCTATTAGCTCAGTTGGTAGAGCAAATGACTCTTAATCATTGGGTCCTGGGTTCGAGTCCCTGATGGCGCACCAAATAATTACCCAACAGATGTTGAATATTTCAATATCTGTTTTTTTATTGAGGTTATTAACTTTGATAATTGAATGTTCATAGAAAATATGATACGATTAAACGAGTAAGAATTCGAAGAAAAGAGGAATCGAAATGCCAGGCAATCAAGTAAAAGAATTGATTAAACAAGGACGAATGACTTTGCAGTTCACTGATTTTGGAATTGATGAACCAAGTGATCAACAATTGAAACTGCCACAGCCACCTTTGGTAAAGGAAAAAATGACTTTCCAACAAATAGATTTGCCATATAATTTTGGTGACTTAAAAATGGAAACCGACATTCTAAAGATCATAAATAATCGAGTGAGTCATCGGGTATATACGGAAGAAGACATGTCATTGTTGGAATTATCGTACTTGTTATGGTCCACTCAGGGCATCAAAAGCATCCGTGGAAAAAACTATGCAACTCTTAGGACTGTCCCATCCGGAGGGGCGCGGCATGAATTCGAAACTTATTTTATAGTCAAAAAGGTCGCACAACTACGTGAAGGAACTTATCATTATTTGCCACTTACACACCAGATTGAATTTTTAAGGGAAATATCGGATTTGGATGAAAAGATTGGACGAGCTTTGTCTGGACAAAGATGGGCAGAAGCGGCGAACGTTATTTTCTTTTGGAGTGTTGTTCCCTATCGGTCGGAATGGCGATATTCATGTTTTGCGCATCGAATTATTTTAGTGGATATTGGCCATGTATGCCAAAACATGTACATTGCTTGTGAAGCAATCGGATTAGGTACATGTGCTATTGGTGCTTTTGATCGTCATACTTGTGATTCTTTGTTTACTTTGGATGGCGAAGACGAATTCACAATATTGGCAGCACCGGTGGGGACGATATCGGCTCAGGACAAAGATAAGGAACAAGAATTCTATGCTTTTTTAAAAACAGAAGAGTAAATTTATATAAGGAGCCATCTTTCAAAGGGGAACCTAATTAGAAGAGGGCTTTTTTTGCGAATAAATATTTGTATTTCGCAGAAAACATCAGTATACGATATTGCTTTAGGACAAGCAAGAAAGCATATCAACGAATCGAAAACGCTTTCTTTTTTAGGGCCTGTAAGATATAATAAGAATATTCGATGAGGTGAAAACGATGATAATATTAGATGGAAAGCATTTGAATTTAGATAGTCTTGTTCGCATCGCTCGCGGGCATGAAAAAGTTTCAATTAATACCGAAAATACGTTGCTGGTTTTAGCAGCTGAACGATATGTCGAAAAGGTTGCCGCCGGCGACAAGCCGGTATACGGAATTAATACTGGCTTTGGAAAGTTATCCGATGTACGGATTAATCCTACCGAAGTCGGTAAACTGCAACAGAATTTATTGATGAGTCATGCTTGCGGTGTGGGTAATCCCCTCGCAGAAGATATTGTTCGTGGCATGATGGCAATGCGGGTCAACGCTTTGATAAAAGGATATAGCGGGATTCGTTTAACCACAATTGAGAAACTGATTGAATTACTGAATAAAGATATATGCCCAGTCGTTTTTGAAAAAGGCAGTTTAGGTTCCAGTGGCGATCTCGCTCCGCTTTCGCATATGAGTCTGCCCTTAATTGGCTTAGGAGAAGTTTTTTACCAAGGGAAGAGAATGTCCACAAAATCCGCTTTTGCATTAGCGGGAATTTCTCCCTTAAAAGAATTAAAAGCTAAAGAAGGTTTGTCATTGATTAATGGTACACAAGCCATGACAGCCATTGGAGCGCTAACCTTATATGATGCCATCCATCTGGAAAAAACAGCCACCTTGGCCTTGTCTTTGTCTTTAGAGGCTTTACATGGTATCGTTGATGCATTCGACCCCCGTGTTCACGAACTTCGCGGTCAATCAGGGCAAATCGAAGTGGCACAAATGATTTTAAAACACATATCAAAAAGCAAAATGACCACCAAACAAGGAGAAATGCGGGTGCAGGACGCATATTCTTTGAGATGCGCTCCACAAGTTCATGGTGCTAGCCTTGATACATTTAAATATGTCAAAAAGATTGTCGAAGCCGAGATGAATGCAGTAACTGATAATCCGATTGTTTTTTACGATCAAGAAGAGGCAATCAGTGCTGGTAATTTCCATGGGCAACCGTTAGCTCTTGCTTTTGATTTTTTAGGCATCGCGATTTCAGAACTCGCTAACATCAGTGAACGACGGATTGAAAGGCTGGTTAATCCGAGTTTGTCAAATGGGTTACCGCCGTTTTTGGTAAATAATTGCGGTATCAATTCGGGTTTTATGATTATTCAATACAGTGCAGCTTCCTTAGTGAGTGAAAATAAGGTTCTTTCACATCCGGCCAGTGTTGATTCAATTCCATCGTCGGCCAATCAGGAAGATCATGTATCAATGGGAACGATTGCCGCACGTAAGGCAGGAGCGATACTAGACAACGCTCGTAAAGTTATTGCAATGGAATATATGTCCGCATGTCAAGCCATTGATTTGCGAGCAAAAAAGGACCTGGGTAATGACACCCAAATTGCATATAATACTTTTAGGAAGCATATTCCGTTTCTTGAAGAAGATACAATCATGTATCCACATATTAACGCAGCTGAGGCACTCTTAATCGATGACACTATATATAATGCTATCAATTGGGGGGATATTGAATGAACGAGCAAACAACTTTCACATTAGCTGATATTTTCACCAAATTGCCAGATTACCCAGCATTTGATCCAACGATTCGTCGTGCTCCTAAACGCCATTTCACTTTGTCGGAAATTGAAACGCAACTAGCACTAAAAAATGCTTTGCGCTACATTCCTAAACCTTGGCAAAAACAACTTGCCCCTGAGTTTTTGGATGAACTTTTATCAAGAGGACGAATCTACGGTTATCGGTTCCGCCCGGCTGGAAAAATATATGGCAAACCAATTGATCAATATCAAGGGAATATTATTGAAGGTAAAGCACTTCAAGTGATGATTGATAATAATCTCGATTTTGATGTTGCTCTTTATCCATATGAATTGATCACCTATGGCGAAACGGGAGCTGTGATGCAAAACTGGATGCAATATCATCTGGTGAAAAAATACTTACAAGAAATAAATAATCATCAGACATTAGTCATGATGTCTGGTCATCCGCTCGGATTATTTGATTCTTTAAAATCATCACCAAGAGCAATTATAACTAATGGACTAATGATTGGTTTGTATGATGATTTAGAAAATTGGAATCGCGCAGCCCAGTTAGGTGTGGCTAGTTATGGTCAGATGACAGCTGGTGGTTGGATGTACATCGGACCACAGGGAATCGTCCATGGCACTTATTCGACCTTACTTAATGCCGGTCGCAGCAAACTTGGCATTCCCAATCAGGATAATTTGAAAGGGCGACTATTCGTTTCTTCTGGCCTGGGAGGAATGAGTGGCGCGCAAGGCAAAGCTGCAGAAATCGCTGGTGGGGTTGCAATTATCGCTGAAGTCGATGATTCACGCATCAAAACTCGCTTTGATCAAGGCTGGGTCAAAGAAATTGCCAAAACTCCCCAAGCTGCTTTTGAAAAAGCTCAAATTGCGATTGACAAACAAATACCATGGTCGATTGCATTTCTTGGTAATATTGTTGATTTGCTGGAGTATGCGGTCAAAGAAACCATCCATATTGATTTATTAAGTGACCAAACCAGTTGTCATGCGGTTTATGAAGGTGGTTATTGCCCCGTCGCATTATCGTTTGCCAAACGAACAGAAATGCTAAAAAACCATCCTGATCAATTCAAAGAACTCGTCAACCAGAGTTTAAAACGGCATTACGAAGCAATCAAAACATTAATTAGCAATCATGTTTATTTCTTTGATTATGGAAATAGTTTTCTTAAAGCAATTTATGATTCCGGGATAACCGATATCTGTAAAAACGGCATCAATGATATAGATGGTTTCATATGGCCTAGTTATGTCGAAGATATCTTAGGTCCAGTGCTTTTTGATTATGGATATGGACCATTCCGTTGGGTATGCTTATCAGGATTAGAAAGCGATCTTGATAAAACCGACCAAGCGGCAATGACAGCGATTGATATAAATCGAAGATTCCAGGACTTAGACAATTATAACTGGATTCGGGATGCAAAACAAAATCATATGACTGTTGGAACAAAAGCCAGAATTTTGTATCAAGATGCCCTTGGACGATTAAAAATAGCAAAAAAGTTTAATAAAATGGTTCGTAATGGCGAAGTTGGTCCAATCATGCTTGGCCGTGATCATCATGATACGGGGGGGACTGATTCACCCTTCAGAGAAACATCCAATATCAAAGATGGATCAAATGTGATGGCCGAAATGGCGACTCAGGTCGCCCTTGGCAACGCTTCTCGAGGAATGAGCCTTGTTGCTCTCCATAATGGTGGTGGCGTAGGTATTGGCAAAGCAATAAATGGCGGTTTTGGCATGGTTCTTGATGGATCACGCCGAGTCGATGCGATTTTGGAAACAGCGATTGCTTATGATGTCATGGCTGGTGTTTCTCGTCGATCTTGGGCTCGCAACGAAAACGCTTTATCGATCGCCAAAGAATATAATACATTAGATCGTAATACCACTATTACTATTCCATATTTGACTGATGACGATTTCATCAATCATCTTGTACATGAAAAATACATAAAGGGAGGAAAATAAAATGGGCAAAATCGTAGAATGCGTTCCGAACTTTAGCGAAGGCCGTGACAAACAGAAAATTGAAGCGATAATCGCACCGCTAAAAAATCGCAAGGGTTTCAAGTTGGTTTCATATGAGCCTGATATTGATTATAATCGGACGGTTGTCACTTTAATCGGCGATGCGTTAGCTATAATCGAAGCTTTACCAGAGTTTGTCGAACAAGCCCTCAATTTGATTGACTTAAATCATCATACTGGTCAACATCCAAGGATGGGAGCGGTTGATGTCATCCCTTTTATTCCGCTAGGTGAAACAACCATTGAAGAGTGTGTTGAATTTGCCAATAGGTTAGCTAAAATTGTCTCATCACGTTTCACAATTCCGGTATTTATGTATGCCTTAGCTGCCAATCAAGCGGAACGGATTAGCCTTCCGAATATTCGTAAGGGTGAGTTTGAAGGCATGAAAACTAAAATTTTGGACCCCCAATGGGCTCCCGATTATGGAAAACCCGAAATTCATCCTACTTTCGGCGCTGTTGCCATTGGCGCCAGAATATTATTAGTAGCATATAATATCGATTTGGCGACCAAAGAAGAAAAAGTTGCTGAACGATTAGCCCGAACGATTCGCCAATCTAGTGGTGGGTTTCAACATATTCAAGCCGGTCCGGCATATCTTGATCAACGCGGTCATGTCCAAGTTACAATGAATATTCTTGATTATAAGAAAAATCCATTATATCGAATTTGGGAAACAATTAAAATGGAAGCTTTACGCTATCATGTCGAAGTAACATCAGCGGAAATCATCGGTTTAATGCCCAAAGAAGCATTAATGGATTCGTTGAAGTATTATTTTGCCGTAAATAATCGCAAGTTTATACCTTCTATGTCAATTGAAGAAGCGGTTTTTGAAGCTATACATTACCTACAATTGCGTGACTTTAATGCAAGCAAGGTTATTGAAAGTTATCTCGAATAAGGAGAGTGGTTTCATGATTGAACTCATCATTCATCATATCGGTGAACTGATTACCCCGTTTCACACTCCCCCAGTCAAAGGAAAATTCATGCGCGAAGTAAAACGGGTAACAGACGCTTTTATTGCCATCAATGATGGCTTGATTGTCGCCATCGGATCTGGTGATTATCAGGCATATCAAGACAAAAATACGGTTTTGTATGATGCCAGTGGTGCTTTAATGGTTCCTGGCTTCATTGATGGTCATACGCATCTTGTTTTCGGCGGATCGCGTGAGTTTGAATTTGCTGATAAAGTGGCAGGAATTCCTTATTTGGATATCCTGAAACGCGGTGGCGGGATTTTCGCCACCGTGAAAAGTACTCGGCAGGCCACAATGAGGGAATTAGAAACTAAAGCTCTGAAGTCGCTTGATATTATGCTTTCATTTGGCGTCACTACAATTGAAGCCAAAAGTGGTTATGGATTGGATCAAAAAACCGAAATTCGTCAGTTGGAAGTTGCTAGTGCTGTAAACAAAATTCAACCCATCGACATTATCTCCACCTATATGGGAGCCCATGCTATTCCCAAAGAATATGCCCATAATCGAACTTTATATATTGAAGAAGTTATCAAGATAATGAAAACAATCAAGGCTAGTAATTTAGCCGTTTTCGCAGATGTTTTTTGCGAAGAAGGTGTATTTACTCCGCAAGAGACAATTACTATTCTTACCGCCGCCAAGGCAATTGGATTGATTCCAAAAGTCCATGCGGATGAAATTGTTTCCAATGGGGGCGCAAAAATCGCCGTTGATTTACAGGCGGCAAGCGCTGACCATTTAATGGCCATCAGTACCGAGGATATGGTTGGGCTTGCACAATCGAATACGATTGCTAATTTGCTACCAGGAACTTCATTTTATCTGAATAAAGAATACGCAAATGCTAGAGCTTTGCTTGAGGTGGGTGCTGCAGTCGGGGTGGCTAGTGACTATAATCCGGGGTCCTCGCCATCGGAAAACTTTCAATTAATCATGCAATTAGCAGCCAATAAATTACGAATGAGTCCTGAAGAAATACTAAATGCTGTGACGATTAACCCCGCATACCAATTGCATATTGCCGACAAGGTTGGCTCTATTGCTATTGGTAAACAGGCAGACTTAGTCTTGCTTGATGCGAAAAACCTTGAATATGTTATGTACCACTATGGAATTAATCATACAAAAGCAGTCTTTAAAAACGGAGTCTTAGTTTATGAAGCCAAGCATTATAATCATGGAGGTATTATATGAATTTAGTTGATCTGAAAATAATCGAATTCGTTAATGAAGTCGATTCTGCTTCGCCGGCTCCTGGTGGGGGCAGTGTCGCTGCTTTGGCTGGCACTTTGGGGGCATCATTAGTCCGAATGGTTGGGCATTTGACGGTGACAAAAAAGAAATTTCTGGCGTTATCTGAATCCGAACAAAGTGATTTTAATAACGATATTAAGTATCTGCTTACAATTAAAGAACGACTGATTACTTTAATTGATGCGGACACCGAATCATTCAAAAAAATCATGGCGGCATTCCAAATGCCAAAAATTTCTGACAAGGAGATTGAACTCCGCAATCAAGCAATCCAAATAGCCACATTAGGTGCTATCGAAGTTCCGCTGGAAGTGGCTTCACTATGTTGCAATGCTTTACAAAGGCTTGAGCGAATTCTTTGTAATGGTAATAAAAATGCACTATCTGACCTTGGTGTGGGCACATTGATGCTTTACTCTGGTATGGAAGGTGCAATTTTGAATGTCAAAATCAATTTATCGGGAATTACCGATACAAAAAAAGTAAGTTATTTTCAGGAAAAATCGCAACAGTATTTAACGAATGGAACTGAAGTAAAAGATAAAATCTTAGCCGCGATACATGCGCGCTTAGTATAACTGCGTTTATCTGGTTAATAATATCAAAGGGGGTATTAATTTATGAAATTATTTATTGACACGGCGAATCTCGCAGAAATAAAAACCGCAAGTACATGGGGAATTATCTCTGGGGTGACAACTAATCCATCACTGATTGCCAAAGAAGGACGGAATATCGTCGATGTCATCAAAGAAATCACAACTTTGATTGATGGACCGATTAGTGCCGAGGTTCAAGAAGGATTAGCAGAGGCGATGATTGAAACCGCTTTTGATTATGCAAAAATGCATTCAAATATTGTTATCAAAATCCCGATGACAATGGAAGGCATCAAAGCTGTCAGCGTCTTATCAAAACACGGGATTAAGACAAATGTTACTTTATGTTTTTCGGTATCGCAAGCGATGATGGCTGCCAAAGCAGGGGCTACATTTGTTTCTCCATTTATGGGGCGATTAGATGACGCAACCAATAATCCGGAGGCCGGATACGAGTTATTGCAAGATATTCGGTTAGCATATGACAATTACCATATCCAAACCGAAATCATCGCAGCTTCAATTAGACATCCACTGCATGCGGAGCAAGCGGCACTAGCAGGGGCAGATATTGCGACCATTCCATATAAAGTTTTTTTGCAGATGATTGAGCACCCACTAACCGCCAAAGGATTGGATATCTTTCGTAAAGCGGAAAAACAATAAAAAAGGAAACGGTTAAAACCGTTTTTTTTATACTCTCATAAATAAAAAGATAACTTAAGACCGATATTTGTCAATTGTGAGGCTTCGGGAAAACACTATACAAACAATATCGGTCGTGGTATAATATCAACACTGTGGTCAAATTATATTAGCCATATGATAATGTTTTAAAGGAGAAAAAATGAAAGAAATTCAGGAAAAAATTCAAAAGATTTTGGAAACACCTAACGAAATAAATGGAGAAAAAGGATACTCGACTGATTGGGAACCATCCGAAAATGATGATGATTTTGGTGAACTGTATACGGATTTATATGTTTTAATTCGCAATATAGATGATTTTTTTACCGAGGATGGTAACCCAAAAGCACTGGATCTCGTTGATTCGTTTTTAATAGAGTCACTAATCACGCTTAAGAAAAATCATGATATCATTCGGGTGGAATCGGGCGATGATTATGTTAAAGCCACGGCGTTTACTCCAGATGGTGAGACAGCTGGTTATCTGTTTGATAGTGCTGTTCAAATCAACACAATGATGGAAATTTATAATAAAACTCTCGCTGAAAATAACATGCCAAGAATTGATGCCGGCATCGGGATGGCGACTTTTCCGGGAAATGCCGATGAGGAAGAGGAAACATGTCATTGTCACGAAGAAGGACATCAATGCGAAAGTGATGATGAGGAATGTCAATGTCATGGGCATGGAATTGAAAGTCTTGAATTTGGATACGCTACTGATTTGGATAATACCGCTTTACATATGGCAACGATTGCCAACAGTGATGAATTAGATCCAATCGTCATTAACGAACCGACGTATAGTTTGATGTCCGATTCGGAAGCATTAAAAGAATTTTTGGATCACAACCTAGAAAAAGTAATCTTTGAAGGAGAAGACTTTTCCGTTTTCCATGGTAATATCGTTTCGGAAGAAGAATAGTAATACTAAATCAAAATATTAGGATGGTTAATATGGATATTTTTAAGAAGTGTGATGATTTTACATTAGTAGATGAGTACAAGAATCTGGGTATATATCCCTATTTTCATGCGTTGGAAACCAAACAGGATATCGAAGTTACAATGGAAGGGCAACGACGGATTATGATTGGTTCCAATAACTATTTGGGATTAACAGGAGATGCTCGTGTCATTGAAGCCGGGATTAAAGCAATTACGGAATTTGGGTCGGGAGTATCCGGATCACGGTTTCTTAATGGAACCCTGACAATGCATGTTGAATTAGAAACAGAATTAGCGGATTTTTTACATAAAGAAGCCTGCGTTACTTTTTCTACCGGATTTCAAACCAATCTGGGAATCATCTCGGCAATTGCTGGGAAAGATGATCTTGTCTTCTGTGATCGCGAAAATCATGCAAGCATCTATGATGGAATAAAACTCAGTTACGCAACCATGGTCCGATATCGTCACAATGATATGGTTGATTTAGAAGAGCGTTTGCAAAACGCTGATGAAACAAAGGGTAAATTAATTATCACCGATGGTGTTTTTAGTATGTCGGGTGACATTTGCAAATTACCAGAAATTGTTGCTTTGGCAAAAAAATATAATGCGCGAGTGATGATTGATGATGCTCACGGATTTGGCGTTTTAGGACCTAATGGCCGAGGAACGGCTGAGTATTTTGGTTTAGAAGCTGAAGTTGATATGATTATGGGTACTTTTTCAAAATCATTAGCGAGTCTTGGTGGCTACTTAGTAGCTAGTCGGCGTGTCGTTGAATTTGTCAAACACAAATCGCGCCCCTTCATTTTCTGTGCTGCGATTACACCAGCTAATGCCGCTTGTGCTTTGAAAGCCTTACAAATATTAAAAGCCCAACCAAAGCGACCGAAAGCTTTGCTTGATATTGCGGCTTATGTTCGTCAAGCTCTAAAGGAACGGGGCGTTAAAATCTTAGAAAACTCAATTGCTCCAATTATTCCTATTTATACGTATACCGCTTTAAGAACATTAGTGGCGTGTAAGATTCTTTATGATAAAGGTGTTTATGTCAATCCGGTTTTACCTCCAGCAGCTCCGGAAGGGGAATGCCTAATCAGAACTAGTTATACAGCAACGCATACCAAAGCAATGATGGATGAAGCGGTTAATATCATTGCTGATGTACTTAAAGAATTACCTGAAGATGATGCGGCAGTTCTTGCCTATCTACAAGCAAATCATGTCTAAAACAGTAGTAATATCTGGTGCTTCCAGCGGGATTGGGTTCGCTACCGCTCGAATCCTACAAAAATCTGGATATCATGTTATCGGATTATCACGTTCTTATCCAAAGGAGACATATGATTTCAACTATATATTATGTGATATCACCGATGAAGTTCAGATTAAAAATGCTGTTGACAAAATCTTATCGACGAACCCAGATATCTATGCTTTAATTAATTGTGCCGGCATGGGTATCAGCGGTGCTATCGAATATACAGAAACAGCGGACATAAAAACTATTTTCGATGTCAATTTACTAGGAACTTTTCAACTGACAAAAATATTAATTCCAGCACTTCGCAAAGTGCCCAACAGTAAAATTATCAATATTGGCTCAGTGGCTGGTTGTCTTACTATTCCCTTTCAAGCGTACTATTCAATTACCAAAGCGGGAATTAATGCTTACACCGAAGCTTTACGAATGGAACTAAGACCATTTGGAATTCATGTTGGTGCTGTGCTTCCCGGTGATACGAAAACCAACTTCACTGCCAATCGTCAAAAGGCAAATATGAAGATGGATAATGGATATGGCAATCGGATCCAATTATCAATTGAACGCATGGAAAAAGATGAACAAAACGGTAAAAGTGCTGATACTGTCGGAATTACAATTCGTCGTTTGTTAAGTCGAAAAACGGTTCCAGTATATAAGACTGTGGGTTTCTCCTATAAGCTATTTATCTTTTTAAAACGATTACTACCAAGTCGTTTTGTCAATTGGATATTATATCAAATGTACGCAAAATAAAAAGCGAAAGCTTTCCGACGAAGGCTTTCGCTTTTCTTTATTATGCTATTGTTCGAAAATGATGGAGATATTGGCATAATGGGCGTCGATAGCACCGATACTGATGGAAAAATCCATTATGCCAAAGGAATCTTGATACCAATCGGCATCGGTGTAAATATTGCGATTGAAGATACGTCCAAATTGAAACATATCAGAGTTTTCAGCGTTACCAGTACTCTCAATACTGTTATTCCGATCGGCTTCAATTATTTTGATTAGTTTATGCTGAGTATCGGAATTGTTATAGTTAAAAATTGTATAATAGGCTGAATCAGGATCATATCCGCTGCCGATTCGAGCATCGATATGATAGATGATAACTCCAGAAGTTAGAAAGTATTTATCTTCAGCATTTAAACCGTTTGGAGTATAGAAGACAACAAGCAAATATTCATCAAAGATGGTTCCATTCCAACTGTCATCGACAATCATCAAAGTCTGACCAGCATCAATATATGGGGAAAGACTAATGTCAAATGATCCAGTTATAACTAAAGGATTAATCCACCCTAATAACATTTTGGAGAAAGGATTATGGTCACCGGCATAATAATCCATGATATCGGCGCCACCTAATCCACCAGAATTAAAACTGTCAGAATCGTCATAATCGTAGTAATCGTCAAGACCAAGCATGTGTCCGGTTTCGTGAATAAGAGTCCGGGAATTAATGCCTTCATATAGGTCTAAATCGCCGTCATCTTCATAAAAGAAATCTGATCCCATCCAAACGAAGTAGTTTGGTTTTACTCCATCAGTTGGCGAAGTGTAATAAGCATACTGGGTTTGATAAGCCCACCAAAGATCCGAACCACTATCGAAACTAACTGGAGCAGAATAGATGATGTAAATGCCATCAATAAAGCCATCATTGTTTGCATCGTAATCAGAATAGTTGATATCACTGTCGTACTCTTCTAACAATTCATCAATTAAATCGCTTTCCGGATAACTATTTTCGTAATCATTTTCATAATAAGAACGATTATGTGGTGCTGTATAAAAACCAAAAATATCGGCGGTTAAAGTGAGTTGGGAAAATGAACTTTTCGAATAATAACTATATAAAGATTCATAAGCGGTTTCGGCTGTTTCGCCATTAAAGGCGGTGTCGATATCGGCAATTGTCACTCCAGCATGTTGGGCAGTGTAATCCGGAAATTCAACAGCAAAAACCAAGACTTTGACATTGCCCGTTGAAGGAATGCCAATTTCTTCCAGTTTGTCTTGTATGCCTTCATAATCAGATAAAACCACGGGCGTGGTTGTTGTGGCAGTGGTTACTATCGTTGTTGCCTCTGCGGTTGTCGGAATCGTGGTTGGTGTTGCGGTTGTAGCTATGGTTGTGGGTAGCGCAGTTGTTGGGGCAACCGTGGTAACGGTAGTTGGATTCAAAGTAGTAGTATCTTGATAATCAGTGGTCGTATCCACAGCAGTTGTAAGCGAAGTTGATGATATTTCGGCAATCGTTGTAAGATTAGTCCGTGTTAAAAAATCACAACCCCCCAAGATAGTAAAACTGATTATTAGTAAGACAAATAGTCGTTTTCGCATAGCACTCCTCCAAATGTTTCGCAAGTTATTATATCACATTTTCGTGAATGTCTATAATTAAATGCGTGTTTAAGTTATAATATTACAAGGAAAGATGGTGGAATTATGTCACAAATAACAGCCAAATGTGAAGGCATCAATGCGATGGGTAATGGTATCATTGCTGCCAACAATCGAAAATATCTGATTCCAAATTTACTCCCAGAAGAAATTGCAGAAATTGAATTGTTGGAAAATGGATATGGTAAAGTAATTAAAATTAGCAAATCATCTCCTCAACGGGTTAAGCCAAAATGCCCTAGATATTCTGAGTGTGGTGGATGTCATTTGCAACACTGCGATTACCAGTTGCAATTAGACATCAAGACAAAAACTGTTCAAGATTGCATCCGCAATCATGATTTGAATCCAGAAGTAATTTTGCCATGCATTGGCATGAAAGAACCGTATCATTATCGCAATAAAATCCAAATGGTGATCTCCGAAAAGGGACGCAAGGTCATGGCTGGGTTTTATGAGGAAAACACTCACAAAATCGTCAATGTCGATGATTGTTCAATTCAAGACGAAATCGCTAATGCGATCATGCGATCTTGCAAGGAACTGATGACAAAACACAAGATTAAACCATTTATTGATGACAAAGGCACTGGTCTTGTTCGTCATATTATGATTAAGCGTAGCGACATCACTAAACAGGTTTTGGTGATATTTGTCACTGTCACTGAGGTTTTCCCCGGAAGAAACAATTTTGTCACTGATCTTCGGAGGGCTCATCCGGAAATCACTTCTATTGTGCAAAACATAAATGATCGAAAAACATCGGCTGTACTTGGCGAATTTGAACGGATAATATATGGACCGGGAACAATTGAAGATGAGATATTTGGCAAAAAATTTATAATTTCTGCTAAAACATTTTATCAAGTTAATGCCAAACAAACGAAGATCCTATATCAAAAAGCGATTGAACTCGCTAAGCCGAACCCCGATGACTTAGTAGTTGATGCCTTTGCGGGAGTTGGCACGATTGGCATCATTTTAGCTGACTCAGTTAAGCAGGTCTATGCCGTTGAAATAAACAAGGCATCGGTAAAAAACGCAATACTTAATGCCCGGATCAACCATATCAAAAATGTTCATTTCTATGAAGATGATGCAACGCATTTTCTCACCCAATTAGCTGAGGATGGTATCGTTCCCAGTATATTATTTCTTGATCCGCCACGAGCGGGTTTGGACCAAGAACTCATCACCGCGGTTGAACGAATCAAACCAAATAAAATCGTTTATATTTCGTGCGATCCGCATACTTTAGCTCGTGATTTGCAAAAACTAGTTGCCATTAAATACAATTTAAAAAGAGTCCAGCCCGTTGATATGTTTTGTCAAACATATCACGTTGAGACAGTCTCGTTGCTTTCCTTAAAATAGCCGTCATTTTCCTATTGACGACGTGTTTTCAAAATCGTTTTTACACTGTAAAGACAAATATAAAGTCATTTGAGTTCTTCTGCGACCGCTGTTGCTGATTTTCCGAATTCAATATGTGGAGAACGGTCTGTTCTCTCATTTCTTCTGAATATTTCGAGTTATTGCTTGGCATGATGGTTCATCTCATCAATATGTACCCATATGACACCATAGGCTACCCACTGTTCAAAAACCACACCAATCCAATATTCAAAAAAAAAAAGTATTTTTAAAGACATATACTCTTTATCCCACGACCAAATATTTAAAAAAATCTTGTGAAGAAAGAGACAATTTATGAAACGAAAAAAACGTATTTTGACAATTCGTCCACACCATGGACTATGCATGCAGTTTTTTGCTGGCAAAGGATATTCTGATGATTTTGTTTTAAACATGAAGACAACCATTGATTATTTGAATGCTCACCCAGAAGAGCCACTAATTCTATCATCGACAACTGACATCATTTGTGGTTCTTGTCCTCATATTGATAATCAACAGTGCCAGACCCAAGAAAAAGTCACCCGATATGATCAGCGTTGTTTAGATATATGCAACCTAAAGAATAATGTGCAAACGACATGGAAAGCTTATGTGTCCGCGATTAAGACGAACATTATTCGCAAACAAAGGCTATCAGATGTCTGTTGGGATTGCGAGTGGCACTCGCAGTGTACAAGTCATTCCAATAACCAATCATCAAAGGAGGAATAATCATGAATATCAATCAACTGATCCATGAACGTTATTCGGTCCGCGATTTTTCTGATCGTGTGATTGAGCAAGAAAAATTGAATCAAATTCTTGAGGCCGGCAGATTAGCGCCGACAGCAAAAAATCTTCAGCCACAGCGGGTTTATGTTTTAACTGGTGAAACGGTGATAAAAACAATTCGCCAGATTACACCTTCAGCATATAATGCACCTATCGTATTAATGATTGGCACAAAAACCAGTGAAGCCTGGGTAAATCCTTACAGTCATCACAGTTCTGCGGAGATGGACGCAAGCATAGTTACAACCCAAATGATGTTAGCCGCTTGGGAATTAGGCATCGGGTCGGTTTGGGTATGCTGGTTTGATGTTGAAAAAGTCAAAAAGGCATTTTCAATCCCGCAAGATATTGATATCTTTTGTTTATTACCAATCGGATATCCGGCGATAGACTGTGTGACTAGTAGAAACCATTTAAACCGGAAATCATTGTCGGAAATGGTTTCAATTATTGATAACCAGTAAATTATGGCTATTTATCTCCATGAAAATCTTAGTTTGGTTGACTATTGCCAAGATCCTTGTAAAACATCATCGCTTCCATATTGGAAAATCAAGAGTGGCATTGCCATCAATGATTTATTGATTTTGCATGACCAAGAGTACCGGCTAGGAGATTTTTCTTCGTTTTCTGATCAGCAGTATTTCCGATTGTATCATGATTTAAAACGGCTTCCAATTGCGACTATAGATAAACAGTTCTTCTCAAGAGTTGTCAATATAAAAGAAGATATTGATGCCATTGTCAACACTATAAATACTAGTTATGAAGACATCAAAGTCACCGCTCTTCAAGTTCGCAAATGGACGGAGACCGTAGTGTATACCCCTCAATTATGGTTGTTAATAATTGATAAGAATTCTTCTTCAACTGTTGGACTAGGCATCGCTGACTTTGATTTTGAGACTAAAGAGGGAATTTTGGAGTGGATTCAAATCGTTCCTTCATTCCGGCATCGCGGTCTTGGGCGCTATCTAGTTGCTAGTTTATTACTTGAAATTAAAAAGTTTGCGGAGTTTGCGACCGTTTCAGGACAAATAAATAATCTTTATAAACCAGAAAGATTGTATCGTTATTTAGGATTTACGGGCACAGACATTTGGCATGTAATGAAAAAAATAGACTAGTCACATGGATATATATTAAAGAAAATTTAGCTTTTAAAGTAGCTTTCTTTAATAACAACACTTTTTTTGGTATAATAGAAATAGAAGAAAAACGGAATTAGGTGGTAATATGAAACATCAAAAAATATCCATTGTAACATTGATGATTATTGTCAGTTCATTTGTCTTTTTTGTTGCCATCGTGGCGCTATTTTTTGGTGATTGGCTCGATGCAACATTCAATGTAATCGGCATTCGGATAGCCACATTATTTGTGGCGTTTGCAGCGTTCGTTTCCAGTAGCGTTTTTAGTCTTTTGATATATATGCATAACCGAACAGCAAATAAGGCCAATGATGATGCCAACCGTCGAGCTGAACTTTTTCGCGAACAGCAGTTTGCCTCAACCAACTATTCAATTATTGAATTTATGGATCGGATGTTAATATATGAGGAATTACAAAAATATATCGATAAGTATGTTGTTGAAAAAGATTTAGATTTTCATATGATTGATAGTCGAATTGATCAAAACGATATTCTCATTAATCCCGAAAATTATGCTTTCATTTCCATCAAAATTCCTTTTCGCGTTGTCGAAGGGAAAGTAGTTTCTTCCATATTCTTTGACAAATTACGTTTTAAGCGTAACAACGATAGTTATGAATTTATTCCGCCCAAAGGCTTAGTGAATAATCCCGTATATATTCTTTACAATGAACAAACCAAACGGAATAACGCCATTATTAACCTAATCGTTTATAAATCAAGTCAATTCTTTATTCCCAGCCAGATTAATATGTTTTCCAAAATTGCCATTAATTTGGAAGTGACAAGTTTGCTAGGTGTTCGTGTCAAAGGTGTTAACGAGCTTTACTTCACTAACCCTGAACAAATCGAGGGGGACGGCACAAACACTTATCGCATCAACTCGTCTAATTTTACCTTATCAGAAATGCCAAAAGTCACAGAGCTATATGCTAGTAATTCTCAGTAGTTCCCACAATACAGGAAGGATTTGAAACCATGTTAAAACCAGTGAAATTGCTTTTTACGAATGATTATATGGGTGAAATGCATACAGAAAATGGGGTTGTTAAACTTGGCAAACAACCGAACGGATTAAATCCTTATGATATGATGTTGGGAGCTTTAGGCGCATGTTTTTATGCAACTTTCATATCAATTGTTAATAAGAAACGGTTGACATTTGACAGCGCAACTATCGATATTTTTGGAGAGAGCCGCGAGGAATTACCAACGACTTTAAAAATGGTCACCATCAATTTTGAGATTAAGAACGGTTTAAATGAAGCACAATTTCGCCGGAGTATCGAATTAGCTACCCAATATTGTTCCGTTCATGAGACTATCAAAAAAGTGGCAGAGATTAAAATCAATGTCAAATTTGTGTAATTTTCCGTTTTCCATAAATCGGTAGGCTTGTATGATAGGCCTTACCGATTTTTTTATGAAAACATTTGAAAGTCACTTCTTATTATTCTCTTTGCCAGTGAAAGCGGTTGTATGATATAATAGTAGAATGGAAGCAGGGTGATTTTATGGATTATTACCGCGACACTTTCATTGAAATCAATTTAGATGCCATAAGACATAATATTGAGAATTTACGAACCCATTTTTACCATGGTTTAGAGATAATGGCCGTCATCAAAGCGGACTCATATGGGCATGGAGCCATTATGGTGGCCAAAGAATTATTGTCCATCGGCGTCCAACGCTTTGCGGTGGCGACAATTGACGAAGCTATTGAATTAAGACAAAATGGGATTGAACAGCCAATTTTAGTATTTGGTGGTTGTTCAATCGATTATCTAGAAGCCGTCGCGAAGTATCATCTCTGTATCACGGTTAATTCGCTTTCTTGGCTAAGAAAAGCTATACAAAACCCGCCTGCTGAACCAATTGATGTCCAAATAAAAGTCGATTCAGGAATGAACCGACTGGGTTTTTATGATGAGCAGGAATTTCTCGAAGCGATCAAAACAGTTTCTGATGATAGCCATTTTCGTTTGGTTGGAATCTATTCTCACTTAGCAACTTCAGAGGAAGCCGATGACTCATATTATCATCATCAAATTAATCGTTTTGAACAATTGATAAAACCGATTAATAAAACCGGATTGTTAATCCATATTGGCAATAGCGCCGGAAGCATCAAGATGCCACCACCGTTTGTGAATATGGTTCGGATTGGATTGTTTATAAATGGCATCTGCCCAGGACCGGAAGTGAAACTCCCGTTTCATCTGGAACCATCACTCGCGTTATTTTCGCATATCGTACAAATTAAAAAAGTACCCTCTCATAGTAAAATTAGTTATAACGGCATCTATGAGACCACAAAAGATACCATTATTGCCACAATACCCATCGGCTATGCGGATGGGTATGACCGACGGATGGTTAATGGATTAGTTTATATAGCTGGTCACTTCGGAAAAGTGGTCGGTCGTATTTGTATGGATAGTATTATGGTCGAACTTGATGAAATGGTACCAGAAGGAACTCTTGTGGAACTGATTGGTCCGCACATCACCATCGACCAATATTGCTCATGGGTAAACACCAATAATTATCATGCCACTTGTGCTTTTACCGATCGGCTCCCGCGTGTATATAAGCGAGGAAACACAACGGTTGCGGTCACAAATCGAAGATTGAAATTCCAAATATAGGAGGCTTTACTATGGGCGTTTTAAACGTCAAATCAGAAATCGGAAAATTGAAAACCGTCTTATTGCATCGTCCGGGAATGGAGATAGAAAATCTCACCCCCAAATGGATTGAGACATTGTTATTTGACGATATTCCGTGGCTTGATCTGGCGGTTAAAGAACATGATGCATTTGCAGAAGTGTTCCGGAGTCACGGCGTAGAGGTATTATATCTAGCCGACTTAACAGCGGAAGCGATAGATCAAAGTCCGTTAATTAAGGACAAGTTTATCAGCCAATTTATTAGCGAAGCTAATGTTACCAGTGAAACACTTTCGATGGTCATTGCTGATTTTTTACGTTCGTTCCCAAACACCAAAACAATGGTTGAAAAGACGATGGCCGGTATCCGTAAAACCGAGATACCGCATTTTGTCAAACGGACATTATCCGATCATATTCGCGATTATCCTTTCGTGACTGATCCGTTACCAAATCTGTATTTTACTCGTGATCCTTTCAGCATTATTGAAGGGGGAGTTGCTATTAGTAAAATGTTTTCGCAGACCCGTAGTCGTGAGACTATTTATGGTGAGTACATTTTCAAATACCATCCCATTTATGGTCAACCGCAACCACCGTTTTATTATGATCGTAATAATTTATCATCTATTGAAGGTGGCGACATTATGATTTTGACGCCTAAGATTTTGGCTATCGGCGTCAGTCAAAGAACCCATCCTGCTGCCATTGAAAAATTAGCAAAAAACCTATTTTATACTAATGAAACTTCATTTGAGAAGATACTGGCTTTTGATATTCCCAAGAGTCGGTCATTTATGCATCTTGACACGGTACTTACACGAGTTGACTATGATAAATTCACGATTCATAATGAACTGAATCATACAATCAAAATCTTCGAGTTGACTCGCAACCCAAATCATTTTGGCAAGTTGCTTGTCAAACCAATTGAACGTCCATTAAAATCAATTTTGGAACATTATTTGGATCGAAAAATAACCCTGATTTCCTGTGGTGGTAATGATGTAGTTGCTTCGGATCGAGAACAGTGGAACGATGGCGCAAATACAATGGCTATCGCCCCAGGAGAAGTCATTGTGTATCAACGAAATCATGTCACTAATGATATCTTGTGCCACAATGGGATCAAGATTAATGCTATCCCATCCAGCGAATTATCGCGAGGACGGGGCGGGCCCCGTTGTATGAGTATGCCGTTTTACCGTTTAGATAACGAATGAAGAAGAGGAGAATGATACTATGAAGACTATTAGTTTGAAGAATCGCAGTTTTTTAACATTACTTGATTACTCACCGGCGGAAATTGAATATTTGCTGTCCCTCGCTATGAAATTAAAGATTGAAAAACACTCCGGAACGGAACCGCGTCGACTAGTCGGGAAAAATGTTGTTTTAATCTTTGAAAAAGACTCCACTCGTACACGCTCAGCTTTTGAAGTTGGGGCCTATGATCTCGGTATGCAAGCGACATATTTAGGGCCATCAGGATCACAAATGGGCAAAAAAGAAAGCATCAAAGATACGGCTCGAGTTTTAGGAAGAATGTATGATGGTATCGAATACCGTGGATTCAAACAAGAAACCGTGGAAATATTAGCCCAGTATTCGAAGGTCCCCGTATGGAATGGGCTTACTGATCAATATCACCCAACGCAAATTCTCGCTGATTTTATGACAATTCAAGAGCACATTGGTTATCTTAAAGGCGCTAAGTTTGCATATTTAGGCGATGCACGTAATAATATGGGAAACTCCTTAATGATTGGTTCAGCCAAAATGGGCCTTGATTTTCGTGCTGTCGCTCCGAAAGCATTATGGCCTGATGAAAAGCTAGTAAAAATCTGTGAAGAAATCGCAAAAACCACGGGGGCAAAAATTACTTTGACTGAATCGGTGGAAGCGGGACTGACCGATGTGGATGCTGTTTATACTGATGTTTGGGTATCTATGGGAGAACCCGATGCGGTATGGGCAGAAAGAATTACTTTATTGTCTCCTTATCAGGTTAATGCCCAAGCGATGTCTTATGCAAAAAAAACGGCAATCTTTTTACATTGCCTGCCCGCTTTTCATAACCTTGATACTATCATTGGCAAATCGATATTCGAACGGTTTGGAAAAAACGGTCTCGAAGTAACTGAAGAAGTGTTTGAATCACCACAATCGGTGGTTTTTGACGAGGCAGAAAACCGCTTACATACCATTAAAGCCGTTATGCTCGCCACAATGCAAGATCAAGAATAAACTACAAGGAGATAATTATGAGAAAAAAAACAGTTAAAATTGCTATTTGGGGTTTTGGAGCTATGGGCTCGGGAATGGCCAAAATGATTCTTAATAAAACGGGATTGGAAATCGTCGGTGTTTGCGATCGAAATCCAAATTACATAGGTAAAAATATCTACTCAATTCTAAATTGTAATCAAACAGATCGCCCCAGCGTCTATGTCAAATCTGACATTGCCGAAATTGTAACCAAAGCCTCTTGCGATTTGGTTATCCTCGCGACCGATTCTTTTACCGCCAAGGCTTTTCCAAAAATCAAATGGTTATTAGAACAACAGGTTAATGTGATTTCGACCGCAGAAGAAATGGCATATCCGTATGTCAACCAACCCGAATTGTCGAAAAAAATGGACGAAATTGCTAAAGCCAATGGAGTAACCGTTTTAGGTACGGGAATCAATCCAGGAATGATGATGGATTTGCTAGTTATTATGTTAACGGGAGTAATGGAAAATGTCGATAAAATCGACGTTTCCCGGATTAATAGTCTTTCTCCGTTTGGTGAAACTGTTATGGTTGAACAAGGCGTGGGACTAAGTATTGATGAATTTACCGAAAAGATGAACAAAGGAGAAATTGCCGGGCATGTTGGGTTCCGCGAATCATCAGGTATGATGGCATCCGCAATTGGTTGGAAACTTGATCATTTTGAACAACAGATGAAGCCAATTGTCACTATTGTCGATCGCAAATCGCCATATGGCTTTGCCAAAGTAGGGCATGTTGCAGGAATTGATATGACAGCTCAAGGATATCAAAATCAAAAATTAGTGATTAATATGTCACATCCGCAACAAATAGAGCCCAAATTAGCCGGGGTTGATACCGGCGATTATATCAATATTACCGGAACACCCAAAGTATCAATGGCGATTACACCTGAAATCGATGGGGGTATCGGTACCATCGCAATCTGTGTTAATATGATACCGCATGTCATTAATGCTAGGCCTGGTTTAAAAACGATGATTGATTTGCCAGTTCCACGAGCAATCATGGGTGATGTTCGTGACATGATTGATGGGGATGATGGTGAATGATTTTAAAGAATTCTTGGGTTCAAATCCATAAAATATTATTAAAACCCGAAGAAAGAACCGGTAGTTTGCCACCAGACACAAAGCAAGTCCCTTTTGAAATGTGGGATAAAGGTTTTCTCACAAAAAACGCCAATATCGGTGATGAAGTCGAAGTTATTACGATTACAGGGCGAAGTGTTGAGGGAACACTGATTGCCGTCAATCCAAGTTTTATGCATAACTATGGGACTTTCGTTCCCGAAATTTTGATTATCGATAAAATGGTCAAAACATTCCTGTTTGGGGGTGATGACCAATGAAACAAGATAATTCATATGCGGCGGTCATTGGTCGAAAGAATTCGATTATGAAAACTGCTGTAGGTATTGATTACAATCAATATGAAACCACTAATATTAGTTTCGATTATGAGCGATTAATGAAAGAAACTGGATATAGTCTTGCACAAATCAAAAAGATTCAATACTCTCATGGTGTTGGGCAAACACCACTTAAAGAACTGCCTAACCTATCGGCTTTGGCGCGCAAAATTGCCCCCACTGGATATGGGGCGCGGATTTTCATAAAGGATGAAGCGCAAAATGATTCCGGCAGTTTCAAAGCTCGTCGAGCTTCCATTGCCTGTTATCATGCCAAAAAATTGGGATTTAAGGGTGTAATCGCCGCCACTTCGGGTAATTATGGAGCGGCTGTTGCCTCACAAGCCGCCAAATACGGATTGAAGTGCATTGTTGTCCAAGAGTGTTATGACTCTTCTGGTATTGGTCAACCTGAGATTATCGAGAAAGCTCGTGCTTGTGAAGCATATGGCGCTGAAGTTATCCAATTAAGCGTTGGACCGGAGTTATTTTATACTTTTTTGACATTATTAGAAACAACAGGATACTTCAATGCCTCTTTATATACGCCGTTTGGTGTTTCAGGAATTGAAAGCTTAGGTAGTGAGTTGATCGAAGACTGTCTTTCAAAGACGGGTAAGTTGCCAAGTGCCGTTATCATTACCAATGCCGGTGGTGGTAATCTGACTGGAACAGCCAGAGGCATCAAAAAAATGACTGATGAGAAAATTCAAATCATTGGGGCAAGTGTTAATCTTAAAGGATTACATATGGCATCTGATCATGATTTTAATCGCAAGTCTTTCACCACTGGCCATACAGGTTTTGGAATGCCATTTATGACTAACCCTGATCGCAGTGATGTTCCTCGTTCCGCAGCCCGAGCCTTACGTTATATTGATCGTTATGTCACCGTCAATCAAGGCGAAGTCTTCTTTATAACCGAAACACTAGTTGCCTTAGAAGGCATTGAACGTGGCCCTGCCGGAAACGTGGCCCTTGCGGCCGCTTTTTCGCTGGCTCAAGAAAGGAAAGAAGACGAAATTATTATCGTTCAAGAAACGGAATATACTGGTGCCGGAAAACATCATCAAGCACAGATGGCTTTTGCAAGAAGCCATGGGATTGACATCTATTTTGGTGATCCAGCTGAAGAAATCGCGGGGAAGTCGATTGTTTTACCAAGCCGGATCGACCAGATAAAAGCTGTTGATTTAGATTTAATAAAAATAAAACAATCGGCGATTAAAAACCAAATCAAAGACTGGAAAAAACTTACGGCCACTGATTTTGTTTATCTAATTGCTGAAACCAATTCAACGCCGGATTTTGTCCGACAGACGTTAACCGAACTTAACGTAGACTGGGAGGAGGAATAAGATGAATCAACAAAATGTTCGTAGTGATGATTTTGAATTGCGAAGTGTTCATCTTCATGATTTGTCAGATGAACAATTGAAAGCCAGATTTTGGGAGCTTACAGAACAAACGGTTAAGCCACTGGTTGACCTTGCCCGAACCCATACAACACCATCGATTGAACGATCGGTTTTATTACGAATGGGATTTTCTAGTATCGAGGCCAAAACGATTGTCGAGAAAGTAATTGACCATCAACTGATGGGAAAGGGAGCTGGGAATGTTGTTTTCATTCGAGCAAAACTCGATAATATCAACATTAGAACTGCCGGACTGAAACTGATTGCCGAGGACGGATGGGATCGAGTTATCGCTCATTTTGGAGGCAAATCATGATTCTTCCCAACGAAAAACTAGATATCAAGACGATTCTTTCCAATTTAGAAAATTATACGCCAAGACGTCATCACTGGACTTGGCGCAAACCATTTCCAAATTTGCATTTGGGTTCATATGAATATCAGGACACGTCGGAGCCTTTAAAAAATAGTGTGCCACCGATGGGCGCAAAAGCATTTGGTTTTATTGATCCGCAACCACGTGAAGTTATCACAACAGAAATTGCTTCAGGAAGATTTGAAGATGATATTCGTCGGATGCGGATGGCGGCTTGGCATGGTGCTGATCATATTATGGTTATCAGAACAGCAGGGCAATCTCATTTTGATGGTTTGATTGAAGGTACTCCTCAAGGTATTGGCGGTGTTCCAATCACTCGCAAGCAAATCCGTGCCACTCGTAAAGCTTTGGATATAATTGAAGATGAAGTCGGGCGGCCAATCAATTTTCATTCATATGTCTCGGGTGTTGCTGGACCGGAAATTGCGGTAATGTACGCTGAAGAAGGCGTCAATGGTGCGCACCAGGACCCTCAATATAATGTTTTGTACCGAAATATTAATATGATTCGGTCTTTTGTCGATGCGGCAGAATCAAAAAGAATTATGGCTGGAGCTCAAATGTTGCAAATTGATGGTGCTCATAATGCCAACGCCACAGCAAAAGAAGCGTGGAAAGTGATGCCAGAACTCTTAGTTCAACATGCGATCAACTGTGCTTTCTCAGTCAATGTCGGGATGGAAAAAACTAATATAGCATTGTCAACGGTGCCACCAACAGCTTCACCAGCGCCTGATTTAAAAGTTAATTTACCATATGCAGTGGCATTACGTGACTTTTTTACTGGTTTTAGAATGCGGGCGCAGATGAATACCAAATATATGGAATCATCCACAAGGGAAGCAACTGTAACGCATGTTTTGAATATGATGATTTCCAAATTGACTTCTGCGGATATTCAATCAACAATAACTCCAGATGAGGGTCGTAATGTTCCATGGCATATGTATAATATTGAAGCCTGTGATACGGCAAGACAGGCCTTGATTGGCATGGATGGAATGACTGATTTAGTCACGGTCCGTAAAGATGGATATATGCGGACTAAAGTACGTGAGATTAAAGAACGAGCCATCTTATTTTTAGAAGAAATGTTAGCAACCGGCGGTTATTTTCAAGCAGTCGAAAAGGGTTTCTTTATTGATTCGGGCATATTTCCGGAGCGAATTGGAGATGGCATAAGTCGTAAAATCAACGGTGGTGTTGGGGCCAATACCGTGTTTGAACGCGATTGGGATTATTTTGCGCCCGTTCCATCCCATTTTGGCAATAATAATATTGCTCAATATGGGATTGCTAAAAACCAAAATCCCGCTATGGTAATCGGCGGATCGACTTTTGAAGATCGTAGAAAGATTCAATATATTGATGAACTTGATCCCATTGATAACGTTGAGACACGATTAGCAGAAAATAAACGCTATGAAAACGGAAATTTGATTCGTCCCGAAGTTCAATGGCAAGGCGATGGTATTGTGGTCGTCGATTTAACTTTACCTACATCGGGACAAATTGCCATGGCAGCGGCTTTGGAAATCGGTAAACGAATGAACCTTAAGGACGTTGAAGTAATTCATAAGGAAATCTTACATCCCTCGGAAGGAACGCGAATCCAAATTAAGGGAGAAATCGATTTTGACATTGATATTGCGACGCTCACAGTTCCACAAATTCCCGTTGTGCTTTCAGATGCGGAAATCACTGCTTTCGTTAAAGATCATCCGATTAAAATCGTCGCCGCAACCGTAGGCGAGGATGAACATTCGGTTGGGCTTCGGGAAATAATCGATATTAAACATGGCGGTATTGAACAGTATGGCATTACCTGTAATTATTTAGGAACATCAGTTCCGGTTGATAAACTTGTCGATGCCGCTATTGAAACTAACGCCGATGCGATTTTGCTTTCCACAATTATTTCTCATGATGATATCCATTATAAAAATATGAAAAAAATCAATGAATACGCGATTGAAAAAGGCATTCGCGATCGCATAATCATCATCGCCGGAGGCACACAAGTTACTCCAGAAATTGCCGTTATGCAAGGCGTTGATGCTGGATTTGGACGGGGAACCAAAGGAGTTCAAGTGGCGACATTTTTAGTTAATCAGCTTCGTGGGAGAGCTAAAAAGTGATTATTGACATCCTCGTTGCCGAAATCGGCAGTACGACAACCAAAGTCAGTGCTTTTGATGGAATCAATGATCCTAAGCCCCGATTTCTTGGCCAAGGATCATCGCCAACAACGGTCATTAGTGGCGATGTCACAATCGGGCTAAAAAAAGCAATAGAGGATCTTAAGGTTCGACTCAAGACAACTGAACTGGAAGCTAGGGAATCCTTTGCTTGCTCAAGTGCAGCGGGTGGATTGAAGATGAGCGTTCATGGTTTGGTTTATGATATGACCGCTAAAGCCGCGAAAGAAGCGGCTTTAGGAGCGGGTGCGAATTTGCATTTATTAACAGCCGGATTATTAACACCGGAAAATCTAACCACCATACAGGATTTAAATCTTAATATTATCATGATAGCGGGTGGCGTTGATTATGGTGAGAAATATACCTCACTGACCAATGCCAAAGCAATTGCGAGATTAAGGCTTAATATACCGGTAATATATGCTGGCAATATTGAAAATCAAGAATCAGTCAAAATGGCTTTTACGGAAAACGGTCAGGAAAAGTATCTCTATATTACTGAGAACGTTTACCCGAAAATTGATGTTTTGCAGGTTGAAGCGGCCCGGGTCGTAATACAAAATGCTTTTGAAACCCATATAACGAAAGCCCCAGGAATGGAGAAGGTTCGGGATATTATTTCGCAATCAATCATTCCAACACCAGGAGCTGTTCTCAAAGCCGCCATTCTGATGCAAAAAGAAATCGGTGATTTAGTGGTGGCTGATGTTGGTGGAGCGACTACTGATATTCATTCTGTTACCGAAGGCAGTCCTGAAGTCCAACATTATTCCCTTGCTCCGGAGCCATTTGCAAAACGAACTGTTGAAGGCGATTTGGGCGTTTACATCAATCGGGATCGCTTGCTGGCAACGACAACTCCGCAAATCATGGCCAAAGAATTACATATATCGGAAACGGAATTATTTCGGATTATCGATTCATACAAAGCAATTCCTGGTTTAAAGCAGATTCCGGTTGTGGAATACTTGACTAAAATTGCTTTGTGCATGGCTTTAGACCGTCATGTTGGACGGTATGCGAATATCTATGGCAACACGGGTAAATCATCAGTACCTGAGGGTAAGGATTTGACTAATGTTTCTTATATCATTGGCACTGGTGGGGCACTGTCACGATTGCCATCGGGTAAAAAAAACTTAAGTGAGATTCTTATTTGGCGGGATCCAAGAATTCTATTACCACCGCCTTCGGCTAAGATTCTGATTGATCAGCATTATATTATGGCAGCGGTTGGGGCTTTTTGCGATAAGTACCCTGATGCGGCTATTAAATTAATAAAAAACAGTTTTGGAATCTAGGTGAGAAAATGTATCCAAGAGTGGTCATTAATATCACAAAGTTGGAAAAAAATGCCAAGATTATTCACCAAATGTGTATTGATAACGAAATATCGTCATGCTTTTTGGTAGTAAAAGTTCTTGCGGGTTTTGCTCCAGTTGTAAGACGATTAGCCAAGATTGGATTCACACATTTGGCAGATTCACGTATCGAAAATTTAATTAAATATAAATCAATTCCTTTACCAAAAGTATTAATTCGTTTGCCAATGGGAAGCGATGCTAAACGCATCGTCAAATACGCTGACATATCTTTAAACTCCGAACTTTCGACAATTATAGCTTTAAATGAAGCCGCTAAAACACAAAACAAGGTTCATGGAATAATCCTAATGTTTGACCTTGGTGATCTTCGGGAAGGAATCTTTTATCAAGATGATTTCTTGCCAATTGTTGGGGAAATTTTACAACTTTCAAACATTAAATTATTGGGAATTGGAACTAATCTTACTTGTTATGGTGGGGTAATTCCTGATGAACAAAACCTTAATTTGCTTGGAGAAATAAAAAAGCGTATTGAAAACAAATATCAAATCAAACTTGATATTATTTCCGGAGGAAATTCTTCAACGCTCTATTTGTTTAATCAAAATCGGATTCCGAAGGTTATCAATAATCTTCGTATTGGTGAGGCTGTCTTTCTTGGCCGTGAAACGGCGTATGGGAAACCAATTATCGGCATGCATGGTGATGTTTTCTCGCTTCGAGCAACCATTATCGAAATTCAAAAAAAGCCCAGTTATCCAATCGGAAATATCGGTTTTGATGCTTTCGGGCGAGCACCAGATATAACGGATGTGGGAATGATGCGCAGAGCAATATTGGCTATCGGCCGTCAAGATGTTGAAATCGCGGATCTGATTCCTTTTGATTCACGAATTAAGATTATCGGCGGTAGCAGTGATCACTTGATTGTCGACTTGGGAAGCACAAAACATAAAACCGGCGATATTCTCAAGTTCAATGTCAATTATCCGGGGTTACTAAGACTGATGACTTCACCATATGTCAGAAAAATATTACGTTGGAAATAAAAGATAGAGTTTTTTGACTATATTTTGTCTAGGTTTGTTGTAGTACAAAATTAATCCCTTCTTGATGCTAAACAGCATTTTTGGATTACTAAGGAGGTTGTATTAATGGCAAATCGAAATATTACGATTATGGAATTTGATTTTGCATATCAAAATCAAGGATTTTATCGCGATTTTGAATATGAATGGATTGATATGACAAAAATGGAGTCAGTCAATCGTTTTTGTACGCAGACGTCTTTTGCAATGATTAAAAATCGATTACAGTCCAACCGTTTTCGTCAAATCACATTTCTGGGAAGCGGAAATTACCATTATGTTACTTTAGCACTTTTACAGATGATAAAAGAACCGTTTACCCTTGTTTTAGTTGATCATCATTCTGATTTAATGATGCCGCTGACAGATGAGTTGGTTTCCTGTGGCTCTTGGGTCGCGAATGCTTTGGATCAAATTTCCTTGATGCAAAAAGTTATGCTCATTGGACCGCGAGGAACGGAGAAAAAATTATTTCCTACTGAGTACGTTAACCGAATTGAATTGGTAGGCAGCCATTTTTTAGGCTCTGATGGTAGAAACGTTTTCCGGGCAATTAATACGAAAGCAGTTTACATTAGCATTGATAAGGATGTTTTGGATCCTCAAGAAGCCGAAACTAATTGGGATCAAGGAAGAATGCATTTAGATAAAATTATTCGAATGTTAAAAGTGATCTTTGCAGATCATAAGATAATCGGAGTCGATATCTGTGGAGAGGCAGCTATCGTTGACGATTTTGCGGAAAGTATGAAGGCTATTGAAAAAAATGATCGAGCAAACCGACGACTCTTAGAAACGCTGGTTCGATTGCAAAAGGAGTCGCTCCATCGTGGTTAAACAATCAAAACAAAAGGTCATCGTCTTGATGATCTTTTGTTTTTATGGTAAAAACCTCGTTATGTCACGACTGAGGAAATTATCGGAAAATCATTTAATTATGGCTTTTATTTTACCAGTATTGCTGTTATAATTATTACACTAGTAAAAGTAAATCAGATTGTGTTTTGGCTGTTAGCTGGTTGAACGAAACCGGTATATTATAATTTTCAAGGAGGAAACATGAAGACAGATGTCTTGTTAGCAGAGAAACGATTATTAAATCGAAACAAATGGGCTTATAGTCTCGGTGGCATCGGCCGTGACATGATCTATCAACTCGTCGCTACTTTTCTAATCACTTATGTTCAGTATTCGGGATTGGGACTTACCGCGGCTCAATTCGCTACCATTGGTGTTTTACTTGTTGTCGGTCGAATATGGGATGCTGTAAATGATCCGTTCATGGGATCAATCGTGGAAAACACGCATTCTCGATGGGGTAAATTCCGTCCATGGATTTTACTTGGGGCTGTTTTAACCGGTGTTGCGGTTATCTTCATGTTTACAATCCGTCCCAGCGGATGGTGGTATGTAGTTTTCTTCTTTGTAATCTATCTGTTTTGGGAAGCATTCTTCACGCTTAACGATATTCCTTACTGGTCTTTGATTCCAGCTCTTTCTAAGAATAAAAAGGACCGAGATACGATTACAACAATGGTCGTCGTCTTTGCGGGTGTTGGTGCATTTGCCGGAAATGCGATCATCAGTTTAACTACAGTTGGGAACATGGTCAAAGGTTATGCTATCATTGCCGTGACATTTGTTATATTTTTTATTGCCTGTTCGTGTTTGACCGCTTTTGGAGTCAAAGAACCGGCTGAGGACATGTCCAAAGTCAAAGAAAAAATCACCTTGAAAAAAATGTTTCAAGTTATTGCTAAAAACGATCAATTGTTATGGTCTGCCTTAGCACTTATGTTTTATAGCATAGGTTCAAATCTTTTAGTGGCATTAGGATATAATTTCTTTTGGTTGGAAATCGGCTATGATCCTAGTCAAACAATGATATTCATCATCAGTTTTGCCGTTTCAAATATCGGAATTCAAAGTTTATATTCAACTTTGGCCAAACATTTTACTCGAAAGCAGTTAATGACTTTTAGTTTCATTGCCTTAGCTTTTGGTTACGTAGTTATGCTTTCATTAGGTTGGTGGCCTGGGTTCTTACCGGTCAATCTGCTTACGGCTTGTATTTTCGGATTTTTCATTTTTGGTGGCCAAGCAATTTTCTATATGGTTGTTATTGTTAATATGACTAACACCATTGAATATAACGAATACAAAACCGGAAGTCGGAATGAAGCCATTGTCTTTTCATTAAGGCCGTTTATTGCTAAATTATCTAGTGCATTGGAAATGCTAGTCGTTACACTAGTATTAGTTGTTTCTGGGGTTTATGCTATGAGCCAAAACGTCAGCGAACTCGAATCACAGAAGAGTATGTTTGAGGAAATGACGGAAGTCGAGCAAATAGCATTAATTAATAGCATTTCAATTACAAATACCGATGGTAATCCTAATGTCGGTATTATACCAGCCATTACCTATGATCAATATTCAGCTATGAGTGCCACAGATAAAACCAATTATATTGATAGCATTAAGAATAAAGTGGTCACTCTTGCTAATCTTGATACAGAAAGCGATGATGGTCAAGAGCGATTTATAACCCTATATTATGCCTTACAAGATGCGGACAATTTAGTATATACCTATTATACTGATCCCCTTAACAGTGCTAATGATGGTTGGATAATGAATGTCAATACAGCCGCCGATAGTGTCTTCCATGACCGTGTTGCAGAAGAAACAATGCCTCGGGTGATTCTTCGGATTTCTATTACCGTTTTACCAGTCATCTTAATATTAACTTCAATGTTGATTATGAACAAGAAGTTTATCATCACAGAAGCATATTATGAAATGATTACTGCTGAAACTAAGAAACGCCAGGATGCGGAAGCAGCAATTGAAGGTTCACCAGTCGAAGCATAAATTAACAAATTAGATTTTTAAAAAAAGACGATTCCTGATTTGGGAGTCGTCTTTTTGGTTTTAATTATTAAGAGTAATTTCGATAACAACAGGATTATGGTCACTGAATTCAAAATCCTGTTCGACAATTTCTTCGCTTATGATGGTTACATTTGGTGAAACAATAAATCCGTCGACAACATAATACTGATTGTTTTCCCAGGTTGTAGTATCATAGGGGTGATTTAATAAGCGGCAGGTTGGATTGAATGGGTCGAGGTCGACACCAAAATCCCAACCGTTATCGGTGACCCAGGTGGCATCCATCTCGTATGCTTCCCAAAAACCCGGTGTTAGGGGATACGCATATACTGGGGAAGTAGTTGAGGTGGCCGGAGTGACAACAGCTTCGGGAAACGTTTGATTAAAATCACCGCCGATGATAACATAATTACCTAAAGTGTATTGAGCCATCGCGTAGTCTTTAACAGCGGTCATTTCCTGAGCCCGCATATCGCCTTCATCGTAGGCTGATAAGTGGACATTAATGATGACGAGGCTATGATTACTGTCTTTAATTGGTAAAACAGTCACAGTCATACATCGTTTGAGATTGGCAAGTTTTAATGGCCAAGAAAATTCCCCCGGTAATTGATGACGTGCAGCTGATGCAACAAAAAAGTTGGTTGCGGTCATAATTCCAGAATTAACATCACCCATCATTTGGCCTATTTGAAAGGGAAAAGGCACAAAAATACAGCGATAATTATATCCAAGCGTTACAGGAAAGTTTAATAAATCAGTGTAAGTTTGATATTGAAGGGTATTATAAGAACGATCAGAATTAACATCAACCTCTTGTAAAAGGTAAATATCGGCAGCGGCAGTGGTAAGGATGTTGCTAATGCCGGTAATATTGGCTTCAACTTCAGCTGCGGAATCCATTCGGCCTTTTGTCCCGCCATCCATGACGAAATCTTCGGTCTCGCTAAGCGAAGCATAGCCAGTGTTGAAAGTCATAATTTTAATAGTTTGATTTAAATCAACATAATTAGTATCCGTATCCGTTTGATTGTTGGTGATTTCAAGAGATTCGATATCTGCGGGGTTATATTCGAATATTTGTAAAGTCACGATAAATCCAACAGCGAAAGTAACCACAACGACAACGAGGATAAGCAATATTTTAAAAATTCGTTTAATCATGTTAACACCTGCTCTCATAAGAAATATTATACTCTTTTCCGTTAATTATAGGGAAAGAATGTTACATAAGATGCTTTACAATAACTTTTTTATCTTGTCATTCAATGCTTTCACCACATCAGGATCCATTTTAACAATAGCACGATCATATGTTAGTAAACCATTTACTTCAGTTTCGACATCGGATAGTTGAGTATAGACCGTTGCTGATAAGCCTTTTGAGACCAGAGGAACAATCTGTTTTTCAATTAAAGCGGTATATGCTTTCGTTAAATCTGCTTGTGTATCAAAGTTTCGATAGCCAAAACTACTTGCATAATTCCAAACATGATTGGCAATGTTCATGCTATAGCCGCCAAATTCAGACAGCACAAAGGGGCGGATTTTATCGCGTCGAGGGGCTCTGACTTTGAAGATGTATTTATGCATACTAACAAAATCAAATCCGCCTTGATCATACCAACCACTGGCATGATCGACATAGCGGGAAGGGTCGATTTGCTTGATGAATTCCGCGATTTTCTTGGCATCAAACTGACCCCAACTTTCATTAAAAGGAACCCAACAACAGATACTGGTCTGATTAAAAAGATGATCAATCAGCCCAGTTAGTAATGTTTTATATTCACTACGACAATGGGGATCATCTCTTCGAAACCGACGATATTGATTGTCGTTGACTTTGATTCCTAAATTAGGAAGAATGATAGTCAACCAGTTGCCACCAAAACCCTGACCGCCATTTGGCACGTCTTGCCAAACCAACATTCCTAAGCGATCGCAATGATAATACCAACGAGCCGGTTCGATCTTAATGTGTTTGCGAAGCATATTAAAACCCATAGCTTTCATTGCTAAGATATCTTCAATCATGGCTTGATCGGTTGGTGGAGTTAACAACCCTTCAGGAAAGTAGCCTTGGTCAAGAACGCCAGTCTGAAAATATGGCTTGTTATTTAAAAACAACCGTAAAATCCCATTTTGATCGTGAGAGATGGAATATTTTCGCATACCAAAGTAACTCTTTACCTGATCTTTGATGATGCCATTTTGGGATAAAGTTATTTCGATATCATACAAAAAAGGTAATTCTGGACTCCAAGGGGTAAAATCAGAAAGGACGATATCGTTAAAGCAATCGTCATTCAAAACACTGGTATGAATTTTTGTTCCATGATCAAATATGGTCAGTGATAATTGAACACCATCGATAGTGGAAACGACTGGTTTAATTCTAATAATTGAGTTATCGAAGTCGGGGATGATTTTCAAGGATGTGATGTAAACTGCATTGACGATTTCCATCCAAACAGTTTGCCAAATGCCAGAAGTGGAAGTATACCAGATTCCTTGGGGATTCAAAACTTGCTTGCCGCGTTCCTGCGATCCGGTATCGGTTGGATCAGTTACCCCAATAATCAACTCATTCATCCCCGTCGTGACTTGGTCGGAAATATCAAATTCAAAGGGGAGATATCCTCCGGCATTTCTGCCAATTAAATGATGATTGATATAGATTTCGGACAAATAATCGATGGCATCAAAATGGATTATCAAACGTTCGGATTCTAAAAGTGGTGGAACCGCAATTATTCTTCGATACCAAAGTTTGTCATCGGGTGATAATGGCATGTTAACTCCCGAAGCAGCACTTTCGATGGCAAAGGGGACAAGGATTTGACCAACGAATTGATCGGGAAAGGCAACTGATTTTTTTAAAACGGTATATTCATATAGTCCATTTAAATTAGTCCAATTGGACCGAACTAATTGGGGACGAGGATAGTCATTGAGAGGGGTAACGAAATCAATGTCTTCGGCAAACTTGGAAAGTAAACCGGTTTTGATTATTTGATAATTAGTCATCGTGTTCACCTGCTCCTTCTATAAGCGCCTCTATTATAACATTGTAAATCCTAACAATAAATATTGAAGCTCATATTCACTTAAAAACTTGCCAAGATTCATTGCGAATGAACCTTATTTGCAGTATAATTTACTATGCGGCTAAAAAAAGGCTTGTTTGCCAATATGAGAAATTTATGGTAAAATCGACTTATTAAAACCCAAATATTTAAGGAGTGATTGGTATGGAGAAAATCTTGATTGGTAAAATTGTCAATACCCACGGGATAAAAGGCGAACTAAAAATTTTATCCGATACCGATTTTAAAGATCAACGATATCGTCTCGGTTACCCACTTTTCATCAAATTCAAAGATCAATTCGTAGAAGTGAATCTTAAACAATTTCGACCACATCAGGGTTTTGATTTGTTAACATTTACTGACTTAGAAGATATCAATTTAGTAGAAAAATATCGGGGAAGCGAATTGTATGCAGAAAACGTTCCCATCAAAAATCTTAATCCAAATGAATTTCACGCAGATCAATTAATTGGTATGGAAGTTATGCAAAAGCAAATTCTCGTCGGCACGGTTACAAAGATTCGTATCTACCCACAGGGTGATTATTTAGAAATAACTAAGCTTGATCACAAAACGGCTTTGGTTCCGTTTCGCAGCGAATTTATTATTGCTATTGATAGGGCAATAAATCACATTGAAGTTATTGATATGGAAGGGCTAATATGAAAATCACAATTTTAAGTCTGTTTCCCGAAATGTTTACGGCAGTTTTCGGAACTTCAATGATTTGGCACGCTAAAGATATCGAAGCGGTGACAATAGATATTGTTAATTTCCGTGATTTTTCTACCAGCAAACATAAAAAAGTGGATGATGCTCCTTTCGGTGGTGGACCAGGAATGTTATTGTCAATTGAACCGATTTATCTGGCTTTAAACAGCATTGAAGGGCATGAAAAGGCCACAAAAATTTTAATGACACCGCAGGGAAAACCATATCATCAGGATACTGCCAAGGCTTTAGCGGTGAAAGACCATTTAATCATTATTTGCGGTCACTATGAGGGGTTTGACGAACGTATCCGGTCGCTTGTTGATCATGAAATTTCAATTGGAGATTACGTTATGACTGGTGGAGAAATAGGCGCGATGGCGGTTGTCGATAGTGTTGTCCGCTTGCTTCCGGGAGTGTTAAGTTCTGAAGAAAACATTATCCAAGAATCCTTCTACAATGATTTGCTTGAGTATCCGCAGTATACCAGGCCTCAGGATTTTATGGGCATGAAAGTCCCTGATGTATTAGTAAGCGGAAATCATCAGGATGTCGATAAATGGCGGCAGGAAGCTTCTTTGAAACGCACAAAGGAACGCCGTCCCGATCTCCTTAAAAAAACAGGCAAAATAGATTGATTTACCGGTATTATTATGATATAATACAAAACGCTGTAGAAATCTATTTACACCCGACGTTCCGCTGGATCAGTTCCATGAACCTTGGAAGAAAACACAAAGGAGTTGACCACAATGTCACAGCAGTTAATTGCAAAAGTTACCGAAGAGTTCATTAAAAATGACATCCCAGAATTTCGTCCGGGCGATACCGTCAAGGTATCAGTTAAAATCAAAGAAGGCGACCGCGAAAGGATCCAGGCATATGAAGGCTTGTGTCTTAAAAAACAAGGCGGTGGCGTTTCTGAAACTTTCACAGTCCGGAAAATGTCATATGGCATCGGTGTAGAAAGAACCTTCCCGGTTCATTCCCCAATGATTGCCAAAATTGAAGTCGTACGTTACGGAAAAGTCCGTCGTGCTAACCTCGGATACATTCGCGGCTTATCGGCAAAAGCATCCAGAATCAAAGAAAAACGAGTCAAATAAGAAGGGCAATCTTAGGATTGCTTTTTTTTTCGACAAATGTAAATATTTTCAGCATTTCCGTTAAAAGGATTGAAACGCGCTTTCATAAATGGTAGAATTAAAAAGATGAATATTTCTTTAAGAAAGGATTGGGATAAACGATGAATAAAGCCACAATCTATAATGTCGCTTATGCTGCCAATGTATCATTAGCCACGGTTTCGAGAACTTTAAATAATCCCCAAAAAGTCAAGCCAGAAACACGGGATCGTGTATTACGGGTCATTAAAGATCTTGGATACAAACCCAATGCTTTCGCTAAAGGACTTGCCAGTAAAAAGAGCACAACTGTTGCGGTGATTGTTCCCGATATGTCTCGTGCTTCAGTTGCGGAAATGGTCAACGGAATTGCTGTCGAAGCTCGAAAATATAGTTATTCGCTTTTGCTTTATGTACTAAAAGACGAAAAAGTCGAAGAACTGGAAATGATGAAAGAAATTGTAGCCAGCCAAGTTGATGGGATGCTTTATCTAAACGATGAAATCAATGAAGGCCAATATGCAATGCTTAATACGATTCAAGAAGAATATAAGGTTCCGATTGTTCTTGCTAACACATTATATCCATATGATAACAAACTAGTCACTGTATGTATTGATTATTATAAGGCGGCATATGAAGTCACAAATCGACTTATCAATGAAGGCAGAAAACACATTTATTTATTAACAACTTCGCGCAAATACATGGTTAACGATTTGAAAGAGGAGGGGTATCTTAAAGCAATTAAAGAAGCCCATATGAGTCCAAATGTCATTCGTACCAGTGGCGATATATCGGTTAATACCATTCATTTTAATGAGTTGTTCAAAGATGGGGAGACGCCGATAGATGGCGTTATCGCAGTCCGTGATTCAATTGCGGTATCATTTATAAATACGATGATTGAAAAAGGCAAATCAATTCCCAATGATATTAGTGTCTTTGGTTTTCAAAACACCAAATATGCATCACTTTCACGCCCAAAACTATCATGCGTTGATATCCCAATTAACGACATTGGTGCCAAAGCAATGGCTTTGTTAAAACATGAAATTGATGGCGAAGTCAACGAAGTGAAATTTAATGTATTGCCTCATAGCATCATTACGCGTCAGACATCTAAATAAAACGTTGAATAAGTCTAGTAGATTTTCAGAATCTAGCAAGCAGAGACTTGGCGGAGGGTGTGAGCCAAGAGAACTGAATTATCGAAATACACTTAGGAGTTTCTGCATAAAGCAGACGGTAAAACCGTTATCTTTCCAAGTGCACTTCGGTGAATTAAGGTGGTACCACGGTTATTAAGATCGTCCTTTTACAGGATGGTCTTTTGTTTTAAAAGCAGCTATGAAAGAAGGGATATTATGAAATTATTTGATGAATTAAAATGGCGGGGATTAGTTTATGACATGACTTCTCCCGAGATTGAAAATGTACTTAACGAAGATCATTTAATTTTTTATTTAGGAGCCGATCCAACAGCGGACAGTTTACATGTTGGTCATTTGTTAGCATATCTTGTCGCTAAACGGTTGTTAAATGCCGGACACAAACCGATATTAGTAATCGGTGGGGGAACGGGTTTAATTGGTGATCCGAGTTTTAAAGCACAAGAACGGCAATTATTAACTATCGAGACTTCACTTAAAAACGCAGAAGGAATTAAAAAACAAGTTATTCAACTTCTGCCTGGAGTTGATATCGTCAATAATTACGATTGGATTTCTGGGTTGAATGCCATTGAATTCTTGCGAGACATTGGCAAGCATTTTAATGTTGCCTATATGATCAATAAAGAATCGGTCAAATCACGGATTGAAAATGGAATCTCATTCACCGAATTTGCCTATCAAATCATTCAAGCTTGGGATTTTGAGTACCTATTTGATAAATATCACTGTACTCTACAAATTGGTGGTCAAGATCAATGGGGCAATATTACTTCGGGATTGGAAATGATCCGGAAAGTTCATGGATTTGAAGCCAAAGCCTACGGATTCACTTTTCCTTTAGTGACCAAAGCGGATGGAACCAAGTTTGGAAAAAGCGAATCCGGTTCAATATGGCTTGATTCTAATCAAACATCTCCGTATGATTTTTATCAATATTGGATTAATACATCTGATGAAGATATTATCACTCGTTTGAAACAATTTTCATTTTTATCCCCAGAAGCCATAACTGATTTGGAGTTTGAAGTCAAAAATCATCCCGAACAACGTCAAGCTCAAAAAGCCTTGGCCAAGGAGTTAACGCTTTTAGTCCATGGACAAACGGCTCTCACTGAAGCCATGAAAATATCGGAGGCCCTCTTCACCGGTAATGTCGAAGACCTTTCGGCTGAGGAGATTGGGATGGGCTTTAAAGATTTGTTATCAATCATTGTATCAACTGATGAAAACATCGTTGAATTGTTAGTCAAGACGGGTTTAGCCACCTCAAAGCGCGAAGCCAGAGAACATGTACATAATAATGCTGTTACCGTTAATGGAGTTAAAGTAACCGATACTGACTTCTTGGTCACAAAAACTCACGCTATTGGAATGATGTATTCAATTATTCGAAAAGGGAAGAAGAAATATTCCTTAATTAAACACGAATAAAAACCCAAACTAGATTGATTATAATGGAATTGAGAAAGAAACGTGAATCATATAAAAAAACAAAACATCTCCGATGCAAATTAGGGAGATGTTTTGTTTTATCTAGTTATATATAGTGAAAAAGAAGAAATAATATAGCGAACTTAATTTAGTTGAAACAAATAAAAAAGAAAACAAAAAATGCTAATAAACACTTTCTAAGTGCCTATTACCATTTTTTCGTTTTGTCATATAGTCTGTTATTTCATTCTATTTGTTTTTCAAAAAAACCATTTATTAAATCAATTAGGTTCTGTAGCCATGATATACTTCCATAATAATCTATAAAAATCCCGTCCGAGTTGTACAGAATCGCATCACCACCGTTTACCTCTTCGTCAGTTACAATTAAAAAATCTCCATTATGATAGTTGTTTTTTATGCCCATGCCCCGTTGCCACCATTGAAGGCAAGATCACCTAAAGCCCATGCTGCCATGCCAGCATATGACACTGCAGAGGTAACTGCCTGGGCTAAGGTCCCTCCAATCGGGGTAAATAACAAAATGGCAATTATTGCAATTGCTAAAATTGCCGATTCTTCGCTAGGATTTAGATACATTACTGGAGTAATGTATCTAGAATGAAGCCATATTTTCTCTGAAATGTCTGTTTAATTGTGTCTATCTAATCTGCTTTTGTATTATTGTCTTTGTTTTAATTCAAAAGATTCTGCTGTTATCTTAAATGTATCCCCAGAATTTAGCAATATTGTAATTTCTTGATTAACCTGTTTTTTTTCAAAATCTACTTTGTAAATATATATTCCCGGACCCCAAGGCTCTAAAGACTGAAAATACATCAAACTTAAGTTCTGCCCTGTCAATACAGCTTTACCTTTGTTTGAAAGACAATCAAGAGTCAACCTTATATAAATAGATTTGTTGATATAATCATATTCAATTATGCCTATTTTTGCATCATGAAAAATAGAGAGATTAGTGTTGTTTGATAAAATCATTTCTTTTCCTCCTACTTGAAGTAATGCCAAAAATCGAATGGGATAGGATTGCCAGGGTACATATGTGTATCATTTGTGAAAGGATTAATCATTCTATTTACGCCATCAGGTGTAATGTGATAATGGGGAATATCATGTGTATTGTATTCAAATACTGCTTTCCCTCCACCTGGTTCTTGCCATTTAATTACATTCCCGTTATCGTAATCGTATCTTCCTAGATTATTAGGATTGAAATCATCAGGATCATTTGGAAAATAGTACTTATTGTACTGAGCTATTGTATATCCAGTGTAAGCTCCAAGAGCCCCTCCTGTGGCTGTGGATATCAGACCAACTAATCCATAGTCTGCAAACTCATCAGCACTTGAAGAGCTGAATCCAGCATAAATAGCGCTACCAGCTAAACCTAGTGCAGACCCAGCAGTCGCAAACGCTAAGACAGTTGCTGTCGAAGATAATCCCGCCAAGGCAATGCCATTTCCAGCCAAGATAATTGCTCCGTATGCTGCGGCAAACCCGCCACATGAAATAATGGTCAGGGTTGTTAAGGTTGCAGCAACGCCAATTGCAGCTGCCCAATGCCACCATGCCTCTCCGCTAGGATCTAGATACATTACTGGAGTAATGTGTACAAGAGAAACCAAAAATCACTGTTTTTTGCTAAATCCAAATTTCTTATAAAAATCGTGAAAACATTGTTCGCAGACCCAGTTTCCTTGCCCATTGATTATCGTTACATATGCATATACTTGGTCACCAAAATAAAACGGCTTCCAACAAAAGCAACAATGATCATGACTGTTATTTTTTTCGGTTGGAATATAAAGACCGTAATTAAATGATCTATTTGCTAAATATGTTGGACCAGGATCGATTCTCCAATCTTTTTTCATCTTTATTTTCCCCCAATATGATCATAATAAATACGATACCATTCACCATTTGAATTTCGATAATCCCAATGAGGACCAATTGGATCATTGTGATTTAAGTCTGGATGAAAACTTTCGCCAGTCTCCTTATTAAACCAACAGCCCTCTCCGCTTTCAGGATTTCCTTTTCCTTTCCATTCCCAACCCTCTCCCGGCGATTTGGACGGATCATCTCCAGGGTATTCGATTCGAGGTGTATCATTTTCTTTTTCTACACCGTTTGTTTGGTCGTCCTCAATCTCGGTATTTTCGTCGATGGTCTCTATGACCTCAGCAATAATTATGATCACTAAAACAACCGCTATTGCGGCGAGGACATACGGGGCTGCGGCAGCTAGAATCGGCCCTGCACTCGCAAGAAATCCCCCAAAAATTTGGAAAAGACCTTGTGAAAAGAATAACAATTCCGCCAAATACCCGTCGCTGTCGGTATACATTACTGGAGTAATGCGGTCAGAGATAACCACAAAATGTGTTGCCTAATCATACTAATTCCATCATTTCAAAAAGTGAAATAAGTTGGTTTTCGAAGAGTATTTATGAGTTAGTTCATCTTGTTCTTCCCTTTGGAAAAAGCCCTACAATATGTCTCAAAATATATCTTAGAATCCTTATTAATGAAATACAATATCTATTTAAAAACACCGTTCCAATCTATAAAAGAAAAATTAAGAAATTTATTCTTCTAAAGGTACAACAAAATGATTGGCATTTGAATCATCAAAAATTCGATATTGTTCATCAGTCGAAGTTGTGTCAATTAGTATCTCTATATTTGAGTAATCACTCAAGCTTATAAGTAAATCTCGTTTTTTTTGCACAACATCTTTCACGCAAAGACCATAAATACCCTGCCTCGAATGATCCAAACAAAAGTCAAACAACGAAGACCCAGGTTCTGTCCATAAAAACTTGACTTCACTTTTTTCTGGGTGAGGTCTATATAAATCCCATGATGATAAAATTAGTTGTTTATTACGAAACATTCTAAAGAAACATTGAATATGTAAGTAAAATTTCATTCCTCGATTATCTTCGAAAGTAAGCATAATCAAGTCGAGTGTGCGCGAAACTCCAACAATTTTGTACCCAATAAGATTCTTATAAATATGCATAATATTTCCTTTACCCCCTATTTAAGTCCCAATAAGTTAATAATAAATTCTTTCAACGCCTTATATCCAAGATTATATCCCTTTATTGCACGATGAACAATGTCGCGTGCACTTGGATTATTTCCCAAACCTAATTCTCTCAATATAGAACTTATCTGTTCGTTTTGGGCCCTATTATTTCCCGGTCTTTCTGTAGAAGCCATCATCATGATATCGATTCCGATGACCGCCCCAATCGTTCCGGCAATCTGAGCACACGATACAGATACAACAGATAATACTCCACCTAAGTTGACTGAAAATCCCAAAGAAAATGAAGAGGATAGAAATCCCCCTATGGCTGGTGCGGCAAAATACGCACCTACAGCACCCGCAATTCCACCTATCGCCCACCCAAGAGCATACGAACTTCCGAGAGCCTCAGATACTTCACCGCCAACAATTGAACCAATTCCAGCACCAACTAAAATGATTCCGGCGGCTGTTCCCACTCCGGATAATATGAGAAGAGCTCCAACAACGATCATTGCTCCACTCATGAATTGAAGCGATCCTTTTTCGCTTAAATATCCGTCGCTGTCTGTATACATTACTGGAGTAATGTGTATGGGCGTAACCAAAAAGGGAATATTTCTCGTCCCTTTGAACCTTCATTTTGGCACGGGATTCCTTAAGAAAAAGAGCGGGTTTCATCCAGTTTCGATTACTTCAAAACGGGTTTATTTTTGAGAGACCGGTGCATCTTCTCCGATTATGGGACCATTCCAGAATTGTTTTACAACCTTTAATGATCTTTGGTTATATTTGACCATGAT
>JAQVVR010000003.1 GCA_028698875.1 Candidatus Izemoplasmatales bacterium
AAAAATTATGTGCATTATTATAATAACGAACGATTCTCATATGCCTTAAAATACAAAACCCCAGCTGAGTTTAAATCTCAACTAGGGTTTCATTAAGGTTTGATACATGTCTACTTTCTCTTGACAAATCTAAATTGTATCAAACCAATGCTTTTTATATGGTGCGGTCGATGGGATTTGAACCCACATGCCGTTAGGCACTACCCCCTCAAAGTAGCGCGTCTGCCAGTTTCGCCACGACCGCATATAATAACTTATATATAAATCATATAATGATAATTATTTTGGAGCAAGCGAGGGGAATCGAACCCCCAACAGTTGCTTGGGAAGCAACGGTTTTACCATTAAACTACACCTGCAAAAAAGCTGGTGCGGTTGATGGGATTTGAACCCACATGTCGTTAAACACTACCTCCTGAGGGTAGCGCGTCTGCCGTTCCGCCACAACCGCGGCGATTTATCCTTGATTATTATACCATATACCCCCCTATTTTATACAAGCATTTTCGCTTTTTTTTCTGTATTTCCGATAGTATTTGATTGACATTTCTGCGATAAGTGTTAATATTTTCTTGTGATAAAAAACAGATACAAAAATAATTATGTTTTAGTGATAAAATAGTCTTTTAAATATCATATTATTATGTTATATTTTTAATTGCATTAATTATGCTTTTTCCCAAAAAAGGGGGTATAGCCCAATTGAAAGACGATCGTCAACGACAGACACCTTATTTTACCAAATTAAAAGAGTACGGGCAAAGTGGCGTTACGCCCTTTGATGTTCCCGGTCACAAACTTGGCCGGATCAAAAATGATATGATGGATTATACCGGAATCAATACTTTTTTGCTTGATAGCAACGCTCCAATAGGACTTGACCAACTGGCAAAGCCCCTTGGTGTCATCAAGGATGCCGAAAAACTTGCGGCATATGCATTCCATGCTGACAAAGCCTATTTCCTAGTGGATGGCACCTCTGTGGGCATTATGTCCATGATTATGTCAAGTTGCCGTGCTTCCGAAAAAATCATCGTTCCCCGTAATGTTCATAAATCTGTTATCAATGGTTTAATTCTATCTGGTTCCACTCCGATTTTTGTTCATCCCGATATCGATTCTGATCTGGGTATCGCCAACGGTGTTCCTTTTCAAACTATGAAAAAAGCCATTGACGTCCATCCTGATGCTAAAGCCGTATTTGTAATCAATCCTACATATTTTGGAATGACAAGCGACTTAAAAAAGATTGTCGAATACGCGCATGCCCATGGCATGCTTGTTCTTGTCGATGAAGCCCATGGAACTCAGTTCTATTTTTCCGATTTATTACCGATTTCTGCCATGGATGCCGGTGCTGACATGTCGACCACATCGATGCATAAAACCGGCGGTTCTTTAACCCAAAGTTCTATTCTATTAACCAAAGGCACTTGGGTTGATCAAATTCGTTTACGAACCACTATTAATATGTTACAAACTACTTCCCCTTCTTCTTTGCTAATCGCTAGCATGGATGTGGCTCGGAAAACTCTGTATTTTGAAGGCGAAGAACGAATTAAAAAATTAATCCATATGTCGCAAAAAGCCCGCGAACAAATTCGGACAATTCCCGGCATTGAAGTCATCGATAAAAAATATGTTCTCAGTCGTGGTGGAAACAATTTTGACGAAACCAAACTTGTTATCAAAGTCTCCGAGCTCGGAGTAACCGGTTTTGAAGCATATAAAGAACTGCGACGTAAATTTAACATCCAGTTAGAACTTGCTGAAACACATCTTATCTTAGCGATTCTTACCATTGGAACCACCAAAGATGATCTTGATCATCTCTATAATTCATTACGTGATCTTTCAAAACGTTATTATAAAATTCGCAAGAAAGTTCCCAAGATTAAGTTCAACTATCAATTCCCCGTCACTTATTCCCGGCCCCGTGATGCTTACCATGCGCCTAAACTTCAAGTTTTACTCGAGGAATCTGCCAATCAGATTTCTGGGGAGATGATAATGATTTATCCACCGGGAATTCCTATGGTCATTCCCGGAGAAATCATCAGCGAGGAAGTCTTGGAAGATTTGCAGTTTTATGTCAAAAACGGTTCAGTTATTCATAGTGAAATGGATAACGGATATGTAAAAGTTGTCGATAAAGACAATTGGCAAAAGTGGGAAGGTGAAGAAAGTGAAATTTAACAAGGTCGATTTATCGTTTCAAAGTTGCACCAGTGAGTATAAAACTGCCGATGTTGTAATTTTCTCTGTTCCCATGGATACTACTACTTCATTCCGTCCCGGAACCCGCTTTGCTGGTAACGCCATCCGCGTCGATTCCTTAGGTGTTGAATGGTATTCCCCATATCGGGATATGGATTTAAAAGCATATAGAACCTGTGATATTGGTGATCTTGACATCCCCGTTGGGAATGTTGAAGCCGCTTTGCAAGTTATCTATCGCGCCACAGCAAAAATGCTTAAAGATAATAAAAAACCGATGATGATTGGTGGCGAACATCTCGTCACTTACCCAGTTATTAAAGCAATGATAGAAAAATACCCCGATCTTCATATTATTCATTTTGATGCCCATACTGATCTTCGTGACGAGTTCTTAGGTCGTAAGTTATCTCACGCAACCGTTATCAGACGCTGTCATGAATTAGTTGGCGATGGTAAAATTTACCAGTTTGGAATTCGCAGCGGTGATTCCTCAGAATTTAAGTGGGCTGCCTGCGGACATACTATTTTACGTAAATTTGATTTTATTGGTTTAGACAAAGTAGTCGATAAATTAAAGGATAAACCGGTTTACATCTCAATTGACCTCGACGTCCTTGACCCATCCGTGTTCCCGGGTACCGGAACACCTGAAGCGGGAGGCATGACATATAAAGAATTGCTTCTTGCCTTTGATGAATTTGCCAAACTGACTAATTTAGTTGGTGCCGACATTGTTGAATTATCACCGATTCTTGATGCCTCCGGTGCCTCAACCGCTGTTGCCGCAAAAACCTTAAGAGAAATGGTACTATTGCTACATAAATAACATAAAAAGCGCCTTTCAAGGCGCTTTTTTATTGGTTTTGTATGACATTTAATAACGGATTATCTAAAGGATTTAAATCATCTTGATAAATTGCATCATATATTTCCGTTTTTCGTTTATCAATTTCATCGGCTGGCAAATTAAGTTTTAATACTTTTAATTCCGTTGGTCCAAACGTGAATCGGCCAAATAAAGCTCCTTTAAACTCCCCATCTATTAACAGATAGTATAATAACCCATGGTCTTTATCTTTAAACCGATTTTTTAGTTCGAGTTCCCGGCTCTTAACTAAAAAATCACTTCGGTGCAACATAATTACCGATGGCGGCATATCCAGAAGGTTATGACTTGTTAAATACTCATAGTCCACTTTTGACATATATTCTTTTGCGTTATTTAATTCTATCGCAACTACCATATCTTCTTCAATCAATTCCTCAATTGCTTGGCTTATTTCCGCTTTTGCTAGTTGATAGAATGATTTTGCCATCTCAAGACTAAAGGATACATGCATATATGCGAAGCGTAACAATACGATTTTCAAAGCTTCAATTCGGCTATAATGTTTGATATCGACTTCAGGATACTCGTTTTCAAAGGCATACCAATTTCGATCCCATTCCCGATCCCGTTGGTCCTCAAAGATTTTAAACGCTTGTTGCAAGCGATGGAGAATCGGCGTTAAATCCTTAACATATAAACCCGTCACCGCTTTTAGTTCATGAATGTTCATCGAACCTTCATGTTCCAAAAGATTGAGAATCTCATATTCTTGTTTGGTTATTTTTCCTAAATCCACACGATATAAACCGGCATATAGTTCCCATTCATCGGCATAAATATAACCAACTCCCCCTTTTTGGAATCGGCCCTTGACAATTTCCCGGCGGGACCGTTTTTTGTCGTTGTCCTGTAAATCATTAAAGCTAGCTCGATGGGCTAAAAGTGGAGGATCACCGGGACGAGTCCAATACAAAGTCGAAACCGGTGACATCATCCGAAATATCTTCGCATACGATTTTGGATTGGCTTTATTAATAAAATGTTGTCGTTCCATAAATAATGCCATGATGTTTGTTTTAGTAATCATCAATAATACCTTCTTTTATCGCTTCAATTCCATATAAATATGCTTATATATATATGAATACAGTACAAGTCACTGAAATTAGTGACGCCATGGAATAATGGAATCAAGTTTATCACGTTGGGCACTGCCAATCGGACAAAAATCATTTATCTTAGGACACGGATAATTTTCACATTCCGCACAAGTGTTAATATCTTTCATCTCTGCACATAAACTAATTTTACAACGAGCGCATAGTTTCGTCAGACGATAATCAGAATGACATCCATAACAGTTAATATCCTCAGGCTTTAAAATCACACTACCACTTGAGAACAGTTTTGCCGTTTTTGCACGCAACTCGTCGTCATTGTCGATTGTTGCTTTAAATGCAGGACACTCAAAACAGTTGAGTCCACAATAAGCTATTTGTTCCATAAAAACCTCCAAATTTTTATTTTTTATCTTTAGAATATTTTCACAATTAAAGTAATATTAACTGCATATGATTTGCAATGTGTTTCATATTTACTCTCACAGCGATCATTTCGTTTGTTCTTGTCCTTTCAACTGCGAACGGGCTAACAATTTGTCGATACCGAAAAACGCGTAAGACAAGCCAATATAGAAGATTATTATCACCGATACTGCTATCGCCACTCCGCCAACACCAATAATGTCCGGGTTAATAAAGAAATAGGGAAAACGCGAATAAAACTCACCATCAAAGTAAGTTCCGCCGAAAGCGGCATATACATTAGCATAGATAAAATAGAATAACGGGAACACTACCCACCAAAGCGGATCTGTTAATTTAAACAATCCTTTCAAATCAAAAATAAGATAATCTGCAAGCAAATATAAGGGTGTAAAATAATGCACTAAGATATTACCTAACCCAGTAGCGTATCTAGTCATACCTTGCTTGAGTATAACTGGTAAAAGCACAATATTAAAAATCAAAAACGTTAACAGGATGGCCATTGTTGTCCCGCCCTTAATGATAATCAAGGCACGATTGGTTAACGTTTTTCCCTGCCATTGTCGATAAACAATGATTCCCATCACAATTAAGCATAATATATTGCTTTGAATCGTGTAGTAAGAAACCGAAGATAACGGATCAGGATTTTTAGCAACCGTAATGATAATTCCCGTCAAACACAAAAGGCAAAAACCAATTCTTAAATATAGTGATAGTGGTTGTTTCTTCATAGGCATTCCTCAATTTATATTTTAATATCTATTGACGCTTTCTCCATTCCAACAATCGTTTCACAATTATTAAATTTAGCGAAGCGTTGCAAAGCTTGTTTAAAAGCACGATAAAACAATTTCGTCGGTTGCCAATTTTGTTCAAACCAAAGATTATGTACTTCCAGTTGATGGCTCTGTCGCTGATTAATTAATTCAATTCGGCCAACGAAGGTATTGCCATATAAAATCGGTAGCACATAGTAGCCATATTGACGCTTCGTTTTGATTGTATATATTTCCCAACTATATTCAAAATCAAATAGGATTTTGATCAGTTTACGATCCCACATGACATTATCTAAAGGTGCGATAAATTCAACTCGCTTTAATAGTTTATCCATTGTCATGACTTGATCAATTAGGTATTCATCTTCAGCCAAGCAAAATAGCTTGTCTTTGATGCCTTCAACGGATACTTCAATTATTTGATTATCCCCTTTCAATTCAGAAAATACTTGATTGCGCATTGGCGTCTTCAGATTACCTATAAATAAGAAAGCATCCGAATGTCGATTCCAAAGCAATCCCACCGCTTTAATTCTTCGTAACACTTTCCATTTCAAGTAATCAATTTCCGAAGCAAATGGTTCTTTTGCTTCATACAAATGCTTGGGAATATAATGTTCTGACAATGCATAATATTTGAAGGTATGGTTTTTATGGTGAATGATAAGTTCACCAAAATAATAAAGCGCTTCTAAAGCTACTCTTGCCAGACTCGTATTACCCCAATACCAAGAAACTTTCTGGTCAAACACCAAATCTTTAGAGCAGACATAACCTTTGGCTTTAATCGTATTTATAACGGTGTCATGCACCAAGGCAATCGCTTCTTGACTGTGAATATCAGATTGAAAAAAAAGGCGAATCCGTTTAAAATACGGCCAATCTTCAATGGCGAATATTGAGAGATTCTTATCAAAATAATCAATTAAAGCCCGATCAGTATACAAAAGCTCTGCAAGCATTGATTTGGTAAACCCATTGATTCGTGACTGCAGAGTCAACTCTGCATTTTGACCACATATATCTATTGGATCAAATTGAACGCAACCTACCTGATGAATATAATCCATAATTCCTGACTTGCCATTAAAACGTTTTGCCCCTAAAAGTCCTTGCTTAAAAAGTATAAAATTTCTTGCTTGATTGAGTGATAAAATACGAGTATCCATATAATCAATCCTCAGTGTTATTTATTTGCAAAAGCTTGTTTTAAAGCCGCTTGACGAAGAACCATACATTCTTTTGTAACCGGACTGCGTTCAACAGCATCATAGCCATGAAATGTCCCTTTTGTTTCCACTAGTGTAACCGGAACACCGGCAGCGGTTAGCTTCTTATTAGCTAACACACCATCATCATGAAGACAATCATACTCTGCCGTCTCAATATATGTGGGTGGTAATCGATCAAAATTATCGTTCAAAAGCGGGTATGCATATTTCTCCATCCCGAAATAACCGTTTTTATAATAATGTTTTTCAATGAACTTAAATCGCTTGGTATTAAACATTGGAGTATCGGTATATAGTTTCCTTGACGGAGTATCAGCGGTTCCTTTATCAAGCGCTGGGTAGAGCATGAGATTAAAACAAGGCATCTTAGCATGTGCATCCCGTAACATTAATGTTGTTCCTGCTGCGAGAGTCCCCCCAGCCGAGTCACCCCCAACCGCAATTCGCTTCGGATCAATCATAAAATCTATCGCCCGATCAGAAACAAATTTAAATGCATCAACACAATCATATAACGCTGTTGGAAAAGCATATTTTGGGGCTAAACGGTAGGGAAATAAAAAGATTTTACACCCGACTGATGCGGCAATTTTAGCACAATTGCGTTTATGAGCATAACCTGGCCCGTTGACAAACCCACCACCAGGAAAATATAGTAAGCATGGAAGAATCCCTTTGGCTTTTTTCGGAGTGAAAACCATCGTATTTATTATTTTTTGGTCTCTGGTAAAAATCGGTGTTTTAGTAATTTTGACGTTTTTATTTCCTGGAGCGATAAATAAAGTCAACCGTAGTCCAAAATCAAGCAATTTGAGGGCAAAAATATTCATCGGCATTACAAACGGTTTAAGCATCAAAAATTCTTTTCGAACATAGTATTTTAATTTCATGGGAAAACTTTCTGGTGGTTTCGCCACCGAAACAGATGAGCTTCATATTATTATACCTTGATTTTACTCTCGTTGATAGAACATCTATAAAAATCATAATAAAAGCACGCCTAAAGCGTGCTTAAATTAAACACAATTAAGACTATGCAATGATTTTTAATGCCTTGCCAACTTTTTCAAAAGCAGCTATGGCAAAATCTAAATCATCTTTGGTGTGTCCGGCTGATAACATAACCCGTAGCCGACCTTTTCCAAGTGGAACAGTGGGAAATACGATTCCTGACACAAAAACGCCTTCAGCCATCAAACCCTTGGAAAACGCCATGGTTAAGGCTTCATTTCCAACCATTATCGGCGTAATTGGTGTCTCTGAATGTCCAATGTCAAAGCCTAATCGTTTCATAGCAGCTTTAAAATAACGACCATTGTCCCATAATCTCTTTGTGAATTCATCGGTTTCGGACAATAATTTAATTGACTCCGTCGCCCCAGCTACTGCAGCCGGTGGCAAAGCTGTAGAAAACAGTAAAGGCCGACCGCGATGCAATAACCACGTTTTGACATTTTGTTTGGAGGCAACATAACCACCGATACAGCCAATCGCTTTGGAAAGGGTACCGACAATAAAATCAATTTTCCCATTTAAATGGAAATGATCAACTGTTCCTCGACCACTTTCACCTAAAACGCCGCTTCCGTGAGCATCATCAACATAGATAAGTGCGAAATACTTTTCCGCTAGTTTTACGATTTCTGGTAGTGGTGCCAAATCGCCATCCATGGAAAACACTCCATCAGTGATAATCAATACATTACGGTATAACGAGCGTTTCTCAATAAGAACTCGTTCTAAATCAACCATGTCTTTATGTTTAAAAACGGCTTTATCAGCTTTCGATAGTTTGACACCATCGATGATAGAAGCGTGATTTAATTCATCTGAAATAATTAAATCACCCTTATCAGTTATCGCGGGAATCGTTCCGATATTACAATTTAACCCCGACTGAAATACCGTGACTGCTTCTTCCCGTTTAAACCGTGCTATTTCATTTTCTAGGTTTTCCAAGATATCTTGATTACCGACAATAGTTCTAACTGATCCTGCACCGACACCATACTTAGCGGTTGCTGCTTGAGCAGCAGCGATAACCCGAGGATGAGTAGCTAAGCCCAAATAATTATTAGCAGATAAATTGACCGTTCTCTTGTTGTTTAAATTAATAACATTGGCACAAGCCCCATAGTTGATTGGCAGCACCCGATAGACTCCATCGGTTTTTAATTGCTCGATTTTTTCATCGATATAGGCTAATTTATTCATCAATTTCATCTCCTGGAATTAAAACAATTTTACCGGAGTTTCCGGAAGCCATGATTTCGCCAGCCTTGTTAATATCTTTCAATGGCATTACATGGGTGATGATATCGCCTAAATGTAATTTCCCTGACTCGACTAAAGCTTTTACTTGGTACCAAGTATCAAAAATACGCCTTCCGACAACGCCATATATTGAAATGCCACGGAAAATAATGTCATTCGAAAAATCTAGTTCGATATTTTTCGACGGCAACCCTAACATGGAGACACAACCGCCTAATTTAACATATTTAAACAGCAATTCAATTGCACCCTTATTGCCGGAAAATTCGCCAACAACGTCAACACCCTTGCCATTGGTTTCTTCTAATACGCGTTTTACGACATCCTCAGTAAGCGGATTGATAACCACATCAACGCCAATCTTTGCCGCTAAATTACGACGATACTCATTGACTTCAATCGCGATTACTTTAGATGCACCAAGCGCTTTTGCGACATCTGCACCCATCAGTCCAATCGGTCCACATCCGACAATCGCTACGGTTTTATCTTTAACCGGGAAATGGGCAATTGTGTGAACCGCATTTCCGAGTGGTTCTTGAACCGATAAAAATAAGGGATTAATATCTTTGGAATTCACAAAGCAATTTTGTTCTGGCATCTTCAAGTAACTTGCAAAACAGCCATCAATATCGACACCGATAATCCGTGTATTTTCACAAACATGGCCTTCACCGCGCAAACAGAATTCGCAAGTGCCACAGACAATATGCGTTTCAGCAGATACAATATCACCGATTTTAACTTTTGTTACTTTGGAGCCAATCTTGATAATTTCTCCTGAGAATTCATGGCCAACAGTAAGCGGTAATTTGAGTCTTTTTTTAGCCCAAGCATTATATTCGTAAATATGTGAATCCGTTCCGCAGAATGATGCTCTCATAATCTTGACAAGAACCTCATGTTCTGACAGTTCCGTAGAAATTGTTTTTTTAACCCAACTGAATCCAATTTCCGGCCGATCTTTGACAGCCGCCATCATTGTTATTGTTTTTGTATCATTTGACAATTCAGTCATAAGAATCCCTCCATTGTGAAGCGATTTAGGTAAAACGATAATAGCGCTTTCACTTTAAATATTATAACATAATATTATCTTGATGGCTGAGCTTTTTTTGGAAAACCGATAAATTTTAATAAGTAGTCTTGTTCTCCAATAAAAAGTCATCTTCGAAATAAAGATGACTGATTAATTGTAACAACATTTTTTTTATTCGTCCTTTGACATTTCGTTTTGAACATGAACAACAAGTTGATTGAAAGGTATATTGATTTTATTTTTTTCGCAAAAAATCTTCATCTCCCGATTCAAATCACGAACAACTTGATACTTCTTGTGTTCCTCAACTCGCGCTAGAATTCGAATGATGACTGCCGAATCGGCAAGGTTTTGAACACCTTTATAAAAGGGACCTTCGATGATGTCTGGAATAGCTTTTTTTATTTTTGGTAATTCTTCATGAATCAGAGCTTCCAAAACCTCAAGATTAGTATCATAACTTACTGATAAATCACAGATGGCAGGATGTAAATTATTGGATGTATTTACCGCTCCACGGATTTCAGAGTTGTTGATGATTTTCACATCGCCGGAGATGTCCTCAAGTTTTGTTGTCCGAATCCCAATGGCGATTACTGATCCGCGAAAGCCATCGACTTCAATGATATCCCCAACCGAGAAGTCTTTTTCAAAAATGATAAACAAGCCACTGATTACATCTTCAATCAAACTTTGAGCACCAAAACTTAATGCTAATCCTAAAATACCGGCACCAGCTAACAATGTTGGTGTTTCAACTCCCCAAGCCGAGAGAATCAAGAAAACCATTATCAATACTGCCGCATACTTGATTATGCTGTTGAGGATAATGCCTACGGTTTCTGATTTTTTATTAATTTTTGTCACGAATGCAATTACAAAACGCAACACTTTCGAGATAATCCACATGAAGAAGATTATCGTAGCGCTTTTCAAAATGGTAACATAATTATTCGATATAAAGGATATAAAATCAAAAAATTCGCCCAAGGTACTGGCAATAAAATTGGCAAAATCAGTTCCCGCAAAAATTATGGGGGATAAAACCGCTAGCAATATGCAAATCAAGATTATTGAGCTAACCACGATAGTACTAATCATTTGTTTTTTTGATTTAAATTTGAACTTCATTATAAATGCCTCCCAATATGTTTCATTATTCAGATCCATCACTTTCGCCTAAAATTGTGCTGTAAAAATAATAATTATTGTAAGTTTTTTCTGCCAAAATTCGAATAGTATAGGTCATTACTCCCGGAGTTGCAATCAAGATTGTTCCTAAATACTGACCCTCACCCATTGATTCGATATATAGTTCGCTAGTCGATAAGATAACCTCTTCACCAAATTCATTTACTTCAAAGATGACACAACGAATATTGGTAAATATCGCTTGGGGATCAGTCAACTGAAGAGCAATTTCCATCGATGTTCCAAAATTATCAAACGTAACTGTACTAGTATACATTGGTGCTGTCTCAATATCAATTTGTCGCACTTCTTGTGTCTCAATTTGTTGAGTATCCGGATTAAGGAAAGTCGCTTCCAACCGGATGTGATAAAGTGTCGCTTCAGTCAAATTATCAAAAACAATCTCTGTCGATGACCACTCGTTCTCACTGGCAGTATCAACCAGTGTAATCGTTTTTATGACACTTCCATTTTTGATTAACGACACTTGAAAAGCAATATTCTCAACCATACTGTAATCCGTGTAAATTGTCGCTAGGATTGTCGATGGGGTAGCATCATGGACATAAATAGAGCCATCAATTGCAATTGGGGTAGTAAACGTTCTTTCATGTAAGATAACCGTTTCTCCAGAGATAAGATCGGCTTCGAGAACAAGAAATACCATCATATTTCGATCATAGAGATTCTCAATCAACGTGTATGCTACTTCATCGAAAATATCGACAGTTGTATATTCTAATTGCAATGTTTCCCCCATGTTCATAACATCCTGATATTCAGAAGCGTAAATCGTAGCGTATTTAAGTCTAATAGCCGATATTTCTTGATAACTATCATTAACAACCGTATTGATCTCATAGGTTAATAATCGATAGCCCCATTGATCGACGGATGTGTTAGCCAAAACAATATCCGCAATTCGGCCACCATATCCAAGTTGGGTCGCAATTGAGGTTTTTGCTAGGGTTGCTTCGCCATATCCGCTTTTAGCTTTAATCGAAACATCATAAACGATTCCGGGATCAAGATCAAATATGACTCCTGAATCTTCACCTAAACTCAATGACTGTTCAACGGTCTTTAACTGACTTGCAATAACAATTTTAAGTGACCCTTCGGAAATAGTACTATCCACATCTTGAACGTAGGTTTCATAATAAATTTGGTTTCCGAAGGCGCTGACTTCGATGAATTCGGCAACTGGAGGTGTGGGGGCAAAAACAACAGCCACAGCAACAACCGCGGTTACAGCAAACGATGACATCATTTTGATTATCATCCGTCGTCGTTGATCTTCTTGATTTTTTTTACGCCGTTTGGCGTGAAAAAGCATCATCATCACCCCCTTATTTCTTATTATATTATCATTAATTTTTTTCACAAACAATCATCCGAAGCATCTTTTTTATTATTTTTTACGATAATGGATTTTCATTAAAAACATAGATGATAAAATCACCTACCAAATATTCAGTTTCCAACGTGGAAGCATGTTCTATATAAACATCCGAAAGTTCAAACCAATACTTTCGAGCTGAATTCACCACCACAAAATACTGGTTGACATCTTCCTGATCAGTAAACCAAGTTGACGATGATTGATAGAATGCGGGTGTGACTCCGGTTGATGAAACAATTATGTTTCTGGCTTGCACCTGCGATCCTGAGATAACCGTAATTGACTGTGATTGCCAAAATTCAGCGTATCCATAAGTTAAATTGTTTGCCAATAAAAATTCGGATAATTCATAGGCCGCACCATCGCGTCCATAGTCAACAGGCATTACGGCTATTTGCACCATTGAAGCCACCATTCCCAATCCTAGTAGAGGCAAAAATAATATTCCAAAACGATACCATTTCAGACGTCTAACAAAATACCATATTAAAACAAGTGAAGTTATAATACATGATGCTAAAAGTGGAATAAAACGCCAGTTAGCAGCGCCTAAAGATCCAAATATGAAGCCACCCAAAATCACTAACATTAAGACAAAATGATTAATAATGACAACTCTGATTATTCGATCTGCGATTTTACGATATAGAAACACTCCAAAAAAGGGAAATACGATTAAGAAAATCGCTAAAACAAAACGAATAATCGTCCAGATTATATCAAAAGAGAATGTAGTAAGTGTTTCTGAAAATGTTCCGCCAAATAAAGAAAACCAATGATTGATAAGTTTTAGACAATTAGTTCCCCATTCTGAAGCCAAACTGAATCCAGAATATCCATCCGCATAATATGCCCTTTGGCCATTTCTGAGCAACTCAAGAGTAACCAAGCCAAGAATGGTTACGCCAATTATGGATATAAACAATCCTAATGGACTGCGATTTTGCTTATCAAACAACGGTTTTTCAAGATCAAAGAAACAATCTAAAAATAATGACGCCGCCAGTGGAAACGCAAAAATTGCGACCATTTGCATGCCATCCAAAGCCGTCAAAAACACAAATAAGCACATAATTCCATAGATAATGTTTCGCTTTTTCTTGCTTTGTTCCGACCTTTCTAACAATCGCGCAACCAATCCGGTTCCAATCAAGAAGAACAAAACACCAAGGCTATAATATATGACATGACCCCAAAACATCTCTCGTAGTTTATCAGTCGACGATAATAACATCAAAGCTATCGCTGTAAAGGTTAAGTTCTCCGTCCAACCCACATGTAAAGACCAAAAAAAGAAAAGAAAAGCACTTATCAAACAAAAGGCAAAAAGCACCATACCGATAGTGTGTGTTGTCATCGACACTCCAAATATTGATATCCATGGCAACATCAATAACGATCCGCCAAAAGGAAGCATTGCGGCATAAGTAAAATCAGGATCAAAGATTCTTCCAGATAGATATGTGGCTTGCGCCCAGTAAATTGTATCCGTACAATCGGCATGAAAATACCCCGGACCAGGGAAAATAATATAGTATAATATCAACCCTGCAGCAAAGAGAAAAAGTCCTAAAGCCATAGCGAAAGCAATTCGATACCAAATCTTGACCTTCATGAAATCACTTCTCTTCGTGATAAGCTTTTTCAGTATTAACATTCCAGATATCTGATTTGTCAACGATGTTTTTTTGAATATGTCTGACCGCTTCAAATGCCGTAACCATAGAATGATCCATATTATTATAGCGGTGTTGACCATTTCGACCGATACAATACAAATTAAGGAATCCGTTTAGATATGTTTGGACTTCACCAATTTGATTGTAGGAATCAAAATAAGCCGGATATGCCTTTTGAACTTGTTTTCGATAACCATCAAGAACCACCAATTTATCTGATATGATGCCAATCTGGATTAATTCTTCCGTTGCAAAAGCAATCGCTTCAGATTCCGACATGTTCCAAAATGCGTCATTTTCCTGACAGAAATATTCCAACCCAACCCATACCGTGTTGTCGGGGTCTTTAACCATATAAGGCGACCAATTATTAAATATTTGAATTCTTCCCAAACGAACTTTTGGATCTTGAACATATATCCAACAATCGGGGATAATGTTATTTATCGTTTTGATTTTAGTACCATTTTCTTTAGCCAATTTTGTCACTAAAAGTCCTACGGTCACAAAATCACGGTATGGTAGTCTCAATGCAATTTTTTGAATTGCATTGGGTACCACCGTGCCCATGCCAGCAATTAAATCTTTTATTGGCATTGACGAGATAAAAACATCACCTTCAATTCGGCAATCACCCGATTTCCCTTCATAGATCAAAGCATTTATATGATTGCCACTGGATTCTAATGTTTTTACTTTGGCATTAGTGATGATTCTACCACCCATTTTGATAAAATCTTGGGCTGCTGTTTCCCATAATTGTCCCGGGCCATATTTGGGATAAACAAATTCGTTGATTAATGAGGTTTCAACTTCTGCTTGCGGCTTCTTTTTTGAAAGAGCATTTTTTAGTACCGCCACAATCGAAATACCCTTCACGCGTTGAGCACCCCAGTCAGCAGATATTTCTTTAGGATGACGCCCCCATATTTTAGTTGTGTAGTCTTCAAAGAACATACTGTATAGAACCTTACCAAACCGATTAATATAAAAATTTTCCAATGACGTTTCTTTTTTCTTAAAAATGGTGGCTTTGATATAACTCATACCCGCCTTCACGGTTTGCCAAAACCCTAAGTTTTTAATTGTTTGGAGTGACATCGAGATGGGATAATCAAAGAATTTATTAGTATAAAAGATACGTGAAACTCGTTCTCTTACCAACATCACTCGATCGGTTGTCTCTGGATTTGGACCACCGACTGATAGCCGTCGCTTGCGTTTTAGTTGCAAATCATCATATGATAATGCCCCTTGTAAAGGCAAAATTTCATTCCACCATTGGTTTACTTCATCGATTTTAGAGAAAAATCGATGACCGCCAATATCCATACGATTGCCATTATGATTGATTGTTTGGGCAATCCCACCAAAAACGTCAGAAGCTTCTAAAATTGTTACCTCATAATCTCCTTGGTTTTTTAATAATTCGTATCCAGCGGTAATTCCCGCCGGTCCCGCTCCAATTATAATAATTTTCTTCATTTGTCAGCACCAACTTCCCGATGTCGGTGCTTGCCGTATAATATAATTCTTCTAGCAAAGTAATTATAAAATATAACAATAAACGCAACTATTAATCGAGCGATATACTTATTAATAGCCATGATAAATAGCAACATTAAACCTTCAGTTATGCCAAGACCGATAAGACCAATAATACCATATACCACAAATTCGGTTTTCGCATTGGAAACCGATGGCTTTTCAGGAAAAACGACTTTCTTGGATAAATAATAATTGACGCAAAGCCCAATCAAAAATCCGATTGCTGTTGCCCCAACAATTCCCCAATTGGAATTTCCTAGGATCAAACCTGCCAAAAAGAAAAACAAATAATCGAATAAAAAAGCGACACCACCAACAAACAGGTAGCGAAATATTTTAATGATCTCGTTTTGTGTAGGTGAATAAAATAATGCTCGCAAGTGAAAATGAAAAAGTAATTTAAATAGTTCCTTCAAGATGAGCCTCCCCAGAGTCAACTGTCAGCTTGCTAACTGGCTTATCTTAATTGATTAAGATATAGTAGTCATCATTAAAATAGATTGTACCATCACTTGCAAAAAGAATAAAGTGTTTATCAGTTTTTGCATTTAAATCCGTCATAAAAGCCTTTCTGCGGTCACAGAAAGGCAAGTATTTAATTCTTACTATGCATCACAAACCGATATCTTCGCGATAAAACAAACTCTCATTAGTGGCCGAAGCAATACTTTCATATGCTTTCTTTCGTGCCAATGCCAAAGTCGGTTCAGCGGCCACGACAATTAAAACTCTACCTCCAGAGTTGACGAAAATTCCATTTTTTAACTGGGTACCCATATGAAAACAGATGCCTTCTGAAATCTGAGGAATGGTTATCGCTTTTCCTTTTTCATAATCGTTAGGATAACCATCACTGGCTAAAACCACTCCAACCGCAAAATTGTGAGCGAAGCGCAATGATAGTGGTTCGTGATTTAATATTTTGAAAATCGTATCAACTAGTTTACTCTTCATCCGCACTAAAACAACTTCCGTTTCCGGATCACCAAACCGAGCATTGAATTCAATGACTTTGACTCCCGTTGGCGTTTTCATTAAACCACCATACAATATTCCCGTAAAAGGAATTCCTTCATCAACCATCGCTTTTGCAATCGGCTTCATGATTGTTTCCACAGCCAAGGTGATAGTTCCTCGGGAAATTGATGGCACGGGGCTATATGCTCCCATCCCGCCAGTATTTGGCCCTTTTCCACCGTTTCCGACTCGTTTATAGTCTTGTGCTACCGCCATTGGAACAACCGTGTTGCCATTAACAAAGGCCATCAAAGAGAATTCAATTCCCTGAAGGTATTCTTCAACAACTATGTACCTATGCTTTTTCAGCAGTGTTTGACAAGCAGTTCTTGCTTCAAGATGATTCATAGCAATAATAACACCTTTTCCCGCTGCTAACCCATCAGCTTTTATAACAATCGGCAGACATTGTTTGTCAATATAAACAATCGCTTTTTCATAGTCATCAAAAACTTGGTATGCCGCCGTGGGAATATCATAATTCTTCATCAAGTCTTTGGCAAACCGTTTTGACGACTCGATTTGGGCTGCTTTTTGGGTGGGTCCAAATGTCTTAAGACCGTTGCCGGAAAATAAATCAATAATCCCTTTGCTTAAAGGTTCTTCACCCCCAACAAGTGTTAAATCAATATCATGAGCAATTGCGAATCCAAGTAACGCTTGATGATCATTTATGTCTAAAGGAACACAAGAAGCGATATGATCCATTCCCCCATTACCGGGGACGGCAAAAATTATCGTTTTGGGGTCATCAGTATGTATTTTCCAAGCGATGGCATGTTCCCGACCGCCACCGCCGATAATTAATATCTTCATCAGTGTTTAAAATGGCGCATGAAGGTAAAAACCATCGCCACTCCTTTTTGGTTACACACATCAATGGAATCCTGATCCTTAATGGAACCCCCTGGTTGAATAATTGCTACAATTCCGTTTTCAATCGCTAAAGAAACCGTATCATTCATCGGAAAAAAAGCGTCGGATGCCATAACTGCTCCTTGGCATTGCTCTTTTGCTTGTTCAATGGCAATTTTTGCTGCCCCAACACGGTTCATTTGGCCAGCTCCGATACCAACGGTCATATTATCTTTGGTTAGGACAATTGCATTTGATTTAACATGTTTAACAATTTTATATGCAAATAATAACTGTTCCAATTGTGCTTCTGTTGGCTTTTTCTCAGTTGGAAATGTTAAACTTTCGTAAACACCGTCATCGGAGGACTGCATTAAGACCCCCCCGCGGACCGTTGTTACTAAATGACTAGGTTTTGACTCACCCATATCAAATGTCAATAACCTAATATTTTTCTTTTCCATTAAAACCTTCAATGCTGCCGGTTCAAAAGCCGGTGCCATAATTATTTCTAAAAATATTTTTGCCATTTGTTTGGCCATTGCTAATGTCACTTCACGATTTGAAGCAACAATACCGCCAAAAATCGAAATCGGATCTGCTTGATAAGCCTTTTGCCAAGCAATACCAATGTCGTTATCACTAGCTAATCCACATGGGTTCATATGCTTTAACGCGATGACAGTCGGATCAGTAAACTCTTTTAACAAACAAAGCGCTGCATTTCCATCTTGAATATTATTATATGACAGTTGTTTGCCATGCAGTTGTTGTGCCGTGACAACTGAAAATGGCACTTTCGCTTTCGTTTCATATAATGCCGCACTTTGATGCGGATTTTCTCCATACCGAAGAATGGCATTTAATGTATATGGTAATGATATTTTTTCTGGGTATTCCTCTTTTTGAAAATATCTACTAATCATAGCATCATATTCTGCCGTCAGCGAAAAAGCCTTTGCAGCTAGCCTTCTTCTGGTTGCTAAAGTCGTATCGTTTGTTGCTTGAATTTCATCAATGACCAAATCAAAATCAACCGGATTAGTAATAACGCAAACGCGATCATGGTTTTTTGCCGCTGATCTAATCATTGCCGGACCACCAATATCGATATTTTCAATAATTTCGGCTTCAGTGACGTTAATTTTGGTCATTGTTTCATAAAAAGGATACAGATTGACAACAACAATATCAATCCAGTCAATCTGTGCATCAAGTGCCTGTTTTTGATGCAGTTCACTATTTTTTTTACCCAATAAACCGCCATGGATTAACGGATGCAAAGTTTTAAGACGACCTTCAAAAATTTCTGGGAAACCAGTAATTGACTCAACAGTTCTGACTTGGCATCCAGCTTCTGTCAATAGCTTAAACGTCCCTCCGGTGGAAATAATTTCGTATCCTAATTCAATTAATTTTTTTGTGAACGGGATTATTCCTGTTTTATCATATACACTAATTAGTGCCCTTTTCATTGTTTTCCTCCTCAATAAGCTTCGTTATGACCTGGGGATAAAGTATGTGTTCACATTTTTGAATAACCGCTCTTACGGCTTCCTCATCCATCCCCGGTTCAATATTTACTTCCGCTTGAGCAATAATCTTACCAGTATCAATACCAGAATCAATATAATGGATTGTAACACCCGTAGTCTTTGCATTATTGGCAATCGCTTGTCCAATTGCATCTTTGCCTGGATATAGTGGTAATAATGATGGGTGAATATTAAGGATTCGCTGAGGAAAAGCGTTTAGTAAAATGGACCCTACAATTCGCATATATCCCGCCAAAGCAATCCAATCGACTTGATATATTTTAAGAATTTTAAGAATTGCTTCCTCATATTCAACTATAGAGCGGTATGCTGTCCGTTCAATGACATATGAGGGAATCAAAAAGCGTTTGGCTCGGTATAAAACAAATGCATTTTTTTGATCGCATATCAACACCGATACTTCATATCTTTGTTTTTTTTCAACGATGGCTTCAAAATTCGACCCGTTGCCCGAAGCGAATACGGCAATCTTTACCATGTGATTTTTACTCCGGGAGTTGATGTTACCTTACCAATCACAACGGCTTTCTCTCCCATATCGTTCAAAATCTTTAATGATTGAAGAACATCATTTTGCTTTACAATAACTACCATACCAACCCCCATATTAAACACCTGGTACATTTCTCGTCTCGGTAGTTTTCCTATTTGTGCAAGCCAAGTAAAAATGGGCGGAAGCATGATTTTAGAAGCATCAATATCTACTCCTTGGTTTGATTTCAAAGCGCGAGGAATATTTTCATCAAAACCTCCACCCGTGATATGAGCAATTCCCTTTATATTAACTTGATTAATTAAGGTTAAGATTGCTTTAACATAGATTTTCGTAGGTCGCATTAGCGCATCAATCGGGATTTCCTTTAACAATTCATCATATTGATTAAGATCAATTTCGGGGTGTTCAGTTATTATTCGACGAACCAACGAATAACCATTAGAATGAATTCCATTTGACGGCAGTGCAATGATAACGTCATCGACCATTACATCATCCCCAGTGATTATTTTCGTTCTTTCTACTATACCAACACAAAACCCAGCCAAATCATAATATCCATTTTGGTATAAATCCGGCATTTCCGCTGTTTCACCACCAATTAGAGCGCAATGACCTTGCAAACAACCGTCATGAATTCCTTTGATGATGGCCTCAATATGATTGGGATCAGTTTTTCCTACGGCAATATAATCAAGAAAAAACAATGGTTCTGCCCCCGATGTGATGATATCGTTAACACTCATTGCCACTAAATCAATGCCAACGGTATCATGTCGATTATAATCCCTGGCCAAAATTAATTTAGTTCCTACCCCGTCCGTTCCGGAAACTAAAACCGGATCTGATATATTTAATGCCTTCAGTCCAAATAATCCCCCAAATGCACCAATATCACCGATGACACCATCTCGATGGGTATCTTTAGTATATTTTTTGATTCGGCGAATCACTTCATAACCGCGGTCTAAGCCGACGCCGGCTTTCTCATATATTGTACTCATAAATGGCTCCTTTATTTTATTTCCTTATTGGCTTGAATTATTGGCTGATGAATCGGAATTGGGTAAAGACCATTGAAGCACGCCAAACAATATGCGTTTGGCTTTCGGCCAACCGCTTCAATTAAACCCGGAATTGATAAAAACGCTAACGAATCAGCATGAATATCATTAGTTACTTCTGCGACGTTCTTATGAGCGGAGATTAATTCTTCATAAGTAGAAAAATCGACGCCGTAAAAACACGGAAATTTTATTTCTGGTGCTGCAATTCTTACATGTATTTCTTTAGCTCCGGCACTTTTCAAAAGACACACAAGTTGCTTAATTGTTGTCCCACGGACAATCGAGTCATCGATTAAAACCACTCGTTTACCAGAAATCACTGAACGAACAGCGGAAAGTTTTAATCCCACCGAGGCTTCTCGTAATGATTGGATTGGTTCAATAAATGTTCGATTTGCGGATTTGTTCTTGAGCATGCCCAGTTCAAATGGCAAATGCGATTCCTCGCTGTAACCAATAGCAGCACTCATTCCTGAATCAGGAACACCAATAACAATATCCGCATCAACAGGTGATTCTTTTGCCAAACGACGTCCGCATGCCTTACGAGCATAATAAACATTGATATTTTCTATTTGACTATCAGGACGAGCAAAGTAAATATATTCCATCATACACATTTGATGACTTTGTTCGCAGGCATAATACTCAGAATGTAAACCCTTTTTATCGATATGGATGATTTCTCCTGGCTGAACATCGCGAAAAAATTGGGCGTCAATGGCTTCTAATCCACAGGTTTCACTGGCGACAACATATGATCCATTTGGTAAAATTCCGATTGATAACGGTCTTAACCCATGCTGATCCAAAACTGCATACATTTCGTTTTCAAGCAACAAGATAAATGCGAAAGCCCCTTCCAAAAACAATAAAGATGCTTTTAAACGTTCCATTAGTGTTCCTTTTTGTCGTTTTATCAAATGTGCCAATATTTCCGTGTCCGAAGTGGTTTGAAAAATACTTCCCTGTTGTTCTAAGGTTTCCTTTAACTGAGTAGCATTAACTATGTTGCCGTTATGACATAACCCTAAAGGGCCAGAAAGTGATTGAAACAGAAATGGTTGCACATTCATGATTCCCCCACCGCCAGCAGTTGAGTAACGAACATGACCGATTGCATGAATACCATTGATTTTTTCCAGATCGCCGGTGCGAAAAACCGTTTTTACTAGTCCTTCACCTTTTTTTTGGCGCATTGTTTTTCCATCAGAAGCAACAATACCACAACCCTCTTGACCGCGATGCTGTAAGGCATTAAGTCCAAAATAGGTCAGCGTTGTCGCATCAAGATGATTAAACACGCCAAAAACACCACATTCCTCATTTATCTTTTGTGAATCGGCTTCGATATCATCAAACATGTCAATTCTCCTTAATTGTTTTGATCCGAGACAGGATTTCGTAATAGGCTTCTTCAACACTGCCAAGATCACGACGAAAACGATCTTTATCCAACTTTTTCAGCGTTGTTTTGTCCCAAAACCGGCAAGTATCGGGAGATATTTCGTCAGCTAACATGATATTTCCTTGACTATCTTTACCAAATTCAATCTTGAAATCGACAAGTAAGATGCCAATCTGATCAAAAAATGCAAAAAGAATTTGGTTGATATCCGCCGTCATCTGTTTGATTTTCGCCAACTCTTCATAAGTAGCTAGTCCTAAAGCTACAGCATGATCCTCGTTAATCAACGGATCTTGGTATTCATCATTTTTATAACTCATTTCAAAAATGTGATTGGGCGGGATGGTTCCCTCTGGAATTCCTAACCTTTTGGCCATGCTACCGGCTATTATATTGCGGACAATGACTTCAACTTTTATAATTGATACTTTCCAACATAATTGTTCGCGATCATCAAGTTTTTTTATGAAATGCGTTAAGATACCCTTTTTAGCCAATTCGGTAAATATTATCGATGTAAACTCGTTATTGATTATTCCTTTGTTGGGTATCGATGATTTTTTAATTCCATTAAAAGCTGTCGCATCATCCTTGTAATGAATGATACAATAATTGGGATCACTAGTGGTGTAGACTTTTTTTGCTTTACCTTCATAGACCATTTCACATTTATTAATCATCGTGATTTCTCTCCTTTTATGTATGCAATTGCATTTGTAAAAATCGCTTGACACTTATTACCACCGATGTTTTTGTAAAGATTATCGCCGTAACGTTCGGAATGTCCCATCTTTCCTAATATTCTCCCATCAGGACTCAGTATTCCTTCAATGGCATACACTGAACCGTTGGGATTAAATTGCGAGTCCATTGAAGGATTGCCATCAAAATCAACATATTGAGTCACAATTTGATGATTTTTTATCAAGTCAGCTATTACATCTGGATTTGCTACAAATCGTCCTTCCCCATGTGATACCGGAATTGTATGGATAGTTCCAACTCTAATATTACTAAACCAGGGATTATCGTTAGTAATTACTTTTGTTTGAACCATTTTGGCAACATGTCGGCCAATTACATTTTTTGCCAATGTGGGACTATTTTCAGTTACTGTTCCTAATTTTCCATATGGTAAAAGGCCACTTTTGATTAAGGCTTGAAACCCATTACAAATTCCTAAAATCAAACCATTTCGACTTTGAAGTCGTTTTATTGCCGCTGAAACATCAGGGTTAAGCAAAACCGCGGCTATAAATTTTCCCGAACCATCTGGTTCATCACCAGAACTGAATCCACCTGGAATGCATAGGAGATCACTTTCGTCTAATTCCTCACATATTTCTTGAATTGATTTAGTGATTGCTTGATTGTTTTGATTACGAAAGATTACCGTTTTTACCTGCGCTTTCGCGTCGATAAAAGCTTGTTTGGAATCAATCTCACAATTGGTACCAGGGAATACTATAATCAAAACCTGCGGCTGATAATCACTCTGTTGATAATGTTTTGGTATTCCAATGTTTTGGTCAAGCGCAGGAATCTTTATTGACGAAGCGATTTTGGTGGGATATATAGTTTCAAAAGCATCACAGTATGCAATAATTGCTTCTTCGATATGAATTTTACACTCACCCAAAATAATTGATGGTTCTGCGATAGTCTTGCCAAGCTTATTCCAACCCAAATAGTCAAGTTGTATCTTTGATTCAATAACAATCGACCCAATATTAGGCGCAAACATGTTACTGATATGCTTTTGATCACTTATTTTGACACCAATCTTATTTCCAAAACTCATCTTGGCTACTGCTTCAATCCAACCACCAGCCTTGACCGCAAAAGCCGAAATTACTTCGTGTTTTACTATCAATGAATGTAGCTGATTCCAAATGCTTGCCGTTGCTTCCGGTAGAGGTATACCGTATTGATCAATTTGTGGTTCAAGAAGATAAATATAGCTTCCCACGGTTTTATATTCCGGTGATATCACTTGCTCCGCGGACCCAATTGAGAGGGCAAAAGCAATCAATGTTGGTGGAACATGAATTGTTTCAAAAGTTCCACTCATGGAATCTTTCCCACCGATGGCAGGAACTTTATAATCAACTTGTGCTTGTAGTGCTCCCAGCAGTGCTTGGAAAACCTGTCCCCAGTTATGTGGATCATTTCCCAACTTACGAAAATACTCTTGTAATGAAAGTCTTGCGTTACGCCAATCCCCGCCCACAGAAACACATTTCGCCAATGCTTCCACAACCGCCAAATATGCCCCGCGATAAGGTGAAGCAGTTAATGTTTCTGGATTAAAACCAACAGTCATGATGGTACAAGTATCGGTTTTACGATCCGTAATGGGGATTTTTTGAACTGAAGCATCGACTTCAGTTAGTTGGTATTTACCTCCATATGGGGATAAAACCGTTGTACAACCAATTGATGAGTCAAATTGCTCAATCATCCCTTTTTGGGAAGCAACCGGATATGAACTAAGATGCTTTAGAACCGATTGTTTTATGTCTTTTACAAGAATACTGTGATTATATTGTGAAACAGTGTCCTCAACATAAACACTTGTTTTTTGACGAACACCATTACTGTCGAGAAATTTGCGACTTATGTCAACAACAATCAAGCCGTCTTTTTTCATCACCAATCGATTATTATCGGTAATCGTTGCCACTTGATGTATTGTCAAATTCTCTTGATCAATATATTTTGCTAAAAGTTCATAATGCTTCGGATTAATGACAATTGCCATTCGCTCTTGAGATTCCGATATTGCCAGTTCGGTCGCTGACAATCCTTGGTATTTAACGGGAACCTGATCTAAATCGATTTCGATGCTAGAAGCCAATTCCCCAATCGCTACCGCCACGCCACCAGCCCCGAAATCGTTACATTTTTTGATGATTTTAGCCACTTCGGGATGAGAAAAAAGTCGTTGGAGTTTCCGTTCAGTAGGAGCATTTCCTTTTTGAACTTCGCTTGAAGCGGTTGCCACTGACGCTTCGGTATGAGATCTTGATGACCCCGTTGCTCCACCAATGCCATCGCGTCCAGTCATTCCCCCAACTAAAATAACAATATCATTTAACTTAGGGGAAACACGGACGACATTTTCTCGTTTAGCAAGACCAACTACAGCTCCCACTTCCATTCTTTTAGCTACATACCCAGGGTGAAAGACTTCACGGACAAGCGTTGTGGCCAAGCCAATCTGATTACCATAAGAACTAAATCCTAGTGTAGCTTTTTTAGAAATGACCCGTTGCGGCAATTTACCTAAAAGTGTGCTTTCCATCGGTGCAAGAATGTCAGCCGCCCCAGAAATCCGAATTCCTTGATATACATAACTCCGCCCCGACAATGGATCGCGAATCGCCCCACCTAAACAAGTTGAAGCCCCGCCAAAGGGCTCAATTTCCGTCGGATGATTATGAGTTTCGTTTTTAAACATCACGAAATATTCTTCACCTTCAGCGGTAATTGCTATGCTACAAGCGTTGACTTCTTCTGATACTTCGACATCATCAGCTTGTCCATGATGTCGCAACCATTTAGCATAAATAGTTGCCAAATCCATAAGTGTCATCGGTTTTTTATCACGTTGTAAGTCTTTACGAATCGCTAAATAATTACCATATGCTTTTTTTATTGGCTGGTCATCATCATCGTTTTCAAAGGTAATGGTTTCTAAAAGTGTTTCAAAAGTTGTGTGTCGACAGTGATCAGACCAATATGTATCAATGACCCGAATTTCAGTTTCACTTGGATCACGATGTTCCGATTTAAAATACTTTTGAACCCATAGAAAATCTTGGATGGACATTGCTAATCCTTGTTTACCATGATATGATGTCATTTCTGTTTGTGTCCAATTGATAAATCCTTCAAGATATGTAACTGTTGGCTTTTTACAACTCATGAAAACAGTTGGGTTTTTATGCAAATCATATATACTCATTTCCACCGGATTAACAAGATAATTTTCTAGTCGCTTGATATCATTTGAAGATATCGGTGTAAAAGTAATCAGTTCTTTGGTATAAACAATGATATTCGGTTTTCCCAAAATGAGTTGAATACATTGCATTGCTGCATCAGCCTTTTGATCATACTGACCCGGCAAATATCCATATGCTAACGATCCATTTGTTAGCATGGGTACATCGTCAAACACCTGATCGGTTACCAATTCACCAAAAACCTTCCATTTCAAATCATTTATTTCAGTTGCAGTACATCCAAAAATTTCGTAGACACAAAACTTTTTAAATGATTGTAATTGGATTTTAAGATCAATGCCAATTTGGTTTCTAATCGCTATGGTTTCAACTTGAAATGGTTCTTTCTTTTCAACGAATATGCGTATTCCTTCCATGCTGTTCCTTCTTCCATCAGTTGTTTTCAAAATCAGATATTTATTGACAACACTTGTTCTTGCATGGACCTTTGATATTCCAATAACTTTCGTTGGATACTTTCGTCAGTTATTGCCAAAATTCGGCATGCAAGCAAAGCAGCATTTTTCGCTCCAGCTTCACCGATTGCCAAAGTCCCTACGGGTATTCCACCTGGCATTTGCACAATCGACAATAAAGAATCCAATCCATCAAGTTCTTTTGAACGGATGGGAACCCCTAAAACCGGAATAATTGTTTTTGCGGCTATCATTCCCGCCACGTGAGCGGCACCACCGGCCCCAGCAATGACGATTTTAATTCCTCTTTGGGGTATTTCATCAGCATACGCAAACATCTGATTTGGTGTTCGATGTGCTGAGATGACTTTCACTTCGTAAGGGATTTCGAAATTATCAAGCACTTCTTTAGCTTTTTCCATCGTCGGTAAATCTGACTTGCTTCCCATAATAATCGCTACAACTGGTTTCATTTTTTTCCTCCTTAAAAAATAAAAATTGCGCAGACGAAAGAAGTGTCCGCGCAACGCGAAAAAGACTTCTCTCATAGTCTATGCATTTACGGCGCATAGGTAGATACTCTGGGACCATATTACCCACATTATATGAGAAAACTATTAAGTTAAAAATGCAAATAGGCATCTTGCGAATGCCTATTGATTACACCGTATTCTACCATCAACATTATGGTATTGTCAAAGACAATCGATAATTTCTAGTTAGAAAACGCTTACTTAAAAATTAGCCAAGGTAATTATCACATACTCATCCATTCAAGACTATCCGGTTGTTTTTGAAAAGCGATGCACTTATCAATATCTTTGGTGGAAATATACCCTTCTTTTGCCGCAACCTTGATTAGACAATTGAAATTCGTTAAGGAAATATTGGTGATGTTTGTTTCCAGTAACTTATCGTATCCTTTTTGCATTCCATATGTAAAAATCGACACAATCCCTAATACTTCAACATCTGCATCGCGAAGAACACTTACGATTTCACAGACACTTCCGGCTGTGGAAATTAAATCCTCAATGATTACGACCTTTGTTTTTGGAACAATTCGTCCTTCTATCTGATTATTTCTGCCATGATCTTTTGATGAGTTTCGCACGTATCCCATAGGCATTTTAAGAATATCGGCGACGATTGCCGCGTGTGCAATCCCTGCTGTTGCAGTCCCAAAAACTGCTTCCGTAGCAGGGTAATTTTTTGTTATCAATGCCGCTAATCCTTTTTCTACTTGAGTACGAACATCTGGATAAGATAATATTAAACGATTATCACAATAAATCGGGCTTTTGATGCCACTCGCCCAAGTGAAAGGCACATTAGGTGATAAAAATACCGCCTTAATTTTTAGTAGTAATTTCGCAATTTCAGTTTCCACAGTTCATATCCTCCATAATCTGATGATATACCAAAAGCGGGTCTTTTGCTTTCGTGATACTACGACCAACAACAATATAGTCTGATCCAAGTTCATACGCCATTTTTGGTGTAGTAATCCGTTTTTGATCATCACTTTGTTGTTCTGACAGACGAATTCCTGGGGTAACTGTTATAAATTTTTCTCCACATATTTTATGAATCATTGGCACTTCTAATGGTGAGCAAACCACCCCATCAAGTCCTGCCTCTTTAGCAAGTTCAGCGTATTTTATTATGGCATTATTGATTGATGAAAAGACTAATAATTCCTGATGCAAAATCGTATCATCGATTGATGTCAGCACTGTAACAGCAATCAATTTAGCTTTTGATCCTGATCTTAGCAGACCTTGTTTAGCCGCTTTCATCATAGCTAAACCACCATTAGCATGAACATTAATCATATCAACCCCTAAGCGGCCAATATTATACATTGCTTTTTCTACTGTATTAGGAATATCATTGAGTTTTAAATCAAGAAAAACTGGAAATCCTTGTTGTTTCATATCCTTCACGATTTTTGGTCCTTCCTGGTAAAACAACTCCATTCCGATTTTTAATGAAGGTTTTTCATCAGGGAAATGTTTAATAAATTCCATAAATTGTTCTTTGTTTTCAAAATCACAAGCGATGATTACGGGTTTCATGTGCGCCTCCAATAAGATTTTCAATTGATGAAAAACCATATTTTTCCATTACACAAGGTAACCTTTCAATAATATTTTTACAGATACAAGGATCAACTAAATTAGCACTGCCAATTTCAACAGCAGTCGCTCCAGCCAAGATAAATTCTAATACATCTTCGCAACAATTTATTCCGCCAATACCGATAATGGGAATCTTTACTGCTTCATAGACCTGATATACCATTCGAAGGGCGATTGGCTTTATTGCTGGCCCGGATAATCCGCCGATTTTACGGGCCAAAACCGGTTTTTTGGTTTTTAAGTCAATTGCCATGCCAACTAATGTATTTATTAATGCTATCCCGTCGGCTCCTGCATTTTCAACCGCCTTTGCAATCGCAACGATGTTGGTCACGTTTGGACTAAGTTTTATTACAATTGGTCTTTTAGCAATCTTTTTGCATTGCCTAGTGATATTAGCTGCCATAATTTCGGAGGTTCCAAATGCCATGCCGCCATCTTTTACATTAGGACAACTGATATTAATTTCATATGCCCCGATATTGTCAACTTCATTGAGTTTTTTTATCACATCAAGATATTCATCAATGGTGCTTCCCGACACGTTAGCTATGACTTTTTTTTGATATATTGTCTTCATCTTGGGTAATTCGTAGGCTATCACATGATCAACACCTGGATTTTGTAAACCAATTGAGTTAAGCATGCCTGCCTGTGTTTCAGCTATTCGTGGGGTGGGATTACCCGTTCTTGGTTCTTTTGTAATAGCTTTTGTGACGATTGATCCAAGAATATTTATATCATAGTATTTTGTATATTCACCGCCAAATCCGAATGTGCCAGAAGCTGGGATAATCGGATTGTCCAAACTCATTCCCAAAAGATTTGTATGTAAATTTACCATATAATATCCTCGGTATTAAACACAGGTCCATCAACACAAACTCGTTTTATTCCTTGCGATGTCATTATACTACAACCCATACACGCTCCAAATCCACAACCCATGCGCTCTTCGAGTGACATTTGACCCCATTTTGAAATTGTTGCGATGGCTTGGAGCATTGATTTAGGACCAACAGCATAGTAATAACTCTCAATTATGTGATTCATTGCGGTAATAACGTTTCCCTGTGTTCCTAAAGTGCCATCATCAGTGATGACTTTAACCGCTCCAAGTTGAGAAAATTCATCGACAAAAAAACAATCCTTGCTTGATTGAAACCCCGCAATAAATTTTATAGTCTTTCTCCTAAGGCGTAATTCTTTGGCAAGGAATAATAACGGTACACACCCACAACCCCCACCAATCAAAGTAATATTTTTTTCGACAGTGTCGAGATTAAACCCATTTCCCAATTGTTCAATAACATCCAAGGATGATTGTGGTTTTACTGTAGATAGGATTTTTGTTCCTAAACCGACAACCTTATAAACAAGCGTGAGTTCACCATTTTTATAGTCAGCCACTGATAACGGACGTCGTAAATAAGGTGTCATCGTGTCACTAACCTTAATTTCGATAAATTGCCCGGGACGATGTGGTAAAGCATTAATTAAAATCATTTTATAAGTATCAAAAGCAATTAAATCATTTGCTTTTACGACTAAATGACTCATCAAGATACACCACCTTTCCCTTAACCATGGTCAAAATCGGCCAACCATAACATTCCCAACCATCAAAAGGAGTATTACGACCCTTCGAAACAAATTTATTTTTATCTATGGTTCGCCGATTATTCAAATCCAGAATTGTCAAATCAGCTATCCTGCCAACGACAAGTTGACCCGAATCTAAATTTAAAATTTTTGCTGGATTAATCGAGAACCATTTAATTGCTTGAGATAAAGTTGCCATTTTTGTTTTTACCAAATTAGTATAAATTAAAGGAAACGCCGTCTCTAAACCAACGATTCCAAAAGGAGCTCTCTCCATTCCCAGATCTTTTTCATTTTGCGCGTGGGGAGCATGATCGGTCGCAATACAATCTATCGTCCCGTCGATTAAAGCGTGAATTAATGCATATTTATCATCAATTCCCCGCAAAGGAGGATTCATTTTGAAATCGCTGTTTTCAACATCACGATTAACTAAAAGTAGATGATGTGGCGTTACTTCACATGTCACTTTTTGTCCTCGCTCCTTGGCTTCTTTAACGATTCTTACTCCCTCCTTGGTCGAAATATGGCAAACATGATAGCGAGCATCTGTCTCTTCAGCAATCAAAACATCACGGGCGATTTGAAGACTTTCAGGCAGTGATGTCATCGCTGTCCAGCCATTAATCTTTGATTTTCCCCCGCGATGAACATAACCACCAAAAAGCATGCTTTCATCTTCGCAATGGGCGGCAATCATTGCTTCAATTTCACTTGCTTTAAGCATCGCTTGATACATTAAATCTGCGTTTTGAATGCCAACACCATCATTAGAAAAACCAGCAACATCGTTAATCATTGACGACATATCTACTATTTCGCCGTGGTTGGATAAAGAAGTGGTTATTGATGAATATGGCCTCACTTTGACAACCGCATCGGTTTTAACAATATCCATAAAATGATGTAACTTTTCCATGTTATCACATACCGGATTGGTATTTGGCATCGGACAAATCATGGTGTAGCCACCTTTGGCAGCGGCTTGGGTGCCCGTTTTCACAGTTTCCTTATATTCAAATCCAGGTTCCCGCAAATGCACATGCAAATCAATAAAGCCTGGCGAAATAACATAACCTTCACAATCAATAATATTAGCGTCCATCGCAGTAATCACATCTGCAATTTCCACAATCTTATCATCAAGTATCAAGACATCTTTTTTTTCGAGTTGATCACGAATGATTTTGCCGTTTTTTAACAATGTTTTCATCAAATCACCTATTCCAACACGACTTGTTCAATGCCATCCGTTTCCATAAATTGCACCAAAATAGATTCATTTTGACTCGTAGGAATGTTTTTTCCGACATAGTTGGCCATGATTGGTAATTCGCGATGACCCCGATCAATCAATACAGCTAAATATATCTTGGCCGGTCTGCCCATATCCATCACCGCATCAAGAGCCGCCCTTACAGTTCTGCCAGTATACAATACATCATCAGCGAAGATAACCGTTTTTCCAGTAACATTAATGTTTGGTAATATTTTTGGTAATGGCTTATTTAGATCATCGCGATAGGGCCGAACATTTAATACATCACATATTACTTCGACACCTTCAATAGCCTTGATATTGGCAGCGATTCGTTGGCCTAAGACTACTCCCCGGGTGGGAATCCCTAAAATCACTACATTATCTAAATCGTGATTTTTTTCGATTATTTCATAAGATATCCGCCTAATGGTCCGTTCAATGGTATTTTGATCGATAATTGTTTTCATCATATCTAGTGTAATTAAATAATTACACAACTCCTTTCGATTTTATTCAAATGCCCGTTTTAAAACTGCCATTCGGACAAACACACCATTTTGCATCTGTTTCATAATTCGGCTTTTAGAACATTCAACCGCATAATTTGATATTTCAATTCCACGGTTATATGGTGCCGGATGCATTATGATTGCCTTCTCTTTCAACATGGCTACTCGTGCTTGTGTCATACCATATTCGTTATAATACTGATCTCGATCCAAAGTCATATCATATTCATGACGTTCAAATTGAACTCGTAATAACATGATGACATCCATCTCACATAATGCGCGTTCATAATTGATAAATGGTGCACTTCCATCATCGAATCCTTGTGGTCCAGTTGTGTAAGTCTCCATTCCTAAACGATTCATGATTTCAATATTTGTATGAGCAACTCGTGAGTGACGAATATCGCCAATAAAAGCGATTTTAAGCCCTTCAAAACGACCAAACTCTTCATAGATGGTCATTAAATCGAGCAAACTTTGGGTTGGATGACTACCCGATCCATCTCCTCCAGATAAAATCGGAATTCCTACCCCCTCTAATTCTTCATAATAACGAATTGTCGGATGCCTGACAATTGCGATATCATAACCAATCATTTCGAAAGTCTTCATAGTGTCATATAGACTTTCACCCTTCTTGACCGACGATGTTTCCACATTGAAATTAGTCGCAATCATACCCAAATTTTGTTCAGCGGAGATAAACGAGTATTGGGTTCTTGTCGAAGGCTCAAAAAACGCATTAATAACCCGCTTCCCTACCAATTTATCATATTTCATCCCTGCTTTAAAACGTAATGACTCCAAAATGATTTCCATTATTTCGGCAATTGAGATATCCGAAAGCTTGAATAGATTTTTCATTAAAAAAACCCTCCTCGCCTGCGGCGAAAAGGGTTTACGACAAAATCGCGTATGTAATTAATCCCCTTTTTAGCCTCACAGGACTAAATTTAAAAGTTAACTTACTTTGTATTATAAAGCATTCATCGATGGGAGTCAAGCAATGAAAATAAATAATTCAAGATCAAATGCAAGTTCATTCATTCTCAATAAAAGCAATTATTAAAGTAATGATCTGATTCTGTTGTTCAAAGTTGCTAATTGAAGCAGTACTATCGTATTTTTGTTCACCATACATACCAAACCCCGCGTGATTTCCACCCATAATTTTTGCATACTGAGTAGTAGGTGGTAATAAAGTCATACTACTATCGATATCCTCTTGAAGCGTAAGTCCATCATTTTCGGCATAGATGGAAAGAATACGAAAATCCGTTTTCGATAAATCAACCGAATCTGGGGGGTATGATGCCAAAAATATAATTCCAGTCACAATATCTGGTTGTTCTTTGGCATATGAAGCGGCAGAAAATCCGCCCATCGAATGTCCGGCAACATACCAAGCGTCAATTTCTTCATGCTCGCCAATGAATTCTTCTGCTTTATTTGGTTCAAAAATTGACATGTTAAATGTCATTTTAAGAATGCAGACAAGGTATCCCTCTTTTGCTAGTTCATTGGCTAGATAGGCATATGCCAATGGTTCCACAAGCGCCTCGGGATAAATTACGATTCCTATGCCATTCGCAGTTATTTTCGGCGTAAATATAGTAAAATCACCAACAACATCATAATCTTCTTCACTGACATATTCCCAAATCTCATCAGCGGGTGAATATGTGTTGGAAGACCATGTTAAAATACCGACATATAGTAATAAAACAAGGCTTACCAAAATAATTATCAATGTCCGGATTTTCTTTTTCAAACATATCACCTGCATTCTTGCCAATTAATTTATCTTACCATAAAACAAGTGATTTGTTGACAATAACACTAAAATACCCGTATTTTTACGAGTTGATTTTTATGATTTTATAATTATGTTAGATCATTTTCATGACTCATACTTATACAATGTCTCAAAACTCTCATCTACAGCACAAGTGGCGGCTTTCAATTCATCAATTCTTTTTCTAATTTGTATAGGCTCTTGGGCTTCTGCTTCTGAAATCAAGGAGCGATAATCGCGACTTATTTTTTTTAACGTCGTGGACGCCTTCCAACAAAGAGTGGCACTGTCGGCGTATTTAGTAATTTGTGAGGTGGCATTCATAAATAGTAGTAACGCAGAAAGAACAGTGCCAATAGGGACGCTTATATATGGCTCCACAAAAATAGCAGATACGAATGTCCCACTGGTCATAATCATCAAGCACGATTGAATGTTTTTGATGAACTTAGCTTTTTTACCATCGGCAATCGCTTGTTTTTCATATGCATTTTGACACAAGTCAATATCTGTTTTTAAATCAATTATTTCCTTTTTAAGCTCTTCATGGTATTCTTCTATCGTTTTGTCTGGCATATCTGATCTCCTCTCCAATTTTGATAAATAGATGAAAATAGGTGTAGATATCATCATGCGAGTATTATATGTAATCAACGATGGCCTTTCTGAAATTTCTTAAGAATATCAATTCTCGCTATTTTAATTGCTGACTATGTCCACCTCCAATGCAAAAAAGACAAACCTTTTTTTGTGTTATTTGCAGAAACATCCGTGTTATATAAAATAGTATATTAGTATATTTATAGTATAAACCGAAAATATTGATAAAAACAGCGCGGATATGTCGTATTTTTTTATTTATATGAAAACACGAGCGTTTTATTCCGTATCAATGGTGTTATCTTTGGAATGTTAGCCGTTTTTTCTACTATCTACACCCATTCAGTATCGTATTATCTATTCGCGTGCATCAATTCAGCCAAAGCCTTCACAAATTCATGGACATTTCTCTGATTATATTCATCAATCACTTGTGCCACAAGGCTATACTCAACTTCAAAAAGAAACAAAACTATACCCTGTAAAATGGTCACTGCTAATTTAGCGCTAAATGAGTACACACCCGAAGTAAGGACGATCTAAACACAAAAACCTCAAAAAGTGGACATTGAAAACCAGGAAAGTTCATGTTAAAATGAATCCATCTCGGTCCCAAAGGACGGAGCCTATGTACAAACCATTACTCAGTGAAGAGATCTTCATCAAATTGCATGCAAGTCTATACTTTACCATCGTCAGCCTTATAAATATATCGCTTTTGGTTGAATTCAAGCGGTTAGTACACGAACAAATACTCGCTATGAAATTTTATTAGAGTTAACATTCAGTAAACACTTGATATTATATAATAATTAGGTATGACGATCGATAGGAGTAAAAATAATGAGATTATTGATTATAGAAGACAACATCGGGCTCGCAAATTCTATGAAAGCAGGTCTTGAAAAGGCGGGTTTTCATGTGGATGTTTCATATACGGGAGCGAATGGTGAAGAAAAAGCTTATGTAAACGGTTATGATGCTATTCTTCTTGACCTCAACCTACCTGACAAGGATGGCATAGAAATATTAAAATATTTACGAAAATCAAACATTGAAACACCAGTTATCATCATTACTGCCCGCGATGAAATTGAAGAAAGAGCCATGGGACTTGACCTCGGTGCGGATGATTATTTAACAAAGCCGTTTCAACTCTTAGAACTTCGAGCAAGGGTACAAGCAGTCATACGCCGTTTTCACGGACGGACAAGTCCGTTAATCACCCTTGGCAGGCTTATAATCAATCCTGCTGCAAGGAAAGCGGAGATAGATGGAAAAAGCTTAGAACTTGTGCCCAAGGAGTTTGACATACTTGAATATATTGCTTCCTGCTATCCAGCGGTGGTATCAAGCGAGGAAATAGCGGAGCATGTATATAATGAGGAATATGATCCTTTTTCATCAGTATTACGTGTTCATCTTACAAGACTGCGTAGGAAGCTTTCAAACGCAGCGGGACATGATGTCCTCATAACAACACGAGGAAAGGGCTATTCACTAAATGAAAAAATATAAAATTCAAAAAATAAACCTAAAAATCGGTACGGCAATTTTTCTATATTCGCTTCTTGTCACAATAGCGTTTATTGCCGTTTTATTTTTTTTACAATATTCGGCAGGAAGCAGTGTGGGTTCACAATCAAATTCTGTAAAAGGCATATACTTTCTTGATAACAATGAAATGCAATATATCTATTCTGGTCAATATATATTAGTAACTCCCACTGAAGTAACTACTGTTAATGAATATAATACCAATTTTTTATCACAGATATTTGCTAATATCTTCCCTGTTTCCGTGATTTTCTGTCTACTACTGTTTCTGCTTTCGGTTCTTCTGTGGATAATATTAAAACGGATGCAAAATAAAAACATGCTTCAGATTGTCCATAAATTAAATGCAATTGCAGACGATAGCAGTCTTATCACAGACAACCCTGCGCTTGAAAGTGCCTACGAAAATATCAGGGCGAAATTTTCCGATTATTTAAATGATTATAAACGGTTAAATTCTTATCTCTCTCATGAACAAAAAAACGCCATTGCTATACTTCGGACTAACCTTGAGTTAAATGAAAATACAACCTATCTGGCTAATCTTGATTATATATCCGATAGTATTGATGATGTTTTGACTCTTAGTGAAACCACCGAGATGAATTCTAAAGCGACAGTTGATGTATCGCTTGTCTGTGCTGCTGTTTGCGATAGTTACTTGAAGCTTACAAAAAATATTACATTTCAGTTTATTGAAGATGGCAACACAGAAATCTTTGCTAAAGAGCGTTGGATTTATCGTGCCATTGCGAATCTTTTAGACAACGCTGTAAAATACGGAAATAATAATGCAATTGAAGTGACCGTTAAAACCAAAAACAACAGTGTCATTGTTTCGGTAAAAGATCATGGCATTGGCATTAGCAGCGATAAACAGGATAAAATATTCAATCATCGATATCGGATTAACGAATTGAATAAAGACGGTTATGGTATCGGTTTATCTCTTGTTTCCCATGTTTGTGATTTGTGCGGAGGGTTCGCCATGGTAGAGAGCGAAGAAAATAAAGGGTCAACATTTTATTTATCTTTCCCTCAAAAGAATAGTCGAGTTAACATTCAGTAAACATTGACTATGCTATACTGAACCCGCTAAATACGTTCAATGAAAGTGACGTTGACAAATAACAAGCAAAAGGAGCACAACTTATGTATATCTTTAGAAATGCCGTAAAAAATATCGGCAGAAACAAAAGCAGAAATATTCTTATAGCCGTAATTATTTTTGTAATCATTTTAGCAACCTCAGTATCAATTATTATCAACACAACATCAAAAGAGATTATTGATGTATATAAAACACAATTTGGTTCTGAGCTATATATTAATCTTGATTACGAAAAGCTGAAAAAGGATCGTACCGGCTTTGAAGGTATTACAGTAGATCAGTACATAGCATTCGGAGAGTCAGATTTATTAAAAAGCAAGGAATACAAAGCCTTCGTATATGTTGGTTCAGACGGATGGATAGCGATTGATGAAAATAGCGGGAATGATATTATAAATTCAGGAAATAGCGAAGACTATCTGCCTTTAAAGGCAAAAGTTGAAGGTTCGACAAGGTCGGATATCAACGATGATTTTAAAAGTGGAGTTCGCAAAATTGTCCATGGCAAAATGTATGAAAATATTGATGAATGTATAGTCAGCGAGGAATTTGCCGAACTTAATAATCTGTCTGTTGGCGACAAAATCAAGATAACCAGCAATTTAAAGAAGAATCCGATGACTCATGAACTGACAATCTCGGGAATTTTTGAAGATAATACTGAAGTTGTCAACGATCACCAGAACCTATCAACATACGAAAACGGTAGCAATGATATCTTTGCTAGCTTTGAAACAGTCATCAATTTACAATTATATGACTCGGCCGGAAGTTTAGATGCCGAATATGTTCTTAAAGACCCAGCTTTTCTGGAAAATTACAAAGCGGAACTCAAAGAAAAAGGCCTTTCCGATTTTTACATAGTATCCACAGATGAAGCAAGCTATAACAAGATTGTCAAACCTGTTCAGGGAATTGCGAAAATCATTAATGTATTTTTAATTGTTGTCCTGATACTTGGTTCAGTTATTCTTGTTTTGCTTTCGACCCTTGCAATAAGAGAGCGAAAATATGAAATAGGCGTACTTCGTGCAATGGGGATGAAAAAGCGAAAGGTTGCCTTGGGTTTACTTTCTGAAATGCTTATTATTACCGGCATTTGTCTTATAGCAGGTCTCGGTATAGGAACAAGTATATCTCAACCGGTAGCAGATATCATGATCAAAAACCAGATTGAAACCGTCAACGATAGCAACGATAATACAAACGGAATATCAATAATTAATGAAAGTGAAAGCGGCGGAGCAGAGCCGCTGAATGAACTTAAAATTTCTTTAAACATAGAGGCAGTCAGTCAGATAATTGTAGTCTCATTGTTACTTGCGGTTATATCAAGTTTAACTGGTATTTTATACATAACAAAATTTGAGCCAATGAAGATACTTTCGGAAAGGAATTAAGCAAGATGAGTATATTAACATTAAAAAATATTTCATATCATTATAGCGGTTCAAAAAAAAGGGTACTAAAAAACATCAGCATGGAATTTGAACCTGGTAAAGTATATGTAATAATGGGGAAATCCGGAGCCGGAAAAAGCACTATTCTTTCCTTAGTATCGGGATTGGATGTGTGCACGGAAGGGAAAATTGAATATGCGGGAACGGACATGAAATCTATTGACCGTGACCAGTACCGCTCAAAAAATATCGGCGTTATTTTTCAAGGCTACAATCTTCTTACAAATGCGACGGCGCTGGAAAACATTGTACTTTCGATGAATATTAGTGGCAGCAAAGAGAAAGATAAAAAGAAATATGCATATGACCTTCTCGAAAGGGTTGGTATTGACAAAGAAACAGCTGATCGCAAGGTTCTTAAGCTTTCGGGAGGTGAGCAACAACGTATAGGCATTGCCCGAGCAATTTCACATAATCCTGACATTATTATAGCAGATGAGCCAACAGGAAATCTTGACAACGATACCGAAAAAAACATTATGGAAATCCTATGTGCTCTTGCTCATAAAGAAAATAAATGTGTGATAGCAGTAACCCACTCCAAAGATGTTTCTAAATATGCAGATGAAGTCTGGGGACTTAATTCTGGCAGCATGGTTTTTGTAAAATAGGCAATGCATTTTTAATAAAGTTCGCAAATCCCTAAATAACGAGGTATGCGGACTTTTTTTTAGTATAAAATCATTGACATTTTGCACCGCAAATCATTCTTTTGGCTTGTTAAGACTTAAAAAATGATTGATATGATGGCCTGATTCTGGCACAAAATCAAACGATCGAACAGATATCGTGCATACGTTCAAAAGGTTAGCAGAAAAGTGTGGATAATCTGAAATGACATTGCACACATTGAAAAACGTTTTCACAACTCGATGCCACGAAAACGGTGTTGATACAAGGGTGATTTCATCATGGGACGGGCATTCAAATTTCAAAATGACCAACCATTTCAGCCATATTACTTCCGATTTCGAGCACGAGCAAGTGCTTAAAATGGCTAAAAAAGACCGTGAATGACACTTCATACTGACATACATTTTAAATATATAATAAAAATTAAACAAAAAAAACGATCAATTAAACCGCAAAGCATTAAAAAAAGGGGGCTTTAGCCCCCTAAAACCGTAAATGGTCGGAAAGACGGGATTTGAACCCGCGACCCCTAGACCCCCAGTCTAGTGCTCTACCAAGCTGAGCCACTTCCCGAAACCTGTACTTTCTATTTTACCAAATATTTATCAAAAGAGGAATTGTTTTTAAATAATCGTAGCAACGAGAACGATTTGTTTCGTTCCCGTTGCTTCGTTTTAGTATTCAATTCGATTAACGGTTTTTGCGAGTATTATTTCTTTAGACTTCATTAATCTAGTAATGTTACCCCGTTCATTATCTTCTAATTTCATTGTAATGTAATGAATCGAGTCTTCCATATCTGGTATCATAATATATTCAATGGCATTAACCCGTCTTCTTGTCTTTTCAATTTCCGAAGCCAACATATCACAAGCTTTCTCTAAAGATGCTAACTCAATCATCTTTGGTAATAATTGTGATAAATCAATTACAGCGGTATCTAATTCCGAAGGAGTGTAAGCAAACCCATAGGTTAAGTCAATTACTCCAGCATCATGATATTCAATTTCCGGAGTCTTAATGTTCATGATCGTCTTATATTTAACTGCTAAAGAGGCCTCGCGGGTTGGTACCATTAGTGCCTCCATAATACCTCCATAGCTCATCTTTAATCTAGCATTGGCAAAATGAACCATAATCGCAGCTAAACTAGTCTCAACTTCAATTCGTAAAGCTCGGTTCTTTTTGATGATTGCCATGAATCGACGTATCAATTCGTCTTGTTTGTCTTTTAAAAGTTTGTGACCTCTTTTGGCCGTTGAAAGCCTTTTTTTTAGGCCATATAACACCATTCTGGTGGGATTAACTGATTGAGCCATTTTATTCCACCGCCGGTAGATATTTAGCAATCTTATCAAGACTGATGCGTTTCAATTCAGATTTTGGTAAAATCGTCAAAAGCTTCCAACCAACTGTCAGTGTCGTCTCGATACTACGAGCTTCATTATAGCCTTGTTGAACATATTTATTTTCAAATTGCGTCGCAAAACGTGAATAAAGTTTATCCGTATCTGATAATGCCGCTTCACCCAAAATTGTTGATAATTCCTTAGCTTCTTTTCCTCGTGCATATGCTGCAAACAACTGATTCATTGTTTCAGAATGGTCTTCTCGTGTTTTTCCGGCACCAATACCTTTATCTTTCAATCGAGAAAGCGAAGGTAAAACATCAATTGGTGGATATATGCCCTTTAGATTTAGTTCACGCGATAAAATAATCTGGCCTTCAGTAATATAACCAGTCAAATCGGGAATGGGATGAGTTTTGTCATCTTCGGGCATAGTTAAAATCGGAATTTGGGTGATAGATCCCGCTTTCCCTTTAATTCTTCCGGCTCGTTCATATAATGATGCAAGATCAGTATACATATAGCCAGGATATCCACGACGTCCAGGAACCTCTTTTCGAGCAGCAGATACTTCGCGTAATGCTTCAGCGTAATTGGTAATATCAGTCAAGATAACCAACACGTGCATATTCAATTCATAAGCCAAATATTCAGCGCAAGTGATTGCCATTCGCGGGGTAGCAATCCGCTCAATAGCTGGATCATTAGCCAAATTCATAAATAATACTGACCGTTCGATGGCACCGGACTTTTGAAAATCGCGAATAAAGAAATCCGCTTCTTCAAATGTAATACCGATAGCCGCGAATACAACCGCAAAGGTTTCTTCTTTCCCCTTAACCTTTGCTTGTCGTGCAATTTGCGCAGCCAATTTGGAATGAGGCAATCCCGATCCTGAGAAAATCGGTAGTTTTTGTCCTCGAACTAAAGTGTTTAAACCATCGATAGCACTAATTCCCGTTTCAATAAATTCACTTGGGTAATCACGGGCAACCGGATTTAATGGAGTTCCGTTAATATCAGCGTTTTTTTTCGGGATAATCTCTCCACCACCGTCAATCGGACGACCCATCCCGTCAAAAACACGACCAAGAATCTCAGGAGCAAGTTTGATTTCAATGCCGCGCCCAAGAAACATTGCTTTGGCATCACTGATTTTAAGCCCTTGTGAAGAATCAAACAGTTGGACCAAAGCACGATCGCCGTCAATCTCTAATACTTTTCCGATTCGTTCTTCTCCAGTAGCTTGACGAATCATTACTAACTCATCATATTTAACGTTTTCCACGTGATCAACGAGCATTAACGGTCCAACGACTTCCCTAATTGTTTTATATTCTTTAGGCATTAGTCTCACCGCCTTCTGTCAAGGCTTGATATTCATCATCTAAATGATTCATAATGACAATACAATCCTCATTAAAATCCGCCTCTTTGATATACTTCATTCGGCCAATCTTCTCTAAGATTTTCATTTTAGCGATTTTGGCAAAAGCAACATCGTTTTTCAATGCTTTTTGACCTTTATGGTACCAGGTCAAGATGGCTTTTAACATCCCGTATTGTTTATTTAACGATGTATAAGTGTCAACGTCATGGAAAGCAATTTGATGTAAGTAATCCTCGCGGATACTCCGAGCACATTCCAATGTCAAACGATCTTGAAATTCAAGACTGTCAACGCCAACTAGTCGCACAATTTCATCGAGTTTAGCTTCATCTTGAAGAATATCTTTAGTCTCAAGTACAAGTTTAGACCAGTCTTTTTTTACATGAGCATCAAAAAATTCATCCATTGCATCGCTGTAAAGTGAATAACTTTTAAGCCAATCAATGGCAGGAAAATGGCGTCGATAGGCCAATGTTGCAGATAATCCCCAAAATACCTTTACAATTCTAAGGGTAGCTTGAGAGACTGGTTCAGAAGTGTCTCCCCCTGGAGGCGAAACCGCACCAATTGCTGTAATAGCTCCAAAACGGCCATCAGACCCCAAGCATTTAACCAATCCAGCCCGTTCATAAAATTCCGCAATCCGTGATGATAAATAAGCCGGATATCCTTCTTCACCCGGCATCTCTTCAAGACGCGATGACATTTCTCGCAAAGCCTCTGCCCAACGCGAAGTCGAATCGGCCATTACCGCAACTCGAAAACCCATATCACGATAATATTCAGCAATGGTAATGCCGGTATAAATCGAAGCTTCTCGCGCGGCAACCGGCATGTTAGAGGTATTGGCAATTAAAACCGTTCTTTTCATCAATGCTTTCCCAGTTTTTGGATCTTTTAACTCGGGAAACTCCATCAAAACATCGGTCATTTCATTACCACGTTCGCCACAGCCGACATATACAATAATATCAGCATCAGCCCACTTGGCTAACTGATGTTGAACAACAGTCTTTCCTGAGCCAAACGGTCCAGGAATTGCCGCAATACCACCAATAGCAATCGGAAATAAAGTATCAATGACCCGTTGGCCAGTAACCATGGGTTCCGTTGGTGCCAATTTTTTTGTATATGGTCTCCGTTTGCGAACCGGCCATTTTTGTAACATACAGATCTGATGTTCATTACCGGCTTGATCAATTATTTTGGCAATGGTGTCGATAATAGTTGCTTCTCCATCCATAACCCATGACAGTGTTCCTTTTATATCGGGAGGAACCATAACTTTATGAACAACGACACTTGACTCCTGAACAGTACCCAAAATATCTCCACCAATGACAGTTGAGTTTATTTTGGCTTTCGGATCAAAATGCCATAATTTTTCTCGGTTTAGTTTTGGAACATCAATGCCAAGAGGGATCCGGTCACCAGACGATTCGTAAATTACTCGAAGTGGTCTTTGAATGCCATCAAAAATGCCTTCGATTAAACCAGGGGCAAGTTCAACGGATAACGGTTCATTAGTAAAATAAACCGGTTCTCCCGGTCCAATACCCGCCGTTTCTTCGTACACTTGAATTGAAGCAAGATCGCCCCGTAATTCAATGACTTCGCCAATCAGTTTTTTTTCACTAACCCTGACGACGTCGTACATCTTGACATCCTTCATACCCTTGGCAACGATTAACGGTCCTGATACTTTTGTGATTATACCAGTCTTATTTTCTATGTCGTTTTTTATCATATTGGTCAGCCTTTCTAAAAAATATCAATTCCGATCGCATTTTCAACATTCTTCTGAATTTTTCTTAACCCAACGCCTTGCGATTTTGTTCCAGAAGGAATCGGAATTAGAATCGGAAAAGCGGAAAATTGATATTTTTCGATGGTCTCGGGAATTAATGCATATATATCTTCAGTAACATAAATAATTTTGCATTTTTGACTAAACAGCTTAAATATCAGTTTGTCGGCATCTAGAGCATTCTTTACTGGGAAAGCACGAATGCCAACAGCGTTGTATAATAGAATTGTTTCATCATTACCAATAATAGCAACTTCAATCGTCTTCTCCATAAGAACCCTCCTTCAGTTTAGCATCCAATAAGGTCATCAAGACCCACCGAGCCAGAATAGATGGCGCGAATATTATTTGCTTCCGCGACTTTTTTTAAAAAATAGTAAATTATCGGACCAATGTTGAAAGCATCGTTTTTGTATTCCTTAACAATATCAAGCATCATGCCTTCAAATATGCGTTCCAATCGATTTAAATTCGGATTTACTAAATATTGTTTAAGACATTTGGTAATATCTTCTTGATAATAATCTTGAAAGGATTTTGCAAAAGCTTCTGATTCGAGAACAGATGCTGTTTGAAAAACCTCACTAGGGATTAAGCCACCAGGAATCAACATTTTAGCAAAAGCCTCATATTCCCATTTTAAAGCACGGGAACGAATTACGGTAATCACATTCCGAAAATCCACGAAACTTCGATAGTAAGCCAATAGGGCCCCCCCTTGGCTATATTTGAGCGTTTTAAACAAAAAAGCGAAAGTTTGATTGTCAATTGCCGCTGAAAGCATGCGCGGATCAGTGATATCTTTTGTCATTGCTGCGATATTGGCTAACCAAGGACGGTAATAATTGGGAATGTCAACGTCGATATCATCATTTACGAATGTCTTTAGTACTTCGGTATTGATGGTCCCCATCGGCGATAGAATATCGAAATGAGGGGCATCAAAGATTTTCTCCTTATACAAAACCTTAAGATTCATAGCATCATACGTGAGATAAAATAGGTCAGTTAATTTTCGCTTTGGTGATATATTCTCCAATAGCAGTTTCAAATCTAAAAGTTCTTGATCAATCGTATCGGCAAGCGAATTTCTAATAACTCCATTTCCGTATCCAAGGGATGCAAGCGTATGAAGAAAATCCGCTTTATCAGCAGATGCTAATTTTGAATACTTTGCCTTAGTAAGGATTTTCTCATCGATGGCGTTAATGATGCCGTTGGTATACGGATAATTCATCTCACTCACATCCAGAAAACAAAATGGTAGCAATTTCTGATTCATACCGATTTTGAATTTCAGCTAAAATCGCTGCATGAGAATGATCGATATCAAAATTAACTCCTTCAACCAAAAAGCCACCATCAATGGTAGCGATTCGTTGCGAAAGGGTAAGATTATATTTCTTGTCCTTAAGGCGTTTGTTCAGTTTATCCAAAACAATCGGGGATGACAAAGAATCTGAAACAAAGGTCTCCAAAAATAAAGCATGATCCCGTTTTGAAGCGATGATTGTTTCATTTCCCTGAAGGGCATCTGTCGTCAACATCTTCAAAACGATTTTCTCCCATTGATTGACCGGAATAGATCGTAAAGATTTTGCCGCAAGCGAAAATGCTTCGTCAATTAACACTTTCTTACGAGCCAATGAATTTTGCTTAGCAGTCTGCTCAAATTCTGTCGCCATCGTCTTCAAAATCGCAGCGTTTTTTTCAGCAAGTTTTGCTTGCGAAGCGGCAATCTGTTGCTTTGCCTCATCGAGAATAGCAGTTTCTAGCTCTTTGGCTTTCTGTGTGCCCGTCCCAATAATTTTTTTGGCATCTTGACGTCCTTTGTTTTCAATTTTTTCATAAATCGAAACGTTTGCCAATTTGACTTCACTCATTTCGCTATATTATATACCCGTAACCATTAAAATACTGGCAAGCAAAGCTAAAACCGCATAGGTTTCTACCAAAACAGTCATCGTGATGCCTTTACCAGATGAATCAGGCTGTTTAGCTACCATATTAATTGAACTAACAGACATTTTGGCTTGAAAATATGCCGAAATTGGCAGTACAATGATTCCTGGTAGACAAGCGGCGAAATAAGAAAGGCCCGTATCGATTGACATAGCCACTTGGGGAGTTCCACTAAGGACTCCACAATTAATCAGCACCAAAACCGCAATCAAAAAGCCGTAGATTCCTTGTGTTCCGGGAAGCGCCTGCAAAATTAATAACTTACCAAATAGTTCTGGTTTTTCACTGGTGACACCAGCTGCAGCTTTACCACCCATTTGAACGCCTAACGCTGAGCCAAAGCCACCAAGACTAGCAACTAATGCCGCTCCGAGAATTGCATAAAACAATCCATAATTATCACTCATAATCGATTTTCCTCCCAAAGTACTCTATTGATTTATATTGTCATTGACAGTGTCAATGTGTTTCAACTGTAAGGTTAATGGCTGGAAAGAGGTTCCTCCACCTTCATAAAACTTTCCATAAAACTCAATATATTGAAGCCGGCTTGTATGAACGTAAGCAGATAGAAGCCCCATCGCTAAGTTGAATACATGCCCGATTATAAAAACAATCGCTGCAAAGAAATATCCAATCACATTTGTTGCAAGCATTTTTGCTAGCATATTCATAACCATTCCCAAAACTGCTGATGACATTGCGAGGGCAAGAATTCGCGAATAAGAAAGAATGTCTCCCAAATAACTTGTAGCTCCATATAGCGAATATAGGCCAATTCCCAAACGAGCAAAGGGATTCTTCTGCTTCCAACCAGCAAACAAAATAATCATCGCCGCACCAGCAATAGCCATCCATTTGCCAACCGTTGCAGTGGCTGGCAAAAACAACAGTCCCGCGCCAATAAGCAAGACAATCCAACTAATAGAATCGGAAAGAATTGCCATATAGTGTTTGTCGCGAAGATTATGATATGCTTTAATTACAAGTCCAGTTATCAGATGACACCCGCCAAGAATCAACGACACCAACAACATTTTTAGCGGTTCATTGATTGGTTCAAGTAAAATGGGGAAAATGGTAAAACCAAAGTAACTGCCAAATAAAATCCCCCAAAGTATCGTTGAAAAACCGCCATAAAATATAATTAAAAATAATCGACGCATGTTGCCTTTAGGTTTCATTTTTTTAAGTAAAAATCCAACAACAACTACCATTAGTAAGCCGTATCCAGCATCACCCATCATCATTCCAAAGATAATCCAGTACCAAATCGACATCACCGGATTGGGATCAATCTCGTAAGGATTGGGTTTGGAAAACATATCCGTAACCGATTCAAAAGCATCCACGAACTTATTATTTTTTAATACTGTTGGTGGGATTTCATCTGTTTGTGGATCAACGAGTTCCAAGTCGAATACATCGGTAACATCGGTAATTGCTTTCTTTAACCGCACAATCCGATCACTGCGAACCCATCCCTCAAGATATACAGTATCAACCGTCTCCTGAATATTTGCTTGTCGACGTTTAATCGCTGTCGCCGCCTGATCAGCAAAGAGTTTGATTTTATCTGTTTGTTTAGCATATTCAGCTAAAGTTAATTCCAAAGTTTCAATTCGTTGACGATTTTTTGTTATTGCTTTTTCCGTTTCGATGATAATCTCAGAAACATACTTTTTGTCACTGGGAAGAATAACTTCAATGAAACCCAGATTTTTCGATTTTTCAATAATTTCATTATCGTCGTCTTCATAGCAAGCATAAACAATTGTCTGCGAGTATCCAAAGACACCGACTTTTTGGATTTCCCCACCATATTCCGATATCATATCAACAAAGTCTTGCATATTCCTTGTTTCAATCGTGCCTGTATGAATTACGGCATAGTGCGGCATATATAAATCAGAAAGCATCATATCCAACCCTGACCAGGGAAGATAAAAAGCCAATTTTTCTTGAAGAGCCGTGTTATCTTGACGAAGATTATTAATCTCCTCGTCAGCATTTTCAATGGTAGCCAAAATTTTCTCTTGAGCAGGATCCTCGGTTTTAAATTCATCATAATCGATGGCAATTTGATCAGCAAACCCTTTATGCTTTGCTTTATACTTTCGGATTAAACTGATGGATTTTTCTGCTCTTTGTAACTGGATTTCCTCATTTGATGCATCTGTATCAATATTGGTATCATCACCGTGCTTGATAAACATAACTTCGCCATATCTTTGTAAAGATATCAACAGATTCTCTTTATCCTCTTTTAAAGCAACAAGTTTGAGTTTCTTCATCGGGATGATCATAATTCGATCACCTTCTTGATAATGAACTCAACTGCTTGCTGTTCCTTTTGTTTTGCTGACTCAGCCTGCTTTACATCGAGCATTTCGACTCTAGCCATTATCTCAATCCGTTTGGCCTCGATTGCTTCTTGGGCGATAAGATTTATATGCTTATCTTCATTTGCTGCGTCTTCCATCATTTTTGTAACAATCAAATCGCTTTTTTCTTTGGTTTCATCCATTAAAAGGCGAACAGTTTCTGTCGCTTGGCGACGCAACTCTTCCGCTTTGGCTTCGGCTATTTTGATGGAGTCTAATATCGGCATTTTCTCACCGCCTTCGGGTAGTTAAAGTAACTTGTTCACAAGGCACTAAAACTATTTTACCATAAACCCAGAAAAATGTTTAAAAAATCATGCTTTTATCATATAAAAAAGCGTTTTTGTCGGTCTGAATTATCAAACCGCCAATATAAAATAAATATGAACAAAAAACCATATAATCTATTTCTTTTGATCTACATTTAGGTTTAACCAATTGTCCAAATCCGCTGCTTTCATTGGCCAAGCAAAATGATATCCTTGGCCAAAATCACACCCTAGCTCTTGACAGATTGTCGTGATTATCTCATCTTCTATGCCTTCAGCAACTACTTTGCATCCCAACTGATGCGAAAGATCAATTGCTGATCTTACAATAATCTTCACGCCGGGGTCAGAAAGGATGTGCCGCATGAAGTATTGATCAAGTTTAATAATTTTGACATCAAATTGAGACAGATATGCCAGTGAAGTATATCCTTTGCCAAAATCATCAAGCGACATCGTAAACCCATCATCCATCATCGTTTTCATCCAGTGTTGATTGTCTTCGAGATTGGCAATAATAGCTGACTCCGTCACTTCTAATTCAATCATCCTGTGTTCAATTTTCGAAGCATTAATAATCGAACGAATTCGGGAGAAAAAATCCGGATCAGATAGATTTTTCGGCGATATATTGATTGAAATCGGAATATCGTAGCCATGTTTTTGTAGTTCAAGCACTTTGTCAATAGCGGTTTTAAGTACCCAATCCGTTAGATGATTTATAAGATTTGTGCCTTCAATCAAAGGAATAAAACGATCTGGCATAATCATTCCATGAAGCGGGTGAACCCAACGAATAAGCGCTTCTAAAGCAACTGTTTTCATCGTTTTTAAATCAATAATTGGCTGGTAAACTAAAAAAGTTTGATTTTCTTCCAAGGCGCGAAGAAAAGTTGATAACAGTTCAATGCCTAACTTTTTTTCTGATAATGAATCATCATAAATCAGATAAGGCGCATTACGTTTTTGAGCGTCTTTTGCGGCAATATCAGCATGTCGATAACTATCAATCGCTTGACAATCTGACTGCTTTTCAATTAAGTCAATGCCAATTGCATAGTCGGCAAAAATGGGAATGTTTGCAATGGAAAGTGGTTGTTTAAGAACACTTCTAATATGATTTATATCATCTTTGTAATTTGTATAAGCCTTAGTAATCCAAAACTTGTCGTTGGAAGCCTGGATAATTGTGCAATTCTTGCCCATGTTGACAACAAGCGATAAATATAGTTTATTAAGCAAACGATAATATACATCGTGGCCAAGCATTTCGATAATTGCATCAAAATTATTAATCAAAAGGGAAATGACTATCGTTTTGTTATTAACAAAATCATGATTTGTATGATCTGCTAAACTATAAATATTAGGAATCTTTGTCTCATAATTATGGGAAAGCATATCCGTGACTGTGACGATTTTTCTTTTAAGAATATCGCAAAAAAGCCCCGTTATCGATCCAGCCAAGAAAAAAATAAAAGCTCGATAAACCCATTGAATTATATTTTGATATTCGTAGCCGCTAAAACTCGGATCAAATGGTGTTGATAATGGCATGATTGGGCCTAACACAATTCCCGCAATGATGCCAACAATGCCTCCCCATCCTGCCCCCATTGACAACCCAGCAAAAACAATAGCTAGGTACATTGTATGGGAATAAGAGTATTTGATGCCTCCGGTCAAAAATACCAAAACATACACGCAAGGAATTGTCACGAAAACAATTAGCAATTTCAACCATTTTGGTATTAAATCAATTCTCATCAAAACATTTTCCAAACGACTAGGATAATGAGTCATGCTTCCAACACCTCTTTCGTTAAATTGTCTTCAATTTATGCAAATCGGTATACTTTCTGAATTCGTTTCAAAAAACAGGTCACCACTAATAAATCTGCCGAACCACCAAAACTAATTTTCCGAGTTATACACCAATCAGTTACCTCACAAATCGTCTGTTCATCATATCGCGTAATAGAAGCAAGCTTTCGCTTGGCAATGTGGTAATTTTCCAACGAACCACACCGTTTTAATAAAACTGTGTCTTCACAATTACTTATTATCTTAATTAAAACCATCGTCAAACTTTCTTGAGAAAAGTCTTTGAGTTGTGGTAATGCTTTCTGAACCGTCGGAAACCCCAAAAATGCTTCTTGACGGGCTCCGCCAAAACCATATCGCTTCCAAGCTTCAAGTCCGAAACTGCCTTTTTCCATTGTCAGTTCGTCCATAATATTAGCGGTCATAATGCGCACCGAATCAAATATTGTCGAGAATGAAAGGGCATGTCCAATTACATATCCGCAAGCGGTAACGACCAAACCAAGGCTGAAAATCAATCCTTTATATGCGTTTATGTTATTAGTCGCTTTCATCATTGTTTCTTCAGCATCGTAACCGATTTTACGAACTCTTAAAAACAAATCTGTATAGTCAGTTGCATCGTATCCTTCCAAAAACATCAGTGTTAGCGGATTAATAATGGCTGCTTTTGCCTTTATCATTAAATGAAAATCCATATCCGGGTGCGACCCAGCATCAATTGGCGTTACCAAACCAAATTTAGGATTCAATTTCAATTCGTCATCAATGGCATCACTAATGATTGATTGACATAATATTCTTATCTGCTGACGAACAGAATTTCTGATAAATTGAAGTAATTCGGCAACCGAGTGAGTATGATTTCGGCTACAAACAAAAGCCGGTTGATTACAAAGATAACATTTACGTAGATCCTTTCGATTGTTCGCAGAACGGTCAAAACCATATACATCTAAATCAATAAATCTTCCTAAAGGAGTCTCATCTTCAATTTGCATAGATTGCTGTTTAATCTTTTTCGCATCAGGATCATTTAAAACATATATGACACAAGGTCCATCAGTCCCATCTAAACGATGAACGGAAGCAATTTCCGTGAATGGTAATACCGCACTAATCAAGCCTAACAACACATTAGCTTCTTTGATTCTTTTGTCTTGACCAGGAATGTTGGCTTTTAAAACCACAACGGTTTTACCCACAGTTTGCAAACGAGTTATATATTGCATCCGCTGTTCGCGGTCATAAAGGATATTATCGGCAGGATTGATCATATTTCTCCTGAGCTAAAGCGCGAAACATTCCCCATGTAGCTCGAGGAACCATCGCTAAAGCATCGTCTATCCGATTTTCAAAAATTAATTTTCTAACGATAGAAGCGCTGATATTAATGCCATCAATCTGAAATCGGGGAATAATTTCTAAGCGATCATTCAAAGTGGTTTTCAGAATATTGTTATATTTCATCATGAATTGATCAGTTTCTGTTCCAACATAACGCTTAGCAATGCACAACCCTTTCATAAAGAAAGATTTGAATATTTCGGCATCCAAACGGGCATGTTCCTCTTCGCGTTCATCCATGGTTTTCAAAAAATAACTTGGAAAAGTCAAATTCGAAACAATATATTTAGTCGAAGGCAAAACAATGACATTTTCCAAATCTGATAATGCAAGCCATACTAAACCAAAACGCTCCCGATATGTGAATAACGAAAAATCTTCTTCCACTACAAAAACAAGTAAGTGGTCGTGCTGCTTGGCGGCATATTCAATTAATTGATAATGTCCCATGGTAATGGGATTGCAATTGACGACGATTGCCCCAAAATCATTACCAATCATGGGAATTGACCATTTGGTTTCGATTCGTCGCCGTAATTCACCAATTTCTGAATCAATGGATTCACAACCGCCTTCAAATATACATACATTTGTTGTTTTTGCCAATAAACGAAAATTCATTGCTTGGAATACCGGAATATATTCCGTTTTTGTATAAACCAAGTAATGAGAGATTCGTTGCATACGCATTGAAGAAAGAATGGCATCAATTAGTAATCCCGCCAGGTTTTCTCCACGGTACTGCTTATCGATAGCCAAACACTCAATAAGATAATCTGTTCGCGATACGGTACCAATGATTTGATTGTCCTCCTCGATATATAAAGTCTCAGAAACACGTTCATCAAAACGCAAATCATTGGCAGCTAAAAAGGATTTTATTTTAGCAAATTCGCCAGCAAGTAAGGCCTGTTTGATCATCATAATTAATTCCTCCCATCAAAAAGGGTTTAGAATCTTTGATATAGTTGATCAAGTATGGTTCCATCGCGGTAAACAATCAATCCTGTTACTTTTCCTGGTTCTTTAATTGCAGCAGGAATCCCAGATATTTGGTGCGATATTGCCATTAACTCGCTAATAGTCATGATTGTAAGATTTGAATTTTTCATTTTTTCCAGCAAGTCAACTCGTCTTGGGTTAATTGCAATTCCCCGTTCAGTTACTAAAACATCAACATCTTCACCTGGAGTTGTTATCGTCGTAACATGCTCTTTTATGATCGGCAGTCGGGCTTTAGCAAGTGTCGTAGTAATTATCGTGATGTCTGCACCATGCGCCGTATCCGCATGACCACCACTACCACCAATCAATCTTCCCAGTGAATCGGTTGTGACGTTGACATTGAAATCCAAATCAATTTCGGTGGCTCCTAAAGCTACAAAAGACAGATTGTTAACAACTGGGTTTGGTTCATATGGGTTGCCATACTTGGATGCAGAAATAGCAATATGATGCGAATTATCGCGGTATGATCGAACGGCTTCTAAATCGAAACACTGGACATCGTATAAATTATCAACCCAGCCTTCTTTTAGGAGATCAGTATAATATCCATTAGTTCCTCCTGATGCAAAAGACCCATGGATTTGTTTTGTTATCATCATTTTACGAACGGCAGCTGCGACAGCAAGAGAAGTTCCCCCAGCACCAGTTTGCATCGAAAATCCCGGCTTAATGACCCCTGCTTGATATAGAAAATCAGCCGCATCACGAGCGATTTTCAAACCAACTGGATCTTTAGTAATTTTTGTTGTCCCTGAGACGATACCTTCGGGATCACCAATAGAATCAATTTGAACAATGGCATCGACATACTTACCATCTAAATCGATTTGTTTGACTTTATCAACTATTGTATCGGTCACAAGAATCACCTTTTTAGCATAGCGCAGATCGCTTTGTGCATACCCAAGGGTGCCACATGCGGAGAGTCCTTCGGTTCCTGATCCATTACCATTTCGGTCAACAGTGGGACAAGCCAAAATGGCAATATCGATTGGAAGGTCGCCACTTTCGATGGCGCGAGCACGACCACCATGGGTATCCATCAATAATAATCCTTGTAGTTTACCATCATCAATTGGCCTAGCTGCTGGACCATTAATGTAGTTTGTGCGAATATTAGTAATGTTTCCCGCGATAATGAGATCCACAATTATTGCATTATTAGGAAATATTGAGGAAGGTGCGATTGTAAGATGTTTTATTCCGCGGGTTTTAATTTCCTGACAGACTGCATTGAGAACCCCATCACCGTTCCGAAGATGGTGATGAAAAGACAAAGTCATGCCATCAGAAATATGATATTCATCAAATATTGCGCTTATTGAATCCAAAAAAAGCGGTTTTGTCACAACTGCTTTTTCGGGGATCAAGATACGATTTTTGGATTGGTAGGCGGTCGCGGATGTGTATCCCCTCAGCGTATCCGGGACGACTCTGCCTAATGAATTAAGCATGATCAACCGGTAATAACCGATATTTTTTTGCTGCATCAATTATTTTCGTGGCTCGTTCAATTATCGGTTTATCAATCATTTTTCCATCAAGGCTAAACACTCCCAACCCTTGCTCATTTGCCTTTTTGGCAGCAAGCAAAACTCGCTGTGCCCACTCGATTCGCTTTGGCGAAGGAGAAAAAACATCATGAATTGTTTCAATCTGATTGGGATGAATCGCCGCTTTTGCATTAAGACCTAAATTAAGAGCTTTTTGACAATCAGCAATTAATCCATTGACATCATTGGTGTCAGTAAACGGCGTGTCAATTGCATCAATCTTATATGCTTTGCAAGCAAAAGCCAATTTGGCTCTTGGATAATCAATTTCCGTTCCGATTTTTGTTCGTTCAAATTCCATGTCTGCGGATAAATCTTCCGCTCCAAGAAGCATCCCTTGAATCCGGGAAAGGGCCGCTAATTTTTCGATTTCCAAAACTGATTTAGCACTTTCAACAATCGGGATGATCCCCATAGTTTTTTTCATATGTGTTTCCGATTCAATTTTGTACAATATCGTTAATAATTTTTCAATGTCACCAACTCGTGCTTTTGGCAACACAATTCCATCAATTTGATCCGAAACGACACTATGCAAATCCCGTTCATAAAATTCAGTATCGAGACCATTTATTCGGATATATACTTTTATAGCCTGATGGGAAACTGATTCAAGATATGCTTTAACTAATGCCCTTGCCGCATCTTTTTCTTGAGGACTGACTGCATCCTCTAAATCAAGTATGACCGCATCTGCGCCAAATATATCCGCATTTTGCAGCATAGCCGGATTATTGCCGGGAATAAATAGCATACTTCTAATCATCTTGTTCCTCCATTCTCGAAATCGCTGTCAAAAGCCGTGCTCGAATTGTATAATCCAAAGCCCCTTTATCTTGACATGTGACCGATATGTTGGTGATTTTTTGTTCCAACAAGGTATCATAAATCACTTTAACAATTTGATCATGATAAAAAGCATCAACGACACTTGTTACTTCAATAGACATTTTTTCCGCTGGTGTTACCGTAATCATTGTATCGTTTGATTCCAAGGTTCCAGCCATTCCTGATATCATGATTGTTCCTTCTTTCATCAAGTTATTGACGTGAATTTGCCAAAGCGATAACGCGATTCATTTCGTTACGAACAATCATATAGCCATCATCAAATGACATTCCCGGTTTTGCAAGACACTGATCAGCTCGGCAAGCAATCGCAATATTAGTTGTGGTCTTGGCAGATAAATCAGTCTCATTACAAGTACCACCGCAATAACTGCCAATGTGTTTTTCATTGCAGTACAATATTGCTTCAATTACATTATTGACTCCTCCCAAATCTGGAGTTTTAATTTGAAGCATATGCCCTGCTTTTTCATCAGCAAATTCTTTGATGTCTTCTAAAGTGTTACACCATTCATCCGCAACAATCTCAAGTTTACTGCCAATAGCATCCAAACGGGCAGTGATTAATTTGAGTGCCTGGAGAGTTCCTTCGCGATCACCCGTATCTACTGGGCCTTCAATCCGGAGAATAAATGGTTTAGCTGCCGTTTCCAATGTTAGCAAGTACTCACAAATCTTATCATAATTATAATTGAATGCAATACCAATTGTCCCATATACATCAATATGGAAAATTGGTTGATAATCCAATCGGTTTCGGAAAGTCTCAATTCGATTTTTTAACCATTTAACGTATTCAAGTAATAGTTCGCCGTTTTTTCCTAACTTTTTTTCGACGTTGTTAAATAATGCGTGTGGTAAAACGTCAGTTTCTTTCATAATCATTTTATCAACGTTAGTGTATCGTTCATCACCGGTTTGTCCAAAAATCGGCACTGATTGGTATTTTCCCTCGGGGATTTGATACTCTTGTCGAACAACTTCCGCCATCGTCAACTTTTTAACATTTGCAATAATTGAAAGCAAAGCTTGCGATAAGCCATAACGAATTGCGGTATGTAACTTCTTGCCATCAATAATTAGATGATCAATCATTTCCGCTAATCGGCGGAAAGAGTCAAGTTCCTCACCAATTAGCAAAGGCACAATATTTTCCTCCAAATAAGGGATGAATGCTGTTGCCAAAAACAAAGGATCACGTCCACCAGCGCCCGAATATTGCACAGCAGCACAATCACCAACACCAACGGTGCCGTCATCACCAATGATTTGGACAGAAACCGCTTCGCCTTTTTGCCTGACTTTGGCAAATCCAGATGTCATAGGCGTTCCTAAATACATAAAACCATCATTGGTAGCTCCGTTTTTGATTGCCTTCTGATCATCAAAATAAAATCCAGTGTATGAAGGCGTTAAAATTATATTCTTAATTTTCATAGTATGTATTCCCTCGCTCTAGTGTTTCGAAAACGGACGTCCAATCAAATGATCATTTGAGACGGCATAAACGTCATCAATTGTCAATTGAAATGAAACTGGTCGTTGTTCGAAAGCTGCCCTTTGGGCAATTTTGTCAAAATGAAATTTTTTGATTGTGTCTGTAAAACAGAGATTTCCAAATTCAAGAATACGAATGTTGCCTTCATTATCTCGTGCAGGCAAGATTTTCCCGGCATTATATTTGCTGGGTGCGAAAGGAACATCAATCAAACCTTGTTCGAAAGCCTTTACTACTCCTTGAGCAAGATCGCCTTCGCCAACTTTTAAGATGCAGTCCATTAGACAATCAACTTCACTTTCAATCTGCATCATCTCTTCGGTTAGTTTATCACAATCAGGAAAGGTTTGATCTTGCAGTAAAGTTACAACATATTTCGAAGTTTTAATCCCTAACCCATTGGCTTCCTTAGTGGGAATTCCTATAGACTCATGCGACGTTTTTGTTATCATTTTGGTTGCTTTAGATAAAGCTGCGACCGTTGATGACATTGCAATTAATCCAGTAGCTTCTGCTTCATCAGCGGGAAAACCGCCCATCCATTGATGGAATACTGTTGTGACAATTACATCATGATACCCATTTTTTATTAAAAAAGCATCCGTTTGTTTTTGCAAAGTTCTGATTGCCGCGATATCTTGAATTATGTTGCCACCCATTCCGTATCCAACGGTAATGTTCTTAACACCTTGTTCAGCTGCTAATAACGCTTCGATTATCGAAATGCAGTTGGAAATTGATGGTGGAACAAGGGTTCCGGTAAGTGGACCAAAAGGCTCCCGATTAATATGGACACCATGTTCTTCATAATAGCCAACCAACCGATCACAATATTGCCAATTGCGAATACTAGTTTCTAATGAAATGCTTTTAGCATAGGGAATGTTGTAAGAAATACCGCCGCCTTCGTTGGAAGTCCATCCGGCAGCATGGATAATCTCTGAAAGCAATCTGGCATCAGGAGTGCCATGCCGAGCTTGAATGGGAACCCCAACTGACTCCATGACTTTTCGGCATCCTTCAACACCATGGTTGACTGCGGGAAAACCGTTTAGCATTGCACGGTTTTGAACCGATGATTCCTGAATTCCGCGTTCAGCTTCTAGATATCGATTTTGTCGTGTATAACTATCAATCGTTGAAGGAACGAAATCAGCGCCACTTGCTTCTAAATACTGTAATAACTTGATATGTTCAGACAACACCGGTACTCCGGCTCGGGGTTGAACCATTGTTTGCCCTGTTACTTTGGCTTTAGCCATCTTGATTGCAAAGTTTTTTTCCTCGGGTAGTTGCTTTAAAAAGGCAATTGCCTTCTCAAAGTCAAGATCGGGATCGGATCCTGTCTTCCATTGAGATAAAACTTGTTGTCGTTCCTCAAAAAATTCCGCTTCCGATAATTTCTTGTTTTTTAGTTCCATCATTTCATCCTTTTCTGTGGTGTATCCATCAAAGCTTAATAATATGCTTTTTCATGATTTTTAATGCTAATACGGGATCAATTCTCACAAGCAAACCCATTGCCGATAAGATATAGTCTTTGTCAAGCATGTATTGAGGATGCTGTGGTCTTAATTCTGAACTCTTACGAAAAACATCGGTCGTTTGTGACAAAATTGCCACAGGATGTTTAGCCTTGATGATTGGCCCGCCGGTACCAATAACATAATCAACATCAGACAAATCCTTACCAGTTTGATGGAAAACCATCCCCATCGGCGAAAATACTTCTTCCATTTTTCCTGCATGACGAGTCATTGCTTTATATGTACACATCTGGGCAATCAACTGATCGACCTGTTCATCGTGTTCATCGATAGGCAACATGGAAGGATCTTCATGTCGCTTTTTTAGTTCACTCACTATATCGATGCTATGTGTTTGGTTTATCATAGTTATTTCTTCTTGAGAAATCGCTTTGAGGATACCTAAAGATGAATACCTAATGCCTAAATCACCTTCGACAGTTCGTTTGGCAAATGGTTCTTCTAAGCCACCAAGAACGACATCACTACGTTTTGTCGCAGGGCATAATGAATACATATCGGTAGTTGCTCCACCAACATCGACTACTACGATATCACCTTGCCCTTTTTCATCTAAGTAGCCTTTCGAAAATAGCTCACAGGCATGTAAAACCGCTTCTGGAGTCGGCAAAACCACTTCATCAATCTCGGCTTCTATTTTTTTTATGCCTTTGGCAACAATGATTTTTTTTAAAAATAAATCCCGAATTCGATTGCGAGCATCTTCAATATTGAGTTGATTGATTCTCGGCATAACATTTTCACAAATAATTCCGTCTAATCCATATCGATCGAAAATCGCTTTAATTTCATCCTGACAAGATTTATTTCCTGCATAGACAATGGAGATTTTTACCCCCATTTGCCCAAGTAAATCAGCATTAAAAAGAACGCATTCACTGTTTCCGCCATCAGCACCGCCGGCAAGCAAAATGATATCTATTTTCTCCTCAATAATCGTTTGGACTTCCTGACGGTTAAGATGATGAGAAAAAACTAAATCAACTTTCGCTCCCGCGCCTAAGCACACCCGTTTTGCAGCTTCAACCGTCATCTCTTCGACTAAGCCTATAGCTGCCATTTTTAAACCCCCTGCCGCAGAAGAGCAAGCATCAATGCGATCAAACTTAATATTATTCCCGATTTTGGTTTTTAGAGCCGATAAAGCATTGTGATAACCAATTCGGATGTCTTCTGCGACCGTTGTAAAATGAGCTGCTGTTCCGATGATATCCCCGATTTCCGTATCAACGGCTGTCAATTTCGTGAATGTCGATCCAAAATCGATCAACAAATATTTAGCCATACTATTCTCCTAAATCCGCTTTAATATCAGCCAACGATTTATCAATAGAAGTCCCCGGGGGATAGACTCGGTCAAAACCCATCTGTAAGAAACGTTGTTTTACTTCGGCAAAATCTTGTTTGCCAACGACAATGTTTCCACCAACATACAAAAGGATATCGCCGATTCCCGATTCAATGCATTTACTTCGCATGCCGCGACAATCAATTTCTCCATGTCCATACAAAGATGATACCAAAATCATATCAGCATCAGTTTCTATTGCCGCATGAATAAAATCCTCTTGCGAAGACAGCACGCCCACATTGACGACGTTATATCCAGAATTTTGAAGCGTATACTCGATGATCTTGTTTCCAACGGCGTGGACATCTGCGCCGATGACGCCGATCACTATTGTTTTCAAATGATTCGCCCTCTTCATGTATAGTCATAACTAAGATATTCTAATTATATCATATGATATAAAAATCGGTAGTACTGTTTATGTGCTTTTCCCATTTTATTCTGGGGATTGCCGGTAGTAATTACTATTTTTTTGTTTTATTTTTTTTACGAATTAGTTCTAAAACCGCGAAAGAAGCCACATCTTCAGCGAACTTTCCTGGTCCAAAACCAGCATCATATCCCAACTCTTTCGCCAATTCATGAGAAATTCTGGCTCCACCGCAAACCAAGATAACATCATTACGCATATGTTCGGCTTCGAGTAATTCAACCAACTCAACCATATTTTTCAGATGAACATCTTTTTGCGTAACGGTTTGACTGATTAATAAGACATCCGCATGAAGCCGTTTGGCTTCGCGGATGAAAACCTCATTAGGAACTTGACTGCCTAAATTGTATGCCTTTATTCCGGCATATCTTTCTAATCCATAATGACCAGCATACCCCTTCATATTCATGATTGCATCGATTCCAACAGTATGAGCATCAGTTCCGGTTGATGCACCAATAAAGACTAAATCACGATCAAAATGGTCAGCAATCAACTTTTCAACAGCTTCTTTATCAAAGGTCGGAGTTGTGATTTCCGCAACTTTCAAAAGCGAAAGATCAATTTGATGAGTTACCGATCCATAAACAATATAAAAACTGAAATTTTCTCCGATTGCTTCCATACTAACAACTGAAGGATCAATAAGACCCATCTGTTTTCCCAATTGCTTGGCCGCTTCCATTCCTAAAGCCCCAATCTTGATTGGTAAAGTAAAACTCAGTTGTACTTTTCCGTCGTTTGAAGTATCACCATATGGTTTAATTTTCATGTGAGACCCCCTCAATATAATCCAAAACTGGATTTTGGTAATCCGGATGTTTTTCTAAAACTCCAGTCAAGCCCTTGCCACCGGTAAATGATCGTTTTATGTCAGCGAAGACCCCTTGTTCTAAGGCCTTGAATAACGACATCTGCGCAATCTCTTCTAATAACTCATGAGCTTGTCGCAATACATCTTTGGCGCGATTACATATTAAACCATCTGGCCGATAAGATACCTCATCAGAAAAGGATTTCATGGATTTTTTAATCATCTTAGCATTTTGAATCGCCAAATACCGATCCGACAAAAACGGTGTATGGATGGCTTCAGTCATCATTCCCAAAAGATGAATCGACTGATCAGTCATGGTCGTTGCAATATTAAACAAAGCATTTTGTTCATATGCTCGAAATATGTTGCCAGTAATATGTTTGGTTGGTGGCATATATTTCAATGGGGCTTGTGGGAATATCTCCCGGCACATCTGTGCTTGAGCAATCTCATATAAAAAACTATTTTCGATTTCGGGATCAATCTCAAATGCATGCCCAAGGCCCATCAATTTACTGGGTAATCCCGCACAATAGGCAAACTGTTCGTTGATAAACTGAGAAGCAAGCACGGTATGGGCTTGCGTAAAGGCATCACTAGTGGTCAGATAATTATCTTCTCCAGTATTGATTACCACACCACTATAGGCATTAATTCGCCGAGAAAAGTACTGATCAACAAAAGTTCTTTGCATATTGATGTCTCGGAAAATTATTCCATACATACTATCATTTAACAAAACATCTAAACGTTCGATTGCGGCCATGGCCGCAATCTCTGGCATACAGAGGCCAGAGGCGTAATTAACTAATTTGATATAGCGCTTTTCTGTTTTCGATACTTCATCAAGTGCTGCCCGCATCAATTTAAAATTGGCTTGGGTGGCATATGTCCCCCCAAAACCTTCAGTAGTAATTCCATAAGGAACATAATCAAGTAGCGATTGTGCGGTTGACCGAATAACGGCAATGATGTCAGCTCCAGCTGTTGCGGCAGCTTTTGCTTGAACGATATCTTCATAAATGTTTCCGGTTGCGACGATGACATAAATCTCAGTCTTTGGTTGGGGATATGCTAACAAAAAAGCATCCCGGGTATCTCTGTTTTCTTTAATTTTGGCAAAAGTAACTTGCATATATGGATCAAGAATTTGCCTTACTTGATCACAAGAAACATAAGGATGACCGCATAGTTTCACTGTCCCCAATAAATAAGCAGATATAAAATCAGGCAAATTCTTGCCGGTAGCTTGTAAAGCGCTTGCGATAGTTAAAGCAATTCCGCGTGACAAATCACCGTTGTTTTGCACATCATCGACAAGCAGGTTTGGAATGGGAACGTCGAAAGAGTCAACCCCGTCTATACCTAATAGCCGGCAAACAGTTCTTTCGACTGTGACAGTAGTATGCTGGTCAATAAACTTTTGAACATCGATAGCAATCTGCTTTGCTAATCGCCGTGAATCTTGAATCATGTTTTGATCCAAATTGAGTTTATTCATTTTCATTCTCACTTTCAGCACCCACATTAAACAAAGGTGCATGCATTTTTTTCATTAACAATGATCGAAATTGGTTTTCATCAAAAGCATAACCCGTTGGCGAATATGGGTTATAGCAGATTGCAACTAAATTCATCGGTCGCAAAACCATAATACCCATTTTTATACTCAAAAGTTGTTTTAGTAACAGCCCAGAGACAACCAAATGAGCTGGATCACGGATAATCAAATCAAAATGAATTTGATTACGATTGCGAATCAATGATTCCGCAAACATGGGGCCGATTGCACCGGGGACAAACAACTGGCGGATCTCATCAAATGACTGTTGAAACAGATTCTGTTTATTTTGATCATCAATATCAAGTTGATGTCGTAACCCTTGAGCATCAATTCCAGTGATTTTACGACAATCCTCAAGAAATCGATATTTGGGTTCAACCGCTGGCAACCGGAATTTTTGGACGATGGTCTCACCATGATCGACGACCTTAATCATCTCATGAGAATAACTAGCACCAATTACCAAGATTAATGCATCTCCTAAGCGGGAAGATGCCAGCCGAGAAAAAGCCCCGTCGATGAATATTTTGCTCACACCCAGATTAGAAAACATCTGAATCAGTTCTTCCATTTCCTTGACAGTTGATGGACCGGCAACCAAACCATTTCCTGCCTTGGTGACTTCTAAAATTACTATTTCCCCCAAAGCTGAAGCGATTCCAGTGTGAACAATGATTGTTGCTTGGGCTTCCCATGCCGAAAGACACTCCATCGCCGTTGCCACTAGCATTCCCTTTTGTAAAGTGATTCTCGGTTTGGGCATGAAGGTAATCTGATCGATTTTTTCACCATCAAGGCCGATGGAAGTTATGGCAATCAAACGATCAGAAAACAACCGTATTAAGTGATTTAAAACGGTAGTCTTACCGGCGTTTTTAGCATTACCAACGATGCTAATGGTAAAATGGTTCTCAAGTAATGTTTTTATAGTTTTGAACTCCGTTCTCTTCTAACAAGGTGCTTCGGTTCTATGGCTGTCTGTTCGCCATTTAAAAGGCCGGAAACGCCACCGAGCCTCTCATTTTTGCATTGGTCGCACTGACAGTTTTGATAATCAGTTGGTTCGCTATATGTAGTGATGACGCCTTCGTAATTACGCAATACCGTTTTGCCAGGAGCTTGAGATAAGATATAATTTGGCATGACAGGAATTTTCCCACCACCACCTAAAGCATCAACCACATACGTGGGAACGCAATATCCACTGACATGTCCCCGTAAACCCTCAATGATTTCAATCCCCTTAGAAATTGGGGTTCTAAAATGACCAATACCCATTGATAAATCACATTGGTATAAGTAATATGGACGGACCCGCATTTGGGCAAGACCAGTCACTAGTTTTCGCATCGTATGGACACAATCATTTACCCCTTTTAGCAACACGCTTTGATTTCCGAGGGGAATCCCAGCATCAGCCATTAAATCCAACGCCTTTTTGCTTTCCTGAGTAAATTCATTCGGGTGATTAAAATGCGTGTTGACCCAAATTGGATGATATTTCTTAAGCATATTTACTAAATTTTCCGTTATTCTCTGTGGCATGACAACCGGAACCCGAGTTCCCAAACGGATTATTTCCACGTGTTCGATTTCTCTAAGTCTTTTTATAATCGATTCTAAGTTCTGATCATCTAGTAACAATGCGTCGCCTCCCGATAACAAAACGTCACGGATTTGCGGGGTTTTCCGTATGTATTCAATGCCTTTATCAATCCGTTCTTTCGACGCCATTCGGTCAGTTTGACCAGCAAAGCGTCTTCTAGTACAATGACGGCAATACATGCTACACATATCAGTTATCAAAAAAAGCACCCGATCAGGATAACGGTGAGTCAATCCTGGGACTGGCGAATCTTTGTCTTCATCTAGGGGATCAAGATTGTCGTTTACACCAACTATCAATTCCGAAATCCCAGGAATCGCTTGCTTGCGAATTGGACAATTGGGATCAAGCGGATCAATCAACGTTAGATAGTATGGTGTTATCGCCATCCGAAACTTAGTCAAAACGTTTTCGATATCCGTTTCTTCTTCTTTAGTGATTTGTAAATATTTTTTCAAATCTCTTACTGACATAATCCGGTTTTTAACCTGCCAATGCCAATCATTCCATTCAGCATCGGTTACAGTCGGAAAATACTTGATTTTTCTTTCTAAATATAAATCGTTGGTTTTTATCATGGTGTTACCCCCTTGGTCCATATCGTTTCATAAATATTTGATATAGTATTGGTGATTCACGTAATAGATTCAATGTTAACTCAGCGTGCCCACTAGTATACCCATTGCCAATCATCAAAGTTGCTTCACTGGCAACACCTTCTGCTCCAAGTGCTGCTTTGGTAAATGATGTTGCCATACTAAAGAAATACACGATACCAGAATTTTTCGTTGGCAGAATAGATGTCATCTCGGTATCAATAACATTTACGTTATTAAAAGTAACGTCGACCTGTTGTCCGTTGTTGACTTCAAGAACCTTATGATAGATTTCCAAAGGATTGCGAGCATCACCTATGATAATTTCATCACAAGATTGAATGGCTTTTAAGTCGTCATACTGCGAAATATCGTTAATGACGCCGATGACCTTTCCGTTTGGTCCTGCATTCTTTTTGGCTTGATATGTACATAATAATCCACTCTTGCCACCGGCACCAAGAATCAAGACGCTATCGTTTGGCTTGACTAGTCTTTCCACCTGAGCTGGAGCTCCGCAAACATCTAAAGCCGACAAAACAAGGATTTTGTCCAGATCAGCAGGTATTTTTGCATAGATTCCCGTTGCAAACAAGATTGCCTGGCCGATAATGTCAACTTGGTCAGTATCCATGTGGATTGCGATTATTTTTTCGATTTTCAGAGGTGTGAGTGATAACGAAACAAGCGTAGCTATTTCATCACCAACTACCACTTTTGGATGTAAATCTTTACCGATTTGTTTGATTGTTCCTAGTAGCATTCCTCCACTACCGGTCACTGGGTTTTGCATTTTTCCACGGGAATTGACGATTTCCAAAATTCGGGCTTCCATCTGCTTTAAATCGCCATTACAAGCTTGATATATTTGATGGAATGAAGCCGAGTCAATATTAAGCGTTTTAACATCAATTAATATTTCGTTTGCCTCACAAACCATATCATTATTGATTATTTGAGCTGCTTGTGGCAAAACACCAATCGGTTTAATAACCCGATGTGTACCATAGGGACAGAGTATCTTCATGATTATTTTATCTCCATTCGTAAAATCCGTCTTGCTTCCTCGGGAGTCGCGATTTCACGACCTAATCGGGAGGCAATTTCAACTACTTTGTGAACCAATTCGGCATTTGACTTTGCCAAAACACCTTTTTCAAGGTACAAGTTGTCTTCAAGTCCGACGCGAACATGGCCACCACATAAAATCGCTTGTTCGGCAAGGGAAAACTCATATCTACCCACGCCAGCGACACTGAAAGTGGCATTATCCGGAATACTCTCTTTAAGAAACGCCAAGTCCCTAGTTTCACCACTCATACCCCCATTTACTCCTAAAACAAAACTAAAACGCAATGGTTGGGTAATGATTCCTTTTTTGACAAGTCGTAAGACTGTATCAACGTGTCCTTTTTCAAAACATTCTAATTCATAGGCTACTTGTTTGGCTTGCATTACTTTTGCAAAGTATATAATGTCATTCTCGGTATTGACAAAAATGTCATCACCGCCAAAATTAAGGGTTCCACAATCTAAAGTCGCCATTTCCGGATTAAGTGTTAGTGGCCCAAGACGCTCATCACGACTCATTCCCACCGCTCCACCAGTAGATACTTGTAAAATTACCTTTGGGCATTCTTTTCGAATGGCCGAAAGAATTTCTGCGAATCGTTTTGCATCTTGAACAGGAGTTCCATCATCTCTTCGCGCATGAATATGCAATACACTCGCTCCCGCTTTGACTGCCTCACAAGCAGAAACAACCATTTCATTGACAGTGTATGGAACTGCTGGGTTACCTTCCTTAGTCACTTCTGCACCGGTCATGGCGCAGGTTATAATAAGTTTATCGGTCATTTGCGCTGCAACTTCTTGGGTACGACACAAGTTCCCATAGCTGTCGCAACCAAGATTTTTGTTTCCAAAACCATGGCAGCCGAAGGGGCAACTTCCGGCTCAGCAGCAATTACTTTGTAACATTCAAAAACCATTTTTCTGGAAGTGTTTCCTGTACTAATAATTTCCCCATATACTTCAAGAAAGTCTCCAGCATAAACCGGTGCTAAAAAATCAATTTGTTCATAGGCGCGAAATAATCCTTCATCGCCATCATTTTGGATTAATAATTCGGTAGCGACATCACCAAAAAGTGCTAATATTTTGGCACCATCAACGAGATTACCGCCATAATGAGCATCTGCAGACGACATTCTTAGTCTTAACATTGTTTTCATGATTCGACTCCTTTCATCACGTTAACGTGATCAATTATCAAAGTGGCTTCAGTAGCTTTCACAACATCCTCAATTGAGTAAGCAGGATGAACTTCAACGAGGTGTAATCCATCACTTTTGACTTCAATAACGGCCATTTCCGTTACAATTAATCCTACTTTTCGATATCCTGTCAAAGGAAGACGACATTTATGCAAAATCTTTGGTTGGCCTTTATTGGTATGTGACATCGCAATGATTACTTTTTTAGATCCAGTAACAAGATCCATAGCGCCGCCCATTCCCGGAACACGTTTTCCAGGAACAATCCAACTAGCAAGACTTCCTTCTTCATCAACCTCGAGTGCTCCTAACACTGTCACATCGACATGACCACCTCGAATCAATCCGAAAGACACAGCTGAATCGATGAACGATCCTCCTGGATGAATTGTGGAACTGATACCGCCGGCGTTAACCAAATCAGAAATGGTTTCTGATACTGGGCCCACACCAATAATACCGTTTTCACATTGTAAAGTAATCCGTTTTTCCGGATCAATATAATCAGCGACAATAGTAGGAATACCAATGCCTAAGTTGACCAAATCGCCATTTTTTAATTCCAAAGCAATCCGTTTTGCTATGGTGAATTTGTCTTCCATTAGTTTTCCACCTCCAAGATATAATCAATCAATGGATATGAAGTGATGACCTGCTCTGGATCAATTGTGTCAACAATTTCCCGCGGATCGACAATGACGATATCGGCAGCGGTAGCCATAATTGGATTAAAATTTCGCATCGATTTGATATATCGAAGGTTGCCATATTGATCAGCTACCGCCCCGCCAATCAAAGCCATATCGGCGTGAAGCGGTTCTTCCAACAAGTAGCGTATGCCTTTTACTTCAATGATTTGTTTTCCGGTTTCGACCATCGTAGAAAGTCCTGTTGGGGTTAAAACCCCTCCCAATCCCGCGCCATCAGCCCGGATTTGTTCAACTAAAGTACCTTGAGGCACTAGTGTCACTTTCATCTTGCCTTCTTGCATTAACGTTCCAACCGTTGGGTTGGTACCAATATGAGATGCAATCAGGTGTTTGACACGACCAGCTACGATTAGTTTTCCCGATCCTGATGTTTCAAAACCACCGTCATTACAAATGATGGTTAAGTCTTTAACATCAGTCTCTAAAATAGCATCAATCAAGCGTTCGGGCGCTCCATTACTTAAGAATCCCCCAATCATGATAGTAATGCCATCTTTCAAAAATTGTTTAAATTCTGCTTTTTTAATGAATGCTTTCATGAAACCTCCTTATTTGGGCGGAATAATTACCGCTTCGCCAATCAATACGACTTCTTGGTTCTGGTTGGTAGCTACACAATCAAAGACAACCCGACCGCGATCAAAAATCAACTCTTTGACTGTGACTGTGGCAGTGATTTCGTCATTCAAATACACTGGTTTAGTAAATTTAAGTGTTTGATTTACATAGATGCTTCCTAGTCCAGGAAGCTCGGTTCCAAAAATAGCGGAAAATAACGACCCAACAAGCATGCCATGGACGATTCGGGTTTTAAACATCGTCGTTGCGGCATATGTCTCATCTAGATGAGCAGGGTTGATATCTCCTGTGACTTTCGCAAAACCCAAGACATCACTTTCTGTGAATTGTTTAGTCATGTGAGAACTATCGCCAACATGCAAATCTGTAAAGGGAATCTTATTCATGGTTTCTCCTTTCAAAAAAAAAAGTTATATTTTGTCAATATAACAGCTCTCCATATTACATGGCAGTAGACCGGCACTCACCGGGATACCAAGCAGCACACTGTGAACGGTTGTGCTCTTTCGGCAACGGATCTCTTCTTGTTATCGCTTCTAAGGTTCACCTTATTAACATCAATAACAATACCGATTCGTTGCGCCTCTGTGTTCATGAAATTGTGATTAAATCTATATTTAATTATATATGAATATGAAAGCGTTGTCAACTCCCAACGGGCCTCAAAAGGTAAGATGAATCAATATTGTTTCTGAGGTCAACCAAATTATCTGATTGTTCATCCACTAAAGCCAGTAAAGAAGAAAAAAACCATCAAATTGATGGTTTTGCCTATATAATGTCGTATAAACTGTTTATGCTTCGCTGACCCGATTGACATATCCAGAAGTCATCGAAATATTCAAATTCCCATTTTTGACCCGTAAATCATCAAGAAATTTCTTGTGATTTGTATCTTTTTTAATATTAATAAGATATGTCAACTCAAATGTTGTTCCAAAATCAGTTGTTTTTACCTTTGTTAGTTGATAATTACATAGATATTTGGCAAATACGACATCAAAAGCATGCGTGTAATTAAGGCTTTCGGGAATCACTATTTTTAGTCGCGCTATAGATTCCTTTTCCACATCGAATTTAAGCAAATGTATTATATATAGTATTGTCGCTATGAATACCGAAATTATAATTCCAAAACCAATATAACCAAGTCCTGCTGAAAGCCCTAAAGCCACTGTTGCAAAAACAAACATAATATCTCTTGTATCCGCAATGTTGGTTCTAAATCTAACTAAAGCAAAAACACCAGCCAGTGAAAAAGCTCTGGCTAAATTATCAGACACCATAATGATAACTACTGATATAATAATTGGCATCACTAATATTGTTGTACAAAACGAGCGATCATATCCGGTTTTTAAATGAGTCAAAATATAAACTCCGCAAAATACTACACCAAAAACCGTAGCAGTTGCCATAACAATAATCACATTCGCAAAAGTAATTTCTTCCATTGTTAATGCATATAAAGATAAAAACATATCATTTCACTCCTCTTAAACTTACACTGTATGCCGCCCCAACTTTAGAAAAACTTTGGGAGTACACTCCATGTTGTGACAAAGTATTTACCAGCCATAATGGATAATTCTGATCAGTTTTGATTTCCATTAACACTTGCTCAGGTTTTAATAGTTTGATTCCCGAGTCGTCATCGAGATGCAAATTATAATTACGTTCGACAATATCGCTATCGAAAGTAATTCGAATATTATTATCGTTTTTAAAAGTCATTGCCATTCGTTCATATGTTATGAAATAGGATGGAATTACTCGATTGTTCTGTAGAAAGTAGTTTATTTCAGCAAGTACCTGTTGGCTTTCATAATCGTCAAAATGTGGCTGAGTCCCATCATCAATCAATTGAAATGCTTCTTGGCGAGACAATGAGATGCGACGTTTATTAATGCGACCGAATGCTTTTTTTTTGATTTCGATAAAAACCATATCATCGGATAAAATAGGAAATTTATAACATCGCATTCGTAGTTTTTCTTTAAATTTTTTGCACGAGATTGACTGGCGAATGACATTGTTATCTTTTGTATCAAAGTATAGGTTATATATCCTGTAGCTGTTATTTTCTGAACAAAACGGATCAAAATCACAGCGGCATTTACAGGATTTAATTATTTGTTGCTTTTGAATTTCGGTCACAATATACTTTTCTTCATACCGATTAAATGTTTGTATATCCATATTTTTCTCCTATCTTCTTATTCCACCGGAACCAACGGTTGTCGCAATCGTTTGAATTGTAAATGTTTTATACAAAGTTCCTAACGTATATGTTGCATTTGTATAATATCCACAATCAAGTGAATCATATGCTGAAACTGTACCGCCAGTGTAAACAGAATAATTTTGACTAGTTTTTAAGTCGGGAGAACAAACTAGTAAACATTGATATGCTTTTTCAGGTTTAAATGTGATAATTTCCACACCAGAAGCATCAGATATTCGAATTAGATTCGTTGACGTGGTCGAAAAATAAATTAGCACTCCATACTGTGTCGATGTGGAACTAATATTTTGCGCCATCCCTGAAGAACCGGCAGCTGCGAACAATCCTCCTGTCATGGTAAATGTACTATCATAATCCAACGCTCCATTACCATTATCTGTTGGCCCAGATACAATGACAGTTCCACCACTCATTGAAACCGAACCGTTGGCATCAACGCCGTCTCCCTTTGCATTCACATATACATATCCACCTGTAAAAATGATTGTTGCATTTCCGGCTGAGGATCCCGGCCATCCGCCATAAGTACTCGACCCATCATTTCCTCCAGCCGCATTAAGCCCATCATCTGTAGCAACAATGTGAATAGTCCCACCATTGATGTAAATATTGACCGATTCCATTCCCTCATATGATTTAGTTATATTGATAGTCCCGCCATTGATTGTAAGTGTTGTATCGGCATGGATACCATCGTCTGAAGATGATAAACAAAAATCACCATTGTCAATTTGAATATTGTTATTCGCATGAATTGCATCGTCTTTTGAGACTATTGCAAACGCCCCTGAGGCAATCAATACTGCAACCTTTCCTTTCAATCCTTTGGCACTGGTGGAAACAATATTGGTATTACCAACTCCGGAAGTGATATCAAATGTTCCTCCAGTTATCGTTATTGTGTTTGAAGCATCCATTCCATCACCATATGCTACTATTGTAAAATCCCCGCTGCCAATATATATATTACCTTCTGTGGAATCATCGTCATTTTCGACATGAATCCCATCATTTCCAGAATTTAGGTTTATTGTCGCTGTTGTAATCTGTACACTGTCATTGGCCTTAAGGCAATTGTTTTCTGCATTAATTGTGATATTGCCGTTGGTGATTATTAAGTCGTCATTACTGTTTACTCCATTTCCATAATTTGCATGGATAGTCAAAGTGCCTGTCCCATTAATGGTGATATCGTCATTACTAAAGATACACGATTTTAGATCCGAAGTTGATACTGTGCTATCGGAAAGAATATTTGTTGTGCCATCAGCTACATTGATGACTAACTTATCGCTTTGATTAGCATTGATAACTGGACCATCAAGAGAAGTTAAATCGGCATTGCTTAATACTAAAGTTACTTTCTCTGTTGGAGAAACATCAATATATATTTGAACATTGTCACTAGATCCCATCAATATATAAGTTCCACCCGTGGAAATAGTGATAGTTGAACCGCTGATTTTTACGTCGTTATCGCCTTCAATTGATACGGTGGTATTTTCCGAACTAATTGTCGTCTCCCCATCGCCACCTGTTTCGGTAGTTCCAAATGAAATAATGCCATCACTAACTGTAATGTCATCAATCGTATCATCGGCTTCAAATGTCAACTCATGAGTATCAATTGCGTAAGTAGTCGCAAAAGTATTGCATGAAACAAGTATTAATGAAATCATAAATATCACCAAAACAATAAACGCTTTTTTCATAATACTAACCTTCGTTTCTTTGATTATATTAAATGCTTTGTTGGGCATAATAATCGCTTTATTGTGGTTTAATTATATTTATCTATTGTGATGTGATTATGTCAATTATTGGATTTTAAAAAAAATCACAAAAACATCAAAAAAAGCATTCATGGATAGTAAAATATTATTGGCTAATAAAAAAAACCATCGGTTTAAGATAACGAAACCAGTGGTGTTGATAATATACAATCCCCATTTCTTAAAAAGAAGCAATTTGATTTAAATATTACAATATACAAAATGCTGTAGATTTGATATAATAAAACGTTAAAAACAACATTTTAACCAAAATATCATAAAAGAGGAAATCATATGATAAAACCTACTTATTCAAGCCAAGAAATAATGCAAAAAGCAATTGATAAAGCCCAGATGACCATGAATGAAAATATCGGTGGTCCATTTGGAGCCGTTATTGTCAATCAAACAGGAGCGATTTTAGCAATCACCTCAAATTCTGTTTTAGCTGATCATGATCCAACCGCCCATGCGGAAATAAAAGCCATTCGTGAAGCCGCACAAGCAATAAAATCTCACGATTTATCTGGATGTACATTATATACGACCGCATACCCATGCCCGATGTGTCTTGGGGCAATCATGTGGGCCAATATCAAAAATGTCGTTTATGGCTGTCGTCCTAAAGATGCCGATGAAATCGGTTTCCGCGATGACTTCATGTACGACTTCATTCAATCGGGAATGAACGACACTACGCTTTTGACCATTTCCGAGGAACATCGTGACGAATGTCGCAAACTTTTTAAAGAGTATCAAGCAAAACATAAAGAATTATATTAAATAGAAAGCATCGGCTGCCCGATGCTTTTTTTTATTTGTCGCCAATTGTCATTGCCATGACTGCTTTGGCTGTATGAAGCCGATTTTCCGCTTCACGATAGATGATTGAATGCTTGCCGTCGATAACCGCGTCTTCAACTTCATTACCGCGATCGGCAGGTAAGGCATGCATATAATAAACATTTGGACTAGCCAATGCCATCATTTTTTCTGTGCATTTCCAGCCTCGATTTTTCTCGAGTAAATCATCAATTACATCTTTTGAAGTGTTAGTTACCCAACTACCCCAATTTTTAGGAATGACAACATCAGCACCTTGAAAAGCTTCCTCCATATTATGCGTGATTCTAAATGATCCCCCATTTTCTTCGGCGTTTTGCTTGGCTTTGGTAATCGCCCAGTCAGGAAGTTCATAGCCATCAGGATATGCCAAGGTGACATCCATCGCATATCTAGGGAACAACAGAATTTGACTCAAGGGAACACTAATTGGTTTTTTATGGCTGGTCGCATACGCCCAAATAATGGAAATCTTGAGATGTTTGGTGCTCGGTACGACTTCTTGAATTGTCATCAAATCAGCCAAAGCTTGCATAGGATGATATAAGTCATCTTGTAAATTAATAATTGGCACTGTTGAATGGGCTGCCATTTCACGAAGATACTTATTGCCAATTTGCCAAAAGCAATTACGACAAGCAATTCCATGTCCGTAACTCGATAAAATGGTAGCGGTGTCTTTGGGGCTTTCTCCATGAGCAAGTTGCATTGTCGATGTATCTAAATACGTTGCATGCCCACCTAATTCGGTCATTCCCGATTCCATGGAATTTCTCGTTCTCGTTGATTGTTCAAAAAACATTAGGAAAATCGATTTATCACGCAAATAAGGTGTCGGTTTGTTATTTCTGAATCGCTCTTTTAAATCACAAGACACTTCTAAAAGCTTATCAATTTCTGGCTTAGTCCACTCTTCTAATGTTATGAAATGCTTTCCTTTAAATAACGGCTTCATTATTTTTCCTCCCGATGATTAATTTGGTTAAGATACATAATTGGCATTGCGGCATACATCGCAGCTGCCATCACTAAATCTGCTTTAAACGTTTTTTCATTTGGTGCATGTGCTTCTTCCTCGTTGCCTGGCCCAAAACCGATGCAGGGAATTCCAAAACGCCCCATAATCGATACTCCATTTGTCGAAAATGTCCACTTATCCACAATGGGTTCCCTTTTAAAAAGTTGCCGATAACTTTCTATCGCTGCTTGGCAAACGGGATGATCCTTCTCCAAAACCCAAGTGGGAAAATACGATTTTGTCGGATAAACTAATCCCGTATATGCTGGGCGGGCATACTCATACATATTCACAGTAGCGTTTGCTTTTGTAACTGAAGGCAATGCTAAAATCTCGGCAATCGCACTTTCAGCAGTTTCTCCCACCGTTAATCGCCGATCAATCGACACCGAGCAACCATCTGCGACGGCACATCGAGAAGGAGAGGAATAAAATATTTCCGAAACAGTTAAAGATCCTTTACCCAAAAACTTATCGTCAGCAAGATGCTTATGCAATTCCTCTAGTTCACTCAGGATAGGGGCCATTTTGAAAATAGCATTTTCTCCGCGTTCTGGGGCACTTCCGTGACAAGATACACCCATGGTAGAAACTTGAATTTCCATCCGACCTCGGTGACCACGATATATGCGACATGATGTTGGTTCAGTTATAACCACAAATTCTGGACGAATCTGATCTTTTTCAATGATGTATTGCCAACATAAGCCATCGCAGTCTTCTTCTTGGACTGTACCGGTGATAAGCAAAGTATAATCATCTTCTAGGCGTAAATCTTTGATAATCTTTCCAGCATAGACCATCGAAGCCATTCCACCTTCTTGATCAGAACCGCCTCGTCCACCAATCGTTTTATCATCTTCGTACCCTTCATATGGATCAAAATTCCAAAGTTTTATTTCGCCAATACCAACTGTATCAATATGAGCGTCCATTGCAATTAGATGTTTGCCATGACCAATCCAACCCATGACATTACCCATTGGATCGATTTCTACTCGATCGAAGCCAACTTTTTCCATTTCGGTTTTGATACATTGAACTACCGCTGCTTCATGACAACTTTCCGAAGGAATTTTGATCATGTTGCGCAAAAAGCGGGTCATATCATCTCGATATGCTTGAGCTTTTTGGAGTATTTCTATCATATTTAATTTCATATTTTAATCTCCTTACCTAGATTTCTTAATCAACTCATCGTAATGATGAATTTTTTGGTATTCCAAATCCCAAAAGTCCATATTTTTCATTGAATCAAGATATTGTTTTGTATAGCCGAAAGGGAGCCAATCCTTTTCTTTTTGCGCGAATAATTTTGCTTTTTGATCATCCATTCGGTAATCAGCGATATCTTCAGTTCCGTTTTTACGGAAAATATCATTAAACCAACGATTTAAAACATATGGCTCTAATTCTAGGTATCGGGTTTTTAAGTTTTCAATGACGCTATCATAACGATCAAATCCATCTGTGGCAATAGTTACGACATTTTCATTTGGTCCTAAATGAAGATATTTAGCCATTTTGATAGCACCAATGATGTTGCATATTGTCGATACGCCAAATAAGTCTTTCATTGCTTCTGCAATCGTTCTATCTACCCCATTATTAACAAGGATATCCGTTCCATCGTGGATTATTTTTAAGCCTCTTACGGCATCATCGTCTTTGATTAACACGATAAAATCAGTAGTCAAAACGTTGTGAATCAGTGTACACATCTTATCACCAATGCCCTCAATTCGATGTTGACCACGGCCACCATTCATCAACGTTGAACATTCATATGGTTCCAAAGCCGCGATTTTCGCCTCTGGAAAAGATGATTTGATATTGTCCCCTGCCGCTAAAGTTCCAGCACTTCCAGGTGCTGAAGTAAAGCATGCTATCCGGCCGTTGCCAATTCCTTTAACCGCTTCAACAGCGCTTCCGCCTGTCACATGACGATGGAAACGGTAATTAGGCATTAATTCAAACTGTGCCAAGGGTCGAAAATCAGGATTCTTTTTTAACTCATATGTTCTTTGTAAAGTCAAGATTACATCAGATTCAGTACCAGGAGTTAAATCAAGTTTTGCCCCATACTTTTTGATGCGTTCATAGCGTTCTTTGGACATGTTATCAGGCATAATGACAATTGCATCATATTTCATTAAGTTACAGATGTACGATACCCCAATTCCAAAATTACCGGTTGATGGGCCTAAAATCGTATGTTTTCCTGGAATAATATTGCCATCGATGCAACCTTCGATTAAAGTCGAATATGCCGGCCCAACCTTATGCGATCCCGAGGGGAAATACTTACCAAGCAATACCACAATATTAGCTTCAACACCAGTAAGTGCTTTTGGTAAAACAATTTTGTTTACTTCGTTGAACTCATTTTTCCAGGTAATGTTGAACAGATTAATCGGATCAAGTTCGTTTTTTGCTTTTGCAGCCAATGCTTGCGTGCGAACCGATTTTTCAATCTTATCAGGATGAAGCATTTCTTCGTAAGTTGGACCGAATGGAATTTTGTTCATATTGACACCTCTTTGTCTTTTTTTTCCATATATTGGATAAATTCCTGTAAATTGGGTTTCATGATAATTGGCGATCCTGCCGCTTTTACAGCATTGGCTGGATCCTTAAGTCCATTTCCCGTCATGATGATGACTACGGTATCAGTCGATTTGATAATACCATCTTGGATAGCTTGTTTTACTCCGGCAACCGAAGCAGTCCCTGCCGGCTCACCAAAGATTCCTTCTGTTTTACCCAGTAACTTCATTGCCGCTAAAATTGCCTCATCAGATACTGCTATCCATGTTCCTTGTGATTTGCTTACGGCGTTAATGGCTTTTTGGGGATTACGAGGAATTCCAACAGAGATACTATCGGCAATTGTATTTTCTGCCACCTCTTGAAGATATCGTTTTTGCTTAAACGCCTCCACAAACGGCGCACATCCTGTACTTTGAATGCCTAATATTTTCGGGATTTTGTCAATCATTCCTAATTGATAAAAATCAAAAAATCCTTTATAAACTCCTGCAATCGTACAGCCATCGCCTACCGAAACCGCCACCCAATCTGGAACTTGAAAATGCATTTGTTCGGCGATTTCGAGTGCAACAGTTTTTTTACCCTCGACTAAGTGAGGATTAATGGCGGCATTCCGATTGTACCAATGGTAATGGTCAATTGCTGCTTTAGATAGATTGAAAGCATCTTTATAATCACCATCAACAGATATAACGGTAGCTCCAAAAACCATCAGTTGAGCTAATTTCCCCAGTGGTGCTCGTTTGGGAACAAAAATGACACTTTTAAGTCCCATTCGAGCTGCGTTTCCCGCTAAACTGGAAGCAGCATTTCCTGTGGATGCACAGGCAATCACTTTTTGACCAATTTCCATGGCCTTAATCACTGCCACACCCGAAGCCCGGTCCTTAAGCGATGCGGTTGGATTTAATCCTTCATCTTTAACATACAAATTCTTTATGCCTAAGATATCTCCTAAATGAGGGGTATTATACAATGGTGTCCAACCAATTTTTAATGTTGGGAGTAGTTTTGTGTCTTCGACACTCATCATTGGCAAATACCGCCACATCGTATAATCAGAATTGTTTTGGAAATAAGTGGGAGACACAATTTTTTTCATCTTGTCATAATCATAATTTATCTCCAAAACCCCTTTTTCTCCGCAAAGGGGGCAAGTCAATAAATCCGCGCGTGCTTCAAACACCTTGTGGCAAAGAGTGCATTGATAGTTCTTTACAAAATTCATCAAATCAATCCTTCTTCCACTTCGAGAGGAATAAATGCAAATTTAGTCACATCAAACAGCCCTTTGTCGGAAAGTTTGATTTCGGGAATTACCATCAGTGATAAAAACGCCAATGATAAAAACGGATCTTCATGAATGGTTTTTACTCCCATTTTCCGAGTAACAGAAACCATATCATTGAGTTTTCTAATTACGATTTCCGCTTTGGCATTTGTCATAATACCGCCCACTTCAAGAGACAAGTATTCGATCACCTCATGATGACGTACAATGACAATGCCACCATCAATTTTTTTGATGGTTTCAATGGCAAGCTGCATATCAGAATCGTTATCACCCAAGACAATCAAATTATGGGAATCATGAGAAATAGTCATCGCTATCGCCCCATTTGTCAACCCATAACCGCGGACCAAACCTAATCCCACATTGCCAGAGTAATGGTGACGTTCGATAACAGCCAGTTTTAAAATATCGTCGTTTGGATTATTTACATATAGTCCTTGTTCAACCTTAACTTTAGCAATACTCTTCTTGGTTGTCGCATTGTTGGGAATTAAATCAATCACATTGACCAAATTATGATTAAGTGAGATATTCAAGTTAATTATAGAATTTTTTATTTTGACTGTCTTGGTGACAAATCCATTCAACATTATTTTCGTATCAAACAAAGCTTTTCCATTATTAGCGACAATCTGACCTTTTTTAAATACCATTTCCGGCTCAATTTGGTTGAGGTTATCAAACACAATCATATCAGCGAAATATCCTGGAGCGATCCCGCCATATCCTTTAAGCTTATAACACTCAGCAGTATTAATCGTTGCCATGCGAATTGCCATAATTGGCGATATTCCGTTTTTAATTGCCAAATTTACATTGTAATTAATATGTCCTTCTCGAACAATATCCTCTGGATGTTTGTCATCAGTGCAAAACACAAGTCGTCGATGGTTATCAAGTGTATAGCCTTGAAGAAGCGCTTTTTCGTTTCGTGTATGCGACCCTTCTCGTAACAATACATACATGCCCCTAGCAACCCGCTCTTCAAGTTCTTGATAAGTTGTGCACTCATGATCGGTCTTAATGCCAGAAAGAATATATGCATTCAAATCAGGGCCAGTTAAGCCCGGCGCGTGACCATCAACATTCCGATCTTGCATAATTGATATCTTTTCATGTATGGTTGGATCACCTGACAAAACATCGGGATAATTCATCACTTCACCTAGACCGGAAACATTGTCAAGAAGTTTCATTTTTCCGATATCATTTGCAGTAATGACATCTCCTGAAGTCTCAAATATGGTTGCTGGAACACAAGAGGGAATCATCATAAAAACATCCAAAGGTGTTGCCTTAGCGGCATCCATTAAGAACCGAATGCCCTCAACTCCATTTACATTGGCAATTTCATGTGGATCAGCGATTATGGAGGTTGTCCCCTTAGGCATAATTATTTTGGCAAATTCCGGTGGTGTAAGCATGGAACTCTCAATATGAACATGACCATCAATAAAACCGGGAGCAACATACTTTCCCATTAAATCCATTTCTTCGTAGCCTTCATACTCTCCAATTCCCACAACCAAACCGTCTTCAACAGCAATGTCTTTAGTCTCGATCAATCCCGAAAAAACGTTAACTATGCGCCCATTTTTCAGGACAAGAGCGGCTTTTTCGATTTTTCTTGCGACTTTTATTAAATCAATGTTCATTAGCTCACCCTCTCTGGTTTGCACATCGAGTTATAGTTGATCAACGAAATCCCTTAGCAAATTTATCGCGACTGTTTTCCGATAATGTTTGTTAGAACGTTGATCATCAATAGGCAAAATCAACGGATCATACATGTCAATTAAACGCCAAATTCCATTTTTCAATTCGGATATGGTCATGCCAATCCACGCACCTTCAACAGTCTCGTTACGGACGACTGTTTTTCCTACTGCGCCAAATGTTAATCGCAAATCAGCAATCTTGCCATCTTCAATATCAACCGCCCCAGCAAAAGATACCTTTGAGATTGCATCAGCCTTACGACCACCGACTTTAACAAACCGCTCAAAATCAAAGCGATGTTTAGGAATCACGATTTTGACGATCATTTCTTCGGGATGCATAACTGTTTTTCGAGGCCCAATAATGAGATCTTTGAGAAGAATCATCCGAAATCCGGCCATGTTTCTCAGTTCAACCCAAGCATCATAAAGAATCAGCACCGGTAATGAATCACCGGCTGGTGAAGCATTACCAATATTGCCCGCCAGTGTGGCAATATGCCGGATGGCTGGTGAAGCCATTTCTCCAATGGCTTCTGATAATAATGAAGGAACATCCGGATGATTCATAATGGTTTCTAAAGGCGTCATAGCCCCAATTTCAATCCGTCCATCGATGGCGGTAATCCCTTTTAGTTCTTGAAGATTGAAACAGTATAACATATTTTTGGTAAACTCAATTGATGTTTCGCTCCAAGATCGATTTTGAACCATCAAATCGGTTCCTCCTGCGAAAACCTGGAAGTCCCCTTGATATAAATATTTTAAAGCCTCTGAAAGCGTATCGGGAATGATGTGTTTTACCATAATCCTTCACCAGCTTTCGCGGCTTCTTGTATTGCCTCAACAATCATATTATATCCAGTACAACGACAAAGGTTTCCTGATAAAGCGACCTTTATTTCCATCTCCGTCGGATGCGGATTTTTATGTAAGAGACTCTCTGTCGCTATGACCATACCCGGAGTGCAAAATCCACACTGAACGGCCCCCATTTTGGCAAAAGCTTCTTTTATAACTGTGAAGCGCTTAGTTTTGGCAAATTCTTCAATCGTGATGACTTCTTTTCCTTCTACATTGGCTAAAACAAACAAGCAAGAATTAACAATCTCATGATTGATTAAAACCGCACATGCCCCACATTCGCCTTCGCCACAACCTTCTTTTAACCCTTTTAAATTAAAGTCATTACGGATGACATCAAGCAACCGACGGTTCAAATCGCTTTGAACGGTGACCGGTTGGTGGTTTAAAGTAAATTTAACGATTGCCATATTCGATCAACTCCATTATCGATTCTGGGGTTACAGGAATATTATGTACCCGTCTAAAAATCGCATTTTCAATTGCCATCGCCACGGCCGGCGCTCCCCCGATTAAAGTTAATTCCCCAGCGCCTTTAGCCCCATATGGTCCGCCAGCGTGTGGATTATCGATCAATTCAGTTGTTATTTTCGTCGTATCCAAGGCGGTAGGAATGATATAATCAGTCATATTTTTTTGTCTGACTTTACCATTTTTCACTTCCATATTCTCTAAATATCCATAGGCAAAACCCTGGGTGATTCCCCCTTCGGCTTGACCTTTAATGACTAAATCATCAATTGCTTTCCCTAAATCATAGACACTCCATGCTTCTTCTAAAGTCACTTGATTTGTCACTTTATCAACAGAAACATCGACGATGTTTACACCCCAAGAATAGGCGGGGTAAGCATCTCCATGAAAGGTGGCTTCATCCCATACAATATAATCGGGTTGGACGTATTGTTCAATCACCGTATCCGCAACTCCATTTTGCCATCGGTCATGCATTTTTTGCGCTGCTTTTGCAACTAAACCGCCAACAATCATTGTCGTACGTGAAGCTACCGTTGGTCCTGAATCAGGAACAAAATCTGTATCCGGATATGGGAATCGCACTTTATCCATCGGTATACCGAGAGTATGGGCAACAATCTTACTCATCGTTGTCCTGACGCCTTGCCCCATATCGACAGCTGCAATTAAGATATCAACATTGTCTTGTTCATCTTTATGCAACTTAACTTGCGCTTTGATGATGGTTGCTTCGCCACTGCCAGTGAAGCCACAACCATGGAAAAAAAGGCTGATTCCCATTCCTCGAAGTTGATTTTCCAACTTATATTTTTGACTTTTCCGCCGGTAATCGGATATCTCAAGCGCTCGTTTAATCAAATCATTCATTAAAATCGGATCTCGAAAAGTGCCTGATGTTGAAGTTAAATCGCCTTGTTTTGCAAGATGTTTCATTTTGAAGTCTAAGGGGTCAATCCCCAAATCTTTTGCAATATGATTTAAAAACATTTCTACAGCATAAAAAATCTGCGGAGCTCCAAACCCACGAAAGGCCCCATTTGGAACTGTATTAGTTAGATATACGATTCCAGAACAATCAACATTGGGAATTGTATAGGCTCCAGTAGTCGCAATCATCGCTCGCGATAAAACCACATTTGATAAACCAAGATACGCTCCTCCATCTAATCTAATATCAGATGAAATCGCGACAAGAGAATTATCACTATCGACAGCTGCTTTCATCCGTATAATTGCGGGATGACGTTTTGTGGTTACTTCGATGTCTTCTTCGCGTTCATAAATCAAACGAATCGGTTTATGAATCTTGTTAATAGCGACAGCGAGTTGACATCCCATCAATGATGGAAATTCTTCTTTACCACCAAAGGCTCCACCAACAGCTGGCTGAATAATTCTAACCTGTTCCGATGAACATCCCAGCGCTAACAAAACCGCATTTTTAACATAATATGGACATTGAATCGATCCAATCAAAGTAATTTTATCGCCTTCGGAATATCCAATCATACCCTGTGGTTCGATATATGCTTGTTCCTGATATCCCGTTTGGTACGTATATTCAAAGATGCGATTTGCACTTGAAAATGCGTTTTGAGGATTACCTTTTTCATAATGGTAATTGATGGCGATATTGCTTTCATCATATATCGGTTCAATCAACTTGGTTTCCAAAATAATCTTATTTATAAGCGACTGAACAACCGATTTTTGCGGACCTACAATAAGTAAAATCGGTTCTCCAAAGTAACGTAAAATCTTTTCGGCAAAAATCGGCATATCGTCTTTTATGATTTTAACCCCATTTTTGCCAGGAACATCACGATAATCCACTGCGAAATATCCATCCGGAAGTTTTGGCACAGTGATGGATACAATTTCACCACTTATTATCGGTGATCGAAACGTTTTAGCATACAACGCTCCTTCAATCTGAACATCGTTGACGTATTTCGCACATCCAGATATTTTCTCATAATTATCAATTTTATTAACTGATATACTGATATCTTTTTGCATGAAATCACCTCTATTCCTGTAATGTTTTTATTTTAAAGCTTGAGATGGGCATTTCGAAATACACAATCCACAACTAAAACATTTGTCTTTATCAAATGTGATATGCTCTTTCAACTCAATAGCAAAATACGGACAGATTCGGACGCATAACTGACATTTAGTACATTTTTCCGGATTTAAAATCGGGATATAAGGTTCATAGGATACAGCATTTTTTAAAGGAGTTTGTTTGACATCTTCAATACTTGAAAAACCGTATTTTTCTAGCACAAGTGGTAAATCCTGTATAATTTTTGAAAATAGATTTTTGCCTTTTAAAAGTGCACCGGAAAGCATCTGAGTGGCTGATGCTCCCGCTAGCAAGAATTCAATGACATCTTCGGCTTTGGAAATTCCGCCAACACCGATAACCGTTAACGATGGCATCGCCTTTTTAATTTTGTATACTGTGGCTAATGCTAGATTTTTTATCACCGGTCCACTCGTCCAAACAAATCCCGCGTCATTTCCATAAACGATATTTCGGTTGTTCAAATCAATTTTCATTGTTGGTCCTAATGAATTGACTGCTACAACCCCATTTGCACCTGCATCAGATATCGCTTTTGCAAAACCTTCCGGATCTGGCAAATGAGGACTGATTTTCATATAAATTGGTTTGGTGGTGTGGCTTCGAATGGTTTTAACCGTATCAGCTATCACCTTCAAGTCCGTTCCCACATAATGTGTCGATACTTCAAATGCGTCAGCGAAGCGATCAAGAAGGGGAATTAAAATCTCCATATCCGCCTTGGTATAACCAACACTGATTATAAGCGGTCGATCTTTTGTCTGCCAAAAAGCTGGCAAAAAATCATTTACCCATTTTTGATATGGGTACTCACTCCACAATTCACTATTCATCACATACTCACGATCCCCATAAATACAAGGCTTCGGTATATGCGGTAGTATCGTGGAAATTGTTTTGGTAACAATTGCCCCACAGCCTTCATTAACCATAAAAGCCAATTTGTCAGCGTCACCTACTAATGGTCCTGAAGCCGGCATGAGCGGATTTGCTAAGTATAATCCGTTGAAATTTGTTGTCAAATCCATATTAATCATCCTTTCTTAAGATCGTTCCATAGGCGTGTGGCCGACAAAATTGCTTTTTGGTATTTAGAGGCCAGCTCCGGTTTTATTTGATAATTGGTAATTACTCTTTGCCCAGCGATGAAAACGTCACTTGGCTTAAAACTGTTGTATAAGCCAAAGAAAATATGGCCAAAAGCATTATCCACATTTATTGGGGTTGCCGGATGGTAAGGTATCGTTAATAAATCCGCTGCATAACCAACCTGGATTTTACCAAGTAGCACGCCTAAGCGCTCGCTGGCAAATTCATAAGTGTCAATTATCATTTTTTGCAAATCCGCCAGACTAAAAGAAGTAATTCCTTTTTGCAGATGAGCGGCATAATAGATATTCAGATATTCGGTAGTGATTGATGAAGAAATACCATCATTACCGATGATGACTTTGACACCCGATTGACGAAGCAATTCAAAATTCGGCAAACCTACGCCATTGTTCATATTTGATGACACATTTATAGCAACAGCACAATTGTGTTTTTTAAGGATTCTTAGTTCTGATGAATCAGCATATAATGCATGAGCAATAATGCTTCCAGAGTTAAGTAAGCCATGACGATCAAGACGATTGATAATTCGTTCTCCATAAAGATTTTGGCAATCGATTTCATCATCATTGCTTTCTGCGGCATGAATATGAATTGGTTGGTCTTTCAAACTGTTTTTCACGGCTTTCAATGTGGTTTCGGATAAAGTCATCGAAGCGTGTAGGCCAAACATTCCCGAAGAAAACGGAGTGGGCTTAATCGCAAGAAAATCCTCATTTTCTTTAAGACATGCTTGCACATCAAACCGATCGCTTGTTTCAAAACAGAATACTCCTCGCATCAATGCATCATCACAGACAGCACGTTTGAGCGCCAATAATGACCCCAAAATATCCTTACCACTGGCATGATGATCAATTATGGTTGTAATGCCATTTTGTAAAAAATCAACGCTTGCGGCAATACCACTATAATAATTCATGTCGTTATCCAGTTTGGCATCAATTTTCCACCATAGTTGTTCCAAAATCGCTTTGAAATTTTGGGGCTTAAAAGGCAATGATAGCCCACGGGCAAAAGTTGAATAAATATGCGAATGTCCCACAACAAGCGATGGCATTACTAATTTACCCTGACAATCAATAATCTCGTATCCCTTGTTAATGAAATCTGACATAGGTCCGACTTTTGTGATTATCTCATCAAAAATGATATACGCATTGTCTTGGTATTGATGATAATCATATATTTGGGCGTTAATCAAAGCTTTCATCACCAATTACCTCCTTTTAACTAGATGTCCTTTACCATTTTCGAATTGCTGATTACGAATCACGAACCGTCCGCGAACTATTGTTGAATCAACATATCCCGCAGAAGGAAAGTCTTGATACAAATCATAATCACACCGAGAATGATTTGTCTTGATGGAATAATTATTTTCGGGTTTATATATTACCAAATCCGCATCACTTCCAACGGCAATTTGGCCCTTTTGGGGATAAAGTCGATGAATAAGTGCTGAATTTTTCGTCATTTTATCAATAATTTGGTCGGAAAAGATTTGATACAATAAGTTAAAAGCATGCTCAACCCCACCTATGCCCAGGGAAATATCTTTCAGAAATATATGATTTTTTTCTGCTTTCATAAACGGGCAATGATCCGTTCCAATCGTAAAAACATCATCAATCATATTTTTCAAAATTAGCTGTTCATGCAAACTACGTATCGGAGGTGCCATGGTATATAAGAATCCGTCTGATTGTTGCAAGCAATCATTTGAAAGCACAAAATATTGCGGACAACTTTCAATAAAAAATTGCTTATTAAGTAAATCAAGATATTCATCTTTAAGGCGTTTTAAGGTTTCGCCACTAGAAAGGTGAACCATATATAGCTTTCCGCCTGTTTCCTTTACAAAACCTGCTAGTTTTAAAGCTTCGCTAGTCTCACATATCGATGGCCGTGAAAGTGATAAATCGCGAAAAGTATCAGTCGACTTGATCTTAATCATATCGTCGTTTTCGATATGTGCGGTAATTAAAACACCATATTGCCGCGATAACTGTAACAATTCCTTGATTTGTGGGTCGAATGTTCGGCGTCCTGAATCAGAGTATGTCGTAAAAAGTTTAATGGATGTCATCCCAAGTTCAAGTACTTTTTTAACAAATGCTTCCAAATCACCTTTGGGATTTTTGATGGTGGCATGAAATTGGTAGTCCACAACACTCGCTTGAGCCTCTTTGAGTCGGCGTTGATAAGCCAGTTCTAAATCGTTTACATTATCAACTGGGTCTAGAAAATCAATAATTGTTGTAACCCCACCATAAGCAGCAGCAATACTACCAGTATAAAAGTCGTCAGCCGAATGATTTTTGCCACAATCAAGAGCAAAATGAACATGCGGATCAATAAATCCGGGAAGCACTAATTTATGCGTGGCATCAACAATTTCGCTTGCTGGGTAAAGTTCGGAAGCCAGCCGACTAATGACCCCATCCTTCACATAAACATTAGTATATTCAAATTGCCCATTTATATATACTTTTGCGTTCTGAATTCGTAAATCGTCCATGCATAGTCCTTCCTTCACTTACATAAGTTGATATTCAGATATTGCATATTTTTTTAGAACCGCATCAATGAGTTCATTACGAATTGCCACATAAATCTCTAGTTTTGAAGCGACCATCTCTGAAAAAATCGCGTGGAATCCCTTGCCATCAAGTTCCAATAACCCGATTTCATCAAGATAAATAGGGGATATCTTTTTAGTAATCATCTCTCGAATTGTTTCTTCAATCCATGTCAAAGTGGCTGAGGAAACCATGTATGGTCCAACCTGGCAACAAGAATCAAAGTCATTTGGAACATAAGTGTTATGATAAATAAACGGTCGTTCCTCCATTGTGGTTAATCGGGTTGCCCAATAAGATTTTACTATTTTATTTTCGATCTGTTTCGTGGCGACGAACCCATCGCCAGTCTTATAAAATTGGTATAAAGCCATCATTTTACTGGTTTTGCCAGAATCAATACACCCAGAAATAATATTAATCACATCGTTATCCCCCTGATCAAGACATTTACAAAATAGCCAGAAATTAACAAGACATCATTTTACAAGAACACTGTCACAACGATTGCTAAAAGCAAAAAGGCGCCTGCGAAGATAAGTTTTATTGGTAAACCCGCCAGTGATTTCTTACCAAATAGTAATATTTGATATGATATACAACCGTCCCAATCGCTCCCTCAAGCAGTCCATTAAAAAAATGTCATTCCAGCTTCAATACTTTGGAGTTGACCCGATACAGTATGAAATACCAAATCCTGAAAAACTAAAAATAAAACAAACATCATTCGCCAAGCAATACTCGCAGTCAGAAAGGAAATTAAATTTGTCACTACTATATTGCCGCTCCAAGACCAATGAACAAAAGTGCTGTCCGCAAATTTGTTTTCAAAAAAGCATGGATGAGTATAAAACATGCAATTGGAAACATTACTGCACTAGCTACTAGCGATGGCAAAAGATGTAAAACATAACCCAATGTAGCTTCCTAAATTCCCCAACGGCTTCAAAAAAGCCAATTTGTGATATTAATGCCGCTCTTTTACTCTTGATTGTTCTGTCTTTCATTTATGGCATGCCATATTTTTTCAGGTGTTGCTGGCAACGAGTTTATTCGCACACCAATTGCATTATATATAGCGTTCATAATCGCAGCTGGTGGGGTATCAATACCAATTTCAGCAACTGATTTAGCCCCAAATGGGCCCGTCTCTTCATAACTTTCCGCAAATTCAGTAACTAAGTTTTTGATTTCTAAACGAGTTGGAATTTTATACGACATTAAACTATTTGTGACTAGTTTTCCGTTTTTAGTGACAATTACGTTTTCGTATAAAGCCATACCGATGCCTTGTACAATTCCACCCTCAACTTGCCCTTGAGCTAGTTTGGGATTAATTGTCGTTCCACAATCAACCACAGAGACATAATTTATAACGGAGGTTTCCCCAGTTTTAATATCAATTTCTACTTCAGCAAATCCAGCCATAAATGGCGGCGGAGATTTATGACCGACATAACTGCCAGTGGTTGCCACCTGTTTCTGATTTTGATTATAATATAAGCGATTCGATAAATCCTCTAAAGAAATTTTTTGCTTTTTTTGGGAGTCAAAGAAACTATTTCCATTGAAAACAATCTTATCAATTGTCGTTTGAAGCATAATTGCCGCTTCTTCTATTAAACGAGATTTCATAGCTTTGGCAGCATTTAAAACAGCATTACCCGAAATGTAAGTTGTACTTGAAGCATAAGCCCCAGTATCAAACGGGGTTAAATCCGTGTCCGAACTTGTGACAATAATTTTGTCAATTGTCGTTTCCAATTCTTCAGCGCAAATCTGTGCTAAAACTGTGTCGCTTTTTTGACCAATATCGGTTGCTCCAACAAGTAAGTTATAGAACCCGCCATCATTGAGCTTGATGATTGCCGATCCCATATCGATCAAAGGAATGCCACTTCCTTGCATAGCAATGGCCATGCCAACACCTCTAACCACATCTTTTGAGACGACTTGACGAGGATACTTAGTTTTCCAACCGATTAAATCCATCCCTCGCTGAACACAATACTCTAGTTTACATGTGTCCATCGTCATTGGTGTTCCTTCAGTTCCTTCACCCATAATCGCAAAAATCGCCGACGATTCGCCTTCTTTTATCATGTTTTTTTGCCGAAATATAATTGGATCCATTTGTAGTTTGTGACAAAGCACATCAATCACCGATTCCAAGGCAAAATTACCTTGAATTGCTCCATAGCCACGAAACGCACCTGCAGGAGTGTGATTTGTATAAACGACTTTCCCGCCAAAACGAACGGAATCGACTTTGTTGTATAAAGGTAGCACCTTTGATCCTGCCACCATAAAAACCGTCAATGCATGCTCACCATAAGCACCAGTGTCAGACAAAACCTGACAATCAATGGCTTTCAACGTGCCATCCTTCATAGCGCCAAGCCGCATATCAAAACGCATCGGATGCCGAGTGTATGTTGACTCAAATACTTCTTTTCGCGTATAGACCAATTTGGATGGTTTGCCAGTTCTCATTGTCACTGACGCGACAATAAGTTCGCCATGAACAGCTTGTTTGCCTCCAAATCCGCCACCGACTCGTGGCTTAATTACTCTAATTCTGGCAATTGGAATTTCCAATGCTTGAGAAATAATCCGCCGAATATGAAATGGTGTTTGCGTTGATGAATAGATGACAAGTCGATTTAAGTGATCGAATCTAGCATTGCAAGTGTGTGGTTCCATCATCGCATGAGCTTGAGCTTGAGTATAAAATGTCTCATTCACCACGACATCGCATTTATTTAGTGTGGCTTCGACATCGCCAATCTCCATATGATATTGCGCTGCAATGTTCTTTTTCGGATCGAACCCAATGGGAAACATTTCATGAATTTCTGGCTCTGGATGTAATATCTGTTGATTGTTATATGCAGTTTCAAAATCTAAAATAGGTTCTAAAACTTTATATTCAACTTTTATCAATTTCACAGCCCGAATAGCAGTTTCTTCATCAACGGCAGCCACAATTGCCACTTCGTCGCCAATATAGCGAACATATTCATCAAGAACAAATTTATCGTGAGGCGATGGTTCGGGATATCCTTGACCTGCCCGAGTGAAAGGGATTCGTTTAAAGTCAACATATGTTAAGACAATTACAACTCCCGGAAGTTCTTGCGCTGCGGATATGTCAATAACCTCAATTTTAGCAAACGGATGGGGACTTCGTAATACTTTTATGATTAAAGAGTCTGTATCAGCAAAATCGTTGGAATAAGCCTGACGCCCCATCATCAAACTTTTACCATCTATTGACGGTATCTCCTGATTGACTACCTTCATTATTGTTCCTCCTGATATGCTTCTTCTTCAAAATAAGCCGCAATCGCTTTGTTTTGATTTTTAAAACCAGAACAACGACATAAATTGCCCACTAAATACTCATCAATTTCGGTACTGGTCGGATGAGAATTTTCTTTCCGCAAAGCAAAAACCGCGAGTGCTAATGCGGGGTTACAATATCCACATTGGTCAGCACCTTCTTTGCCAAAATGAGCACTTAGTTTCTCCGTTTCATGAGCAATTCCTTCAACGGTAGTGATGCTATGATGATCTACCTGAGCACTCAATACCGAACAAGATGGGACTGGTTTGTCATCCAACAATACTGTACATACTCCACAGTTAGTTGTATCGCAACCACGACGAATTGAATGAATATTGCATTTTTGTAGTGTTTCGATGAGATATTCTCCCGGCAAAATATGGGTGCTGATGGTTCTATTATTCAATGTGAACTCAATTTTCATAGTCTGTCACCGCCTCTATTCCTCGTTTGGCATATACTTTTGCTAAGTTTAATCGATATTCAGCTGAACCCCGCTGATTTGTTCCAAATCGGCACTCTGAAGCTGCCATATCAACGGCTTTGTTTATGATGTCTTCAGATACGTTTTTAAGTTCCTTAAGGTATTGTTCGGCTGCGAAAGCACGAGAAGCTACTCCTGGACGAGAGCCAAAAACGATGCGATATTCGCTATTCTTTCTTGATACTGCTATATTTAAAACAGCAAAGTCCAAACTGGTTAAAGCTATTTTGTGAAAATAGCCGCGAGCCTCAGTTTTGGGAATGACGATTTTAATTAGAACATCCTGGAAGTTCGCTTTTGAATCCAAAAAAGCTTCAAGTGTCATTCTTTGATGCTGATGGAAGACTAAAATCGCATCCATAGCCATTAGCGGAGTAATAATATCAGAAAACCCGAATTTACCCATGATGCAGCCACCAATAGTGGCAATGTTTCTGATTGTTATCCCCATTATTTTCATTGCCGCTTGTGCCAGAATACCATCATACATTTTTTGTATAATAGCACTTTTTTCTAGCGTATAAAGGGTTGTCATAGCTCCGATTTCAATTTCATTATCTTGTTCAGAAATGCTATTTAAGCCTAACAAAGATAAGTCAATCGCGGTATTGATAACGGGATCTGTCAATTTCAACCATGCCCCACCAGCAATAATCTTATTATCTGGGCGTTCTTGAAGGATAGCGAAAGCATCGGCAATTGATGATGCCTTCATATAACGTTCGATTCTCATAGTCTCATTCACCTCTATCGTTTTTTCATTTTTTCGAGATCATCCAAAGTATCGACGTCAAAAAGAATGCCATCGTCGTCGACTTCAACATAATTTGGATGATGATTGTCTAAAAAGCGTTTCAAATTGGAGTCGCGCTCTTCTTTTCGTAATTCGCTTAAAAGCTCTTTAGCAATGAAAACCGGATGCCCAGCATGTCCATGATATACTGGAATCCGAACAACTCCGGTGGCAGATAGTAATTTTTTATAGGTTGATTTAGCCACAAACGGAATATCACCTGGTATGATGAAAAAGTCATTATCGATAAACCGGCATCCGTATTGAACCGAGGAAAACATACCCCGCTCATAAAAGGGATTGCGAACAACCATGACTTTACTATAGTCAATGACTGCATCCCCAGTACTCTCATGATAAAAACCGGTTACCACGAAAATATCGTCGACAAAATCCTGCATCGCTTCGACGGTATGACAAATTAACTCCATGCCTTTGATTCTCATTGTCATTTTGTTAGTATCGGTGCGGCTTGATAATCCTCCAGCTAAAATCAATCCTTGGACCATTTTAACTCACCTCATCAAATGAAATAATTTAACGGTGTTGCTTTTCATTACATTTAGTCCTTAATGCTTTTAAAAAAATCTTTGGTTTCAACCTTCTCTTTTGAAGAAAAAATCCGAACTCTCCATCCTTCGCGATTCATGCGGCAGACTTGCGTTCGGATCGTCTCATCATAAAATTACTCGGGTTCCCGATTTGCCTTCCAATGCTAAAGTTGCTTTCTCTAACGCTCCAATCAAAGCGACACGTCCTAATTTCCCAGAAGCAAAATTCATGGCTGCTTCAACTTTTGGAAGCATACTACCCTTGGCAAAATGACCATCACGGATGTATGTTTTTGCATCATCAACTGTTAGTTCGCGTAAGTCGACTTGATTTGGTTTTCCAAAATTAAGTGATACACATTCAACTGCGGTCAAGATAAATAAGTAGTCAGCATCAAGTAAGTCGGCTAATTTTTGACTTGCAAAATCCTTATCGATAACCGCTGGTACTCCTATATAGCCATTTCCGTCTTTGACAACAGGAATGCCTCCACCGCCCACAGTTATTACAATAACGTTATTTTCAACTAAACATTTTATGGTGTCAATCTCAATTACGTCAATTGGTTTTGGACTAGCTATTACGCGCCGAAATCCCCGATTGGAGTCATCTTTCATAATGTAACCAGTTGCTTGTGCTATCGCTTCTGCTTCCGATTGAGTATAAAATGGTCCAATTGGTTTTGTTGGCGTTTGAAAAGCTATATCATTAGGGTCAACTTCAACTTGAGATATAATAGTAACACATTTTTGGCAAAGATTTTGGTTAACTAACTCTTTGGCTAAAGCGTTTTGGAGATGGTATCCAATATAACCTTGACTCATCGCTCCACATTCAGGAAACGGCATTCCATGCTGCAAAACGCCGCTTTTTCGAGCCGCTTCAAAGGCGTTATTAATCATCCCGACTTGTGGCCCATTCCCATGAGAAATGATAACTTGATGCCCTTGTTTAATTAGTTCCACAATCGGTTTAACAGTTTCACCAACTAACCTAATTTGCTCAGATGGTTGGTTGCCTAAGGCGTTTCCACCGAGGGCGATGACAATTTTGCTCATGAATGTACTCCTTCAAAGTAAATAGCATTATATAGTACTTATTTATATTATAACATTACATTATAGTATTTACCTTATAAAAGCACAAGAAAATCTGTAAAAAGTACAAAAAAAGTTGCCTTTTCAATGTCTAAAAGGCAACAATTTTCGTTATTGAGCACAAGTCATTTCGTTATTGATGACGATGTTTGGCCTTGTACTTGGTATGTAATAATTCATGTGATAGTTTAGCGAGAGGTGAACCGAGAAAATCGGCATATAATTTATTTATGTCCGGATTCTCATGCGATTTCCTTAGTGGCATCGCCGCATCAACAGTATATAGGGATGCGAGACGATCCTTTCGGGTCTTCGAAGTTGTTCCATATGATTGTCCACCTCCGCCAATACAACCACCAGGGCAACACATTACCTCAATAAATGCATAAGGAGATTCGTTATTCTTGATTTGTTCAGCGATTTTCTTGGCATTGGCAAGTGTATGTGCTACAGCTACTTTAACGATTTTTCCGCCTAAGTTAACTGATGCTTCTTTAATCCCTTCCATGCCCCGAACTTCCATAAAATCTAATGATTCTAATGGCTTTTTATTGACAATCTCATAGACCGTCCGTAAAGCCGCTTCCATAACGCCACCAGTTGTGCCAAAAATGGCTGCTGCTCCGGTTGTCTTTCCAAACGGTTCATCAAATTCAGTTTCGGGAAGATTTTCAAATTCAACACCCATCTGTCTTAGCATTTTCCCGATTTCACGAGTTGTTAAAACAACATCGACATCAAGATTATTTTCCGTAGAGCCCATTTCCGGTCGTTTTGCCTCGTATTTTTTGGCTGTACAAGGCATAATCGAAACTACAAATATTGTTGCGGGATCAATGTTTTCTTTTTGGGCGTAATATGTCTTTGCCAATGCACCAAACATTTGTTGGGGTGATTTGCAACTGGATAGGTGGTCCAGAATTTCTGGATAATAGGTTTCGGCAAAATTAATCCATCCCGGGCAACATGAAGTAATCATCGGTAATACTCCGCCGGTGGTAATTCTTTTAATTAATTCGTTTCCTTCTTCGATAATGGTTAAATCTGCCGTAAAGTCTGTATCGAAAACCTTTGTGAATCCTAACAGTTTCAAAGCGGAGACTAATTTTCCCGTTACTATAGTCCCTGCTTTTTGACCTAGTTCTTCTCCTAATGAAACCCGAATTGCCGGAGCCACTTGAACAATAACATGTTTTTGCGGGTCATGTAGTACATTCCAAACAGCAGCGGTCTCATCTTTTTCAATGATTGCTCCAACCGGACAAACACTAGAGCACTGTCCGCAGAATGTACAAAACTCATCAGTAAGATATTTTCCAAATGGTGGAGATATTATAATTTCATGTCCACGGTTCAATGGTTCAAGAACATTCACTCCTTGAATATTGCGACAAACATCGATGCATCTTCCACACTTAATACAACGGTTAGGATTACGTAACAATGATGGATTATGATCATCAATGGGTCGAACTTCAAGAACTCGTTCAAACCGATTTTCATCAATTCCTAGTACATTTGCCAGTTTTTGGAGTTCGCAGTTCATATTTTTTGCACAAGCAGTACAATCAGCATCATGATTAGCTAACAATAATTCAGTGATTGTTTTTCTCGCATTAATGACTCGTGGTGTATGGGTTTTTACCTGCATTCCCTCTTGAACAATTGTAGAGCATGAAGTGGAAAGCCCTTTTTTGCCAACTATTTCAACCGAACAAATCCGACAATCAGAATTAATCCGCAAATCGGGATAGTAACACAAAGTCGGAATTGAAATATTATATGCTTTTGCGGCGTCAAGAATGGTAGTATTCTCGGGGACAGTTACATCAATATTATTTATTTTTAAATTTACCATCATTTTCATCATACCTCCAACGATTCTAACCGGTCAATATAATCATCCCGGAAATAACGAAGCGTCGAAATAATCGATGTTGGCGAAGTTTGTCCTAATCCGCATAAAGAAGTTTGATGCATAACTCGTGCCAACGATTCAATCGAAATAAGATCAGTGATAGTGGCCTTTCGATCGACAAATTTACGAAGAAGACGCTCTAATTGATTGTGACCTTCACGGCAAGGTGCACATTTTCCACATGACTCGTGCTTGAAAAAAGTAACATTGCGAAGGAGAATGTCAAAGATATCACAACGATCGTCCATAACAATGATTGCTCCTGAACCCGTTTTCGATTCAAATTCATCAAAACGGTCGAAATCAATTATCATATCCAAAAGGTATCGAGGAATGATTGGACCGCAAGCGCCACCAAGCTGAACCATTTTTAAGGCGCGGCTGTCAGGAACACCGCCACCCAATTCATCGATTACCGTTTTAATTGGTACGCCAAACGGAATTTCATATACTCCCTTGTTATTAACATTGCCCGAAAGACTAAGTAACTTGGTTCCCGTTGAAGACTTGGTTCCAATTTTGGCAAATTCATCGCCACCCATTCCAATAATAACGGGAATATTGGCAAATGTTTCGACATTGTTGATTTCAGTCGGTTTACCAAATAGTCCTACTGATGTTGGGAATGGTGGTTTTACTCTTGTTCGTCCTGTTTTTCCTTCAATTGATTCCAATAATGCAAATTCTTCACCGCAAACATAAGAACCGGCTCCGAGCCGAATTTCAATATCGAAATCAAAATCAATTTTATCAATTTTTTGACCCAAAAAATGATTTTTCCGCGCTTCTTCAACAGCATGTCTCATTATTTCGATAGGTTTATCGTACTCACAACGGATATAAATATATCCTTTAGTAGCTCTAGTTGCATAAGCGGTAATAATCATACCTTCCAAAATGGAATGAGGATCTTTTTCCATTATTGCTCGATCCTTGAAATTTCCCGGTTCGCCTTCATCTGCATTACATACTATATATTTTACTAAGGCTGCTTCTTTGGCAAGTGCCATCATTTTGATGGCAACGGGAAATCCCGCCCCGCCGCGACCGCGAAGCCTTGATTTTTCGACTTCACTTAAGATATTAATCCGTTGTCCAGCCATCGCCTTGGCTAATGATTTATAACCACCAGTGGCGATATAATCAGCTATTGAATACGGATCAATCTTATCAAACCGTTTTGATATTATTTTCTTCTCGATCATGATTTTTCCTCCCGGTATTCTGACAGAATCGCTTTTACTTTGTCTGGAGTTAAATCGACATAAGTCATATCGTTGATTCGAAAAGCGGGAGCGTGATCACATTGGCCTAAACATCCCGTATATTCCAAAGTAAACAATCCGTCAGGTGTCGTTTCTCCTGGTTTTATTCCCAAACGTGTTTCCAATGTTTTCAAAATTGATTCCGATTTATTCACAAAACAAGGGACATCTCTACAAATTCGGATAACATATCTCCCTTTTGGTTTTTCTGATAAAAATGAATAAAAAGAAACAACGCTGCAGACTTTACTCTCTGTAACGTTAAAGTATTTGGCTATCTTCACGATTTCCGATTCTGTAACGGAATGATCGTTTTTCGCCATCTGATAATCACGTAATGCTTCGACCAAGTACTCTGGTGAAGCTGGGTATTTTTGTATCATTGATTCTAGTGTCATAATGTTCCTCCCTTATAATCGACAAAAAACCATCCGATTGGAAGATCCTATGAGGGGTGGCATCATGAAGTAATATTTGGGAGTGTTTGCCGGATCATCGGACTTTCCGTCTTGATGTATCCCAAGCAACGCATTCTAGTAAAATACTTGTATAACACTTATAAAGAATTCATCGGTCGGTTTAGACGAACCGGCGTGTCAAAGGAAAACCCATCGCCTAAATCCCCGTTCGTTTGGTACCTTATTTCCTCCCTTCTTAATCCCGTAATATCTATGTTCATTATATAGTCAAGCGGCCCAGTTGTCAAGGTCAGAAAGACCACAGATTTTCATTCTCAACCCAAATATTGTTAGATTTCGTATCAATATTTATTTCTTGCTGTCATTAGCTGTCTTTTTTGATACAATAAAGTTAGGTGATAACATGATCAACCCTCCATCTTTTGGTAATATTCATAACCCATCTTCTTTGGCATACCAAAGTATTGGTACGCAAAAAGAAAAAACACTTCATCGCGCTATTAAGTACTACTTTTCCAGCGATGAAGCTACTCATGAATTTAAAATTGGTCATTATATCGTCGACATTTTTTTCGATGGGGCAATAATCGAAATCCAAACCGGATCATTTTTCCCTTTAAAAACCAAATTAGAAGCTCTACTTTTGAAATACCACATTACCATTGTTTATCCAATTGTCAATCATAAAACAATCTATATGATTGACGAAATGGGAGTTCTTTCGCCAAAAAGAAATTCTCCTAGAAAGGGACAGCCATTAGCAATTGGTCAACAGCTTGCACAAATCCGCGATTTATTGTGCCATCCCAACTTGGATTTTATCATCTTTTTAGTTGATGTCGACGAATATCGTACAAAAACAATTGTCACATCGAAACATAAATCATTTGACCGAATTGACCAATATCCAAAAGGAACTCCCATCCTCTATCATTTAAATAAACGGAAAGACTACATTTCTTTACTTCCAAGCCAATTAATAAGTCCCTTCACAATGAAATCAATGCAGAAAATAACTCATTTAGGAAAAACAGCAGTCGAAGGCGTTTTGCTTGCATATCGTAAGTTAGGAATAATTGTTTTAACTGGTAAAATTGGCCGTGCTAATCTCTACAAAATCGTTGAGTCAGATTAAAAAGGTTATCCCTGAGATAGCCTTTTATTTTTTGGGATGAAAAAGTTCAGCTTGCATGTGTATCCCTTTTTTTGAATAAAAAACAATCGATTCTGATTCAGAGAAGGGATATATGGTAGAAGACAACACATACTTATCATTAATAAAAACTTCCACCGATGACATGTCGACAAATATTTCCATTTTGACTGTTGTCAACTTGCCGATGAAACATGCTTTAATTGCACCATTATCATGACCATTTTTACCTTTAATTGCGTGTCCCGAATGAGATCTATCGACAAAAACAGTTCCATATTCATATCTAACAATCGTTTCACACTGGTTTCCTTTACGTATCTTAACACCAAAATCTGATTCCTCACTGATTGCGATTCGTAAAAGAAAACTACTACCTGAAAAGGTATCAAAACTGATTTCCTCTTTGATAAAACAATCGACTTTAGCTTTTTGTGAGTCAAAAGCGGCGTATATTTCCTTCGCCGGTTTCTGATAAAGTGTCGCATCAATAATGGAAATCTCTCTAGGAATAGTCATCATCCCCGCCCACCCATGTCCAAGTTTTGCGGTTGGAATCGTTCTCCCCCATGACTGCATCCAAGCAATTAAAATAATTCTGCCATCGGGTGAAATAACGGTCTGAGGTGCATAAAAATCTGCCCCCGAATCGATTTTAACTGTCATCGATGTCGCTGTGAATGTGCCTTGATTTAGGTTGGCATTGCCAATTTCAATAAAGCTAATATGCTCTTTGACGATGGAATTATTGGTTTTCTTTTCATCAATAACATTATATATTAACAAATCAGTTTTCTTCCCTATAATTAGGTCAGGGCATTCAAAAATCCCCATTGTCCGTAATCCCTCAGAACGGATACTGCCTATAAAGTTAAATTCCCATTGGTTTTTGCTTTTATATAACGCAATTTGCCTTCCGCACTTATATCCGGCCCCAATGACGGCATAGATCTCATTGTCAACCACAAATATTTTCGGATCTCGAAATGACATTCTTCCAGAAAATGGAGGTCGATTGGTGGCATTGATTGCCGGTTTTGCCATCTTTTCAAAATGAATCCCATCACGACTAAAAGCGATAAGTTGTTGGCTTTTTGTATATGATACTCCAGTATACATCAACCACATCATTTCTTCTCTTACAATTGCAGAACCAGAAAAGCAACCCAGAAAGCGTTCATATTTTGTGTTTGGCCGCAAAGCAATTGGTAAATTAGTCCAAGTCACAAGGTCTTTGCTTTGTGCATGGCCCCAACTCATTTTACCCCATCTTGCCGCTTTAGGATTATATTGATAAAATAAATGCCAAGTTCCATGAAAATAACAAAAACCATTGGGATCATTTAACCATCCGTAAGGAGCAGAAAAATGATATAGCGGTTTATACATGGGGTTAACATGTGAGATTTGGTTTATTTTAAGCATCATAAATCGTCCTTATGATTCGTTTTCTTTTCTAATTTATACATATAAAATTGAATCTCATTTTTAAAAACATTTTTCCATGACTTTCCCGTTGGAACTGTTTTTGAACAAGGCATAAATGAAACATAGCCAGGATGTTTTTCATCGCAAAATCCTGGGTCCTTTACACCAAAGTAATGAGGGTGTTCCAACGCGTTGTCATTAAAAAGACCGATTAATGGAAATTGCCAACATGATGCTGGTTTAAACTTCCATGGATGATAACCCTTATCAGTGGCAACTTTTTGTAATGAACATTCCCCATTGGTATATGCAAAAATACATTTTGTATGTAAAAAATGTGATGGAAAATCATTTGCAGTATACTCGTGGAAGACACGAATAGTTCGCTTACCATGGAACAGAAAACCCCATTCACCAGTTTCCGTGAAATTAGGTGGAATCTGTTGGAAATACTCTGGATAACGGATAATTATATCTTTAATTTGCACTTCCTCGGCCGCAGTAATATATACACCATCATAACAACATCTGCCATCGCAATGAGCACAGTCCATCAAATTCATATATGGTTCATCGGGCAATTTAGCAAACAGTAGTGAGTCCTGTTGTATCTGATATTCTTGAATGGGCTTCAAGTATTTATTCATCCATCCAATAAAGTCATTTCCGGTTGTTAAATCACCAATTTGATTGTGATGACGAGCAAAAAAATCACTAATAAGAAAAAACCCGGCTTTAACCCCTTCACATCTAAGAACTAGTTTTACAATTAAATCAATAATTAAGACTTGATAATTATCGTCGTAACATCCATTTAGTAAAGTCGCAATATATGCCAACGCTTTTAACCCAGTATATGAATTTTGATCTATATTATCAATTAACGGTTGTGCAAATTCAAAATCAAACGCTTGTTTTAAGTAGGTTTTTGCTATTAGAATATATGCCGAAGAAAGCGCAATTAAAAACGTATCTTTATTCCTTTTTGCGGATGTCAAACAGTTCAATAAGTGGTCGGGAGAAAACCCTTCTCCGAAACGGGATAGCGCCAGTTCGCGACATATAGTACCATATGCATTTATTCTTGGACATTCAATAGTATCACTTGGACGCAACCCCGCCTCATAATATTCAAACGCCTCCATAATTTTTCCGCTAGCAGTTAATAAATTTGCATGAGTAATATTAGCAAAATCGACAGCTTCTTGATCATCAATGATATATTTGGTAAATGACATAGCTATTTTTGTAGCATATTCAAGATTGCCAATCCCGATGAGACCTTCAACCATCAAACTATGATACGATATCCCAGGACTCTTTTTCATTAATGAGATGGCTAGCTGAATTGCGTAATTGTTTTTATCCGCTCTCAGCGTTGTTATTAATTCTTCATATTCTTTTTTCCATCCATTTTGTTTCATTAAAGCATCTCCTGACTATATAAAAGAATTATATCATTGAAAAACGCATATTTGGATTAGACGAATATCGATTATTTAGCATTGTCCCATGCCGTTTCAAGAATTTTGATGGCCGTGTCTATTGACGTGTTACTTAAACCCGAGTATCCCATGACAAGCATAGCTTTGGGAATGGATGCGGATATACTTTGATAATAATCGGAAACGCCATAGACAATTACCCCAGATTTTAACGCTGTTCTTATTAGCTCGGTTTCGGTCATCCCGTTACTAATTCTCATGATAAAATGCAATCCCGCATCGGAATTATTAATCTCAAGGTACTCATTTAAGGTACTGTTTGTCAAAGCTTTAATCAAATAATCCCGTCGATTTTTATATACTTTTCTCATTCTGTTTAGATGACGTTCAAAAAAACCATCGTCAAGGAAACGAGCAAGGATGGCTTGTTCAAAACTAGGAACACTACATGCATACGAACTAAATGATTCCCGGAAGTGAACAATCATGTTTCTTGGTAAAACCATATAACCAATCCGCAAAGATGGGGCTAGTGATTTTGAAAAGGAATTGAAATAGATGACTTTTCCCAAACGATCAAGTCCTTGCAAGGCGGGAATCGGCAATCCTGAAAATCGAAATTCACTATCATAGTCGTCTTCTAATATAAGCCTGTTTTTCCCTTTTTCAGCCCATTTAAGCAACTCTAGGCGTCTACCAACTGGCATAACAATTCCTAAAGGAAATTGATGCGAAGGCGTAATATGAATCACTGATGCTTGGCTTTTTTCTAATTCATCACACCGTAAACCTTGCTCATCCAGAGAAATTGGGATGGTTTTAACCTCGTGACTTTTGAATGTACGGGCAATTTTCCCATATCCGGGATTTTCCAAACCAACAATTTGGTTTTTGTCGATCATTTGAATAACTAAACCAAGTAAATATTCTGATCCGGCTCCAATAACTATCTGATCAGGTTCCGCTTGAATTCCCCGGTAAGAAGCCAAATATTTTGCAATCGCTTTTCGTAATCCTAAACAGCCTTGCAAATCGCTTTCATTGACTAAGGGGAAACTTGGTTGTGATAAGATCTCTTTGCTTAGTTTAATCCAAGTATCATAGGGAAAAAGATGCCAATCAATAATATTTGTCTTAAAATCATATAAAGACTTTGGACTTGATTGTTCTTCTTTATCGTCTGGGCCAAGATAAATATTTGCGTCATTTTTCTTTGCTGAAATCAAAAGCTTTTCTACATAAAATCCACTTTTAGGGATTGATCGTAAATATCCTTCTGCCACCAATTGCTGATAGGCGTTGTCTACAGTTATTGCACTCAAACTGAGATTAGTCGCTAGTTTTCGTTTTGAAGGCATCTTCGTATTGCTAATCAATTTTCCTTCTTCTATCATCCGACGGATTCTTAGATAAAGTTGTTCATATAATGGAGTTTTTGATTGTCGATCTAAAAACATAGTCAGCATTTCATCAGTTCTCCAATCTGGTATTGTTATAATAAGCGTTTCTGGTACTTTATTTAATATCAGTTTGCACTATAATGATATACGAAAGACGAAATAATGTCAATATTTACAGGAGGAATACGTATGGAAACCAATCGTTATGTGCTTAACAAAGCCCTAGCTCAGATGTTAAAGGGGGGAGTCATAATGGATGTCACTACGCCCGAGCAAGCAAAAATCGCTGAAGCTGCAGGTGCTTGTGCAGTAATGGCTTTAGAACGAATCCCGGCGGATATTCGAGCCGCTGGCGGAGTATCACGGATGAGTGACCCAAAAATGATAAAGGCAATCCAAAATGCTGTTTCTATTCCCGTCATGGCAAAAGTACGAATCGGTCATTTTGTCGAAGCACAAATATTAGAAGCAATTGAAATTGATTATATTGATGAAAGCGAAGTTTTGTCACCAGCTGATGACATATATCATATCGATAAAACCAAATTTCAAGTTCCGTTTGTTTGTGGTGCCCGCAATCTTGGTGAAGCCTTGCGAAGGATATCTGAAGGCGCATCAATGATCAGAACCAAGGGTGAACCTGGAACTGGCGATATTATTCAAGCCGTCCGGCACATGCGTCTAATACAAAATGAAATTCGTAAGATAGGTTCACTATCAGAAGACGAACTATACGAAGCCGCAAAAGAATTATCTGTCTCATATGATTTGTTAAAATATGTTCATGAAAATCATAAATTACCGGTTGTAAATTTCGCTGCTGGCGGAATTGCCACTCCTGCCGATGCCGCCTTAATGATGCAACTGGGGGCCGAAGGTGTTTTTGTTGGATCAGGTATTTTTAAATCCGGAAATCCAGCCGCAAGAGCACAAGCGATAGTCCAAGCTGTAACCAACTATAATGACCCTCAATTACTGGCTAAAATTTCGGAAAATCTTGGTGAAGCAATGGTTGGTATCAACGAACAAGAAATTAAATTGATTATGGAAGAACGGGGAAAATAAATAATGCCTATTGGTATTCTTGCTATCCAAGGCGCATTTCGTGAACACGAGATGACTTTGGATCGTCTTCATGTTAAGCATTTCCAAATTCGTCAAGCAAAAGATTTGGATCAGCCAATGGAAGGATTAATTCTTCCTGGTGGCGAAAGCACGACCATGGTCAAATTATTAACTGACTTAAAACTATTTGAACCGTTATTATCTTTGATTACTTCTGGACTTCCAGTATTTGGAACATGTGCGGGATTGTTACTGCTAGCAAAACAAATATCCGGAACTGACAAACTTGGATTTCAAACAATGTCAATTCGAGCTAAACGAAACGCTTATGGACGACAATTAGGCAGTTTTGCTTGTGAAGGTCACTTTGCTGATTTGGGAATCATTCCTATGGTATTTATCCGCGCCCCCTATATCGATAGTATTTTTGGAAAAACAGAAATTCTCGCTATCGTTAATGACCACATCGTCGCAGCACGAGAAAATCAGCAACTTGTCACTGCTTTTCATCCCGAGTTGACAAATGATGACTCGGTACATAAATATTTTATATCCATGTGTCAAAAAAATAAGAAGTCCTAATGGACTTCTTTTTGTAAATAGAGTGCTGTATATTTTTCCTTAAGGTAGCGAAGGTAATACTCAGGATTGAAATCTTCGTTGGTGACTTCTTTAAGAATTTCTTTAGCAGTTTTACTTGACCCGTATTGATGAATTTTCGTTTTTAACCAAGCATTAATTTTCCCCAAAGTTGGTTCGCTAAGAATCGCTTCAATATCTAGTTCTTTTTTCATAGTGTAGTATATTTGCGCCGCAAATGCTGAGCCAAGAGCATAGGTGGGAAAATACCCAAACATCCCTTCGCTCCAATGGACGTCTTGAAGAATTCCTTCTGTATCTGTCTGTGGTTCAATTCCTAAATATTCGACCATTAATTCATTCCATATTTTTGGCAGATCATCAACGGAAATTTCTTCGGAAAAAATCCGTTTTTCCAGTTCATAGCGAACCATGACATGGAGTGAATATGTCAATTCATCAGCTTCAGTTCGAATGAATGAACGCTGAACTTTATTGATTGCGATAATGACATCATCGACGGTAACCCCAGCAAGTTGCTCAGGAAATATCGCTTGCATATCCGCAAGATGAGTATTCCAAAACTCCTTCGACCGACCAATAATGTTTTCATAAAACCGTGATTGTGATTCGTGTATGCCACTAGATGTTCCACCAGATAACAAAGTGTTATCCCATTTTTCATCAATTTGCTGTTCATATGTTGCATGCCCAAGTTCATGAATGGTGGAAAACACCGACGAAAACACCGTATTTTCCAAAATGTGGGTCGTCAATCTGACATCCGACGGTGAAGTGTTCCATGTAAACGGATGAACGCTAGTTTTTAGCAATCCACGAGAACGATCAAATGCCATAATATTCATCAGTTTATCGCTGAATTGCATTTGTTTATCTTTGGGATAGAAAGCCGTTTCAAAAGGTTTTTCTTGAGATTTTTGAGCAGCAATTACTTCTTTTACAAAGGGAACAAGTTCTGCCTTTAATAGATTAAATAATTGATCGTAATCCTTCATGGTCATATCTTCCTCAAATTCATCGAGTAAGATGTTGTATGGAAGATCATCGATACCATAATACTTTATGAAGCGTTTGTTATATTGAATTATTTCCGCAAGATTCGTTTTGAATGAATTATAATCATTATTTGCTTTTGCGTCTTCCCAAACCACTTGAGTTAGACTTATTAATTTTTGGTATCCGACATACTCATTTTCCGGAATCTTAACGATTTTATCTAAAGCCTTTTTGGCTTTTTTTATTTCTCTTCGAGTTACATCGTCCAATTCGTCAATTCTGGCAAAAAGCATATTGACAATCTCTTGGTATTCTGGGCAAATAATTAAACGGAAAGCCTCTTGGGATATAATTCCTAGCATTTCTGCTCGTCGTGCAAACGAACCATGTGGTGCTTCGGTGGCTGAATCCCATCCAGTTAAATACAAAACATAATTATAGGCCTTCTGTTTAATGATTGCTTCGTGAAACTTTTGTATCATGACATCCATAGCTTTCTCCCCCAAATTGGTTTTTAACTAATTTTTATTGCGTTGAATGTTATTAATTTGGATTGTACCACTTACGGAACTTTTTTTCAAGACTTTGATAATCTTGCTTTGATCTTGATTGCGGATATCGACGTCCCCACTTACTGATGAAAATGTAATCTCACCAGGATAAAATTCGCTTCCCTGCATATCACCACTTACTGTTTTGAAAGCAGTTCTTTTTGTTTCAGTGTTGTTAATTTCAACATCGCCACTAACACTATCAATGCGCAACTCCTCATTGATTGCAAGATTATCAACATCCATATCACCACTAACCGTGTTGATACTTAGGGTTTCTACTATGCATCGGTTCATTACAATGTCACCACTTACAGATGAAATTTTCCCTGTTTTAGTTACAATGCCATTTACAGAAATGTCGCCGCTCGTAGTGGATACTCCTATAGTATCGCCAATTATTCCTTTGACGGTTATGTCACCGCTTACAGATGAATGTTTGAACTCATGAATTTCGATTTTTTTGGGAAATTTCACAAGGAATTGCATATCACTATTGTGTTTTTTGAAAAATATTCTGCCAAATTCTTGGCGTCTTTTGAAATTGAAAATACCATTTTCAAAAGACACATCATATAAAGACATATCTTCATTTCCATCATAATAAATAGTGATCTCATCTTCATTGACAGTTTCATAGGTAATGTCTTCACTCAATAAACTGATAATTGCACTTGAAATTATCGAGTCAACTTTTATTGTCTTCCATGCTGTTGCCATGCTGAATTTTTTATTTTCTTGAGTGTCTTTTACGTGATTTGAGTCAGCGATATCCTTAGCGACTCTTTCTGGTTCACCAAATTTATCGACAATTTCCGTTTCTGACAAGCCTTCTGCAAGTGCCTCATTAATCATCTCTTCGTGATCTCTAATGATCTCCTCAATTTCCTGTTTTTCGATTTTTTGTTTTTGCAGTTCGTTCTTCAAATTTTCTAAGTATTTCTTCATTTTTCTTTCCTCCTTGGTTTAATATTTCATATACACCGCCGATGAAGCGGTCCCACTCATTCCGCAATTCCATGTAGTATTGAAACCCCGAATCAGTAATTCGATAGTATTTACGGGGTGCTCCTTGATTTGATTCTTCCAGATAAGTAGAAAAATAACCATCAATTGTCAAGCGACGCAAAATAGGATAAATAGTATTCTCATTAACGTCAAGGTGACTTGAAATATTATTAATGACCATATATCCATACATATCATCGCCGACAAGCTCCGATAAAACACATAATTCGATGATTCCTCGTTTAAACTGTGAATTCATCCTGACACCTCCTTGAAATCAATTATAACACAGTACTGTGTGCAACACAATACTATAATGTGTTTTTTTTTAAGTTTTCCTAACGAAAAAAAAGATGGGTTTTAAACCATCTTTTTGTTTTAAAACGCTTCGCTAATTGATTTGCCTTGCATGTGTAAGACTAAATAATCTGGTCCACCAGCTTTGGAATCAGTTCCACTCATATTAAAACCTCCAAAAGGTTGATAACCAACAATTGCACCTGTACATTTCCGGTTTAAATATAGATTACCAACATGGAAATCTTCTCGGGCCCGATCAAGATGAGCACGATTAGTGGATATTAAAGCCCCAGTTAGACCAAATTCAGTATTATTAGCGATTGCTAATGCATCTTCAAAAGACGTTGCCTTACAAACCGATAGGAATGGTCCGAAAACCTCTTCTTGCATGATTCGTGCTTTCGGATCAAGATCTACGAAAACCGTTGGTTCAATAAACCAGCCTTTATCACTTGAAGCTTTACCACCGACCAACAACTTTCCTTCTCTTTGGCCAATTTGAATATAATCGCTGATTTTGGCAAAGGCCTTTTTATCGATTACCGGACCAACTTGAGTAGCGTGGTCGATTGGATCTCCAAATTTCAATGCTTTTGTGTATTCGCCAATACGTTTAACAACAGCATCATATACATCTTGATGAATGATTGCCCGTGAACAAGCGCTACATTTTTGCCCCGAGTATCCAAATGCGGCTTTTACAATCGCATCAGCTGCCATGTCAATATCGACACCACTATCAACTACTATGGCATCTTTTCCACCCATTTCCGCGATTACTCTTTTTAACCAAATTTGTCCTGGTTGAACTTTAGCTGCTTGTTCATAAATTCCCATTCCGACTTCTTTTGAGCCCGTGAAAGAGATAAAACGAGTTTTCGGGTGATTTACAATATAGTTGCCAATTTCTGACCCTGATCCTGGAATATAGTTTAAAACACCGGCAGGAAGACCGGCCTGTTCCATGGCTTCAACTAGCTTGTATGCAATACAAGGAGTGACTGAAGCCGGTTTAAGTAAAACCGTATTCCCAGCAACAATGGCCGCTGAAGTCATACCTGTTAGAATTGCCAACGGGAAATTCCAAGGTGTGATAATGGCTCCTACCCCAAGAGAAATATATTTATATTCATTTCGCTCCATATTTCGGCGGCTTAATACCACATCATCAATTCGTTCCAATGATAACATTTGACGACCGTAATACTCCAAAAAATCAATTGCTTCTGCTGTATCAGCATCGGCCTCAACCCAAGGTTTTCCACCCTCAATCGTCATTAAAGCACTGAACTCATGTTTGTTTTTCCGTAAAATCGCGGCAGTTTTAAACAATACATTAGCTCGGGAAGTAGCTGGGGTTTTTTTCCATGTTTCAAAAGCAGTAAGTGCTTCTTTCATCGCCATTTCAGCATCTTCAATGGTTGCTTGATGAACTTGACCAACCACTTCTTGATCAAAAGCAGGATTTCTGGATTCAATCAATTTACCAGTAAATAATCGCTTTCCACCAATAATAAGAGGATAAGTCTTGCCAAGATTTTTACGAACAGTTTGTAGCGCCTTGGTGTATAAATCACGTACTTCAGGAATTGAAAAATCGGAAAGCGGTTCAGTTTGATAAGGATACATTGCCATTTTTTATTTCTCCTTCGTTATACCACCGATTTTTCAACTTCGATGGTTTTCTGATTTTTGAAACGGTTCATACATAGTTCCGTCATATCAATACTAGTGGGCTGATTAAGGATGATTTCGGATAATAATAACCCTGTTATTGGTGCAAACATAAATCCGTGCCCAGAAAAACCACAAGCTACGTAAAAGCCTTCACATTCATCAACAGTACCAAGAATTGGTTGTCGATCAGGGGACATATTATATGATCCTGCCCATTGTCGGATGACACGTAATTCGCCGACAACTGGGAGAAATGCAACAACCGTTTTTGCCATCTCGTCTAAAAATTCCCAACTTGATTCGATATCATGATTATGCAAAGCTCCTGGAGTTCCACGTCCCATAACAAAACTACCCTGTGGGACCTGTTGGCAATAAAGATTCTTTCCAAATGACATTACCATTGGGCCTTGAATCTTTTCGATTGGCTCGGTTACCAAAATCTCATGTTTTTCTGGATACACGGGAATTGGAACACCCGCCATTAATCCTATTTCATGTGCGAAACCACCGGCAGCGTTAACCACTTTATTCGTTTCAAATGTATGCTTATCGGTTGTCACACTAACAACCTTGTGATTTACTGTTTGAATTGATTGGACTGCTTCATGAAAGTAGAAGGATACACCCAATCTTTTTGCCGCTTGATAGAAGGCATCATTAGCCTTGAAAGGGTTGATGTGGCCATCAGTAGGACAAAAGGTCGCACTGATGAACATATCGGTATTAATGTGAGGAACAATTTCTTTGGCTTCTTCTTTAGTGATTTTGCGTGATTTGATGCCTAATGAATTTTGCAGCTCTACGTTTTTACTGAATTGCGCATCTTCTTCAGGGGTTACAGCAACAATTAAATATCCTTCTTGTTTGAATTCAATATCACCAGGATATTTAAGTGTTTGATTAGCCTTTTCATAAAACTCCACACTTTTTTTCGCCATGATGCAATTCATTTTAGTTGCCCATTGTTGTCTAATTCCAGCCCCGCATCGTCCCGTGGCTCCGTTTGTTAGATAGCCTTTATCGACAACAACGATATCCTTCATCCCTTTTGCTGCCAAATAATAAGCAATTGCCGTCCCACTGATTCCTGCACCGATTATGACTATATTAGCGTTCATCTTTTGTCCCCTCCACAATAGCCTTAAGTTTTACACCTGTGACTAAGGGACGAATCTTTGGAAGGGCTACTTCCTCAGTTTTACATTTTAGGTAACGAGCAATCTCTTGTTGTAATAATAATCCACAGGTTTTGCCCTGACATGGGCCCATGCCGATTCGTAATAACCGCTTAATATCTTCAATAGTGGTATATCCTTGATCCAGAAGATCATGGATTTGTTCGAGATTAATGTCTTCGCAACGACATATGATAATATCTTTTTTATTCATTTTTGTTCCTCACCGTCACGAAGTCGTATAGATACTTCTTATCGACTGATACGGTCACAAGAACCGTTTTATCCTGTTTGTTCGTTAATAATACTTTTACTATATTCGCATCACAAATTACTTTTCCATCCCGGTTCACACCATTCCAAATACTATTTGGTTCTGGATAGGGCAAAAATTCGTAAGGGATTTTGAATATTGCTAGATTATTTCTTATCTCTGCCGTCATAATCGCCAACCCAGGGCAGCTAGTCACACAGATACCACAGCCAGTACATAAATCTACATTTAACTGAGGCTGATTATTGATATCATCACCGATTTCAATGGCATGGAAAGGACAACTAGTACTACAAGGATTACATGGTATGTCTTCATAACATTCAATAATAGCTTTTGGTTTTAACAGTTGTTCCGGTTGGGGAAACCGGGATTTAACTTGTTCGGGTGTTGCCACTCCAGTTTTATCAAGCATTGGTTTTTGCCTCGACTTTCTTTAATCCAGCCCTGATTTTGGCTCCGAAAGGACCGCTACGCAGATTCTTTAATTGTTGTTGGTAATCAGCAATGCTTTTTTGGTAGTCAGGTTGTTGGTATCCAATTTTAGCAGCTGCTGCAAGACCAGAAAGATATCCTTCGACAATGGCGCTTGAAGCCTCTTCTACTCCGGCAACATCACCAGCAACAAATATATTATTAATCGTGGTTTGATGTAAGCCATCAACAATTGGAACCATACCTCCAAGTTCTGGAACATATTTTAATTCAGCACCGCCCATTGCTAATAATTGATATAATGGCGATAATCCAACAGCGATACAAACAGCATCAACGTCGATGAGTTTTTCTGTTCCTTTAATTGGCTTCCAAGAATCATCAAGTTCAATAGTCTCAATTTGGTTAACACACCCATTACCGATTGCCCTTTGAATTGTGGTCTGAGTTAGAATATCGACACCTAAGCGGCGCAGCTTAGAAGCGTGAACTTTATATCCTCCGATTTTTGGCGCGGCTTCTAGCAAAGCCTTCACGTGAACTCCGGCTTGGATCAATTGATAACTAACGATTAATCCAATATTTCCGCTACCAACCATGACAATATTTTGTCCTGGCAATACACCGTACAAATTCATTAAAGTTTGGACAGCTCCAGCCCCATAGATTCCTGGTAAGTCATTGTTCTCAAAAGCCAACATTTTTTCGCCCGCGCCCGTGGCAATAATCAAGGCATCAAAATGATATTTATAATATTTCTCATTGTGTAAAACGTTCACCACTTGGTCAGCATATAAGCCAACAACAGTGGCATCACATATAATTTCAATACGGTCTGAACATGTTTCCACATCAGAAATAAGTTTTTTTGCGATGTTTAATCCCCGAGTTTTAGCAAATTGTTTTTCGGATCCAAAAAATTTATGCGTCTGTTTGATTAACTGACCACCCATTTGTGGATTTCGGTCAATTAAAAGAACGTGACATCCTGTTTGAGCAGCTGTATAGGCGGCAGCCAAACCTGCAGGTCCTCCCCCGACAATAATCAATTCTTTGTTTGTCATCGGATGACTCCTTTCCCGATTTGACTTTCAACAATCATCCCTTCGGAAAGCGGGGTGACACATGTCTTTATATTTGGAATATGATCAACCGTCATGTAACAAGAAGAACAATTGCCGATGGCACAATATAATCCTCGTGCCCGATGCCGTTCAACACTTTCGCTTAATTTTTTTATACCATTAGCATATAACGCTGATGCGATTGTGTCGCCTTCTACTCCAGAGAATTCAACACCGTCAAATTGAAAATGAATTACTTTTTTTTTCGGAAAATCTAAAATCGGATGCTTGAAGATTCGCAAATTATTCACCCCTTCTACTAGTATTAATGATATCATAAAACGCTTTCATTGTGAATTATTTTTTGCTTGTTTTGACTGTTTGAATCTCTCTTTCACTTGAATATAAAAGACTGTAAAAACTTTCCGTGAAAAAACGACCCCCGGAAGAGCCGATGGTCGTTTATGCCTAAAAAACGGAAATTTAGAACCGTATTTTTACAGGCGCATGCCACCATTGACATTTATTGTTTGACCCGTAATATACGATGAGTCATCCGATGCTAAGAACAAAGCCACTTGAGCGATTTCTTCGGGTTGTCCCAATCGGCCAAGCATCGTCATTTTTGCAAAACTTTGAAGCAATTCTTCTGGAACGGTTTTTAAAATATCGGTGAGAACATAACCCGGGGCAATAGCATTCACTCTAATAGCGGCACCTTTACGAGCAAATTCCTTTGCCCATGTCATTGTCAAACCAATAATTCCCGCTTTAGAAGCAGCATAATTTGCTTGCCCAATATTTCCAAAAACACCAACAACAGAGGAAATATTGATGATAGAACCTTTTCCAATTTGCTCCATTTGGGGACCAACATACCTAGTTAAATTAAAAACCCCTTTTAAGTTAACGTTTATAACCGCATCCCACTGTTCATCAGTCATTTTCCGTGTCATTGAATCTTTTACAATCCCTGCATTATTTACTAAAATATCAATTTTTCCATATTTTTCACAAACGTAATCGTAAAATGCTTTGCATCCTTCAACATCAGTTACATTTAGATGATAGTATTCGACATTATCGGCTTGATATTGCATTGTTCCCATATCGGCTGCAATGACAGTTGCGCCTTCGGCCGCAAACGCCTTGGCAATTTCCATGCCGATTCCCTTAGCACCACCGGTTACAATAGCAACTTTATCAGTTAATTTCATCCTTTTCTCCTTCTTTCGATTTAAACGCGTTTAATGATCACTGCGGTTCCCATTCCGCCGCCGATACAAAGACTTGCTAATCCATAAGTAACATTTCGATGTATCATTTCATAAAGCAATGTGACGATTATGCGGTTTCCAGACATTCCAACCGGATGGCCAAGAGCAATGGCTCCTCCGTTAACATTGGTAATTGCTAACAAATCATCGCGGCATATTTTATGTTCTTCAATTAATTCATGAATAACGCCAAGGCTTTGGGAAGCAAAAGCTTCATTTAACTCAATCAACTGCATATCTGATAATTTCATATCAGCATTATTAAGAACATTTCGGATTGCCGGCACAGGACCAAGGCCCATATAGTTGGGGTCAACGCCTCCTTGCCCCACAGCAATGATTTCCGCGATGACTGGCAGTTGATATTGTATGACTGCCGCTTCGCTTGCAATGATGGTAAAAGAAGCCCCATCGTTGATGCCAGAAGCGTTTCCGGCAGTGACTGATCCATCGTTTTTGAAAGCCGGTCTTAATTTAGCCATTTTCTCTGATGATGTTGTTCGATTCGGATATTCATCATGAGATACGATAATTGTTTCTTTTCGGTTTTTTACAGTGATAGGCACAATTTCATCAGCAAATCTGCCTGAGTCAACAGCCGCAATGGCTTTGGCTTGAGAGCTCAAAGCAAACTCGTCTTGTTCAGCACGGGTAATGCTATATTTTTCAGCGATGTTCTCTGCGGTAATTCCCATATGAGTTTTGCTAAAGGCATCGACTAATGAATCTACTAAGATATCATCAATAACATTCATATCGCCCATTTTAAAGCCATCGCGAACTTTTCCCGGAACCAAAAATGGGGCTTGGCTCATCGACTCTACCCCTCCGGCAACGATGATGTTGGCCATTTTCGCATTGATAGCAGCCACAGCATTCATCACTGCTTTCATACCCGAGCCGCAAACCATGTTAACTGAATAGGCTGGGACTTCAATGGGCACACCGGATTTGATGGCAATTTGCCGTCCGATTCCTTGACCAACCCCAGCGGAAAGAACATTACCAATGATTACCTCATCAATTTTATCAACCGGGACATGGGTTTCAGTTAATAATTGTTGTAAGACTTGAACTCCCAAATCGACCGGTGTTAAATCCTTAAAAGAGCCAAGAAAAGAGCCGATTGGTGAACGTTTTGCTCCGACAATAAAAATTTTCTGATTCATAAATTCCTCCTGTATGTATTTTATCGCTACCCTGTTGTAGCGATTTAAACCAAATTCGATGCATCTTCGGTATATAGTGCAAAAAGGCAAGAAAAATAGCCACTATTTCCTGATTCATTCTATCCAAGATGGTCGGTTTTGTCAAGCGCTTTCAGCAACCGAAAAATGCCTTACAAGGCAAATGCTATGCTTCATATCAGTAAGTAAGTATAATTAGCACTTTACACAGATGGCATCAATTTCGACTAAAACATCTTTAGGAAGTCTAGATACTTCGACAGCTGCGCGAGCTGGTTTATGGTCTGCAAAAAAAGCTTGATACTCACTATTCATTGTGGAAAAATCATTCATATTTCGCATGAAAACGGTACACCGAACGATATCTGTAATTTCAAATCCTGCTTGTTCGATGATGGCTTTAATGTTTTTTAATGATTGTTGAGTCTGCGACGAAATGTCTGGGCCAGCAACCGTCATGGTTTCGGCCACAAACGGGATCTGTCCAGAAACATAAAGGGTATTTCCTGCTAAGACGGCTTGAGAATAAGGCCCTACTGCAGCTGGTGCATTTTGCGTGTTGATGAATTTTAGCATAATTTTCTCCTTTTATATTTTTGCATTATAAATCTTTTTAAATTCACGGTGCATTCTAATAGGAATTACGACAATTGCCATAATCGAGATTGTAGTTCCGATTAACATGATAATACGATAATCGTAGTTTGTATATTGAGCAATGAAGCCAATGACTAATGCTCCAGTTATTGTCCCGATATTCCAAAGCAGATTATGAGTTGAATTAATTCGTCCCCGCATATATGAAGGAATATATGCTTGAGTAGCACTAATTCTAATTGTGTATGAAGTGACACTTAAAAAACCGATAATAAAACTTAAGATAATCATAAATACAAATGGTAAAAATAAATAAGAAGCGTTGATTGCTTCAACGATGAAGTAAACAAAAATAGCAATAACAAATCGTTTTTCCGGCGGATAACTAAATGAGTAATGAATTAAAGCTCCAATTACACGTCCGATTGAACTTGCAGTAATGATAAAGGAATAGTCTTGAATGGTAAATACATTACTAGTCATAAAAAATGGCAAAGTCAAAAGGTCATGAGCCGCATATCCAAATGAAAAACAAGCGAACAAAATACCAATTCCTAAAATGCCTTTCTCATACCTAAAATATTTAAACCCCTCACGGAGATCTTCGATAAATTGAAGGCGCTTACCGGGCGAATTATTTAAAACCTCTTTAATATTTACTTTAATCTCAACAATTGCCGCAATTAAATACATTAAGGAGTTAAAAGCCATTAAAAGGGCAATTCCATGGTCAAAGTTCTCAATCATATATGCTGCTATCGGCGAAATGATAGCCGCAGATATCGGCCAAATAATACTGGCAATTGAATAGGCTTTTGAATGTTGACCGGGGGGGATAGCTTCTGGAAATAAACTCATAAAAGCAATTTGGTATATGGTGTCAATAACCCCAAAAAAAGCTGCTAAAACAGTAAAGATAATTACATTAAAAAAACCTGAAAATAAAATTGCAGAGACAACCATAAAAGAGAAAGCAGTTACAAAATCAAGCATATATATAATCTTTATCCGCGAATGACGATCGATAAATGGACCAGCTAAAAACCCAGTTATCATCCTTGGAATAATGTTAGCAACCGTGAATAATGCCAGGGTTAAGGGGGATCCTGTTTCGCGATATATTAAGATGCCAAAACTAATGCCAGAACTAAAGCTGCCTAAAGCAGAAACAAATGACCCAATAGTTAGAATGGTAAAATTACGATTCCAAAGTTTCTGCATAGCCTTTCGCCTTTCGCGTAATACTAATCACATCATATTAACAAAATAATACTTTTGTTTGCTGATTATTATTATACCTTATTTTGTGCTTAATTCCAACATATAAAGAACGACAATCAATAAATAAAGCCGTCAATTTACAGACGGCTTTATTACTGCATATTAAAACATTTTAATTGAAAGATAAATCTATTTATTCAACTTGATTGTTTGAGAATAACTCCATGAGCATTAAAATATCATCTATTTCATCTGCTGTCAAAGTATCTACATCATATGTCTTAACAGTGCCTGCAAGACTTAGTACCTGAGTAATCATAGTATTGACATTAGTTTCCATAGCGTTTATTTGGTCAATCGTCATACCGGAAACTGCCATAGCATTAGTTGTCTTCATAAAGGTAAAGGCAGAAGTAATCATCGTTTGAACCATAGTTAAGTTTGTTTGATTCATAAAATCGTATAGTAAACCTGAAAAGAAAATAACTTGTGAATACTCTCCATATGGATCATCTAAAAATTCATAGATACTATAATAATCGGCTCCATATTCTGAAGTGTAATAAGTCCTAACCTCGGTTTGCATAATTGCATAATTATCAAACACATCTTCAGATACCAAGAAATCCAAGAACGAGTTAAGTAACATCATTCCGCCTTGATCCTGAGCTTTTAAAACTGTAACAAGGCTGGCAAGAAAATCTTGCATTTGTAAAAGAGTAATGTCAAGTTCACCAGAGGAGATAATTAAATCCAGTGGAATCAATGATGCAATAAAATCAATCATATCTCCCGTTTCGGTATCAGTCAAAGTGGCAATTGTGCTGTCCAATAATAACATCATTTCTTCAACAAGAGCGATCTGCACATCGTCCTTAGCTTCATAATATTCAGTGGTATTTGGATATTCAGTTTCACTATACGAGTTAATATATCCAAACTCATAATCATGTTCGAATCCGTTACTAATACCGATCAGGCGGAGAAGTTCACCATCGGTTGCGACCAAATAGTCAAAGAATTTTTCTGCTTGGCTTTCTATAACCGCAGTCGCTCCGCTGAATGAATCATATTGTAGACCACTTAGAATGGACATCATCACCATTGCAGCAATTGAGTCAGAGTTCATTCCACTATCAAAATCATTGCCAGAGAGTGCGAATTCCATAACCAGATTCATAATGGCGGAAAACTCATCAAAAATAATAGCTTGTTGGGCAGTGCTGTACACAGCATCAATGCTATCAATTAAAGTTTGATTTGCTGTCATGAATGCAGCAATGTGATTCATAAAGTGAATTGAAACTTCAACTGATGTCTTGTCTTCAGACCATCCCGACTCAACGATGGTGATGGTATCAGTTACAAATGCAACATCGAATGATCTCAAAAGTTGAAGAGTAAATTCCATACTCAAAACACAAGAATACCCAAATTCATTTGATAACTCAAGCATCGGTGCCGGTGATTTGTCCATCACTGCTGCTTCAAGAAGTATGACTACTTGATATAGCAATCCAATATCAGCAGCCTCAGGAAGATTGAGTAATAAAAAGTCAACGATGTCATTTTTCAAAGTAACGATTTCGGCTGGTGTTGGTTCAGCACCATCACTGGTCATATCAACAATATTATTAAATAACGTGACATTTATCGCTGCCTCAAAATCAAACAGATAAGTTACAACGTTGGTCAAAGCAACAACGATTTGATCCGAATTGGTTTCAATCGCTGTTTGTAGATTTACAATCATGTCAAGTTGCTGATTCATAGTAGCAAGTTGTTGATCATATTCACCAAGAGTATTATCATCTTCCATCATAGCGATTACATCTTCTAGTGAAGAAATCATATCATCCATAAGTGATGGTAGAACCGTAATTAATGCACTGATGTAAGCTTCATAGTTTGTCAGTGAAGCAATCATAGCTTCTAAAGCCGTTTTAATTGCTGCCGGCTCGCCTTCGGAAGCTTGTAAAGCAGCAACGAATGTCATGATAGTTGACAAATCGGTTTCTAAATCATCAGCCGTAACACCCTTTCTAACTAATTCGGTAACGGCAGCCGGTGGAACTGGAAAATCCGGTAAGTTAGCCGAAAGATAAGCAGTTATATCCGTTACTTCTTCAGCTGGATTGGCTATATAGGCAACGCTAGCGCTTTGGTGAGAATTTTCAAAACCTTGAGCACCGACGCTGGCCACTGTGAAGATTAACCCATCTCCAGTTAATGCGGTAAAGTCATAAGTGTTTGTAGTAACAGTAGCTTGTTCAACTCCGTCAACATAGACAATGTATCCGGTGGCGTTTGCAGCAGTTGTCCAGGTTAAGACTTTTCCGGTTATGACCAAATTGGTCGGAATTCCTGCTACATCAGGGATTTCGAGTTCGGTTGGAGTTGTGGTAGTAATATCAGTTGGTGTGGTTGTTTCTTCTGAAGGAGTACAAGCAATGACTCCTACTGCCGCAAAAAGCATTAAAAGCAATATCAATAAACGTTTTTTCATATAAACCTCCATATAGAATTATTTTTTGCAAAGAATCTATCTTTGCGTTAATCCAAGAATTCATTCTCGTCGATTAGAATTACGAGATTAAAACAAAAAAATCGTGATTTTAAAAACCCGAATTCCAGAATGATCTAATTCTGCGAATTCACATCCTTTCTGTATGCAATTTGTAAGTAAGCTCAGGCATTTATCAAAAATGCAAATTGGACTATATTTGATAAATACCTAGTATATATAATAATATATAAATCACAAAAGTGCAAGATGGGTTAGCGTTATTCTAGTCAAATCCACTAATTTTGGTGATATTTTCAAATGACACTCCCTAAATAAATTTTCTATAAATATCTTTGTCTAGCGATTATTTATATAATGATAAGGATTATGATATAATAAATAATAGTGCTTAAGCACACATATAAAAAGCAACGGAGTTGAATATTATGTTTTGGAATGAACTATGGGAAATTTTGACCATCACCACCGTTTGGGAACTACTAGTAATTTTCTTTGCTAAGATTATTGAGGTGACGATTGGTACTTTGAGAAGTATTTTAATCATCAAAGGGTATCGTCTCATTGCCTTCTTTTTAGCATTAATTGAAATCACAATTTGGATATTTGTTGCTTCAACTGTAATAACGGGGTTGTCAGAATCACCAATGAAAGGCATCGCTTATGGTATTGGTTTTGCTTCGGGAGTATATCTTGGCTCTATTGTTGAGCAAAAACTTGCTTTTGGTAAGTTGTTGATACAAACAATTACTTCCGATCATATGAGTATAATTATTTCTGAAAAGTTGAGAGAACTTGGCTGTGGCGTTACTTCTGTGGCCGCCTGTGGAAAGGACGAAGCTCGAACAATATTGATGATATATACCAATCGTAAAGCAAGTCAGAAAATTATGAATCAAATATTACTTATTGACCCATCCGCAATGATTGTTGTAAATGATGTATCGACTATGGTTGGAGGATATTTTTCTTCAGCCAAGTCAATTCACAAATAAGTTTTTTTCTTGTCAGCGCGAAATTTCACTGTATTTTCTTAAATTTCGTTTGATATTTTTCATATGATATACTAAAATACAGATAAACTAGTCTAAATTCATCAGACTAGTTTTTTTGTCAAAAAAAAGAACTTTTTAAAAGTTCGTTTTTTTTGGTGGAGTTGACGAGGATCGAACTCGCGACCTCTAACATGCCATGCTAGCGCTCTCCCAGCTGAGCTACAACCCCAAATGTTCTATGAATCATTTTACACGATTGCTTAGCATATTTCAAGAAAAATATCTCATTACAGTGTGATGAGCAAAATGCTTTCTTCTTCTTTGTATGACTATAATGTAAAACAATCCTTTCAAACATTGTTAAGAAAGATGATCGCCAAATAAACTGTATTGACTAATTATCCAATCGTTCCATCAAAACAACTAATTGAGTTGCGGAATCGAAGCCATTTTTCGTGATGTATTCTTTAATGACTTCTCCTTCACTTTTAAGCTGATTTACTTTGCCTTCATCTTTAATACGGCCAAGTTGACGGTCAACAACTTGGCAAAGAGATGCTATTTCTTCAGGAGTGTTGGTGGGATTGTGTTCATATTCCAAATCCCAAGCATCATGAATAACAAGGCCAGAATGCTCTGAAAGTAAGGCTATAATTGCTGCCCGTTCCATAGTGTCTTGATGAACTTCGCCTAGTTCTCTGTCGATTTTTGCAGCAAAATGATGTAAAAGGCGATGGCTGATTTGCCTAATGTCTAAATTATCACATATCATTTCGTTAAACAACAACATTCCATGGGGTTTGAGTAGTTTACTCATAGCTTCGATAGCTGGATCAACATTAGTAATATGATGTAATGAATTCGACAGACAAACAATATCAAATGATGCCTCTGGAAAAGTCATAGCAAAAGCATCCATCTTTTCGAAGTGGATCCTCGGATTACCACTAAAATGTTTCTTGCCAATCTCGAGGCCCCGATCCGAAAGATCAATCCCGATAATTTCCTCATATCCATCATTCAAATCAGTAATCAATTCAATGAATTGACCACTGCCAGTTGCGATATCTAGAATTCTAGCTTGTGGATAAGATTGAAGAAATTTTTGTAATTTTTCCATATTATAACCCTCTTTCTCCGCATAGTCATGAATGATATTTGTGTTTACTTCTAAATCATTGTTATTATTATATCATATTCATTTCAATAATATGTTTAGCAAAAAAATAAAACATTATTATTATGATATGATGGGAATGATATTTGTCCAATATACATAAAACCAAGGTGAATATCACATTCGAGGTTAATTCATACAGAAATAAACTGAATCATATATTATTACTTATGTCGATAGATTGACAAAAGGCAAAACTGCTTTTAGAAAAGCCATTACAGAATCCTCTATCACCATCAAGTTGCCATTTGTGATTAGCGCAATTTGCACACTAGTGATGCTAGATGCCAAAAAGAAGATAGCAAGAAGGCAACCAAAGCAATAACTGACCCATCTATGTTTACCTTCGAGTATTCGTTCGAATATTAACAACAGGCCAATCGTTGCTGCTAAAGCGCCAACCAAACACAAATCAAGTGTATATCGAAAAATCAAACCACCCATTGAAAAATTGAGCCAAGCTACAAAAATGATACCAATGATAATCAAAAGAAAAATGATACGTCTTGAAAGCGGATGTTTTCCGTTAAAAATGATAGCTGGTGTTAACAATAATCCCAACAATAAAGGCGTTGCAAATATACTCATACTCGCATCAAGATAAACAAAATGGCCATAATTTACCAAAGTGTTATAGGTAAATCCTATGTATGAATATTGATTGCTTATCTCCAGATTTTGAATGATATAATGGTAAATTGCTGGTCCTAAATCCGTGATTCGTAATGTGTTTTGAGAAACATCGCTGACAGTCAACTGGTAGTTTGTGCCAAAATCCCACGGCGAACTGAATCTGGCCGCATTAAACCAGCAGGTAAAAACCAAAGTAGCAACCACCGGAATCACCAAAACAATCAAATCGCCAACAATGAATTTGTATTGGCTTTTCTCTTTAATTCGCTTGATAACGAAAAATATAAGACTCGGTAAAATAATGAAACCAGCTAAAATAGCCATATTAATGCGTGAAAGAAACAACAATCCATAAGCTACTCCGGCACCAAACAGGTAAATTAATCTCGTTTTTGTCACCGTAAATAGTCCTTTTATAAATAAAAACAAAAAAATTGCTAGAAAAGCCATTCCTGCCAAAATAGCAATATAGTAATATGGCTGAACCCCTCTTGCTGCCAAAAAAACATTTGTGCCCAGAGTTGTTGCTATACTAGCTACACACAGAAGCGAAAAAGGTGTTTTTTTTGCTCGTTTCTTTGCCCATTCAAAAATAATTAATGGAACAAATACCGTTGTCAACAACAAAAATATTAAACCAACTAAAGCATCAGAAGGCAATTCTCCAGTTAATATATAATATGGATAATATACGAAAATAATCGGGGCAATTCCGAAATAAGAATAGTAATGACCATCATAAAGCGCTCGGTCCCATAAAAAATAGATTCCTTCTCTCTGAATGGGATCATACGGATTTTCTAGTGTTAATAAATCTTCGTCAACCGCATAATCAATGTACAGTTGACCTTTTTGAAAAGCATCAAACTGTTGGATGTAAGGGTTATAATGATTAACTCCTTCGGTCAAAGGATATGCTACCGAGTTATATATGGGACTAGAAATAAAAACATAAAATAGTAGTGATAAAACCAAACATGGCAAAATAACAATCGCAGATATGACTTTATGCGACCACTTTGATGGATCATATGGTTTCCGGAGAATTCCCCACTTGATTTCCCCGATAATCAACCCCACCACAATTACTGCAAATAGTGCAATAAATACTTCCATTGGATATCCTCGCAAGCCATCGTTAAACGGCCTTCTTAATTGTATAATAACAAGAATTAGCAAAAAAATATCTAATAACTTGTTCCAATTGTATTGATAATCGCATTAGCAATCAATTGATGACCAAGTCTTGTTGGATGAATTCCATCATATAAGATCGTTTCATATGCCATTGTTTTCGCTTGCTCAGCCAAAACAGTCGCCATGGGAATATAAAAATCAGCATATTTATCTGCTAAAAGTCGTGTTATTATTTGGATTTTGGTTAAATCCGGTTGCCAATTTGGTTTAAATTCGCCAGATGGAAAAGCAAAAGGTTCAATGATCAGGATCTTGGCAGCCGGCAAAGCTGTTTTTATGCTTACTAATACTTTTCTGTATTCCGCCGCAAATGTATTTGGAGTAAATGATATTCCATCACGATAATGATGCAAAATATCATTGATGCCAACTAAGATTGAAACTAAATCCGGCTGAAGAGCAATTGTTTCCGTTTCCAATATCGCTGCCATATCGAAAATAGTATTGCCACTATTTCCCCGATTAATTACAATACTCCCGGGAAAACGACTTTGAACCATATGAACATAACCATTTCCTAGTCCATATACGTAATTTTTATCTCTTTCTGAATCGGTAATTGAATCACCTTGAAATAAAAATATCGGTGGGGTTTTCTTAATATCTTCTGGGTTCTTATACAACCAATATTCAATCAAATTTAAGCGATTACCAGAAGCACCGTATTTGACATATTCACGACGAATCACCCCACCATTTTTCTCAGCTATTCGCCAAGATGGATAGTTATCTTTGTCAACATCATAAACAAGATGATGAAAGTTATAATGCTCATATGCATATTTAATTAAGGCGCTCATGCCTTCAATTCCATAGCCATGGCCATGAGCACTTTTTTTAATCCACAGACCTAAAACCGGATTTAAAGTGTTGAGAGAATGGACCCCCATACATCCTAAAAACTCGGAAGTGTTTTTATTTATCACAACCACAACATTTTCGATTCCATCGGCGTTGTTTTTCATACTGGAAGTCACAAATTCTTCAGTCTCGCTCCGGTTTGCTGCTTGTTTTGGGTACATATATTTTGTAATCTCACTAGTAAAATTAACAAATATATCATCAATAAATTCGGAACTAATCGAAACTAATCGCAATCGTTTTGTAATTATTTCCATTTTAGTCCTCCAGTCCAAACAAACAATGTATAAAGATTTACTGATTTGTTTATAGTCTACTACATATCGTCGGTTTGGTAAATACATGATGACATATTTCCCTTGGCTAGCATTGCTTGTCCTTGGTTCATGGCTAAGTTACTTCACCTCAGATATTTTGAATCTTATGACTTTCATTTAGAATAGCACATTGTAACTAATAGTCATATTTGGTAAAATGAATTTATATATACAAAATATCGGGAGAAAACACATGACATATTGTCAAATTTGTGGTCGAAAAATTGGAAATGATGATCACTTTTGTCTTTTTTGCGGTGAGCGAGTCGAACCGATTTTTTCCAATTCGACTCTCAAATTGCAAGAAAACTTTTCTGATAGACCAAAAAACAAACTTATCGCAATCCTTTTATTAATTTTTTTATATCCGATTGGACTGCCATATATGTGGATGACAAAACCCTTCACGCCAAAAACAAGCCGTGCTATTACATTTTGGTTTCTTGGTGCTATCATTTTTGGCTTCATAGGAATAATAATTTGGACATCACTTCCAGGATACCAAGGATGATTTTTAAAAACTGAATTTCCCAAGGGGGGGGTGAACTATCACGACCATTAAGATTATAAAATGGATAGCAATTATTGCGATGACGTTTGACCATATCGCATATCATTTATTACCTGAAGGAATTATATATGATATCTTTCGAGATATCGGTAGAGTTGCTTATCCATTATTTGCTTTTATGATTGCCGAAGGCTTTCGTCACACGCATAACGTGTGGCGCTACCTTGGAAGACTATTCTTTGCCGCCCTGATATCAGAAGCTGTAATCTTTATTGTATTCCTTACAACCGGTGATGCTTCCAACTTTCTCAGTACAAATGTATTTATCCCACTGGTCATGGGGCTTGTTACAATAATATTTATTTTTCACAAGAAATGGTTCGTTAAAATGTTAATTCTTCCCGTTCTCGTTTTGTCATACATTCTCCCGCTTCAATATGGATTGTATGGCGTATTGATGATACTTATTTTTGGAGTATTACCAAATCGGTGGTTACAACTAACTGCTTTTGTTATCATGAGTTTATTTTTTATCGAGTGGCCGATGCTAAGTCTACTAGATTGGGATGCTCGATATTTGGGAATAAGTCAATGGTTTTCGCTATTAGCGTTTATCCCAATATTTTTATACAATGGAAGACTCGGCAAATATAATAAATGGTTTTTCTATATCTATTATCCGTTCCATATTGCCATAATTTTTATAATTAAAACAAACATCTTATCACAATTCATATCATTAAAATAGATGGCCCAACTGAGCCATCTATTTTAAATGTTTGCATATAAAAACTAAAAAATCACATCAATCAATGAGTTTTTTCTTTGATCGAGCCATCCGAATAACATTCAAGTAACCGACGCAGATCATTAATGCGATCCTTCAATTCTTTGCCTTTATCGGTATCATAAATATATGTTCTTCTCGTATTGATGTCTTCATTATGGGTGACAGCAATAATATCCCGTTCGGAAGCGATCAACTCTTCGGATGAATCAAATCGTTCATGACTGACAAGTGAAATCGAATGTGAGTCGCTTATCAATGTATAACCGCCAATGGATGTTTCTTTGGAATATTGCCTACTCATTCCGCCATCAATACTATAAATTCGGTTATCAGCCAAAACAACTTCATGAGTGGCAGTGACATCATGAGGAACATGACCATTAATAATGTTAGAATGATCCCAATCTAAATCAAATTCCTTATAGATTTTCTTTAATACGGTTTTATTGAGTCTCACTTTGAAATATGGATCAGTTGTTTCTTGGTGCGTTTGCTTATCAGCGATAAAATACCGTTCAAACGTTTTCATTGCGTTTTTCCCGAATAATGGACTTGCTGGTCCTTGCCATAAAAATAAAAAGTAGTCACTATCAGGATTTTTTGTAGCATACCGATTTTGGTAAGCGTGGCGTATTTTTTGTTCTAAAACCTCAAATAAAGCTTTTCCCGAATAAATGGTTCCATCAATAACTTGACCACGGAAATCACCTTCTTCAGTGAATGGGATTGCCGCATGAAATAACAAGTTATTATTATATTTCTTGAACATTTCACCCTTCTGAAACATAAACAAAATATGTTCTTGGAGCATGTCATTATACAAGAACAACTGAACTAAGTGATCCATAATCACTTTTTCTTCTTTTGTCAGTCGATATGGATCGTGATCAAAATCGATAGTCGGAAACGATGAATCAAGAAGCGGGTATGTGGTATTATCAATCGTTATTGTTTTATTTAGTATATCAATCTTGTCAAGCAATAAGCGATCATCTAAATGGAAATCGGGATTGCGTTTGATAACTGTCTGTTCAAGTTTAAATTGAATTATAGCAATGCATTTATGAATTTTGGCTACAAATTGCCGGTCATCTTCGTTAATATCATTATCAACACTTTTAGGCATGAATTCCTTACAAGGATCGTTATTATAAATTTTATGAGCAAGTCGCGCTAATGGAACAAGATTGAACCCATACCCATCTTCTAAGCAATCGAGGTTGTTATACCGGGCAGCGATACGAATAACATTGGCAATCATCAATTCTGATCCGCAAGCCGCTCCCATCCAGATGATATCATGGTTTCCCCATTGAATATCAACCTCTTTTTTTGGTAGCAGTTTCTGTAATACCCGGTGTGGTTGACTACCGCGGTCAAAAATATCACCCACAATATGAAGACGATCAATTGCTAGATTTCGAATCAATTTACTGACTTGGACAATAAATTCGTTTTGACGATTAGTCGAAAAAATCGCTTCAATAATTGCTTTATAATATCGAATTTTATCATCATTTTCGTGCGACTCGTACAACAATTCCTGAATAACATAAGCAAACTCGGTAGGAAGACACTTTTGAACTTTACTTTTAGTATATTTACTGGCAACATTTAAACAGATAGCCATCATATGCGATAAGATATCTTTAAGCATGATTTTCATCTTGGTCTGTGAAAGCTGATTTTGATACTTTCGGAGCATCTCTTTGGGATAATATATGAAAAAAGCTAAACGGCATTTATCCGCTTCAAGCATTTCCGGAAAAATAAGATTTATTTTTGCACGAATGATACCACATGCATTTTTCAAAATATGATTAAAGGCATCATATTCACCATGTATATCCGTAATAAAGACTTCCGTGCCCTTCGGGAGATTTAAAATTGCAGTTAAATTAATAAGTTCAGTACTAACAGCTTGAACTGTTGGGTAGTCAGCACTAAGAAGTTTTAGATACTTTTGTATATATGTCATTTATGTCCTCCATTAACAAACATTTATATTTCCACAAAATAAAAATAGCACAGTCGAAATATACCATAATCTAAGATCAATTACAATGATTCTTCCGCTTTACCGACTGAAAATTATTATAAAAGAAAGCAGATGATAATCCCATCTGCTTTCGATATGCAATCTATTTTTATATAGCTTATCTATGATCGTGATTTATTAATCTTAATTGTGATAATAAAAAAGCCAAGAGATAATACACCAAATATTACCATCTGAGTAACTAAAGCTTCTAAAAAGCAAGCAACTGCAATTGAAAACATTACCAGTGTCGAACAAATAGCAATAAAATTTGAGGAATAATATAAAACATCCGCCAATTTTGGCATATATTCATATTTGATTCCAAATCTGTTAATAATTACTGCGATAACCATCAAGATAGTTGAAGCAATAACCAACTGCACAATCATTTCCGCTACTAAATATTCCCATAATGTCATATTACAAACCTCGATAAAAATGATTTTTGTTACATTATCAACCGATAAATCGTTTCGAAATCGATATAATTCATAATCTTTGGTACCGGATATAATGGATTTGCTTCAGCAAAAGCCCTTTTTGCCATCAAAGGTATGTCATCCTCTTGGATAATCCCTGGAAGTTTTTCCGGAATTGCCATTGATGAATTTAACGCTCGTATAGAAGCAATGAATTTTTTTGCTTTTTGTTCACAAGAATCAGTTGGGTCCGAAAGCCCAGCCGAATCGGCAAGATAAGCCAATCGTTTCGAAGCTGTTACTCCATAAAAATCAAGAATATAAGGTAATAATACTGCGTTAGCTAAGCCATGAGGAACTTGGTAGAATCCTCCAAGAGTATGGGCTATTGCATGAACATTGCCAACATATGCTCGTGTAAACGCTACCCCAGCTTTGTATGCAGCGACTTGCATATTGGCTCGAGCGAGAAGATTAGTACCATCATTATATGCAGTAGGTAAATTCTCGAATATCAATTTTACTGCCTCAATGGCCATTTTTTCAGTATGTTTTGTGTTACTTTGTCCAATAAAGGCCTCAACGGCATGAGTCAGCGCATCAATTCCAGTCGAAGCGGTGATGTTTTTTGGCAAGCCCAATGTCATCAATGGATCTAAAACGGCATAATCAGGAATTAATGACGGATCATTGATAGCATATTTTTCATGGGTTTCTGAGTTGGTTATCACGGCCGCCAGTGTCGTTTCTGAGCCAGTTCCCGCAGTTGTTGGAACGACATACAAGGGCGGTATTTTATGACTGACCTTTAAAAGGCCCTTCATTTGCGGAATCGATTTATGAGGATTGCCAATTCTAGCGGCTGTTCCTTTAGCCATATCCATTGGCGACCCACCGCCAATGGCTAAAATGCCTTGACATTGGCACTCAAGATACATTTTTACTGCTTCTTCAATATTGGTAATTGTTGGATTTGCATTGGTCTTATCATATAAACAATATTGGATTTTATGAACATCAAATTGTTTTAATAGGGGTTCAACTAAACCGGTTTTCATTAAACCCGAATCAGTCACAACCAGAATATTTGTAATACCCTGATTAAAAATCAAAGCTGGCAATTGAGAAAGACAATTATTTCCTTGAAGTATTTTCGGTTCACGAAAGGGCAAAAATATCGAAGTAATTCGGAAAACAAATTGATATATTCGACAATACAATCGAAAAATAGATGACATAATATAATCTCCTTAGATATGGAACGAAAGAAAACTTACTAACCTACTACTTATAGAAAACTATATATAAATCGTGCTTGAAGGAGGCAAGGATTTATATTCATCGGTGGATTTGATATACTCAACTATTTCCTTACAAACAGCGAGTAACTCTTGACCTGTGACAATCTCTTCTCCATCCATCTCGTCGACACACGGAATATTGATGGTATAACTTCCCCACTTATACATTATGATTATTTCTATTTGAAAACTAGGAGTAATCATATAACTTTCTCCATATAAATTTACTTCGTGGGGATACGACAGTATATCGATTGCAAGTAAATTATCATAGATTTCATTCATTTTGTCATCGGTAATGAATAAAGGAACTGAAGCCGAACCTTCATCACCGATATCTTTGATGAGTAAATTAGTACGACTATTATACGAGTTTAACTTATTAATCCCCCATGCGATAGTAAAATCGAAATCGTCAGGCATTTTTTCGGGCATTGGAGCGATGCCTTGACATCCATATACTCCAAAAACAGTAAGGGCCAACATAAATGCTAAGAACAATTTTCTCATTTCATATCTCCTTACATATCAAGAAATCTCCCGTTTCATCATGCCTTTTTCGTAGTCAGTGAAGAATCACAGACATAGTAATTAAATTATCTTAATTTGAATTGGTTTTATTCTTTGCTGCTTTGCCATTTAATTGACGAGTTAGTACTTTTTCGACAAATATTTTGGTCACATCTGGATCAAATTGTGTTCCAGAACAGCGAATCATTTCCGCAATTGCTTCTTCTTCACTCATTTGTTTTTGATATAATCGCTTTGCGGTCATGGCTTCATATGCTTCGGCAATGCTAATAATCCTTGAGAACAAAGGAATATCAGTCTTGCTTAAGCCTCTTGGATATCCTGTCCCATCCCACCGCTCATGATGTGATAATGCATGTTCAGCCAACCCTGAGTATTCATCGGCTGCCCGCAAAATATGATAGCCATTTTCAGTATGAGTTTTGATAATTGCATATTCTTCTGAGGTAAGCATATCGGGTTTATCCAAAATGGCATCCGGAATTGAAATCTTGCCAATATCATGGAATAAGCCAGCAATTTCTAATTCTTTTAAATCGTCTGAATGTAGTTTCATTGCTTCTCCGATTAATTTACAATATTGGCCGACACGGATGGAATGATTTTTCTCATCTAAAAATTTATCAGTCACAGTTTTCATAATCGCTTTGATTGCACTATTGCGAATGTTGCGACCTTCGGTCACTTTATTGCGATACATTCGGTTTTCTGCGTTTTTCATAACCTCATCGAGACTCGCTTGAGGATCGACTTTAATATCATAACCAACTGCGACCGAAATCGGAATGTTGCCAATCAAGATTTTAGCTAATTCGGTTTGGATTTTCGTTTTAAAATTCTCAATTGTCTCCAAATCGGCTTTTGGGACAATAATTGCAAATTCATCACCACCAATTCGGCAAACACGATTGTCCTTTCCGGCTATGGATGTCAAAGTGTCGCTGGTTTTCTTTAAAGCGATATCACCAAAATGATGCCCATATGCGTCGTTTAATATTTTCAAACCATTGAAATCAATCATCATTAAAGCTAATGGGATTGTTGGTAAAGCATCAAGTCTTGTGAGTTCTTCGACAAAATATCTTCGATTATACAATCCCGTTAAAAAGTCATGAATATTTAAATATTCGACTTCTTTTTGCCGTAACATTGGCTCGGTTGTATCTCTTGTGATGCCAACAGCGCCCGTGACTTTCCCCGTTTCATCATAAATCGGAGAAATCGATGATTCAAAGTATAGAGTCGATTTATTTCGAGTCAACTGCCAGTCATAGATGTGATGTTCACCTTGCAAAGCTTTTTCATATAACTGATTGCGTTCATTTCCGGCTTCACCAAAAACCTCAAGGACCGTTTTTCCTAAAAAATCATCGGGAGTCATTCCTATATTTTTTAAACCGCGACCGAAAACCAAAGAAAACCGTTTGTTTAAATCAACTTCAAAGATAATATCAGCTGTTGAATCCATCAAAAGCGTAACTCGTTGGTTCTCCTTCAAAAGTTCGCGCTTATCAGCAATGTTTTGCTTTGTTGCTTCTGACATCGTCGCCAAAGTTGCGTTTAATGTGGTTCTAACATCGCAAAACTCAAAAATATTTTTGGATTCCGGTAGTCGATAATTACTGTCTGAATTTAGGTTAATCGCTTGAATATCATTTAGCAAACGCACCATCGGCCGACTAATCGTCTTAGTATATAATAGCGACATAATTACAGCCACAATGACCAAAACTACCGCGAAAATAGAAAATAACATCGATAGTAATTGAAGATTTTGAGTAAATTCTTCGGCAGGCATAAAAACGCCTAATTGATAGGACCCTCTTGCCAAAATGGTATATGCAAGCACGCCTTCTTTATCTTGAATTGTAAAGTCATATTTAACATCCGTTCCCGTTAAATCCGCAAGAAGCGGCTCAAGTTCAGTTGCAGGAACTAAAACAACTGCCGATTCATCTAAATCCGGATGGGCTATAAATGACCCGTTTGTATCAATCAAAAAAGCATAGCCAGTATCTCCAATTTGCATGTCGGAGACAAAATCAGTAATGGTCATAATATCAATGTCTGTAGCTAAAACACCAGCAAAAACGCCCTCATCATATATCGAAATAGCAATGGTGATTATTACTCTATCACTAGATGAATTAACATATGCTGGAGTATATACATATGTATCAGATGAGATCGCCATATGATACCACAACCGAGTTCGAAAATCGCTCCCCGGGCTGGGAACATATCCTGATGAATTAACCATCGTTAAGTCGGGACGATAAAAATAAATAGAAGATATTTCTTCGTGTTCTTGATCAATTCCAATCAATAAATTTAACAGATCACTATCGCTTGGGCTGCTCGTCATATAATTACGAACAGAACCAAGAACCATTTCAATGCCATCAAAATTAGATTCTATGACACTTGAGGCATTATCTCGGTGCATTAACATAATTTGTTCTTGTTTTGCTTCAATAAAATTGGAAGACAGCCAAAAAACATAAGAAAAAGCAACCAATATGAAAACCAGAAAGACACTGAATATAAACAGTGGGTTCTTAAGAGTTCTCATGCGACCGCTCCTTCCATGACGTAGTGTCAATAATTGTCTGAAATCAAAAAATTCTTCCCTATATTTTTTCTTCATTAACAATAAATTATATCACATATAATATATTGTGGGAAGCACAAAATCATTACTATTTGTGGGATTTTTTCTGTTATTAAAAAAAAACGATTGTTACTCTTGTATTTTATTCCGAAAATTGTAAAATCGCTTGGCTATGAAATGTTTTTGTTAAGTTATATGGCATTGATTTTTACTAAAACAGTATTGTTCAACTAATAATAACATTACCGACAAAGAAATAAGCAATGGTTTGTCAGATAATCTTTTTTCGAGAATTACTGTTATTTATATATCTTATTTTCCCACATTTAATACAATACCCTCGGTGAATACAGATTATTCCTCCGCAATCACAAGTGTAGTTTTTTTCGCAGTTGGCAAGGTATTTGTCGATGCCATCCGTCTTTATCGCATTCAAATTGTCAATCATCGAATAACTATAATTCAGACGATATCTTTTATCAAGATGTTTGATTAACGAACAAGGGTATTCGTTACACTCATAACAGTATCCAAACCCTTTTTCTTTATTACACATCTTTATTCGACAGTTTCTACCGACTTTTGCAATAGAAACATCATGGGTAAGACATCCAAAGCAGCGATTTGCAGTCCTCAAAAAAGCCATACAAATCCCACAATTAGCCCCGCAAGGAGCTATCATATCTTTTGTAAACATTAGATCACCCCATGCTTTTTATCAAATTGTGCGGGGCGTGGTCCATAATACTGAAAATACATTGTTTCGATATTTCCATTATATAATTTTCTTACTCGATCTGGTTTCCTAGCTTTTAAGTTTGAAAATCCTTCAAAAGCAGTCAAAATATAGATTGACCAAGTTTTAAGTTTGCTAAACCTGGCTTCCATGTTTAAATATAGCGGTAATAAATCTTCATCAAGAGAAAGTCTTTCTCCATATGGAGGATTACAAATCAAAATCCCATATTCATCATGATAGTCCACATCAAGGAAATCGCACTGCTGAAATGTGATACATTCCCTCACTTGAGCTAACTCAGCATTAATTATAGCAGCTTCGATACAGTCACTATCGATATCAGAAGCATAAATCGTCAATTTACTTTCATGATCAATTGATTGAACGGCTTTCTCAATTTCAAATTTCCAAATTTCTTCCCCAATTAAAGGCCAATGCTTCGCAGAAAAATCACGATGAAGACCGGGTGCAATATTTTTGCCTATTAAAGCCGCTTCGATTGGAATTGTTCCCGAGCCACAAAAGACGTCATACAAAACTCGGTCTTTATTCCAATAGCTTAGCATAATCATGGCTGCCGCCAATGTCTCTTTCAAAGGCGCTTTGACGGTTTTGATTCGATATCCTCGTTTATGTAAAGCAACACCACTTGTATCAATTGTCAAAGTTGCAACATCATTTAAAATCGAAATTAGCACTGTATAATCGGCTCCGGTCTCAGCAAACCAAGACACATCGTATTTTCTTTTTAGATTTTCTACAATTGCTTTTTTGACAATTGATTGGCAATCAGAAATACTGAATAATGTTGATTTTACTGATTTACCATTGACAGTAAATTTGCCATCAACTACAATGTATTTTCCCCAATCAAGTTGAAACGTCTGGTCAAATAACTCGTCAAAAGTTACTGCAGTAAATTCGCCGATTTTTAATAAAACTCGATCAGCACTTCTAAGCCATAAATTGGCTTTTGCGATTCCGGAAAGATCACTTAAAAAGGTGACTTTTCCGTTTTCGGTTCTTGTCACTTCAAACCCTAAGTTTAATAGTTCTCGTTTGACTACAGCTTCAATTCCAAATGTCGTTGTGGCTATCAATTCAAATTGTTCCATTTTTGCCCTCGTTATAACAGTATCAAACCTATTTTATTTGTGTCGAACAACTTCAAAACGTTCCATTGTATATTTTTCCTTGGCGGAAATTCCACCTTTTTGTAAAGCAATCTTGACCTGATCTTCAACCGTTGTGACACCATCAAGATTTGGTAACAATAACCCACAACGATCTTTAAAACGGACGATGACTCCATAACGTTTAACATCTAATTCAAAGACTGATTTTATCGGTTTTGCTTCACTTAAAACATCAACGCTTATTTCTAATCTAGATATTTCATTTTCTCTAATTGGTTCAAATCGGGGATCGGCAGTACCTGAACTAACAGCATTACGGATAATTTCATCGGCTATGCAATCAGTAGTTGGCATTATTGTCCCAATACATCCCCGAAGTGATCCGTCCTTCTTAATTGAAACAAATACACCGGCTTTTTTCGTTGTCAATTCTTCAGAAAGATTATCCGGTCGATGCATGCGTTTTTTTGTTTTTATATAATGTTCCAAAGATTGCCTCGCTAAACTCACATAATAATCTTCATGACTTTTGACTTCTTTTATCCGCTTTGATTCTTGTTTCTCATAGATGAGGTCATATCGATGAGAATCATCATCACCTATTACCTCAAAAACGGCTACTGCGTATCCGACTCCAAATGGCCCTTCATATGAGATTAATTTTGGTTTGACTTCTTTACCATCTAAGCTACCCGCCATAATGACAAATGACTTTAGTCCACATTCAGCGGCAGCCTCACAGAAATCCGCATCAAATGACAATAATCGGGTAAAATCACCGATAGATATCGCTTGAGTAACTTGTTTGTCAAATTGCTCACCTTCTTTGGCAAAACCATACGGACCATCCAAAGTCAGTTTGTGAGAGAGATCGCCGCTGGCAACTAAAACGACTTTTCGATCTGCTCTTTGGACTGCGGAAGCGATGCATTTTCCCATTTGGTAATGTGACAAAAGAGGAAGTCCCGAAAGCGAAATTCGTACAATATTATAGTTTTGATAAGCTTGATTGATAAAATACAAAGGCACCATAGTACCATGGTCAAGAGTTTTATTTCGCTCACCAAGAGTGCCAGCAGGAATACCAGCGGCAGTTGCCAATGATGAAATAATTTGTGTCAGATCATCCGCATAATTGACAGTAAAATTGACTTGGGGTGCTCCGAAGTCTTTAAACGAACCCGATGCTGTTTTCCCAGAGGAAATATGGAAATAATCCGCATATGAATCTGAGTGCGGGGTTGTGAATATGATCGTATCTGGTTTCATGTTGGCAATTAGCTGGGCCACTTGTTTGTATGCATCGATGGTTTTTTGGATTTTATTTTGTTGTCCGCGTCCGATTTCTGATACGATAAGCGGTGGATGGGGAACGATGAATGTTCCTAAAATTGGCATATTATCCTTCCTTTGTGATAATAAAAATTAAGTGAAAAGAAATATTTGTTTATATATTACCAAGATATATATATTTGATTCCCGCTGTTTCACCGATTTTTTTAGCAGTTTCCATAATTGAAATGGTAGTTTCGGGCGTCTTTAGCATCTTCCAAGCTGGAAAAAACCGAGAAATATGCCATGGAATATCACACCCAAATTCGCTAACAATCGTATGAGCAATTGCTTCGATTTGTTCACACCGATCATTAACTCCTGGAACTATCAAAGTAGTAATCTCGACATGGATATTTGCTTTACAAAATCGTTTGATTGAAGAAATTACTGGTTTTGCAGTCGCACCGCAAAAAGGTTTGTAAACTTCATCATCGGGTCCTTTAAAGTCGATATTAATAGCATCAAGATAGGGAATGATAAGATCAATGGTTTCTTTAGACATATATCCATTGGATACCCAAACATTTTTTAAACCTTTTTCATGAGCTAACTTCATAATTTCTAATGCATACTCTAAAAAAATAGTCGGTTCAGAATACGTATATGCTATTGAGGGACATCGATATTTAATCGCTCGCTTACAATGTTCTTCTGGGGAAATATCGATACCTTCCACAAGTTTATCTGGCTTTGGACTTTGAGAAATATCCCAGTTTTGGCACCACATACAGTGCATATTGCAACCAACAGCCGCAATTGAATATATATAGCTCCCTGGTAAAAAGTGATATAGAGGCTTTTTTTCTATAGGATCAATAGCAGAGGCAATAGTCAGTCCATAATTTAAAGTAAAGAGCGTACCTTGGCGATTTTCTCTGACGCCACAAATACCTCGATTACCCGATTTGATATAGCAGTAATGATTACACACAAGGCATCTAACTGCAGTATCTGACACTTTATTATATAATATGGCTTCTTTCATTTCATCGCCTCAAATCACTGTAGATTCAAAATCTATCTGCAAATAATATTACTGACAAGGGGCTTTGTCCCAATCTTTGCATATTCTAATCATCGTATTCATCATATTAATTGCTGTGTCCTTAATGGCTTGATCAAGATCAACAATCACATCCAAAATGGGATAAACCGCTGTTAAGCCTTTGGGATAATCTGTTGCTTTAATACCACTTATTTGTCCGACCAAGGCGATTAAAGGAATCATCGCTTCAGCGGTATAATTGGCAATACCATCAATCACTTTTCCCTGAAAACTCTGCTTATCTAGTCGACCTTCTCCAGTAAAAACAACATCTGCGTTTTTAATTACTGAGGCAAAATCAACCATTTCAAGAACAGTATTAATCCCGCGTTTTATCTGGGAATTTAAGAATAACTTAGTCGCGATTGTCGTACCCCCCGCAGCTCCAGCTCCTTCATATTCGGTACTAAATCCATATTTATTCTTTAAAAAGTGGGAATACGAACGTAAATTACGATCAAGCATCGCTATCATTTCATTGTCCGCCCCTTTTTGTCTACCAAAAACATATGCAGCTCCATTGGTGCCATATAATGGATTTTTAACATCGCATAAAGTTGAAAATGCTATTTTATCAATTCCTTTGATTATATCTGAAATAGAAATATCGGCAATTTTACCGAGGGTTCCCCCATTTGGAACAAATTGGTTTCCGTTTTGATCGTAAAAACGAACTCCCAACGCAGATGCAAGGCCGGTTCCAGCATCGTTTGTAGCGCTATCACCAACCCCAAGAATAATTTTTTTGGCTCCGGCTTCAATGGCGTGGCGTATTACTTTCCCAAACCCAAATGTCGATGCTGTTGAAGGATCAAGTTTTTGCCTGACTAATCTTAGCCCACAACTAGCAGCTAATTCAATTACTGCAGTACCATCATCGAGAAGAGCATACGTACTTGTAATACCATTTCCAAAGGGATCTACAGTAATTACACTTTGTTTTTGTCCCTTAAAAATAGACAAAAAACAATCGCTTAAACCCTCGCCACCATCTGATACCGGTATCTTAATTACCTTACAATTTGGATAAACGGATAGAACCGCATTTTCCATAACAGAACAAATTTCGATGCTAGATAAACTATGTTTGAAGGAATCGGAAATCAAAACAACTTTGTTCATGCTTTTATCCTTGCTTCTAAAGTGGGCTCAAATACTGCTTTCCCCAAACGTTCAGTGATAACAGCCCATTTTTTTGGTAACACTGAAGGATTGTTTTTAACTATTTCTATCTTGCTTTTGTATTGATTGATTAGTTCTTGTTCTTGTTGACAACATTTTTTTGCAAAGCGCTCCAAATCAACTTTACTTGGATTTGTAGTAAATAATTTGCGATCACCGTCAATAAACTTCTTTTGAAGCATATCGATTTGATGACGATATTTATTTTCATCAACTAATCCACCATATATGGCCCGAACCAAATATTCCCTAGTAAGCCAATAATTCAAACTTGCTTGCTTATCTGTAAAAACAGGCGGGACGATTACACCGAAATATACTGGTTTATAAAGTGATAGGCAAGGTGTACTACAACCCGTTACCCAAATCGTATCACTTGTGTTGCGCGTCACTACAATCATACTTCCCGTAGTATGATCTCCCAATAAACTTTTATGCATACAAACACTCTTGACACTGCCTTTTTCATATAAATGCTGGTTATCGCGTTCGTTATGACTTCTTAGAATTGTCATAATTTGCGAAACATCAATGTCATTTGTTTGCATCAACTGTGAAGCAATATCTTCTTGACGTATCTTTGACCCTGAAAAAAAAGTATATATTGGTTCGCTGTTTTTGTGGGCAAATGCTAGATTCCCTTGTGACGATGCCTGGTCGAAAATGCGGTTAATTTGCAAACGATTGCTAATATTTCCTTGAACCATAACCGATTTTATGACCCATTCTTGGCCACTCGTTTCCAGTATAAATGCCTGTTTGCGATCAGAGACTAAAAAGGAATTATCGTAATAAAATGGTTTGTCGAATCCACAATTACCACCCTGTCCATATTGAACTAGCAGGTCAATTAAAAGCATGACAGCACTATAAGCATCATCAGTACGTTCGAGGGCTAACCGTAGCATATCCATCCCTGTCAAACGTTCGTTTTTTTTGCCTTTGGATGTGGTAAAAACAGCTTCATTTCCAATCATTACGCCTTTGTCATTGATTCCCATTTCGGCTCCCCACATCCAACTTGGCGCAACCATCAAGACGGCATTTTTTTTAACTCCATTTGGCACTTCTCGATATGTACATTGAATGGGGTCAGAGGCCACCTCTGTTGCAGGATTAAATAATGTCAAGTTCGGTTCATTGGGGCTGCGATCACTGTTTTTACCAAAAACCATTCCCAAGCTTGTTTTTGTTACTAAAGTATCACACATCTAAATCGTCTCTTTTCGTATTAGATTTCAAAGATAATCATATTGGCTTTGTTTTTATTGATACTCACAACATTTCTCTATTTATGATTATACAATATATTGACGTTCAGTTAAACAATAGATAAAAAAACATACGCAAAAGCGTATGCTTATTTCAGAAATAGCCGTAAGTCTTCATTTTTGTATTCGTTGTTAATAAGCTTCCTTCACTAATTCTATAATATCTTCAGCTGACAGACCTAAACCTTTATAGTATTCGACATCTTTTACCATTTTTTCTAATGCCATCGTCTCACGCTTGTCAGATAATTTTTCTGGAGCATGATTGGCAACAAAGCAACCCTTTCCAGCCTTTGTGTAGATAAAACCATCGCGTTCCAGTTCTTCCCACGCTCGTTTAATCGTGATAACACTAATTCTCAATTCTTTGGCCACTGTCCGAATTGCTGGCAAGCAATAATTATTTGGCAATTCCCCACAAACAATCATACGACTAATTTGATCATAAATCTGTTGGTAAATTGGAAGTTCGGAGGTACTCGATACGACAATATTCATACCAACACTAGATATCCACTTTTTCAAAATTGGATGCCGCTTTTTTATACGTAATAATCCAAACTGCAAACCAGATGATGATGCCAATAATAAGAATGGGTATTTGCTGTAGCATAATTGCTGGATTGGTCGTATCAAGGAACGTCTGAATCGATGAAGGAATCCAAACCAACATCTCCACTAGAACATAGAATAAGCCAAAAGCGATTCCACCAAATAGAAAAGGAATTCCGATTTTATATGTTGTTTTATAAAACAAAGGAATAAACACTATGTTGTAGATTGAAAACATCATAAACACGAACCCAAAAAAAGCTACATTAGTTTCAATGCCAGCTAAATTCCCAGCCGGATTAATGCTATTACCGATAAAAGCAAAAGGAATTGCAATCAATATTTGAACCAATTCGATGATAGCTATCATCATACACCTTGCTTTAACAGCATCGGTTTTCTTGATTGGCAAGGAAACTGTGAAGAAAATATCGCGGTTTTCTCTGCCAGTAAGGAAAACAAAGAAGATTGACAAGCAAATATAAAAGAAGCCAACATATCCCGGATAATTTGGAATTAACAGCATCAAACCGAATGATAAGAATAGATATGTTGTCGGATGAGTGGCAAGTTTAAATTCCTTATATAATAAGTTCTTCATCTTCTTCACTCCCTTTCAATATGAACCATAATTGCTTCCAGATTGGCAGCAGATACTTCAATTCTGGCTACCATTGGTAAATCAATTGTTTTTATCAGAGCTTCAAATCCAAATTTATGTTTTCTAACGCCGATTAGTTTTGATGACAAATTTGGATTAAGTTCTTCAACCGGACCCTGAACTAAGCGATATGTTTCAATAAAAGTGTCTTTATCCGTACAAGCGATGATTTCCCCGTTTTTAATGTAGGTGATGAAATCTGCACACTTTTCCAAATCTGAGGTGATGTGGGTCGAAAAGAGGATGCTGTGCTCTCCATCTTCAATCAAGTCTTGAAACAAACATAAAAGGTCATCCCTCGACACGGGATCTAAACCACTTGTCGGCTCATCAAGAATTAACAATTCGGCATTATGCGAAAGTGCCAAAGCTAAAGAATACTTAACTCTCATTCCCGCCGATAGTTCATCAATCCGTTTTTCCGAATCAAGATCAAATCGATTTAATAAACTTTGGTATTTCTCATCATCCCATTCTGGGAAAAAGCGCTTGGTCACATTAGTTATTGTTTTAAGTTTCTTCTTCGGATAGTAATCTACTCCACCAAGAACAAAACCAATTTTTTGTTTGCAATAAAATTCGTCTTCCGCAAAATTCTTCCCTAAAATAGTAACTGTACCGCTGTTGGGATGAACAAGTCTCATCATCGACTTAAGCGTGGTCGTTTTTCCGGCTCCATTTCGACCAATAAAGCCCATAATAAAACCTTGATCCAAAGAAAATGAAACGTTTTTTAATGCAAATTTTTCATAATTCTTACATAAATTTTCGACTGAAAGAATTTCCATAGTAAATTACCCCCTTGACACTGTGTATATCGCATATACACAGTATATCATTGGCAATGATTAATATCAAGAAAAAAACACGTCCAAAACGTGTTTTTTTTTAAACAACATAATCTAGATTTTCGAACTATATATATGTCGGATCGTTAGGGAAGTTTTTCCATTTTCCACCGTTTAAACGATGCATTTCTTCGACGATATGAAGCCACTTTCCCGTCACTTCATGATCGGGGAAAAATTCGTAATACTCACCATCAATATAGGTTGTGAAGAAACTAACATCCGTACACATGCCAAATGTTGGTAACAGTTCTGTCGGCATATCCAATACAAAAGGTTCATTGTCTTTTGTTCCGCGATAATGAAGTCCTTCTCGATTAAAAGAAAGAATACCCTCACCCACAATCTCAGAGGTTTTAAAATCTTTCAAAAACTGATATTTCGGTAGCATTCCCAGTTTAACGTGTTCTTGAATCTCAAAATTATCATTCTGAATGGCTTTGTACGCATTACGACGTTCGATATCAAACCATTCTGTCTGGGTTTTAGGGATTACGCAATCATCATTAAGCGGAACTAAATCATAATATTCGTTGATTGATGCCCCATTTCCACATTGTGAACATTTGATAACGTTCCCAGCACCTTTCATCGATAGTTCTGAACCGCATTTTGGGCACCAATACAGTAGGTGGTGTAAATTTTTCGCCATCTCTCCTCGTCCATTAAAACTGATTCTTGCAATCTTGTTCCAGTCGTAATCATCATGATGGATTTTTTGATCAATGGTCGCTTGAATTTCTGCTTCGTTCATACGTTCCAAATCTTCCGGTGTGAACATTTGATCAACTTCGACGTTAACTTGTCCGGGACGATCATCTAGACAATACTTAGTATTAGTCAGATAACCACCGGAAATCATCGTATAATAAACGGGAAGCTTAAAGTGCTTTAATAATTTTCCACTTCCGATGGCTGAAGGTTGATTATGTCCTGAAATTGAACTCATGCCTTCGGGGAAAACGATGACATTTCCACCGGCGCGAAGTACGCGGGCTATTTCCTTGATTGTATAAATTTCGGGAGTGAAGTTCTTTTTCGGAATGACCTGTAGTAACCGAAAAACACCAGCCAAATGGCTACGGAAAAACTCATTATATCCGGCTACATAATTTAACCGATGAGGCAAAAAGGCAATGCCAGTATAAAGGTAATCAACTCGAGATGCATGATTTGATATAACAATAAATGGTTTTTTAATTTTCTTAACATCAATTTTATAATCAAAATGGACTCGGTATTTTTTGATAAAAAGTTTTTTCCATATCATGGCGAGAAATAAATAGATAAGTGCTGGTGGACGTTTGATTTTGCGTTGTACTAATTCTTCTTGAAGCGTCGGTTGAGTAATAGTCTGCATTTTTTCCCCCATATTGATGAATATCAAGTAATTTTGACAATATTATAACAGACCTTTCACAAAATTGCCACATGTTTTGTGGCAATTTTGCTTTGCATTATGGGAATAATAAAATCATCAATTACAGAAATATTCAAATTGTCTTGACAGGGCCAAACATCTATAATACAATATATAGTAGTGAACAAAGCAATATACTTTCGAACCGTTTAAAGGAGGAATTAACATGAAAAATCAAACCGATAAGCTAGTTATCGTGACCGGATCTACTTCCGGTATTGGGTTCGCGATTGTTTTAAAATTACTGGAATCAGGTTATTCCGTGATTGGAGTTGGAAGCAAAGCGGAAAGTTGTCAAAATGCCAAGATAAAGATTACTGCTCAAAATCCCACGGCACCAGTCGTTTTTTACAATGCCAATTTAGCAAATCAACAGGAGATTTACGCTCTCGCGCATAATATAAAAGAATATCTTACTCTCAATCCAAATCTCAAGCTACATTGCTTAATCAATAATGCTGGGGGTGTGCGTGATTGGTACATGACAACATCTGAAGGATATGAATATCAATTTGCCCTTAATCATTTGTCGGGATTTTTATTAACTTATTTAATGGTGCCCCTATTAAAAGATGGCATTGTTATTTTTACGGCAAGTTCATCTCATAAACACACAAGAATTCATTGGCAAGATATAATGTTTCAAAAATGGTATTTTGTTTTATCCGCCTATAAGCAGTCTAAATTATGTAATGTTATGACTGTTAAAGAATTGAATAAGCGGGGGATTAAAGCTTTTGCCGTTGATCCGGGATTAGTGAAAACCGATATTGGGAATAAAGGGATGACTGGAATTACTCGCTGGTTTTGGAATATTCATAAAAAAAGCGGGACAGATCCAGAAGTCCCAGCGCAAACATATGTGTACTTGTGTAATCGTCCCAAATCGTTAGGGTTATATTATTACAATTCTAAAATCGCTTCATATAATAAAGAGGTTGACAAAGACAGTGAAACGATGCGACTCTTCGCACTAAGTGAAAAACTGTGTGGCATCTCATATAAAGAAAGGATATCATCATGAATGTTTTTATCACAGGAGCTGCTGGGGGATTAGGGAGAGCGATGGCTGTAGAATGCGCCAAACGCGGATATAACATCGTTTTAACTGATTGTGATGAAATTCATCTAGTACAAATAAAAAACGGTTTATTAAGGCAATATGACATTAATATTGAGATTATCGTTTGTGATTTGACAAATAAAGAAGACGTAGACACTTTAATTAAAAAAATCGACTTTTTAAATCTTAAATTCGACATGATGTTAAATATTGCCGGCATTGATAATGAAGGTGCCTTTATGAGTCGTAAATACGATCAGATTGGTGACATCGTCAAAGTAAACGTTGAAGCAACTCTTCATATCACATATGAAATTCTTAATCGTCGCAATACTCCATTTAATATCGTTTTTGTATCGAGTTTGGCTTCTCAATTTCCAATGCCTCTGAAAGCAACCTATGCTGCTTCAAAACGTTTTTTATTTGATTTTGCTTTATCACTAGGTGTTGAATTAAAGGAATCTAAAGTATCGGTTTTAACACTATGCCCAGGAGGTTTAGCAACAAACCCGACCGTTATCGAAGCAATCGATGCCCAAGGCTTTTTTGGAAAAGCGACTACAAATCGTTTAGAAATCGTAAGTCGGAAAACAATCCAAAAAGCACTTCGCGGGGACACCGTCTATTTTCCTGGGGTTCTTAACAATTTATTTCGTATTTTCAATAATCTTCTCCCCCGTCAAATGGTCGCAAATCTTATTCATCGACGTTGGGTAAAGTCACAGGCAAAATGGTTAAATACTAATAATCAATCAATGGCCAATATGGTAAAAACGCCTATTACACAAAATTTAGAAACCAAAGGGGTTATTTAGGTGAATATACAATACAAAAAAGGAGTATTAGATCTTTTGGTCTTATGCATGCTAAATAAAGAAGATCGATACGGATATGATGTCTCTGAAACTATAAGCCGCTCCATAAGCATTTCCGCTGGTACGATTTATCCGATTCTGCGGAAACTCAAAGAGGATGGATTGGTAACCACGTATCTTTCTGAAGATAGTAATGGTCCTGCTCGCAAATACTACCGAATAACAACTAAAGGAGCCAATGAATTGGCAAAGACAAAACAAGAATGGAACGACTTTGTCACAAAAGTATCGATCATAATGGAGGAAAACGATAATGACTAAAAAGACATTCATTGAAACTTTGAAAAACGGACTCGCCAAAATGAACATTTCTGACAGCGCAGAAATCATTCGTGATTATGAAACTCACTTTACCAACGAGCTTGCGAAAGGAAAGTCCGAGGAAGAAATTGCCAGTGAGATTGGTGATATTGAACAAATTCTCGCCGATTTCTCCCCTCAGCCGACAATCAAAACACATGTAAACGGGCGGGGAGCTTTATTGATTGGTTTGACAATTTCTGATTTTTTTGTCTTTTTGTTCTTCATTATTGCATCAATCATGATATTTATACCAATTGCTTTGTTTGCAAGCGGAAGTGCCATCGGTGTGTATTATGTTTGCGGCCTTAAAATGGTATCTATCTTCCCAAATATGCCATATGGGATCGGGTTATTGTTTGGGATAACGTTCCTTTTCCTCGGCCTAATCGGTTTGGCAGCAACTTATTTTTACGCTCGTTTTTTGACAAAAATGATTCGACAATACTCTTTGTGGCATCATATGGTCGTTTCCAAAACCGAAAAACCAGTACTCATTTTATCAAGGCCATCGAAAATAATGTCAAAAATGTTATTAATTAGTAGTTTTGGCTTTATAATATTTGGCGTCTTCGCATATATCGTCGCTGCAGTAGTTGCCGGAAATTTAGGGTTTTGGCATGTTTGGCATTGGTTTGTATAAACACTCAGTTTAAATGCCTAAAAAAGCACCCTTTCCTATCATTGAAAAGAGTGCTTTTTTTATATTGAAGCATCGATTATTCCTTAGTTATAGTTCCTTAGTATCCTTTATTCCAGCGACTTTGGTTTCACATTGCGCATAATAACCCATTTGTTCATTGGAAACTGAATAGCAAAGGAAATTGTCATATTAATATTTTTAGTGATTAAATCTCCCCAGGTGTCGCCCAATAAAATAGAT
>JAQVVR010000017.1 GCA_028698875.1 Candidatus Izemoplasmatales bacterium
AATATCGTGTATAATTAAATCAACATGCAAATATGGAGTGGATTAGTATTGTGAAAAAAGTGCTTTGCTTTATCATGATGACTTGTTTAATACCATTATATGCTTGTGGAGGTAATGATGTGGAAAGAGTAACCGACAATGCGGTAGTAACAATCGAAGTAGCGGGGTTTGGAAACATCGTTTTAGAGTTATATTTTGATAAAGCACCAAATACCGTAAGAAACTTTATTCATCTGATTCAAGAAGGATATTACAACGGCTCGACATTTCATCGAGTAATTGAAAATTTCATGATTCAAGGCGGCTCTGGTTCAAAGGAAACTTGTGCTATCCGTGGCGAATTTACAAGCAATGGGTTTGAAAATGACTTATTGCATGAAAGAGGCGTCATTTCCATGGCGAGAACCCGTTACCCAAATACTGCCACCAGCCAATTTTTCATTGTTCACAAAAAAAGCGCTCATCTCGACGGTGAATATTCAGCGTTTGGCAAGATGATCTCAGGATTTGATGTGCTTGATGCCATTGCATCAGTTTCCACAAGTAATGCGGACGCTCCGCTTACCACAGTGATTATTACCCGCATCACTGTCGATACCAAGGGAAGTACATATTCGGCACCAACTTGCGTTTGACAATCATGACGAAGGAGCATCATTAATGAAAAAAGCGGATATATTATGGGGCGGAATCATTCTTGCGATTTCTGTCTTATTTATCATACCGGAAACCAAAGCGGCATTTGAAACCGCCACGACATTGTATCCATATGTCATGGGCTTTTTCAAAACTGCGATTTTAGCTACCATGGGCGAACTTTTAGCCACAAGAATCCGTAAAGGTGCATATTTCCCCAATCCGGGGATTTGTATCAAATTCTTCGTTTGGGGTTTTTTAGGAGTTGTCTTTGTTTTAGCGTTTAAGTTGTTCGCAAGTGGTGTCGCAGCGGCGCAAATGGCCAATCTTTTACCCTCAATTAATCAGGATACCTTTTGGGCTAATTTATTAACGGCCTTCTTAATCAGTTTTTTGATGAACTTACTGTTCGCACCAACCTTTATGATTGTACATCGCATTACAGATACTTTTATTGAATTAGGCGAAGGAAGACTCCATGCTATCGTTAAAGTGAGATTGAACGATGTTATTGAACGAATTGATTGGAAAACATTCTTTTCCTTTGTTGTCTTAAAAACGATTCCTTTCTTTTGGATACCAGCCCATACGATAACATTTTTGTTACCAGAAAATTACCGAGTGTTAATGGCCGCCTATTTATCAATTGCTTTAGGTGTGCTTCTTTCCGCGGCCAAGCAATTGAAAATCAAAAAGCGACCATCGGAATAACATAACAACCAAAAAAGGAGATAATTATCTCTTTTTTTTAGATTATCAGTGCATTTCAAGGGTTTTCTTGAGGTGTAAAGGCAAAAAATGTTATAATAACTATATCTTAAATCAAGGAGTACACTCATGTTCAAAATCGTTTTGAAAACCATTTTGACTCCCTCAGTTTCACTTATGAAAATCTATGCCCCCAACGTTGTGAAACATGCAAAGCCAGGACAGTTTATTGTGCTGAGAACCGATTCAGATAGCGAGAGAATTCCCTTTACGATTGCCGAAGCGAATCAAGACGATCAGACAATCGCGATTATTTTTCAAGTTGTTGGGGCATCGACATTAAAGTTAAATCAATTAAAGGAGAATGATTATATTCTTGATTTTGCTGGTCCTTTAGGAAAACCATCCCAGATTGACGGATTGAAAAAGGTATGTGTTATTGGTGGTGGATTGGGTTGCGCAATTGCTTATCCAATCGCCAAAGCCTTGCATAACCAAAAGACCTATGTTCATAGCATTATTGGCTTCCGGAAAAAAGAATTAGTATTCTTATCATCGGAATTTAAGGATATTAGTGATTGCTTTGATTTGGTTACTGATGATGGTTCTGCCGGGAAAATGGGATTGGTAACCACATTGTTAAAAGCCTTATTAGATCAAGATAATACCTTTGACGAAGTCTTCGCCATTGGCCCGTTGGTGATGATGAAAGCAGTTAGCGAATTGACAAAACAATACGGAATAAAAACCATTGTATCGATGAATCCAATTATGATTGATGGCACCGGTATGTGCGGTGGATGCCGAATAACAGTTAACAATAAAATGCGATTTGCTTGTGTTGATGGTCCCGAATTTGATGGTCATCAAGTTGATTTTGATGAAGCCATCTTGCGGAACAAGATGTATGAATCCGCTGAAAGAAAAGCTTATGATCATGCATGTCACCTGCTAAAAGAGGTGCAAAATGATCAATAAATCGATGATAAAAAATCACATGATAACCCAAAAACCAGAAAAACGAATCCATAATTACCGTGAGGTTTCCCAAGGCTATACAAATGAACAGGCTCTAGATGAAGCTAAGCGTTGTCTTGAATGCAAAAACAAACCATGTGTTAAAGGGTGCCCGGTAAGAATTGATATTCCTGGGTTTATCCATCGCATTGTCGAACATGACATCGAAGGTGCTTATCAAATAATCAGGGCTTCAAGTTTGTTGCCAGCCGTTTGTGGCAGAGTATGCCCTCAAGAAACACAATGTGAAGAATTGTGTGTTCGAAAATTAAAAGGCGAATCAGTGGCAATTGGCCATTTAGAGCGATTTGTCGCTGACTATCATTCTCAAAATAACACTGACAAACCGATTATTGTCCCAACAAACGGTATCAAAATCGCGATTGTTGGATCCGGACCAGCAGGATTATCATGCGCAAATGATCTTGTAAAAAAAGGTTACCAAGTTGATATATATGAAGCACTCCATATACCTGGAGGTGTCTTGGTATATGGCATTCCAGAATTTCGGCTACCAAAGGCAGTCGTTGAAAGGGAAATATCGGCACTTATTAAACAAGGAGTAAATATTTATACTAATGTCATTATTGGCAAAACATTGACCATTGATGACTTATTCACAATGGGATATCGAGCAGTTTTTTTAGGAACTGGAGCAGGATTGCCTAAATTCATGGGCATTCCTGGGGAAATGCTCAATGGCGTATATTCGGCTAATGAGTATCTTACCCGCATCAATTTAATGAAAGCCTATGATGGTGTTAGTAAGACGCCAATTCAAAGTGCTCAACGTGTCGCTGTAATTGGTGGGGGAAATGTTGCTTTAGATGCTGCCAGATGGGCAAAACGCTTAGGTGCGAAGACAGTATCGATCATATATCGACGCTCAAGAACTGAATTACCGGCTCGATATGAGGAAGTAGTTCATGCTGAAGAAGAGGGTATCATTTTCCGAATGCAAACCAATTTACAAAGAATAATTGGAGATGACTTTGGGTTTGTAAAAAAGATTCAATGCGTGGAAATGACACTGGGTGAATTGGATGATTCGGGGCGAGCTAGACCCATCGAAAAACCGGGATCAGAACATTTTATTGATGTCGATTCGGTTATTATGGCGATTGGTACCACACCCAATCCATTGATTTCTCAGTCTACCATTGATTTAAAAACCAATCAAAAAGGATGTATTATTACTACAAATAACACAGGTTTAACTACCAAGGATATGGTATATGCCGGTGGAGATGTCGTTACTGGCTCGGCAACAGTTATTTTGGCTATGGGTGCGGGGCGAGAAGCGGCTCAAGCAATCGATGAAAAAGTGACCAGTGATATATTTAAAAAACCACCTAATATTTAAAAAAGGTGGTTTTTTTGTTAAAGACAAGGTAATAAATTATTTTCCGGATACTGCTGATGTTGATCCATTATTTGTTGTCGGATGTTCTTGACGATATGCGGCAACTTTAGCAGCATTGAGTTCAATTCGTGCTTGGAACGAGACCTGCAAAGCCGTTCTAACTGCAATTGACTGAGTTGTATATGTGCCAATTAAAGCTTGTATCTCGACTTGCATTGCAGCCCGTAAGGTATTAACTGCATTTACAAGATCATCTGTCGGTTGTCCCGCTGCTTCAGCGGTTTGAATTTGCAGTTGTAAAGCCTGAATTTGAGGTTTATACTCATCATGAATTGCATCTCTATCAGCTTGGAAATCTTCACCGAGTGATAAAGCGATTCCAGCAGCGATCTGAGCTTTTGCTCTCATTCTTGTTATTAATCCTTCCGGAGTCATTTCTAAAGCGTCATCTTCCAAAATCTCAGGATCAATTAACATCGCTTGTGCCATAAAGCGATACTGCATTGGTGAGACACCTTTGTTTGCAGCTTCGGCAGCGAAAGCGGAATCATAGTTGCGAGTTTGAACCAGACAGCCCAAAGCACGGTTACTCATATGTAATTGGAGTTGTTCCTTTACCATTGTGCGAACCTGGTTGGTTATAGTGTCTGTATCCCCTAGCGCATCGACTTCAATGATTGTATCATCGGCATCGACATCAATAAAGCCAAGATTCATCGCTTGATCGATTACTTCACCCATTGCGGTCTCAACAGACTTGTTGGCAAGGGTTAATTGTAGTAATAACATTTCGCCATCTTCATTAAGTGCGTACGCATTTTGAATGATGTTTTCCTCGTTGACAACAAAACCAATGCTAGGATTTATGTCTACGGTAACATATGCTTCAAATGCCTCATCGGTAGTATTACATGCGGTAAGACTAATTCCTAAAATGGCAATCCCTAAGAATATCAATAATTTTTTCATTTTTAAATCCTCCTATTTTTTTGTTTTCACTATATATACGGCGTATTCTCGTTTTTTATTTTAAAAATCGGGGATTTTTTTTAAAACATTGTGAGTTACTCTGCGGATATGACGGCCAATTGTTATTTATACAATCATTATAAAGGATATAAACAGACGATACAAGCACATACTTTGCGTTATCCTTTACAATAGGATATAATACAATTATCAGGAAACACTATTTTACGATAATAATAGAAAGCAAATAGGAGGCAATAAAATGGAAGAAATGCACATCAACAGAATGCCGTTAATTGGAGATAAAGCTCCAGCATTTAAAGCGGTTACAACGCAAGGACCAATCAACTTTCCTGACGACTTCGCAGGAAAATGGGTTATTTTATTTTCCCACCCCGCCGATTTTACCCCGGTATGCACGACAGAATTTATGACTTTTGCAACGATGGCAGATGAATTTAAAGCATTGAACACAGAACTCATTGGGCTATCAATTGACTCACTTTATGCCCATATTGCCTGGTTACGGAAGATTCAAGAATTAGAATGGAATGGCATGAAGAATGTGGAAGTTAAATTCCCGCTGATTGAAGATATTAAAATGGAAATAGCCAACAAATACGGAATGATTCAACCTAATCAATCAACGACGCAAGCGGTTCGTGCTGTCTTTATCATCGATCCAGAAGCAATAGTTAGGACAATTTTGTTCTATCCGGCATCTTTGGGACGCAACTTTGATGAGATCAAACGAGTCATTCTTGGCTTACAAAAAGCCGATAAAGACAAAGTTGCAACACCGGCAAACTGGAGACCTGGCGATGATGTTATCATCCCACCAGCCGGATCATGCGGTACTGCTAAAGCGAGAATGACGGATAAATCGGAAGATAAGTATTGTCTTGATTGGTTTCTTTGTTTCAAAAGAGAGTCGAAATAAACATAAATTATCAGGTATAAAACGCATTTCTTGTGAAGAAGTGCGTTTTTTCGATTATTGCTATTGACGAGATGATTCGACATTGCTATAATTAAAGTGACCATACGGTCACCTAAGGGGGCGGTGAAGTGGACAAAAAGCAACAAACACAAGAAAAGATTCTTGATGCCGCTTTGAAAGTATTCGCAGCCGATGGTTTTGATATCGCATCGACCAATGCCATATACAAAAAAGCAGGTACATCAAAAGGGGTGATATTCAAGTATTTTCCCACTAAGGCGGCATTATTCTATGCTGTTTTCGACCGGGAATTAACCAAAATGGTCACAGAATCAATGATGATTACTTATAGCGAAGCTGATAATCCTTTTGCTAAAATAACTGACTTGATAATTTGGAAGATTGAATATGCCCAAAAACATCCCGAGGCCACAAAGGTATTGGCCGAGGGGATTGCAAAACCACCACAACCTCACGATTTACTCATTCTATCGAAATTAACACAACTAACAAATTTGTCTTTTGAACGCTTCTTTGGTGATATATCAATGACCAATATTCGTGAAGGTCTTTCCAAAGATGATGTAACAAAAACGATTAAAATTGGCATTGCCGGTTTACAGTCGGTATATGTCAGTGGTCATCCCGAATTTCCGTTTTCCAAAACTGCACGAGAAGAATGTATGCGATATTTAGAAATCATCTATCGCGGAATGGAGAAACCTCATGAATAATATCTTTGAAATCAAGAATTTGGTTTTCAAGTATCCATCGATACAAGAACCAACAATTAAAAACATCTCTTTTTCCATCAAAGAAGGGAAAATCTTCGGATTATTAGGGCCCTCTGGAGCCGGAAAATCGACAACCCAAAAAATATTAACAAAACTGTTGACCGGATACTCCGGTGAAATCCTTTACTTAGGTAGAAATCTCCTTGAGTATGGGAAGCCGTTTTATGAGAATATCGGTGTGGGTTTTGAAATGCCGGTCCATTTTAATAAATTGACTGCACTCGAGAATTTAACTTATTTTGCCGGTTTGTATAAGAAGCAAATCGATTATGAGAAAATGCTTTCTGTCGTTGGCCTTTTTGATGCTCGCAATCAAATGGTTGGCGAATATTCCAAGGGCATGAAAGTTCGTCTGAACTTTGTAAGGGCAATGATTAATGATCCGGATATCTTGTTTTTGGATGAACCAACGAATGGTTTGGATCCCAAAAACGCAAAAGTCATCAAGGATCTTATTCTCGATTTTAAACGTCAAGGAAAAACCGTTGTTATTACTACTCATTTGATGGGCGATGTCGAACAACTATGTGATGAGGTTGTCTTCATGACTAATGGTACTCTTAGCGAAATCGCAACTCCCAGAGAGTGGAAAATAAAATATGGAAAAAAAGAAGTGGCCGTTGAATATGCAAATGCAGATGACCTAAGAAAAAAAGTATATCCCCTTGACAATCTTGGGAATAACCCAGAATTCCTTGAGGATATCAAACATCCGATGGAAACAATTCATAGTGGCGAAACTTCTTTGGAAGACATATTTATCCGGGTAACCGGTGATCATGATGAATAAAGTATGGCGGTTGTATCTGGGAGAGTTGCAGCGGCTGGTCAAGTATAAAATCATCTTTTTCACTATGATTGCATCTTTAATGTGGATTGCCATCATCATTTTGTCCGATACGGAAACAGCTCGAGGGTTAGTTCCGATTTTGATGGTTACTGATGCCGGAATGATGGCGGTTTTGTTACTGGGAGCATCGTTTTATTTTGAAAAACAAGAAGGTACTATCAAAAGCCTTCTCGTATCGCCGGCGAGATTGAGTCAATTGTTAATCGCAAAAGTCGCTTCGGCGGTCACTATGGGATTATTATCAATGATTTTATTGGGTGGATCGGCATGGATTTTTCAGGGAATATCGGTAAATTTTCTCATTTTAGCTATTTATATCATCATTATCGTCGGTGGTAATACGGCTATTGGCTATCTATTTATCCTTAAGTCGAAAGATTTCATGGGCATGATCGTGAAATTTGCGGGAGTCATGTTACTATTCTATGCTCCAGTTTTATTAGTTGCTTTACAAATCATTCCCGAAGAATTCGATTTTTTAGCGTTACTATCACCGGTTAGTGCCGGTTCGTTAATAATTGAAAGCCTGTATGGAACAGTTTCTATTGGTAAAGTGTTGTTCTCCGTATTCTATCTTACTGCACTGACGGTAACGCTTTACCCGTTTGTTGTATATAAGAAGTATCAAAAAGTCGCTGTTGAGGGGTGAAATCATGCGCAAATATCTAAGTCTACTCAAATATGAGATGAAAACCATTGTTAAAGACCCGATGAATTTGTTCGTATTGGTTTTCCCGTTTTTTATTCTTTTCATCACCGGATACCTTTTGCCAGTGATACTGGAACGCACCACTACCCCAGACTCAAATGCCGCAATGATTACGCTTTTGATCGCCTTTGTGATTGCTTTAGCACTTGGTGGATATATGGGAGGGGTCTTGCTGGGATTTTCATTGTTAGAAAATCGAGATGAAAAAACCTTACTTAATATTGCAGTATCCCCGGTTACGGTATCAGGATACGCAATCTTTAAGATTATTTACTCATATATTATCGGCGTATTGGGCAACTTAATAATGTTTGGGGGTTTAATTTTATTTGCGAAAGACCATTATGTGGTTACCATATATGGGGTGGAAATAGGCTTACTTGATGGTTTTGAATTTTGGCATGTCATTGTCTTTTCATTAGTCTCCGCTTTGTTTGTTCCCACAGTTGCATTAATATTACCATTGATTGCCAAAAATAAAATTGAAGGATTTGCAACCATGAAATTGGGTGGTTTTATCGTTATGTTGCCTACTCTAGCTTTACTAGATGCTTTTGTGGATTGGAAACAATATTTTTTGGGAATTATCCCCATGTTTTGGCCGTTAAAGGCGATTTTAAATATCGCTTTATCATCGACTAATACTGCAAACCTCAGTTTTTGGGGTTACATGTTAATTGGAGCTGGATTTCAAGTGGCACTTAGTATTTTATGTTTCCGAGTATTTATCAAAAAAATTGATTTGAAATAAGGAGGAATAAAGATGGATTGGTATTGGTATGTGATTATTGTTGTCGGTGTAGTGGGCTTGGGTTATCTTAAATCCTATATTTGGAGAAAGATGCGAGACCGCAAGAAAGAAAACCAAAACAAAAACGATGAAGACTAGTTTTAAATGGATAAAAACAAAAAATGACTTATTGAGGTAAGTCATTTTTTGTACAATAAATTAAAATTTTGGGGTTTTTGAAATTACAAGTTAAATAATAACCTTAGAGCATATGCACACGAAGAATTGGTACAATTTAAAACCGTAAAGTTTTATCCTCGCCAATTCCCATCATCCCATCAAGCAGATACTTCTTACCGGCCAAATCCCGAATGTAACCTTTAATCTCGCCAAAAGTAACAAAATAATCAATTCGCAACACTAAAGGATGGACCACCATTTTAAATCGATCGGCAATATTATAGGTAATATTGACCATATCGTGCTCATCTTTGACAGTCCAAACGTCGCCAGTTTCGTCATGCTTAAATTTCACTGGTGGCAATAGGCTAGTTTTGCCTTCAAACCAAATAAGATTTTCGTTATATTCTTCTTGGTTTATGGACTGATTTCGCGTTAGATTAAAAGCGAAATATTGACACTTACCACCAATTTCTGGTCTTCCCATCGTTGTCAACCAATCATAATGCTGGCGATAGGGATAATATCCGCGATGATCATCGATAATTGCTGTTGTTGTGTCATTGGCTTCAAACCGTTCGCCATTAAATTCGACATAACCTTTTACTTTAAAAAGATCCTTTTGTGAGTAAAGTGGTTTGTTATCTCCAAAAGGTATGCTAACAATACTTGGCAGTGATACTCTTTCTAAGGCGAATTCATAAGCAAGATTGCCCGCCTTATCCGATTTAGAATTGCCTGTCAAAGCACACTTACCCACTTCAAAGTGATTAATGTATTGGATGGAAGAATTCTTGGTGTGCGCTTCAGCGATACTACCGTTGATGAGATTGGGAGCGATAGTCGTTTTCGAACTTGCTAAATTATATGACCAACTATATACTTTTTTGGTCCGTTTATCATAGAATACGTTAAGCGTCATACCAAAGATTCCCATATCACAAACAACCGCTAGCAAGACACCATTATCGAGATGAACCTCGGTGGCTTCCCAAAGGGTAAGTCGGAGTTTGTTAAGGAAGTTAGGGTATAACCTACTAACGGGATTTTTAAGGGATATCAAATCCATACGTTCAAATTCTTTGTCAAATGTTCCAAATACCGCTTGACCATTGTCAACCAAATTATTGGGGGTAGAAACGGATTGTCTTTTGACCGATATCAATTTGCCATAATCCTTCATTTGTATCCTCCTAAAGAAAAGTTTGTTTTTTGATTGAAAAGGGCTGTATTTCAACATTAATTATATCATTTTCGTAGTTATAAGCAATCGAGGTTGATTTTATTTTGACATATCTCGATATTTTTGCAAATTGATTAAAAAATCGGTTTTATGCAATCAGGACTATCATTACTTGCTTTGTTTATCAAAGACGATACCTGATAAGCAATCATGGCGTCGGCTGAATATGGTTTAAGCATTGCAGTTAATTGGTCTTTATTTGATGGCAAAGGGTTAAGCCATGTTTGCGCATCTTTCAAAGATAGAATCACTGGCATGCGATCATGAACATTTGCGACAATGGAATTGGCTTCAGTCGTTAGGATAATACAAGTGTGCAGTTTGGAACCATCTGGTCGAATAAAAGTATTCCATAACCCAGCCATGGGGAAAAGAGACTTATTCTTAAGAACGAAACGCATCGGAATTCTTTGCCGCCCATCACGACGCCATTCATAAAACCCATCGGCCAAAATTAAACAACGGCGATTTTTAAATGATGATGCGAAAGCGGGTTTTTCGGTCACCGTCTCTGCTTTGGCATTAATCAGATGATTGCCAATATTTTCATTGGTGGCAAAGGTGGGGACATATCCCCATTTTAATAATCCAGCCCGGTTATTCTTTCCATCATTTATTATTGAAAGTACCTTTTGCCCTGGGGCAACGTTATATCTTGGCACCACGATAGCATCACTTATATCACCAATCTGAAATGATGCCTGCAGATAGTTTCGCAAATCATCATAACTTACAATATATGTATATCGTCCACACATACTATCACCAGACCTTTTAGATATTTTTTAAACTATAAACGATATGTTTTTCGGTATTCGCTGGGAGTCATACTGAGTTTGGTTTTAAACATTTCAGAAAACCGATTTGGCGAAGGAAAACCACACTGATAGCTGATATCAGAAATGGATATGTCCGAATTTCTGAGTAAAATTGCCGCTGTCGACATGCGAGCCTTTAGCAAATATTTGTGAGGGGGATCACCAAAAGTTTCTTTAAACTTACGAATGTAGTGATATTGGGATAGATTGCACATTGTCGCCAAATCAGAAACGGAAAAGTCTTTTGCCAGATTGGCGATAATATAATCGGCGCTGTCTTTTAAAGTTCGGAATCTTCGAAATGTTGGCTGATGCCGAGTATCCAGATTTGAACGTAGTCCTGATTTTGCTAATTCAATACAAATTAAGGCAGCAATATGTCGCAATGATGTTTCATTTTGTTCGGGAGAAGCAGCTTCTTCTTTAAATAGGGTTACCAATTCATATAATCTTCTTGTTACTGCGAACTCATAGATGAAAGGCTTTTTTTGGATTGTTTGGCAGTTTTCCACACATTGATCTAAAAACGCTTTGCGTATAATTATCGATACAAACGAAATATCGTTTATGGCATATGAAATGCCATGGCTGACTTCACTTTGCACCGGATATACGACACTGGTCTCGCCAAAATAATTAGCACCCTCGCAACGCAGGCAAGGAATAGGGGTCAATGGGATTATAAATTCATATTCGGGATGAGAATGAGAAAACGGCTCCACCCAATTTTTTTCATCTTTGATGAACACGGCAATAACCATTTGTCTAGAACTGTATATGGTATATTGATTATGTGAATGATGGATAATATCCTTTAGATAATCGGAAATTTTGGTTGACATTAAATGACCTCCAAGATGTCTATATGGACGTAATATTATTATATCCGATTTTCTCCGCAAATAAAAGACATAACAGCAATTTTTAGCAAGCGTTTTTTGTAATTGTATGATACAATCTCATTAGATTCAATCCACATGTAAGAAGAGGGATTTAATCTCGTGGAAGAAGTCGCACATTCGTTTTGGGTTGATATGACTTGTCTTGTTAACAAGACAAATGCTAATATCTAATTACTACCGACAACGACTACTACCATACATTAAGACATCACGATTACTCAGTAGCTAGGACAACACGAATACTTAGAAGATTAGACAACACGAATACTAGGAAGAAAAACGCCTTACGATGATATCGCAAGGCGTTTTTCATATCCGAATAAATGACTGGAATCGGTTTTATAAACGATTACTAGTAGCAGTGTCATTACTTATAATATATAATGATATAATATATATGTTGTATGAATTTGGAAAGGATTTGTCTATGAAAAAAACATTAATGGTTTTGATGATAATATCCCTTTTTGGGCTATTATCATGTAAGCCTAAAATCGACGAATACAGCGATGATTTGCCTTTTGTCTTGTCGATGGATGGGGATTCCTTAAAAATCCTTCAGTTGACTGATCTGCATCTCATGAGTAGCGCCGATGTCAACACACAAAACACTTTGGACATTATTGATGATTTAGTTACAGCGGACGATTATGATTTAGTTGTTATTAGTGGTGATGCGATAGTATCATATGGAGGGCCAAATGCATTCGTGAATTTGATTGACCGAATGGAAGCATTGGCAGTCCCGTGGACGTTTGTTTTTGGCAACCATGAAACTGATCATTTTGACTACCAAGGATATCTCGATAAAATTGAAAATACCGAGTTTTTATATTTCAAAACTGGGCCAGAGATGACGGATGGTGGTGTTGGCAATTTTCGAATCAACTTCACAAAAAACTCCGAATTATTTTATTCGCTATATTTTTTTGATTCACACACGTATGGAGAAATAGAAGAATATGGAAATGTTTTCCCATCGCAGGTTGATTGGTATGAAACACACGTTTCTGATGATGTAGTCAATTCGATTGCATTTATGCACATTCCATTGCGACAGTTCATTAGTCCGACCGAATATGAAGGTACTTTTGGAGAACCGGTTTGCCCACAAGGTATTGACACGGGTTTGTTTGCGGCCATGGTTGCTCATGGAAAAACAGTCGGTGTTTTTGTTGGACATGATCATTCAAATGATTATACAACGGTAAAGGAAAGTATTTTACTTGCTTACGGAAGGAAGACTGGGGAAAACTCGTATGGCGATTTGCCAAGAGGCGGAAGAGTGATTGTTATTGATGAATTTGCGGTGATGACAACCTATATTGTGGAACGATAAATCAACAGACTAAATATTATTCAAATCGGTAACTGATAATACTTGCGATTTGGATGGATATTATGTAAAATACTTGTAGTCGTGGGGTTGTAGCTCAGCTGGGAGAGCGCTTGCTTCGCATGTAAGAGGTCGCGGGTTCGAATCCCGTCATCTCCACCAT
>JAQVVR010000028.1 GCA_028698875.1 Candidatus Izemoplasmatales bacterium
GCTTCAGGAACGTGAAGTGCAGCGCGTCGGCGCGAATCAGCCGATTCGCTGCAATGTCCGCGTAATCGCCGCAGCGAACCGGGACCTGGCGCAGGCTGTCGCGCAAGGCAAATTCCGCGAAGACCTCTACTATCGTCTGAACGTGTTTCCGATATATCTTCCGCCGCTGCGGAATCGCATAGACGACATCCCAGCGCTTGTGACGTTTTTCGCAAAAAAACTCTCTGCTGATTTGAACCTGCCGCAGCCAGTCGTCTCGACGGCGGCTATGAAAATTCTGCAGACGTATCATTATCCGGGCAACATTCGCGAATTGCAGAACATCATCGAGCGTGCGATGCTGCTTGCCGGGCCGGCTGGCGGAAATGCGGAAATTCAGCCGCATCATCTGCCGAAAGAAATATTGCATAACGTCGGCGAAATTGTCGCGGCGGACAAAATATCCAGTCCGCCATCAACGTCAGCCGCGCCGCGCGAGCGTCTTTACGAAAGCCCACCAAAAATTTCCATACTGGCGGAGCAGGAAAAAAATTTGATACTGCGTGCGTTGGACGAAAGTGGCTGGAATCAGGCTGCTGCTGCAAGAGAGCTTGGGATAAGCAGGGACAATCTGCGATACAGATTGAAAAAATACGCAATCAGTCGGGGCGATTCGTAAGAATCATTTTGGATTGATTTTTTCGACGATTTCAGCCAGGCCGCTAAGCGGATCGTCCACGTCTTCAATCGGGCGATGGCCCGGATGCTGCGACTCAGCGGGCTTCTGTTCCACAGGTGACGGCACGTTGGGAATCGGCGTGTTGAGGATGTTTACAAGCGTGGCGTAATTTTTGAGTATCCATTCTACTTTCTTGCGAATCATCTGCAGGAACTCACAGCCGTTGAAGCGGCCAAATCCGCCGGTGGATGCAATTGGCAGGACAGCTTCAGCGATGATTGCCTCACACATAAGCAGCGGGACGGCTTTGAGTTCATCCTGCGTAATGACGTTGACGGAGTCGTATCCGTGCAGGAAGCTGCGGAAACGCGGTAGGTCAAGATTAGCCGGCCATTCCAGCGGATTCTCTCCGCCGCCGATAATTGAAAACTGCAACGCGCCGTTGGCGAAATCTATCACCCGCTGGTGCAGCCGCGCGGTGTCGTAATCAATCACAGCCGCAACAAGCTGCTCACGGAAAAGCATGTTCCCCGGATGCCAATCGCCATGCACTATCTGGTTGGGCCAATGGTGCAGCTTCAGGTTGTGAAGCTTCTCAACGCACTTGCGGTAATATTCGTCCAGAACAGTGACGGTGTTGTCAATCGTGCCGCCCATCTCCTCGCACTTGCTTTTCATGGCTGATGCGCTGTGGAGAATGGAATGATGAATCGCCTTGGCGTTGTGATAGCTCGCCGTCGGCGGCTCGTAATCGGAATGAAAATGTTCGAGCAGCTTGTGATAAAGCCCAAGCGCGTGGCCTGACTGCTCGGTGGACTTGAGCGACTGGTCATAACCCGTGCCGGTTATGAATTCCTGAAGCTCGTAAATGTGGTCGTTTAAAATCAGCATTGAGCTGCCGTCACCGCGAGTCGGCTGAAGGTGCGGCAGAGGAAAATTCTGAGATGCCAGACTTAACTGGATATGATGCGTGAACGCGACTTTTTCAATATTCTCAACGCCGTGCTGGCGACGCTTGAACAGGTAACGCCCGCGCTCACATTCCACGACGCATTTGGGAGCTCTGCTCGAACCGCGAGGAAATTCTCGTATGTTTTTGATGATGCCGAGGTCGTAATGACTCAAACCGATGGCTAATTCATCCGGTTCGAAGTACTCCCGTTTTCCGCTTTTTTTATGTTTACCGACCATCCGTACCTCTAAGGCCTCTGTCCTTATAATCAAATACTAAGCGAATCAGCCATATTGGGCAAGTTTTTTTAAGCAATGCCATTATTTAATTATCATATTCCAGCAGACTTAATTCACCGATCTCTCGCAAAAAATCGGTAAATACAAATTTCCGTGCAACAAATTTAACCGGGAAACACTCGCCCCGATTCGCTACAATGTAGAAATTATGATGATAGACTGCCATTTACACCTGCAACTGCCCCCGCTGGCTGTCCGGACCGGGGAACTGATAAAAACCGCCAAATCAAAAGGGGCGGCGGCTTTCTGGTGCAATTCCACCTCCTGCGACGATTTTCAGGCAGTGGCGGAGCTGGCTTTGCTATATGGAGAAATTGTTCCTTTTTTCGGGATTCATCCATTTTCCGTTGTGGATTCCCCAGCCGATTGGCGTGACCGGCTGGAGTCTTTTCTGGAAAAATTCCCTGCCGCCGGGCTTGGCGAAGCAGGTCTGGACTGCTGGTTCAAAAAATGCAAGGATACGCTGGAAACTCAAAAAACGTTTCTGGCGGAGCAGATAGAATTGGCCAATCGCCTGGACAGGCCCGTCGTGCTGCATTCGCTGAACGCCGACGGAGCGATAATGGAACTTCTTTTGAAACATACGCCGCGCAGGCCTTTCATGATGCACGCTTTCCGGGGTTCGCCGGAAATGGTTTCCCGCCTTGCCGCGAGAGGAGCATATTTTTCATTTGCGGGCAACATCCTCAATCCGCAGGCAAAAAAGGTGCGGCACGCGGTGGCGCAAGTTCCGCACAACAGGCTGCTCATTGAAACCGATTCGCCGGAACTGAAGGTTTTCGAGCTGGACTATCCGACGCTGCCGGAATATCTTGGATTGATACGTGATGAAGTCGCCGCCATAAGAAACATCCCCGCCGAAGAGGTAGAGCGATTGACGTTTAAAAACGCAGAAAGATTTTTGACAGGACACTAAACGCAATGGACAGATTTTTACGAACAAGAATGCTTCTGGGCGAACCTGCCATGCAATGCCTTGGCGATTCCCACGTAGTGGTGGTTGGTTTGGGCGCGGTGGGCGGATACGCCCTGGAAGGGCTCGCCCGGGCCGGCGTGGGCAATCTGCGGCTTGTGGATTTTGACGTAGTTTCGCCGACGAACATAAATCGCCAGCTCCTCGCGCTGGACTCCACGATAGGCCAACCCAAAGTGGAGCTAGCCGCCGCACGGGTAAAAGACATCAACCCCGACTGTAACGTTGAACCCATGCGGACATTTCTCCACACCGACACGCTCGATGAAATTCTCGCCGGCCGCATTGACATGGTCATCGACGCAATAGACGCACTGCTGCCGAAAGTGGAACTCATCGCTGCCTGCGTTGAACGCAAAATACCCATCATATCAAGCATGGGCGCCGCACTGCGGAA
>JAQVVR010000029.1 GCA_028698875.1 Candidatus Izemoplasmatales bacterium
AATCCTGAAGTAGGTAGGTTTCTTAACAGTGATGTTGTTCTGTGTCAACAGGGAATTGTTCAATCGACTAATATGTATTCGTATTGCTTGAACAATCCAGTTCAGAACGTCGATTATTCAGGTGAATTTGCGATAACCGCAGCTTTTGTAAGCTCACTTGCAATTTTTGTAGTAATTTTAATGGCAATAGCGGTTTTATACTATGCAGGTGTACTTGATATGCCTAGTGCTTCTGATGTTTTAAGCAAATTAATAATCGGTTATCAAAACATCAAGGATTTACTCGAGATTGCAAAGAAACAACTAAAAATCTATCTCCTATCACTTGTATTAACATTCGCCCTTGGCAAGCATGATCATCATATTGTTGCACAGTATGATTTCAGAGCGATTATTGGAAGGTATGTTTTGAGAATAAGCAATATTGGTATCAATTCACAACAAAATAGAGTAATGGTGAGAACCGCTTTACATCAAGTTCTTCATACAAATACATATCACGCTTTGGTGACTGTTTTTGTCACAATGGCCTATCTCATTGGAAAAGGTGAAGCGGTTTCGAAAACTCTTCAGGCTTTTAAACTGATTTTAGGTGGTTTTTAAATCCATGGATGTGGGAAGTGTGGACAATGCCAAGAACAAAAATTAACAGAAATATTTCTATTTTAACCGAATGTTATAAACAATACAACACGAATTTCCACAGAAAGTGGACTCAGACTTCATCCAAAGTCTCCCGAATAGAGTACTCGAACAATAATTATACTAACTATTTAGGATATTATTCAGAAAGTCTATTGCGAGAATTAACTCTCGATAATTTTAATAAAGGCAAAATATTCAAAACTCCCATCGAAAAGTATACTTATAAATATCACTTCGATGAGAATAATCGAATCATCATCACTGAGATTAAGTATCCCGAATTCACAATTCCCGAAGTTTTTTTTTACATATACAAAGATCGATTAGTTATCATGCTTGGGTACGGTATTGGACCAAACCGACCTCTGGAACATATTATTAGGAATGAGTATGATGAAAATGGGAGAATGATTCATCATCTTGTGTCCAGATTTTCTTGCTCAGAGCCAAGTAGTGTTGAGGAACAACTATTCAAATATACATCATCGACCATGTCCGTTTATAGTGCCTTTTATGTGCCAAGAGACTTGACTGAAGATGATGAAATTCATTGGGACCATTTTGTGTTTCCCATCGAATGGTCAAATGGTAAACCATATCGGAAACCCACCCCCATTTCTTCGAAAACAATTGCGAGAAGATTTTTTGAAAATATCAAACGATACATTGACCGAAATATTGAAAACTGGAAAAAGAAGAAGCCTTATGCAATTATGTTTTTGCTCGATAGTCCACAGACAATGGCCATCGATTATGGTCTAGATAATCCGGAAAACCCAGTTCTAAAAGAGGAAGGACGATGGAATTACTCCTGTTGGAAACAACATGCAAGTCCTTTTTGGGAGAACGAGAAAGAAATCAATCAATTTGTTTCCTGGTTGGAGATGACTAGACCCATTGAAAGCAGTGATCGCCTTATCGACCATGACCCATTCATCGATTTGTTCGTAAAAGTGATCAACGACTTAAGAGCGAGTGACTTTTTGAAGAATTATCAACTTGATAAGGTTCTTCTTCTTGTGACAAACTTCGAATTATATAATCGAATAATTGATATCAATCGCACGATCAACAATGAACATTCGATTGAGAACTATCTCGCTTGGTGTAATTCGCTTCGATAATGATTTTCTGTGTTTCATTTTGTCAAGAATAACTGTGTCTTTATTGATAACTAATTACAATTTGAATGTCGAAAGAAATCATTTCCAAAAATGCTTTATTGTGGAGAAGAATGTTTATACTTATTGAAAGGCTTTGTCTGACCAAACGTATTTTTACTAAAATATGTTTCCAGCCCACAAAACACAACTGTTTTTCGAACAATTCTCCCTTCTCCACGTACCTTCGAGACAATCGTATTATCTTTATTAATGCAATCTTGATATTCTTATTGATGACTTTTTCTTTTTTAAACTGTCCGTTTTACATGGTATAGCTTAACTCCCCATTACTTTTTTATAAAATTTTACTTCGAATCTGGTAAGACAATGACATTTCTATCTTGGCGGATCAAAAAAATAGTGAGTCTGTTAATACAAAAAGGGGTTATTTGTGAACCACACAAAAAACGGTTGCATAATCCCAAAGAAACAAATTATTCATTTTGGCATTATCGATAATTGGAAATGAGAAATTGGATTGGTACGGTTTCTTATGCTAGCTTTATTATTGATGTTTTACTTCAATATTGTAAGACGAGGAATGTAACCTATGTCTATATGATTATAATTTAAATTTATAATTTATCCTTGGGAAGATTATGACGATTTCGAAATTGCCGCTTGTATAATTATTTGCCTTCTTTTTGTAATCGTTGTTATCGATACTGTACTTGTTATCCAAAATAAGATTAAAATACGTCAGTATGGAAAATGGATATTTGTTTTATGTGCTTCTATTTCGTTTGTTGCCATTCTATTGAGTTGTTTTTTTCTTTTTTTGGAAATGAGTTTAGAAAAAAGGACTGCCAAAAGTCTTATTTATAATAATCAAACTGGTGAGTCCCTAATCAGAACAGAAGATTCTAAAAACCGGAGCAAACCCATTGAAGTTTTGAGCGGCTTCAATCCCACGCGCGACCAAATCAGACACCTTTTAGTTTCTCGCAAATATATCATTTCAATCAACATAATAATTCTTCTGATTTTAATCTTATTTTTTCTATTGATTAACTTGTCCTATCGTTTTTTTTAACAAAGGGATGATTAGATGTGAGGTTTTTAGATGACGCTTTTATAGAGCCAATTAATTGTTTGGGTTCAAATATAATCGAGTGATCAAGGATATCGAACGCAGAAGGTTATTACCGAAGGAACAAGCATTTATACATATGAATATGAATTACAAGGTTCTTGTGTTATTCGGGAAACATTAACGAAGACGGTTAATGGTTTGCGAACGGAATCATATGAACTAATCTTCTTATATGATGTAAACAATACTCATATTGGGTTTTTACTTGATGGCATCGAGTATTTCTATCTAACCGATTTATTAGGAAACATCATATCCATCCTTGCGGAAGATGGCACGGAAATGGTTAAATACGAATATGATGCCTATGGAAACATCATCAATTCCCCAACTGGGATCTTATCTGACATTAATCCCTACACATATCG
>JAQVVR010000018.1 GCA_028698875.1 Candidatus Izemoplasmatales bacterium
AATGGTCGAGATGACGGGATTCGAACCCACGACCTCTTGGTCCCGAACCAAGCGCGCTACCAAACTGCGCCACATCTCGACGTTTGGAAAATATGATTAATCAGTGACCTGATTATAGATGACTGGCGGAAGAGGTGGGATTCGAACCCACGTGCCCTTGCGGACAACTGCATTTCGAGTGCAGCTCGTTACAACCACTTCGATACTCTTCCAAACTGGGTTTGTCAATCCAAAAGATGACTCAATCCCCATATAATAAAGCCCCATGACGATGCATAGGGGCAAAGTTTCTTTTGGAGCAGGTGAAGGGAATCGAACCCTCATGGTCAGCTTGGAAGGCTGAAGTTCTACCATTGAACTACACCTGCATTTACAGTGCAAAAATATAATATCATAATGACTAGGTACTGTCAACTAAAAAACGCTCAAATCGGGTTTTTTTCACATACTCGCATCTTGGCACTATGGGCTCGATTGTTAGTATTAATTTCCATTTCTGAGGGAAGAATGACATGGCGATTTATAAGGGAAAGTAGCGGTTTTTCCGTCGATATAATTGGCAAACCTTTGGGAATGTTGATAGTTGATTTTTCTTTGAAAATGGTTTTACAGATGCGGTCTTCCAACGAATGGAAAGTGATTACCACAATCCGCCCTTTGGGAACAATAAGATCAATTGCTTGATTAAGTGATGATTCAAAAACCCGAAGTTCATCGTTGACAGCGATGCGCAACGCTTGAAAAGTCTGTTTGGCGGGATGGCCTTTTTTTGATAAAACTTTATTAGGAAGGCACTTTTTAATAATATCAACTAATTCAAAAGTCGTCTTAATTGGGGCGATATTTCTTGCTTTGACTATCGCTTTAGCGATTAAACGCCCATTTACTTCTTCCCCATATCGGAACAAAATTTGGCAGAGTTGATCCACATCGTAGCCATTAACAATGTCAAAGGCTGACAATGGATTGTTTTGATCCATTCGCATGTCCAAAGGATTATCATAATTATATGAAAACCCTCTTTCAGGCAGGTCCAGCTGAAATGATGATACACCCAGATCATATAAAACGCCATCAACTGCTTCGATACCTATCTCGTGGAGTTTAGCTTTTAAATGCACAAAGTTAGCACAGATGAAAGTAACATTTGGATAATCAGCAAGTCGTTCTTTCGCTCGGTTTAAAGCATATTCATCTTGATCAAAAGCTACAAGCTGGCCGGTTGTCAGTTTGCTTAAAATCGCCTCGCTGTGCCCACCACCGCCTAAGGTTGTATCGACATAGATGCCATCAGGTTTTATATTCAAATATTTGATTGTTTCATCCAGCAATACTGGAATGTGTTCTAACATCATAATCACCGTTGTTTATTATATCATGAAATTCCGACGATGGGAAAAGAAAAACGCTGACCGCGTCAGCGCTTCTTCATCTTTCTGGTTATTTCGTTGTTTTGGTGTCTTTTGTTTCTTTTTCTTTTTCCGGCTTTGGCGCTACTACTAGTTTACCTTTGTAGAAACCGCACTTCTTACATACCTGATGAGACAGAGTAAGTTCACCGCAGTTGGGGCAAACGATCATGGTTGGAGCACTCAGCTTACAATGAGCACGACGAGAATCACGTTTTGATTTACTTGTTTTTCTGAAAGGAATAGCCATATTTTCACCTCCTGGTCATCATTTTTTCAGTTTTGCAAATGGGCTGTTTGTTTGTTCGCTTGTTGCTTCAAAAACGATATTTGGTTCCGAATAATCGTCATAAGCGTGTTCTGATACAACCTTCATCGGCATTTCAATGAGGATATTTGCAAAGATAAAAGGATCTAAATCAATTGTACTGCCAGTAATTTCATACATATTATCATCGGCAAGTTCATGGCCAAATACAAGATCAGTTGTAAAATGTAATGGGACTTCAACTTCAACAAGGGTAATGGCACATAACATTGTAAGTGTGCACTCCACCTCAACATTGAAAACGAATTGATCCAAATCTTCGATGATTTGAAAACTGCCGGATATTGATACTTGGGAGATATCTACCAAATCGATGCAATCATCATTGATATAGGTCTTCAAATCGGCAGTGTATTTAAACTGATTGTCGATATGCGCGAGCTTACGTAACTCACCGGTAGACCATTTCATAATACCACCTCAACACAGCGAATTTATTATACTTTTATTTGACTTTTATGTCAAGATTTTTATTCGGTCAAAATGAGTGAATTTTAAAACTCAAGCACTTCGGGAAAGCAGTGTTGATGAACGGGAGCCATAACGAAAAAAGCTTCCGCAAACTCGCTACCGACTAAAGCGCCAAAGGCTCTTTGCCGCATTTCTAAGTAAGTTTTAACCATCATCCATTCCGGCGATGCTTCCCCCGGGAACTGACTTTGATGATAATTAATCGCTTGCATTTTGGCATTTTGATTGCTTAACGTCAAAGGAACATAACAATTCGGTCGATGAGTATAATAATAAGCAAGCGTTGCTTGTGTTGTTTTCTGGAAGTTTGCATAATCAAAACTGATTCCATTTCGTTTTAAAACCAACGGATTTCCCGCCATCATTACAGCCGTTTTCGCCGCTTTGCCACAGCGAATATGATCGGGATGTGTTTCCGATGGCAAATACGGATCCGGACAAAAAACAATATCTGGTCGAATTTCCGCAAGAACTTGCGCAATCTTAACAGCTAAATCCCAAGTTTGATATTGTCCCCCGTCAGGAAAATCTAAGAACCGAAGCTCATTAACTTGGAGTTTTTGACACGCCAATTGACTTTCTTTGGCTCTGATTCTAATTAAGTCATCAATAACGGTATTTGGATTTGCTGATCCACATCCGCCATCAGTACAGATAACAAAAGTCACTTTGGTATTTGTGCCGATTAATTTATGAACCGTTCCTCCCGCACCGATTTCAATATCATCAGGATGCGGGCCGATAAAGACAGCGTTTTTGACAGTCGTTATATCAGGAAGTGGGACCATACTTTTTAATACTGAAATATCCATTCAGAAACTCCTGTACAATTATGACATAGTATTATTATACCGAAAACCATGACTTGTGTAAACCCACCAAGATTATTCCTTTGACAATCGTTTTTACGGACAAATGATAAACAATGGTATATAATAAAGAAGATAAATTACAGAAAGCAGGTAATCACCTTGAGACATACCCTTGTCGAAATACGTAAATATTTAGAATTACTTGTCGATCCAAGTAGCGGAAAGACACTTGAAGAGACCCATGCCATAAAACATATTGGTTACGATGAAGAAAAAGATACAATTGTTTTATTAATCGAACTTAGCACCAAAGCCCTCGAATTTACCGCCGTTCTCAATCGTCAAATCGCTAAAATTGTAAAACTTGATCTTGGGTATAAAGGCGTTCTCATTAATTACGAACAAGCCCGCATTGAAGGTTTAGCAAAACAATTAAGAATTCTTGGGATTGCCTCAGGAAAGGGCGGTGTTGGCAAATCGACAATCACCGCTAATTTAGCCTACGCTTTAAAAGCCTCAGGAAAAAATGTCGGCATCATTGATGCCGATATTTATGGATCAAACATGCCAAAAATATTTGATGTGGAAGGCGAAGAACTGATCGGCAGTGATGATGGACAGCTTTATCCCTTAATTAAAGATGGAATCGAACTCGTCTCTGCTGCCTTTCTCATGGGTGACCAAAAAGTATTAATGTGGCGCGGGCCTATGCTAGGAAAGATTCTGGACGTGTTTTTTAAAAAAACAATGTGGAGTTCCACTCTGGATTATCTTTTAATTGATTTGCCTCCCGGAACTGGTGATGTCATGATGGACATTAAAAACCTCGTCCCCGATGCCAAAATTTTGATTATCACCACTCCACATATCAGCGCCGCTTCTATCGCCATCAAAGCTGGTTTTGCAGCCAAAGAGTTAAAACAGGATATTATCGGTGTTGTGGAAAACATGTCATATTATCAACTTGATGGCCTTAAGCATTACCTGTTTGGACAAGGCGGTGGAGAAACCGTGGCTAAAACCCTTGGAATTAAACTGATTGCTTCCATCCCCATCGGACAGCCGATTTCTGGTCATCACTCCATCTTTACATCTACTGAACCCATCGGTATTATATATTTGCATTTGGCAAAAGCAATTATGGATGCTTGGATATAAAAAGACTAGCTGAGGATACTATTCTCAGTTAGTTTTTTTATTGATTGAATTTTTACTGTATCCTTTTCTAGTTTTTGCATAAATGAGCAAGCGTCCTTGTATCGTTTTTTGCTTATGAGAATTTTCGTAATATCCTCCGTCAAAAGCTCCATCACAAAAATATCTTTACATTTCACGGCGTATGGCAAGAGAAAATCAATGAGATAATCCTTATATTCTGTGGGGTCTGCTTTTTCTCTTAGGACAAGTAATAGATAATAGTCAATTGACTCTTCGTGAAGATGTCGACAGTCGTGCAAAAACGTTTTATTCATTTCATATTTATCCATATCATTATTCTTTTTATAATATTGGCATAGTAGAAACCGAGAAAGTCCATACAATAAGCTGTCTGATTGGACTTTTTCTAAATAAAAGACTGGCTTTTCACCTGAAAGGGCCCGTAAAACATGGTACCTATCAACTTCATCTGGACAAAGCAACGGTAAATGCTCTTGACGATACTCAATATGCCAATTCGATTTTTCCGAAACTGAGAATTGATACTTATCAACGGACATAAGCATTAATCGGCGAACATTTCCCGCATTGATAAACATCATTTTTGCCATTTCCGCTGCCTCATCGGACAAATGAGGTAATTTAATCAAACCAAATAACAAACTTTCATAATAACGAGTTAAAGCAAGCAATTTGCTATCAAAAGGCATGATTTCCTTAATACAGGTCAAATATTCATTTGCTGTTTCATAATCATATCCATTTATTTTATTAGCGGCAGAAAACAGCAAGAATATCGAAAATGCCGTATTGTCCATCGACGTTAAATACCGGTACAACTCATTTTGAATTCTAGTAGCGGTTTCTGTTTGCTTATGCAAAACATGATATCCAAGCCTGACGATTTGTATCAAAACGCCAAAATCAAATTTTCGAATCTCATCAAACAGTTCTTGAAAAGCCTCCCAATCATTCCAATAAAAGCAATCAAGTCCTCGTTTTAAATATGCCAACATATCTTCTGGCAATTCAACTAAATCTAATGGTAAATCTAGTCGTTCCATTAACAACATTAAGCACTCTTTGTTTGCATGGATTACATTATTCTCAAGTTTTGAAACGAACGTGTTAGAAATAATCCCTTTTCCTACCGATTCTTGGGTCATTTGCAAATCCATCCGTCGTTTTTTGATGGTTAAGCCAATACTTCCCCGATAGAACTGAACAATTGCTTCCCTTCTTCTTTCAAAATCAATGCGAACTTTAGACTCCATATCATTGCCCCCAAGTATTATTTCAAATTATCTCCTGCGTGTTATTAGCAGTGAATATTGTTGACACAAAAATATTATATATAATTCATTAGTAAATTGATAGAATTATCATTTGATATAATTACTTGGTAATTTCACCCTGAGTGTTTTCGAAAAAAAAAGAAACCATCATAGTGATGGCTTCTTACAAACCGATATCAATGGACACTGACTGCATTTAGGCAGCTTTGCGGTACAAAAATAACGTCCGAAAATTACTAGCTTATGGTGAAGATCTATCCAGTTTGATGCATCATATTCAAGCATTAGTTGTTCTTCTATCTGTTGGAGCGAATCTGTCTCACATACCAATCCAAGTCTTGTGCTAACGCGTTTAACGTGAGTATCAACAGCTATCCTTGGCTCTTTATACCATTCACTTATAAATACATTGGCTGTTTTTCTTCCCACCCCAGGTAAACTTTCTAACACCTTTTGATTGTTAGGAATGATGCCATTATATTTTTTTAGCAGTATTTGACAAGTCAAAATAATATATTTAGCTTTATTTTTGTACAGCCCCAAGTGACGAATACTGTTTTCTAATTCGCCTATATCAGCATTGGCATATTCAAAAACATTATGATATTTTGAAAACAATTCCGTTGTTGCCTTGTTAACGGAATCATCAGTAGTTTGTGCCGATAAAATAATAGCAATTAGTAATTCGATTGGCGTCTGATAATTCAATTCACATCGGGCATTGGGAAATAGCTTGGTAATTTCATGATAAATATGTGCTGATTGATCAGTCATTTTTTGGGCCATGATTCAAAAAATGTTTTCAGCGCTTCTGGTTCTTCAACGAGTTTTTCTTCGGTCTTAGTTTTTTTTGTGGCGTTATGACGTTTAAGAAGAATACTATCTACATGACTTAATGAGGTTTTATTGGCCTTTGCTGCATCTAATAAACCTTGTTTGATATCAATAATCGGATAGCGATCCTCCGCAATCCACTTCCTTATGATTTCAATTTCCAAAGGAACTAATTGTTTTTGGAACTGGTTTTCGATTAAATCAACTAATTCTTCTTCACTGGTAGCGTATACTTTCGGTTTATTGATAACCAAGTCATCTATAACTTGATGATTGTATTTAAGAATTTTTTCAACGGTATTATTTAAGTTGAAAATTTCCGCTTCTTTTCCAGATTCCGTCTTGACAATCTCCATCGACAAATAGTTGTTCTGCATCAAACGATTCAAAATAACGGATAATTCCTCCAGTGATAACGAGACTTTTTTGACTATCTTTTTGGGATCAAGTGATGTGATTCCGGACTTAAATTGTTTATGCAACTCAATGATAACAAAAGCATCGGTTGCATTCAAACCGATGTTATTATAGTTTTGTAATATTAGTTGACTAAAATCAATGATGCCATCATCGATCCATTTTATTGCCAATGGCAGATTCATGTTCATTCCCCTTTCGATGAATCAGTTTGGGTTCCTGAGGCAAGTTTTTCCAAAGTAACTCGGGCGGCATTTTGTTCCGCTTCTTTTTTGGTTTTCCCCATACCTTCACCCATGATGATATCTTCATCCATATATACCCTGGCGATGAATTCTTTATCATGAGCTGGTCCTGATTCACCAACAATCACGTAGTTTAAGGTTCGTTTATCAGATTGAACTAACTCCTGCAATTTGCTCTTATAGTCGCTATCTTCTTCATCAAGAGAAATACCAATATTGGGGAAAACAACCTTATTAAGTACTTTGTTGACTTCTTCATAGCCGCGGTCAAGGAATATTGCCCCTAAAAAAGCTTCAAAAGCATCCGCTAGAACCGCCGGTTTTTCCCGGCCATGGTTTTTTTCTTCTCCTTTGCCTAGCAATAAGAATTGACCCAAGTTAAAACTTTTAGCATATTCATACAGACTACTTTCACAAACGGCTTGAGCTCGCTTCTTGGTTAAAATACCTTCATCGCAGGGTACATGGTCATATAAAAACCGACCAACAGCCAGATCGACAACGGCATCACCTATAAATTCAAGTCTTTCGTTACTGTCGGTGTTATGTTCATTAGCATATGATGAATGCGTCATTGCCCGCTCCAATAATTTATAACTATGAAAATTGAGATCAAAATAGGCTTCTAGATCCTTTAATTTATTCTTCATTTCCAAATTGGTCACCCGATTCTTGAACATATTTGGCAACTTTCGGATAGACCTCATTTCGAACGACATCGGCTGCTTGGCGGATGGCGTTGGAAAAGCCATAGGCTTTAGAAGCTCCTTGAGCTTTGATTACAGGAGCATATAAACCAAAAATCATCGCTCCACCAATTTCCTCGGCTGACATTGCTTTTTTAAAACTATTTAGGTTTTTCTGAGCCATCAAAGCCCCGAGTTTTCCAAAAAAGGTCCGGCTTAGTTCGCGTTTCAAAAATTTACCCATTCCTTTTGCTGTGCCCTCCATCGTTTTCATTACGATGTCGGCGGTGTAACCATCAGATATCAAAATATCACAGGGAGGATCAAGGATTTCTTTTGTCTCGACATTACCGCAAAAAGTAAAAATCTTTTTGTTTGTGAATAAATCATATACCTGTTTGTCCAGTTCCCGTCCTTTACCAGCTTCAGTACCGATATTGATTAAACCGACTATCGGATTATCGCGTTTCAGTACTTCTTTGGCATACACAACTGCAAAAAAAGCTTGTTGAAGCATATGTTCAGGGCGAATTTCTAAATTCGCACCACAATCAAGTAAAATCGTTCCTTTGCCATTAAATGATGGAATAATTGGCGCGATTGCGGTCCGACGAAACCCCGCCATTCGGCGAACTAAAATGTGAGCTCCCGCTATCAAAGCTTGGGTTGCCCCACTACATACTGCAGCATCACTTTCGCCTTTACGAAGACTCGCAAGGGCAAGAGCCATTGAAGAATCAGGATGCTCTTTGATGGCTTTAATTGGATTGGTTTCACCCATCGGTATTACATAATTTGCGGGAATTACCGTAATTCGATTGTGATTCGTTAAATATTTGGCAATTTCCACTTTATCCCCATATAGATTGATTTCAATATCATTAATTTTTTTTACGGCTAACATCGCACCTTCAATTTGTTCTTTTGGAGCGAAGTCGCCGCCCATGGCGTCAACTGCGATTTTAATCATAAAAACACCTCTTTATCAAGTATATCATATTTAATCTAGATTAGGTTCTTTGATCCCAAAAAAAGTTGTTGCAACCAGAGCTTTTGCTTTTTCATTTACGCTATCAATCAATAAGTGTGCATCTACAAAAGCTTGTTCTAAAAGCTCGTGATCGGTAATTAAATTAGCCATACGGAATTTAGGAATTCCCGTTTGTTCTTCGCCGAAAACTTCTCCTGGACCTCGTTGTCGTAAATCTTCTTCACTTATAACAAACCCATCCGTAGTCGTTTCCAAAATAGCAAACCGATTTGTCCCAAGCAAAATCGCATCCGTAACTAAATGACAGTATGCCTGATTCTTGCCTCTACCGACCCGTCCTCTTAATTGATGTAACTGGGAAAGTCCAAATCGTTCACAATCCAAAATAACCATTTCGGTGGCGTTAGGAACATCAACTCCGACTTCGACAACGGTGGTCGATACTAACACTGCTATTTTTTGCATAGAAAATGCGGTCAAAATCTGGTTTTTTTCTTCACCCCCCAATTTTCCATGCAAAGCGGCGATGGTAAATTCGGGCGGTATTAAATGACGTAGTTCTTTGACAACGGTATCCACGGCCATAAAATTAGTTTTATGGCTTTCAGTAATCAAAGGGACAATGATATATACTTGATGGCCTTTTTTTAGTTCGGATACACAATGATGTATCACATCGTTAAAGCCAGAATAATCACAAATTGCGGTGATAACTTTTTTTCTCCCTTGTGGCATCGACCGGATAGAAGAAACATCCATATCACCAAAAACTGAGATTGCTAATGTTCTAGGAATCGGAGTGGCACTCATAAATAAAACATCGGGTACCCAACCTTTTTCTCGAAGAATTTTTCGCTGCCTGACTCCGAACCGATGCTGTTCATCAATAATTACAAAGCCAAGCTGGCGGAAACGAATTCGATCTTGTATCAAAGCGTGGGTGCCAATCACAATATCAATTAATCCCGATGAAAGATCGCTGATAATTTGACTTTTACTTTTTTCATTAACATCTGAAGCAAGAAAGGCAATTTTAACTCCAAAGGGGGCAATCAATTCAGTGAATGATTTATAATGTTGATGGGCTAAAATCTCTGTCGGCGCCATCAGTGCCACTTGTTCGCCACCAGAAACCACTGCGTATGCAGCAATCATTGCCACAATAGTCTTACCACTGCCAACATCGCCTTGCAATAAACGCATCATTTGCCGTGATTGTTTTAAATCGCGGAAGATTTCATTGGTGACTATTTTTTGATCGTCAGTCAATTCAAAAGGGAGGCTGGCAATGAACTGACGCACCTTGGCAATGTCATAGGTTTTGGATCTGGTGATTGTTTGATTGTTAATTGATTTCATACAAACAATTTTTAAAGCAAATTTCAAAAGTTCATCGTACTTAATCCGTCTTGATGCTGCTAAAATATCAGTCATCGTTTTTGGATGGTGGACAATTCTATAAAAATCGGCGATTCCCGCAACTTCTCTCTTTTTTAACAAAGTGTCGGGAATATCGTCGATGAGTTGATTTTTAACGATATTATATGCTCCCAATACGATTTTGGCGAAAATCTTATCACTGATATTTGCAACTGAATAGACTGGTATAATACCTTCTTGGTAATTTTTTCTAAGTTGTATATCCGAAGCCACAAAATGCTTGAAGTCTGGTTCGAAACGACCGGTAATAACAATTTCTGCATCTTTAATCATATATAAACGCAGATATTCCCGATTGTAGATTGAAACACTTACTTCATATTTGTCTATAAGAACAATAATTGTCATTTTTGTCAGTCGACGACGAATATAAGCAACGCTAGCATTTTTAAATATTTTGGCCGGTAAAACGATTTCCGTATTCAACATGGCTTCTTCATAACTATCAATCCGATGAGTATCATATCTAATGGGGAAAGTGCGAACCAAATCGATGCAATTATTTATACCTAAACTCTTAAGCTTAATTTCAAGCACTTTGCCAATGCCTTTCACAGCCAACAATTCGCTCACATCACTTCGCCTCCCATCTGAAAACACTTATCATCTACTATTGTAGCATATCCATTCAAAATATTTGGTGGTTTTATTGCCCTTTTATCCATTAAAAAACATCAGATATAGTTACATTGCATCTGATGTTTTTAAAAAATATTAATTTATAAACCGTTACTCAACGGAGATGATATATGAATATATATCTTGACCACCGTCAATGGTTTCCACTTCAATCATCTTATTATCGGAAAGGGAATCGACCAACACTTCAACTTCCGAAGCATCCACTTCTTTTCCATACATAATCGTGATGATTTCACTTTCGGTATCAATCATTTGATGAATCAGTTTCTCAACCACCGCAATTCGGGAGAGATCGGCTGTAACAATCTCATCATCAAAGATGCCGATGAAATCGTTTTTCTTAATAATTATTCCATTGTTAACACTATCGCGGATCGCATAAGTGACCTCACCGGACTTAACGGTTTTGATATGGGCTTTCATATCATCAATATTATGATCGATATCCATCGTGGCATCAAACATCGTTAAGGCCGCATAGCCTTGCGAGATGGTCTTAGCCGGTAAAACCTTCACGTTTTTGTTTTCGATGAGTTTAGCGGCTGTTTCTGCGGATAACAGAACATTTTTGTTATTAGGTATGATTATGATATGGTCGGCGGCAATCTCGTTACAAGCAGTCACAAAGTCTTCAATTGAAGGGTTCATCGTTTGACCGCCGGCAATAATATAGTCGCAACCCATTTCAATAAATGTATCTTTCAGCCCATCGCCATTGACGACAGCGACAATCGCATATTTCTTTTTGATTTTCGGAGTAGCGGTTGTTGAATGATCATGTCCACAATCACAAGGTTCACTATCTGAGGTGGGCTCATGCATCACAACTTCGGTATGTTGAACGGACATATTTTCAATCTTGAGATTAATATAAAAGCCAAAACGTTGCCCAAGATTCAAAACATCACCTGGGGTTTGGGTATGGATATGCACTTTGACAATATTTTCATCTTGAACCGCCACTAAGGAGTTGCCAAGAGGTGAAATCATGGTGATAAAGTCATTTAACACAAATTCATCGACTCGTTCAATCTGCATTATAAACTCGGTACAGTAGCCAAAATTTTCTTCATCTTTAAAGGAATCCATATTCATTTTCGGTTTTTCATAGTCGGTTTGGGTGTATTTGCTTTCTTCAAAGACAACGCCATCCAAAACTCCTGCCATCCCATTAACAATCTCAATATATCCTGCCCCTCCCGAATCGATGACTCCAACCTCTTTTAAAATAGGTAATAGTTCTGGGGTTCGTGCTAATGAAGCATTTAATTCTTCAATGTAATATTTAAACAACTCTTCGAAATCTTTTGTATCTTTGGCAATTGAGATTGCGACATCGGCACCTTCTCTAGCAACAGTCAATATTGTGCCTTCGACTGGATTGATGACCGCTGAGTACGCTTGCTCAACACCTTGTCGTAAAGCTTTGGAGAAAGTCTCAATGTCAACCTGATCAATGCCTTTTAACCCTGCCGCAAGACCGCTGAAGAGTTGAGATAGTATAACCCCAGAGTTTCCTCTAGCCCCCATTAACATCCCTCTAGCAACGATTTTGGCTATATTGCCAATTGAAGCATCATTAACCGAGTAAATTGATTTAACTCCCGCTTGAATGGTAGCGTACATATTCGACCCAGTATCCCCATCAGGAACTGGAAAGACATTCAATTCGTTAATGCGATCCACGCAGTTGCGCAGTTTGTAGCTTCCGTTCGTAACCATTTGTTTGAACAGATGGCCATCTAATAAAACTGTTTGCATAAAATCCTCCAGAAATTTTTCATGTGAATCGTTTTTGTTTGATATAAAATGTTAAAAATTTATTATGCGTTTTCAAAAATGCAGTATCATTTTACCATATTGCCACATAAAAAGCAATAACCTTAACCTGACCGGCAAAAAACCGGTTTATCCATGAAAAACCATAAATTTTGCTTGCATTTTAAAAAGTATATGGTAAAATATGAAGTGCTGAAATCTTTACGGAAACGGAGTGAATATCAATGCCAAGAGTATGTGCTATCACAGGTAAGAGTTTTATGACGGGGAACAAACGTTCTCATTCGATGATTGCAACCCGAAAAATGTGGAAAGCTAACCTGCAAAAAGTTAGAATCGTCGACGAAAACGGACAGATTAAGCGCGT
>JAQVVR010000004.1:0-80064 GCA_028698875.1 Candidatus Izemoplasmatales bacterium
ATTAAAAGACAAACTTGAATTCTAAAAGATGATTTTAGAACTGCAGTTTGTCTTTTTTCGTTTGATGAGATATATTACTTAACCGATCTTTATTTAGGTATACAACCGGATTCGTGATTATTATAGGATTATCCCCTTTTTAAAATCGATATCCGGAACATTATTTTTAATATTATTAAATGTATCTTACGATTCAATATACATTTGAACTTGCTAACAAAATAGCGACAAGACTAGTTAAAATTTTAAGAAATTCGCAAAAATGATTAGGTGATGTAAAAAAAGCAAGATCCATTGGTTTAAAAGGAGAAAATTATGTCGAAAAAATATGTATTTTGCATCAATAATATTACATCAAGAAAATATTAATACTTCAAGTTTTTTTTACTGAGAATAGGCATGCGAGTAGAAAACATGCACTTTTTTCTTTATACTAAAAATACATTTATTTCTTCTTGCCTTGAAAACATCAATTGTTAGCAATATTTTAGAACTTTTCGTTTTTACGGATGTTACAATATAGGTGTTGATCAACAATCGGGGAGAATCCATATGTATGAAGAAGTTAATTTAATCTTAGATTTTATTGAAAAGCATTTGTACGAAGACATCAAACTAGATGACATTTGTCGTTTAGTAAACTATTCAAAGTCTCACATCAGTAGAATGTTTAATAAGTATATCGGTCTTTCATTGCCAAAATATGTCACTAAAAGGCGATTATCTAATGCTGCAATCATGATATATAACACTGATAAGCCCATTGGTTACATCGCTGATGTCCATGGCTTTGGAACTGACAAATATTTTAGCACTTTGTTTAAAAAAGAGTTAGGTATCTCCCCACTAAATTATCGCAAACGCAATGGATATATCTATTTGTTTCCAAAAAGAATATTGAAAGGAGGAAGCGTCGAACTTATGAAAAATCTAGAAGATATCGTTTGCCAAATCAACATAAACAGTGATTCTAATGGCGAAGTTAAAGCCGAATTGACCAATATTCAACGCACTAATGATGGTGTTGAATTAGCGGTGTCAGTTAGCAAAGAGATGGATGGAAAAGCGACTGTAGAAGTTACTTTAGAATAGTAATAAACATTAAACTACATCTATCCGGCAGATAAACAATAATAATCAGTTCAACTGATAAATATCCTGCACCCGATTATTTTGACATAGGCGACTATGAAAAAGAAAAGGTGCATTTTTTTATTGTCTAAAGGTACTATCTAAAAAAAGTATATGCCATTTTTTTCGGCTTTTATTTGTTTATTACTCATGATTTTGATACAATAAATATATAATATGCTGATTGGTGCTGGTAGTTATGGATATATGTAGCTTATCTTTGCTAGTTAATATGAGTAAGGCTTTATTGCTGACAATTGTAATTGAAATCACCGTCTTATTCCTCATGAAAGAAAAGAACAAAAAGATATACCTTGCCTCGATTATTATCAATATTTTCACGAACATTTCTTTGAATTTGATTATCCCCATAATTCCCGCAAATTATTATGACATTATCGTTTTGGGGCTTGAAATTGTTGTCGTTATTATTGAGTTCTTTTTATATTTATTACTGTTTAAGAATCCCAAGCAAGCAATCAAGATTTCTTTCTTTTGTAATTTTTTCAGTTATGTTTTGGGCTTAATATTTATGTCCTTTATATATTGAGGGGGAAGATATGAAAAAGAGTTTATTATTATTAATAATGGTCATTATTATTGGTTTATTGGTCGGTTGTTATAATTATAGTGTTGGATCCAATTATGGCAAACTTGAGAGCATCACTTTTTTTAATTCTGACAACGAAGAAATCGTTGGCGAGTACAAAAATTATTATGAAATAAGTAATTATTATGATGGAACCAAGGGATTGCCCAACAAATATCGAGTCCAAGCCCTAAACTCTCCGGCCCCAGTCGAAAATTACTACTGTGCCGATATTCTTGGGGGAACTGATGTTACAGTAAGATTTAAGATTCTCTTTGGAGCCGGTTACGAATTTTATAGCCTGGAAATAAATAACTTAGTTATTAATGCCACCGATTTCAGTAATATCGAAATTATAGATAATTATGTTTATGTAGATTACTTATGCACAAACATCAATATAAGTAAAAATGAATTTCAAATCGAAAACCTGAAGATGAAAAAAACCGTTAACGGTCAAGATAGTATTGTATCTGGATCGACGTGGGTGGAAGAAAGAACATACATCGCGGGGTTTTATTTTCATGTAGTAGATGAAATCAAGAGTGTTATCGATAAGAATCCATTAGTTATATAATCATACAAACAAGAACGCACATCGATTTGTGCGTTTTTATATATGCAAACACTAGAATCAAATATGATATTTGAACCATTGAGGATTGTATTCTCAATTCTTCTTTATCTTTTACTTAGAATGATTTTTAATCACATCAATTTCAGATAGCCTTATCCAGTACGGATTATATCCCAAGTCACCGCTTTTTGTGGTTGTAAAAAACAGGTATATACCATCGGCAGATATATTTGCGGAAGCATCTTCGCCACTTGTATTGACTTGAGCTCCCAAATTGATTGGTTCGGAAAACTCACCGTTTGTGGTTTGAAAGCTGATATACAGGTCGTGTTGGCCATACCCTGAGTTGCGAATCGAATCAAATATGATAAAACTTTCGTCCGGTGAGATGATTGGCCCGCCACTGCCGGAAGGTTCTGTATTGAGAATAGCGATTTCTTCAGGTGTCTGGTATATGCCGTCTGTGTAGATGCAGCGGTATATTTTGGACCATTCAGAACCATCAAGTGACCATAAAGAAAAATAAATGTTCTTATTATTTGCAATTGAGAAATTCCATCCCAACAGCTTTCCCGAAGGGATATTTAGATTGATTGCTTCTGGGACTTCCCATCCCGAAGATGACTGCGTGACAAAATAGATTATAAAATCAGTACCATCAAAGTTCAATAAATATAAGCCATCATCACCGGGAACAAAAACCGGAGAATTTGTTGACCCTTCAATGCCGTCAATAATCAATTTTTTTCCCGCAGACCAAATTCCATCTTCTTTTTGTGTATACCAGATTTCAACTTGACTTTGACTGATGTTAAATTTGGACCAATACATCGCCTTTCCATCGGGGGAAAACACGGGAGATCCATGCCAAAACCAAGTTGAGTTTGCCAAATATCCGTCTGGTTCAAAGCGAATTGCTTGATTAAATGGTTGAATTTGATCTAAATAGTCGAATTCGATGTCAATGATACCTTGTGTAGTAACTGTAACATTGGTCGTCATAATTGAGGTAGTTGTATCCAAGTTACTTGTAAATGAAGATGTGATAGTATCGGTCTCACCGGAAGTAAAGAGCCAATTACTTGTGGTCGAACTATCCGATATGGTAGTTGTGCTTTGCTGACAGCCGATAATGATTATGCTTAAAAAAACAATGGCAGCTATAATAGAAAATCGTCTAATTATTACGAGGCTTTTCATCTTTTTACACTCCAATTAATTTTTACTAACAACGTTATTCTTTTTGTTAGATATTATTTGCACAAGTAAAACGTCTACTGCTGTAAACGATATTTTTATTATACATCATTTTTTTGCCATGTCAAGAAAAAAAGCCATTTATAAAAGATAGCCAAACCAATATATTTTTGACACAAGATTGGATATATTCGCAAATGAGATCACATCAAAATTGACTGGTGATTTTTATAATACAACGATACTATAAACAAATTGATGAAAACGACATATGGTGGATATTTCATTGAAATCATGAAAATATATTCACGGAATAGATGAAAAAAACATCCATATATGGTATATTTAATGAGAACAAAAACATGTACTTCTTGGAGGCACCTTTTATGACTTTGATGGAAAAAGAAATTCGCGAAGAACCAAGTCGATTAAACGATACGGATATCGAAAATCAGGATAAGATTGCTGAAATTAGTAAAACAATCCACAATCGTGCGATTAAACAGATTATAATTGCCGCACGTGGTTCTTCTGATAATGCCGGTAATTATTTTAAATATCTATGCGAGACCGTGGCAGGAATCCCAGTCGGGTTTGCCGCCCCGAGTATTATAACTTTGTATAATGGCAAACTTGATTTATCTCAAGCACTTACAATTGCCATTTCCCAAAGTGGCCAAGCGATGGATGCTTTGGCCGTTGTTGAACAAGCGAAGCGCCAAGGTGGCATGACGATTGCAATTACTAATGATACGCAATCACCGTTAGCTAAAACTGCCGATTATCATTTGTATTTAAATGTGGGTCAAGAAAAAAGCATTGCAGCGACCAAATCATTCATCGCCCAAATGTATATTTTGGCAATGCTTGTGGAAGGGATCTCTCAAGATGAAACTTTGAATCATGAAATAAAAAAAATCGGTGGATTAATTCAAGACACGATTAATATGAGCGAAACCATTGCAATTCAATCTCTAGCATTACTTGATGCTAAAGATTGCTTTGTTTTGGGCCGTGGATTCAATAATGCCATCGCTCATGAATTTGCCCTCAAATTACAGGAGACCACTTATATCAAAGCTCTTGGTTATGCGACTAGTGATTTTTATCACGGGCCATTTGCCATGATCGAACAACAATCAAAGGTTATTATTTTAATGCCAAAAGATAATACTATGCCAGGAAGTTTAGAAATGATAAAAAAATTGGAAGCAATCGGGGCCCAAATAATCATCTTTACCGACGATTCCTCTTTAAAATACAAAAACCAGGTTGTATTACCCAAGGCTCATGAATATCTTTCGCCGTTTGTTTTTGTTGTAGCTGCCCAGATTTTTGTGTGCAACTTATCACAAAAACGGGGTGTAAACCCCGATCAACCACGGGGATTAAAAAAAATTACTATCACAAAATAAGAAAGAAGCGTGATCCAGATGTCTATTCCTAAAAAACATGTTCTGGTGACCGGCGGAGCCGGTTATATCGGATCGCACACTGTTGTTGAAATGCTGGAAACCGGGTATGAAGTAATCATAGTTGATAATTTAGTAAACTCAAGTAAAGAAGCAATCAGACGAATTGAACGAATTACCGGAAAATCGTTTAAATTCTATGAAGTTGATATTCGTTGTAAAAAAGCGCTTGAACCGATCTTTATCGAAAACAAGATTGATGCAATCATTCATTTCGCTGGGTTAAAAGCGGTCGGTGAATCAGTCGAAAAACCGATTGAATACTATGATAACAACGTTGGTGGAACTTTGTCACTTATCGAAATGGCAATCAAGTACCATATAAAAAACATCATTTTTTCATCATCGGCGACAGTGTATGGCAATCCGGATAAACTGCCAATTGATGAGACTAGCCCTTTGAAAACAACTAACCCATATGGCTCAACCAAATTGATGATTGAGCAAATACTTACCGATGTGGGAGTAGCACATCCGGAGTTTATTATAGTGTTATTACGATATTTCAATCCCGTTGGTGCGCATCCATCAGGTTTAATTGGTGAAAACCCAACAGGTATTCCCAATAACCTTACACCTTATCTAGCCATGGTGGCGGCAGGGAAATTGCCATTAGTTCATATATATGGAAATGATTATCATACCATCGACGGAACCGGAGTTCGCGACTATATTCATGTTCTTGATCTTTCGCACGGTCACATCTTGGCTTTAGAGAAGGTAAACAAACCAGGTGTTTATATTTACAATCTGGGAACCGGAAGAGGATACAGTGTTTTTGAAGTATTGCATGCTTTTGAAGAAGCCTGCGGAAAAACACTTCCTTACGTTATTGACCCCAGACGCCCTGGAGATATCGATGCTAGCTTTGCCAATGTAAATAAAGCCAAGGATGAATTGGGTTTTCAAGCCAAACTTGGGATTAATGACATGTGCCAATCTTTATGGAAGTTCCAATGTCAAAACCCAAATGGATATAGTAAATAATCTAAAAAAAACGACTTCATTCAATTCGATGGAGTCGTTTTTTATAAATCGGAAATATCAGTTATTTTTCTTCATCAACAGAAAAAACGATCGGGTTGATTCCCGGTAAAACCGGTTGCACCTTATCGACAAATAGAATGCCTTGAAGATGATCATATTCATGTTGAAAAACCACAGCGACATATCCGGATAATTTAAGTGTCACATCGGTTTCTTCGCCCGTATCAATATTAAACAGATGGGCTTTTGCTTTAATACGTTTTGATCGGGCAACCAAACCATTACGAGACTCATCGACGGAAAGACATCCTTCGCCGCCATTAAGATATGTTTTTTCTTCCGATGCGGAAATGATTTTCGGATTAGCAACGGCCAAACAATAGCATTTTTTCCCACTCTCATCAAAAGTATTGATGGCGAACAATCGTTTACTAACACCGATTTGTGGAGCTGCTAAACCCACGGCCGGACGTAGGGCATATTGTTCTACTAACAATGGATTTTGGCTGTTAATGATGTACTCCATCATTTGAGATAAAACCGTTTTATCTTCGTCGGTAAGGGGAAGGCTGACATCGATCGACCGTTTTCTTAATGTAGGGTTTCCTTCTTGCAAAATATCTTTCATCAAAATCATATTGATCACCAAAAATATTATAGCATAAAATTGTGTTTTTGTTACTGGATTGCTTTTGAATGGGAAAATATGATACAATAAACATCAAAGAATCATTGGTAGAAAAGAGAAACATAAATGCGAATTGATAAATTTCTGGCTAATTTAAAGTATGGAACTCGTTCCGAAATCAAAGAGATGATATCGGAAAAAAAAGTGATGAAAACAGGCGTCATTATCACCGATCCCGCAACCATAATTAATCCTGAAGACGATGTTATATCGGTTGACAATCACATCGTTTTTTATGAAAAAACTATTTATATAATGATGAATAAACCAAAAGGTGTCGTTTGCGCCAACAAAGACGCTCGTTACCAAACTGTAATTGATTTAGTCAAGGAACCATATTCACGGTTCGATTTAGATATTTGTGGGCGACTTGACATCGATACCGAGGGGTTGCTTATATTGACTAATGATGGGAATATGTTACATCAAATTATCAGTCCTAAAAAAAGCATATCTAAAGTATATGAAGTCACTTTAGCTAAACCTTTATTTGAGTATTCAAAATTAGAAAAAGGAATAAAAATAAAAGACGGAAAAGATCAGCTTTATATTACAAAACCGGCAACAATTACAAAACTAACGGATACAGTATGCCAAATAGCTATCACTGAAGGAAAGTTCCATCAAGTTAAGCGGATGTTCGAAGCCATTGGAAATCAAGTTATCAATTTAAAAAGAGTTGCTATTGGCGGATTGAAAATAGAGCCAAGTTTAGTTTCGGGCGAATATAAAAAACTATCATTTGCCGACATTCAAGCAGTCTTCCAATAAATACCACAATATATAAAAATATGTGGTATAATAAAAAAGGTGAGAAAATGGACCGACAGGCAATTATAGATAAGGCGTGGGAAACCGTCGATGAAATCCGCGAATGCGCTTTGTATCGCAAATATATAGCCAGCCTTAACAAACTAAATGAGGATTCAAATATTCATCCACTAGTGGAAAACTTCAATTACCGAAAAGCGGTATATGATGATCTTAAGTCTCAAGGAACTTTAAGCACCGCTCTTTCCGATGCGGCAAAAGAACTTGCCATTGCGAAGGACACACTCTTTTCACTTCCGGAATATCAAGAATATTTGGCTAACTTAAAAGACCTTAATGAATATTTGCATTCCATAAGTTCCTCATTGCAACAAATACTCGATGAATGCTCAGTGGGCAAAAAACAAAAATGTCCAAGAAGGTGAAGCTATGGTTTCAAGAAAAGGAATAACCATTTACTATGTAACCCCTAAAGTCCGTCAAGAAATTGAACGACAAGGAGTAAATATTGTTTATCAAAACGATAAGCGTAATTATTTAACAGGTTATATTGACACCAATCAGTATGATCGCATTAAGAAGCAATTAGAAGCGATGAAAAACATTAAAAAAGTCGAGGAATCGCTTGTCGACATGGATGTCCTAGCTTTCACGGAGTAATACAACATGTGTCAAGAGAAAACACTTGACAGACATTGATAATTATGGTAAGATACTCGTGATTTTCAAAACACAGGAGGATATCATGGTAAAAATCAGATTGCAAAGATTCGGAACGACAAAACGTCCGTTCTATCGTATCGTTGCGGCCGATTCACACAAGAAACGCGATGGAAGATATTTGGAGATTGTCGGTCTATATGACCCAACCAAAGAACCAGCATTTGTCGAAATCGATAAAACACTTGCAATGAAGTGGCTCCAATTCGGTGCTCAACCTACCGATACTGTTAAGAATCTATTTTCTAAAAGTGGGATTATCGCCGATTTTGTTGAATCCAAAAAAAGTAAAAAGTAGTAGGTGCGTACAATGGCTGTAAACTTTGAAAAATTGATCATGGATCTAGTGGCGCCATTGGTCGTGCACCCTGAGGATCTATTAGTAAAAAAGTTCTCCGAAGATGAAGAATCGATTACTATTCAGGTTATTGTTCATAAAGATGATCTGGGTCGCGTCATCGGCAAAGGTGGAAAGATTGCCAATGCGATTCGAACAATCTCTTATGCCGCCGCTTCACGAATCGGAAAAAAAATAAATATCGATATTGATTCATTCTAAAAAAGACGACACGTCTTTTTTGTTTCTCAGAAGGGATGTCAATGAAAAAGACCATAGCGGTTAGTGCATGCCTTCTTGGATGCGACTGTAAGTACAATGGTGGATCTAATCTTGATGAAGATGTAGTTAAATTTGTCAAAGGTTATAAAGTGGTTTCGGTATGCCCAGAAGTTTTAGGCGGAATGTCGACTCCGCGAATACCATCAGAAATTCAACCCAACGGAAAAGTAATGAATAAAGCCGGAGAAGATGTCAGTGCGTTTTTTGAACGCGGAAAAGTGGCAACTCTAGCTATTTTAAAAGCACAACAATGCACAGAAATAGTTTTGATGGATGGAAGTCCTTCTTGTGGTTATACCCAAGTTTACGATGGGACATTTACCCGCCATTATATACCTGGCATCGGAATCACAGCAAAATTTTTAACAGATAACGGTATTTCCATTGTGGATCCCCACAAAAATGGTCAGCGTTAAGCTGACCTTTTCTTTGCTTATACATCAAAAAATATCAAAAAAAATTATGGCTGAATGGAATGACACTATCAGTCGTGTTATAATATCTTGTCACAATAAGAAATGAGTGATATTTATGGAAATGGAATTTGAAATGAAAAAAGAGTTACAAATGGGAATTGAAGAAATGGGATTTGTAGAATTGACTGACATCCAGAAGGTAACCATGCCCTTATTACTTGAAGGCAAGGACGTTATCGGTCATTCACACACGGGAACGGGGAAAACAGCGGCATACGCGATTCCAATTTTAGAAAAAATCGATTTTGAATCCGATGCCATTCAATCGTTAATTATTTGTCCGACTCGTGAGTTATCCTTACAGATTCGCGACGAGATATTGCGAATTTCTAAGTATCTTCCCAAGGTTAAAGTGGTTACTGTATATGGTGGTGATCCCATAACCAATCAGATTTATGCCTTGAAGAAAAAGCCACAGATTATTGTTGGTACTCCCGGAAGAACAATTGATCACCTTGAACGTCACACGATCAAACTGGACCAATTGACTTTTATGGTTATGGATGAAGCTGATGAAATGCTCAAAATGGGCTTTCAGGAAGATATTGAAAAAATATTTAGTTTTATTCCGGAAAAGCGCCAAACAATGATGTTTTCGGCTACGATGCCGCGAACAGTTCTTGCCTTAGCCAAAAGCTATATGAATAATCCGGAGATAATAAAAATCATTGGTAAAGAAGAAACCAACGAAGATGTTGTCCAATACTATTATAAAGTTAAACGGGAGAACAAGACCGAAGCTATCTATCGATTACTTAATGTATATCGACCAAAGTTAGCATTGATTTTTTGCAATACGAAGGCTAAAGTTGATGAATTAACACAACAGTTAATCGAGCGAGGAATCAACTGCGATAAAATTCATGGTGATTTACCGCAATCCACCCGATTAGATGTTTTAAAGAAGTTTCATAATGGCGTCATTGAAGTTATGGTTGCGACTGATGTTGCCGCCCGAGGACTTGATATAAAAGCTGTAGAAGCAGTTTTCAATTACGATGTTCCGGAAAAAGCAGATTACTATGTTCACCGAATTGGTCGAACTGGCCGAATCGGTAATATCGGTTATTCTTTTACATTGGTATCCAAAGGGGAAATGAAACAAATCGAAGAAATCGAACGATTGTTAAAAACTAAAATCAAAAAACGGAGTATTCCGACTTATGATAAGGTTCTTGACGTTAAAAACGAAAAACTCATCGCTCGAATTGTTGAACTTGCCGACTCGGAAAATTGTGATAAAGAGTATGAAATTCTTAACAAAGCGATTGCAACTCCATTAACCGAGGATAAGATTATTGTCGCACTTTTAAAAATGCTTGCCAAAGAAAGTTCAGTGGAAGTAAATCAAGAAGACATCAATGAGGAATTTGAAATTCGTCGTGATTTTAACCGGGGAGCAGCGTCAAATGATAAAACCGCGCGATTCCATCTTAACATCGGTAAGATTGACGATTTAACCGTCTCCGACATTCTTGATTTTGTTTGCTCGAAAATCCAAGTTCAACGTCGGGAAGTTCAAGACATCGCCATTTTGACGGAGTTTTCATTTTTTACGGTTCCTTCACAGTTCGCCGATGGGGTTATGATCAAACTTAATGGATCTAAATTAAAAGGAAAAACAGCAAAACTTTCCGCATCTAAACCAATGAATTCGGAACGAAAACGTTTTGATAATTATCGTCACTAGATAAAAACCTCAACAAACCATCATTGCACTATCGGATTTGATGGGCTATAATAGTAATAAGTATTATTGAAAGGGAGAGATGAAGATGAAAAAACTAGGTGTTTTAGTTTGTACAAACTCAGCAATTGACTATATCCCGCACAAGTACGATATCCGCATTATTCGATCAACGATTTTAATGGGTGGAAAAGAATACATTGATTTTGAAGAACTTACAGCTGAACAATTCTACCATATGCTAGAAGCAGATCCAGAATTATTTCCGCGGACGGCGATGGCTTCAACCGGTACAATGCTTGAAGCTTATGAAAAATATCGTGATGAAGGGTGTGATGAAGTTCTTTTCATCACCATCTCAAGCAAAATGAGTGGTATCAATGAAAATGCCATGATTGCCGCAAAGATGGTTGAAGGGGTCCATGTGACTGTTTTTGATTCTAAGACCGTCGGTTATCTCCAATGCAAAATGGCATTTACAGCTTGTGAGATGGCTGAAAAAGGGGCTTCAATGGCAGAAATCATGAAAGAATTAGAATTCATTCGTGATAACAATAAAATTTATTTTGCTGTCGATAATCTAAAATATTTAGTAAAAAACGGTCGGTTATCAAATGCTGCCGGATTCTTTGCAGAAGTCCTAAAAATCAAACCATTACTTGAAATTGACAAAGCTGGTGCCGTTGTTTCCATCGAAAAGATTCGCACTTTCCGTAAAGCTTTAGAACGAGTAGTGGAAAAATTCTTAGAAGAAACCGAAGGCAAAGAATACGAGCCATTTATCATTCACGCCAATAATCCCGAAGGTGTCAAGTTTGTTCGTGATACCGTCTTAGCTGCTCGTCCTCAATCAGGCGAAATTAAAGATTATTTCTTAACTCCTGCTGTGGGAGCTCATTGCGGACCAAAAGCTATGACAATTGGGTACGTTTTAAAGAAATAAAAGAGGTGGGTTCATGATCAATAGCGATATCATCCGTGGCAATGTCGATGCGATAATATTGAAATTGCTAATGGAACAAGACATGTACGGTTATGAATTAGCCAATGTCATCAAGACCCGAACTAAAGATAAATTTAGTATTAAAGAAGCTACTCTATATTCGGCTGTCACTAGACTGGAATCCCGTGAGCTGATATCTTCATATATTGGTGAAAAAACACGGGGTGGAAAACGTCGGTATTATCGGATTACGTCGTTTGGGAAAGCTTACTATGCCGAAATCATCAAGGATTGGCAATTTATGAAGGAAATTATGGTCGCAATCATCGGGAGTGACATCGGATGAATAAAATTAAGAAATTTGTTTCTAACCTTTTAAAAGATTATTTTTCTGAGCAAGATAAAAAAGAACTAATCACAATCTTGACTACAAGTCTAGAAGAAAAAGTCGAAGATCTTGTGGAACAAGGAACTCCCGTTGATAAAGCAATTGAGCAGTCAATTAATGAATTTGGTTCCGCCGATGACGTTTTGGATGCCTTTCCAAAGAAAGATGTTGATCATAAACAAAAATTGATAATGACCCGGAAACATCAATTTTGGTATGCGGTTTTAGGATATATCTTGATTGTTGGGTTAGCGGTCTTTTTCAATTTAACCTTTCTGGCTTTTTTCCATAATGTATATTGGTTTATTGTAGTAGCCATCGGGATGGTATTTTGGCCGGGAACCATGTTTTTTCATTATCGAGAAGCAAAAAAATAGACTTCGTATGAAGTCTTTTTTGTTAGAAATGGATTCACGAAGATGATATAATAATGCTAGGTGAAACGATGAAATTACGAAAAATCATTATTTTAGGTATTATGGTAGCGATTAGTATCGTTGTATCGATAGTCGAAGCGCAAATCTCGACTTTTTTATTCATAATTCCTGGTGTCAAATTGGGACTAGCTAATATCGTTACTTTGGTAGTATTATATGTATTCGGGTGGAAAGATGCTTTGATTGTTCTGGTGCTGAGAATCGCCCTTGTTGCTCTTTTATACTCGGCTATGCCGGCCCCTTTATTAAGCTTTGCTGGTGGCATATTGGCATTTGTCATGATGGTTGTCTTTAAAAAGATTAATCGTTTTTCAATTCTATCAGTTTCTGTTGTTGGAGCTCTATTTCATATGGTTGGGCAGATTGTGATGGCAATCTTTATTTTAGGAACGGAAGAATTACTTTATTATTTGCCTTACATGATGATTATCAGCGTTCCCACTGGAATTATTACCGGGCTAGTGGCTAAACGATTAACACTTGTATGTGATAATATGATCAATTCTGATAAAAAATAAAGAAAACGGGTTTCGTAGGAGAAACTCGTTTTCTTTATTCAATCGTAATTAAAGGTTTATATACACCAGAACTTACTTCAATTTGTGATTCGTTTAGTCCCGAAGACTGATAAAAACTTCCATCAGCGCAGTACCAGATAGCTTCTAATCCTCCCGTAGCTTCGACAAAAGCCAAACCATCTTGATAAGACATTAAAAATAACGCAGTGGAATAGATATCACCCATTGCCCCATTTTCGCAGATGATTGTGACCGATAAAAGCGCATTAGAAGGAGTGATGATGATATTATTTTCATCATCAATACTCAGAGTGATTTGATTTCCACCAGGGCGATGGGTTGTGGGATTGATGATGTGATGATAGACAATATTGTCTGTTTGACCAATGAAGAAATTCTGATATGAGCCACTGGTTACAACTGACATTCCAGCCATTATTTTCAGATATGCGTAATATGAAGAGAAGTACGAAGATGTCAAAGAGGGCTTAGTCAAAGCGATATAGAAACTACCATCTTGACGGTTGGGGTTAATTCCCCCAGCTTTAATATTCGAATTTCCTGAATTGAGAATATAGATAATATTTTGCGCATCAAGCAAATCGGAAATGACCTCAGCAGTGTACCCTTTGCCAAATCCGCCCAGATCTAAACCCATTCCGGGTTTAGCAAAACGGATAGACAAATTCGTTTCGTCAAGTATAATATCATCGGGATCAATATTATATGATGCATCAAGCACAACCTCTGAAGGCAAGGGACAAACCGAGTAATTATATTCCGATGTCGTGCACGCAAAACTTTCTCTAGCATCATGCCAAAGTGATGAGATTGGAGAGATTGCAATATTAAAAAGCAAACCGTTACTAGATACAATATCCGATTCAACATCCAATGCGTATTGAAGCGCTGTAAACAAATCTTCATCAATAGTCTTAGTACCATAATAATTATCGCTAGGAATGTTGGAATCGCGATTAATCGTGAAAACATTTTCGATATTAGCGTATGCATTATATTTATCAAATAAATCATGATAATGTTGTAAAGTATTTTCGACCGTATCATAAACTGCTAAAACATCATATGCTGGGGTTTGGGGATAATATAGAGTTAATGATATCGTAGTATTAAAATATGATATCCACGATTTTGTACAGACATAAACCCCTGTAGAACTGTTTAACGAACAGTATTCGTCATTTGGGTTCGTCAAGGATGACGTGACTTCAGATGTCGTAGTTAATCCATTACAGCCAATCAAACCCCATATTAGCAAGCTCAACAAAACCACGAAAAACCGTTTTTTCATATTATCACCTGGAAATTATTATATCAAATTTTGGCAAGTAGACAACAAAATTGTCTCGATAGGAAGATTGAATATATAACTAAAATCGAGTATAATGAATACGAGTTATCGCTGTGAAAGGTGGTCTTACCATAAAAAAAATCGATTTCATCTTCATCGGTGGTCTGTTAATACTTGGCATTGGCCTTTTACTGGGTATCAAGTTGATGGAAGATGCGAATTCATCGGAAACAGCATATGCAAGAGTGTTTTATAAAGATGAGCTAATTCTCATGATTGATTTACACGATCCATCTCAATATATCGTCTATGAGACTCAATATCATGATGATATCATCATTACTTTTGCTGCCAGTGGATATTTTTATGTTCCCGGCACGACGACGGTAAATACAGATCCACTCGATAGTAATGTCAATGTTCCGCGTGTCAAATTATATGTCAATCGCAATCAAGCGACAATTGAAGTCTTGTATCAAGAAAGCCCGCGTGATATCTGTGAATTACAAGGCTCAACCAATTCCAGTTTAAAACCGTTGGTATGTCTTCCTAATGAACTAGTAATTACTGTTATTACCGAAATTTCAGAAACTGATTTTATTCCGGATGGAGTGTTATCATAATGAACGATTATGTTTTTTCGGTTTTAAGGATTGTTTTGTTTTTTATTGCCACGCCGTTTGTTTTTAAGGCTTTGCAGGCAGTTGATTTTTCTCGGCTGTTTAAAGCCAATTCAAGCAATCAAATTCGCTTGATTATTATATTTTTATCGGTGATTATTGGATATTTTTTCATTGATGTTCTGGTTTCGCTTTTTGAATATGTCAATAGTTTGGTATAATCTAAAGAAAGCGGCGATACGAACGGACAATTTCGACCTGATGGTCGGAAGCTGTCCGTTTTTTTATTTCTTCTGTGATTCGTTTGGTTTTATCTTGAGCGCAGGAAAAAAAGAATACCGCGCTTTCACCATAGGACTCGTTTGTTAGTTCTGCCACCAAACGCAAATATGATCCAATCGCTCCAGATGATTCGATATCAGTTTCTAAGCGACATTCATCGTATTCGACTGGGAAGGTTAAGATAGCATTATCAGTGCAGCACCGAATTGTTTTGGCATAAGCGCGAATCAAACCACCGGCGCCGAGTTTGATGCCTCCAAAATAACGAACGACTACCGCGACCACGTCGGTCAGATGCTTTTTTTTCAGAATTTCCAGCATCGGAAAGCCTGCTGTTTTTTGCGGCTCACCATCATCAAAGGCTTTTTCCGCTACGATTACTGAGGAAAGGATATAGGCATAACAGACATGAGTTGCTTGCGGATGGTTTGTCTGGCACCAATTTAGAAACGCTGTGACTTCAGTAATTGTTTGAACGGGCGCTAAAAACCCGATAAACCGGGACTTGTTAATTTGCCATTCATATTGAAGAGTTTCTCGGATTGAGTTCATAAAATCACCGCATTCATTATAGCATGTTACCGATAATTTTAATAGAAATAATGATGAGTCCATGATATAATATGAACGGTGATTTTGATGAAAGACTACGCATCTTTGGGAAAAGAAATCCTAAAAATATTTAACGATCATGGATATGAAGCTTATTTTGTCGGCGGATATGTTCGTGATTTTTTGCTAGGAATTGCATCTAAAGATATTGATATTGCGACATCCGCCACTCCAGATCAGGTTGCATCATTATTTGAAAACACGAAGGAAACTGGTTTAAAATTTGGCACGGTGACTGTCATCCATCATAATTTTGCCTTTGAGGTAACCACGTTTCGCGCTGATGGAAAATATGCCGATAGTCGACATCCGGTTAGTGTTAAGTTTTCACAAACATTAGCGGATGATTTAGTCCGTCGTGATTTTACCATCAATGCTTTGGCGATGGATATAAACGGAAAAATATATGATTTTTGTGATGGATTATCCGATCTCAAGAATAAACAAATACGCGCGGTTGGTGATCCTAATATTCGCTTTAAAGAAGATGCATTAAGAATTTTACGGGCCTTCCGATTTGTTGCCAAATTGGATTTTCAGATTGAAGAGAATACCTGGAATCAGCTTGTCAGAAATTTTGATTTGCTAAAGAACATTTCGATTGAACGAATTATGCAAGAAATCAAAGCCATCAATGGTAACCCTTTTTCAACCAAGGCTTTTAAGTTGTTAGAAAAAGCGAATATTATTACCATTTTTCCTGATTTGGCCAAAGGCATTGCTTTAATTGGTTCTTTGCCCTCTAATCCATTCAATTACTATCAGTTCTATGCTCTTTGTTTTTATCTTAATGGCGGCGAAATTGCCGATAAATGGCGTTTTTCCAATAAAGAACGCACGGTAATATCTCAACTAATTGATATCGTTTCCGTTACTGAAAATGACCATTTCCAAGTGGAATTAGTCTATGCTTATGGAGCGGATATGTGTCGGTATGCTAATGGTATTCTCAGCGTTATTCGGGTTGGATTTGATGAAGATGCATTAATCCAAGATATTGATATGAAATTACCGATTCATAAAGTATGCGATCTGAAATTCAAGGGTCAAGACATCATTGCTATTGCCAAAATAAATGATGCTAGTATAATTGGAGAAATTATCAGTGATTTGGTTTTGATGGTCATCACTAACCAATTACCAAACGAATATCAAGCACTACGAACATACGCTCTTAATCGTATTGCCAATCTCGACTGTAAGGAAGTGAATCATGATCAATGATTATTTTTACCCATACTTAGATGATTTCGATGAATTGACTATCATCGTTCCTCTTTCTAATTATCGCGACGATAACACCTACTGGTTGATGGAAAAAGACGAAAAGATTGCACTTACAATCAGGGAAAAGGACACTTTATCCGCTGAAATCAAACTTGTTTGCTCATTTTCGGCTTTAGTATATTTAGAGAATAATTATTTTGTGGTTGACTCATATGGCAACCAAGGTGAAGTAAAAACCGGAAAAATTGTCCGAACGGACATGTTTGACCGGTTGTATGCATATGAAAGAAATGATTTGGGTGTCAGTTACTCGCAAAACAATACGATTTTTAAGATATGGTCACCCGCAGCGAAGCACATCGAACTAGAAATTACCGATAAGAACAATGAAATAATTCTTTCTGAAATGACATATCAAAGTCAAGGGGTATGGAAAGCAACGATTAATGGCGATCTCGAAGGAAAAAGATACCGTTACTTTGTCAAAACCAACGGTAAAGAACAGATGCTTGTTGACCCATACGCTATTGCCTGTTCTGCCAATGCAGAATACGGGTATATTGTTGATCAGACCAAATTTATGCCGATGATTCACAAGACCACTTTTTCGGGAAACCCGCTGGAAGCGATCATATATGAAGTAAGTGTTCGTGATTTTACCAGTGATAGCAGTATCGCAGTTAATAACCCGTGTAAATATAAGGGGTTTGTTGAAAAAGGCATTACCACACCAAAAGGGCATTTGGCGGGTATTGATTATCTAAAGCAACTGGGAATTACTCACGTTCAACTGATGCCAATCTTTGATTATGCTGGTATAGATGAAAATAATCCCCAGTTTGGATATAACTGGGGATATAATCCCCGACAATTGCTCATTCCATCTGGAGCCTATGCTCAAGATCCTAATGATCCCTATTCGCGAATCAACGAACTACGCATTTTAATTGATGAGTTACATCGGGAAAACATCAATATCGTCATGGATATCGTGTTTAATCATTTATTTGATCGGACCACGAGCAATTTAGAAAAATTAGTTCCCGGATATGCTTTCCGGGTTGATAATCAAGGAATAGGCACCAATTTTTCGGGATGTTTCAATGATCTTGCTACAGAAAGAAGAATGGTTCATAAATTAATCATCGATACCGTATTATGGTGGGCAAAAACCTATAAAATTGATGGTTTTCGTTTCGATCTCATGGGTTTGATTGACGTTGATACAATGAATGAAGTTAGGCAAAAACTATCCGAATATGATCCCCATATTATCATATATGGTGAAGGGTGGAAAATGCATCCTGGTACACTTTCCAATCAGTTGGCAAGTTATGACAATGACCGAGTTGCTGATTCTATCGGCTTCTTTAATGACACGTTCCGCGACACTATTAAAGGTAATGTCTTTGAACCAATGAGCAAAGGATTTTCAATGGGAAATTGTACCGATATCAATACAATCAGGGAATTATTGCTTGGCAGTTGGCGAAACCATTTTAAGTTCGCTAATTCTTCCCAGTCGGTAAACTTTGTTGAATGCCATGATAATCAAACGTTTTTTGATCAAGCGATGGCAATCAGTAATGATGAAAAACTGGTTAAAAAACAACAGAAACTAGCCACTTCAATTACCATACTGGCTCAGGGAATTCCGTTTTTACATTCGGGTCAAGAGTTTTACCGCACTAAACATGGAGTTCGCGATTCATATCGTTGTGGTGATATTGTTAACCATTTTGATTGGACTAGACTTGACGAAAACTACGATGATATTATTTATTTACACCACTTGATTACCATTAGAAAATCAAATCCGGGGTTTAATATTAAAACGGTCTCAGTTCTGAATCAAGGCATTGAAGTCATGCCAACGGCTACGAAAACAGTGATATATTGGCTGAAATCAGATCGTTTATATATCATTTTCAAGCCAGAAATGGAAGCGGAAACGTTAGTTATCCCTGAAGGTTATTTATTAGTTTTGGCATCCACCAATTGTTTCAGCACTTCCAATAATAGCATTTATATTTTACAAGATATCGGCACATATGTCTTTCAAAACAAAGGATGATTATAGTGAATTTCGAAGTCAATCAAGAAGTTAATTTTTTCGGTAGGATCGACCAAGTGAATGCCTCTTCTTATGATTCATATGCATGCAATGTTACTTGTGAGGATCAGGACAAAGTAATTGTCAGAATTCCTGAAAATGACGAAGTATCCCTCAATAAAATCTATTATTTTGAAACCATCGCCGTCAATTTTAAGGATCGAATTCATCTTCAAGCTTCCAAATATGAGCCTATAAGTACCATGGAACTTCCGGAAGTGATCAAGGTAAGACTCATGCATGCATTTTACGAGTATGCCCCTTTTGATGTCACCGAAGCCCGGAAATTTATTGAAACCAAAATTGCTAACCTTCAAGCCGCTGATATAAAAAAAATCACAGAAACAATTTACCAAAAATTTCAAGTTGATTTCTATTTATACCCAGCAGCGACAAAATTTCATCATGCATACATATCTGGATTAGCATACCATACTTTTTCTATGCTAAAACTAGCAGAAGGATTTATCAATGTTTATCCATTCTTAAACGAAGATCTCATCTATGCCGGTATCATTTTGCACGATGTTACTAAGATCATCGAGTTCGATTCTTATGAAGGCAGTGAATACACAGTAAAAGGGCGATTGATTGGACATATTACGTTGGGATCATATGAAATCGCTTTAGCTGCTCGCGATTTAGGATTAGAATCCTCCGAGGCGGCCTTGATGTTAGAACATATCGTCTTGTCTCACCATTATTATGGTAATTTTGGCAGTCCCAAAAAGCCAAACACTGCTGAGGCCTTGGTTATCCATTTCATTGACGATATCGACTCTAAGGTTTGTGTTTTAGGTGAGGAATTGAATAAGATAAAAATCGGCGATTTCACCACCTCGATTTCGATTCTTGACAAAGAAAGATACTATAAGCATAAATTCTCAAAATAATTATAAGCACTCCATAGGGAGTGTTTTTTTTACAAAAAAAAGACCGCAGGTTAGCGGTCTTGGATGATTTATTAATCTAAATTGTATTTACCGAATAAAGCATTGTAATAGGTGTTTTTTACTTCAATTAATAAAGCTTGTAACTGAGCTGATGTTTTTTCATTATAATCGCTAGTAAAGAATGTCCCTGATGCTAAGCGATTAGCCATCTGAACGTTGATGGTTCCAACAACATAGGCTTCCGAGATTATATCATCAATATAGAAAGCTAAAGCAGTAGATAGAGTTGCTGGAATTTCAGGAACAACGATTCCGTTGTCTGCTAAGGATGCTAAAACACTTTCATCGGTTAAATCGTATGCGGATTTCAAAAAGAAGTATAAAGCATATTGCGCCATCTGATTGTCAGTAGGCATACCATTTGTATTATACAGCAAATTGGAGGCATCGACAGTTGTACAGATTGCTGAATACTGATCGTAATAATCACCCTTAGTAGCCAATATCAGGTGCAATCCATATACAGTTGGAACCAATGGACTATATAATTGGGTCTTATCAGCGTTTTGAGCCAGGTGGTATGTGTCATAAAGAGCCGATAAGGCTTCTACAAATGCTGGGACATAAGTGTCTTTTACACCATAATCGCCAGTATATTCAAGAGAATGAGTGATAGTGGTACTGTCATCGCCCTCCTCTTCAGTATTCAAATCTTCAGTCATTAAACAAAAACCGTATTGCTTGAAGCGTCCCCAAGTCGCATCGTCACGAGTAGCATTGTTATATTCAGCAATCAGAGTAGTAAATGTATTATCTTCATTTTCGGCTAAGTAAGCATTAATTTGGGTTTCAAAATCCGCAATCCGAGGATAGAAGACATTGGTTTTGTCATCGGCAGACATAGAAGCAAGGTACGCATCATAATCATCGGGAGAACCGTTTTCATCACGATCAATATAGATGATCATGTGAGTTACAAAAAGACTAAAATAGTTATCGTAGTAATCTTGAACGGTTTCCTTAATCATTGTAAGGAAATCGTATTGAGTGAGAAATTCGTCAATGATATATGGTTGAATTTCGCCTTCGACGAAATATTTAAGTAATTCTTCTTCGTTCCGAGCCCCGTATTGAGCGAAGGAATATTTACCAAATGAATCATAGAAATTATACGATGGATAATATGTATCATAAAAGGCTTTGTAATTAGTATAAAGGGTTTTGGCACTGGAAACAGATTCATACATTTCATCCATACGGGAGGAATTATTGTTAAGAAGATTGGTTTCAGTTCCGAAAATCGGTTCAAAATATTCAGAATAAATCAGTTCTTTAAATTGAGAAGCATATAAAACATATAAAGCTGCATTCTTATCAACACAATATGTAAAGAGCATATCGGCTGATACTACATAATCTTCAGTAACTCCATCGGCGCCATTTCTAACTGGATAACCAGTAATGCTACCAACGGATGTCCGATGGCCTTTGGCCTCTGATTGAAAGTCGGAATATAGATCGTTTGTGTCAAGCGAAGACAAAGTCGATTCGTAGCCCAAGCCAAGATAGTAATCATATATTTTGAAATTGTAAGTAGCTCGAAGAATGGCTAATTTCGTATTAATTGTTTTTGCTGAATTAGTCGTATCGGTCAAGAATGCTTCAATTAATGCGTTGTATAAATTATTATAAATAGTGTCATTGAGTAATATTGATTGGAAAGTTGGCTGATCATCAGCCGGAAGGGTTACCGAACTAGTTGAACCTGAATTGATGATACTGACAATAACACTGCCGTTTCTGGTAACACCGTTAGCAATAATCTTATAGGTTAAGGTAACGTTTTCGGCAATAGCGCTTGGATAAACAGTAGCCACGTAAACGTTTTTGCCATCGACTTCGGTTTTGGCATCAGCAACAGTGATTCTTGCAGTTGTGCCCGATGTCCAAGTTATGGCTGCATCATACCAGCCGGTTGCCGGCAGATTGAAATCGGCCACAGCAACAGTAGGAATGGATTGAATTAAAGCATTTTCAATTTGATCGAGCATTAATTTGTAAGCATCGACTTTTGTCGGTTGCGTTAACTTGTAAACCAAATAACAACTGGTATCATTTGATCCGGTAAAAGATTTATACGTCGATGAATAAGGAACTGCATCTTCACCGGTGATATCTAAAGTCGAAAACATATAGGTTGCTAAATTGGTTTGAATTGCTTTCGTGGCAGTATAATTATGATTAAGGAAAACGTTATCGCTAGCAATCAAATCAGCAGCACTACTGGTTTCAAGGATGTCATCGCGGAAATCGTCATATACATAATTGTACATTTGGATGAAATAATATAAAACTTCTTCATCGGATAAGGCAGTTGAATTATTAACGGTAGTAGTAGTGACATTTTTAATTTCGGTAAAAAGTTTATTAACAATTAAACCACAGGTATCGGTAACATTGTTGCTATCAGCATCGAATATTTCGCCTTCTTCATCAATAGTGTAGATAATGGCATCGAGGCTATCTTTAACAATAATTTGATCTAATTCGTTTTTTAAGACAGTGTAGTAAAACGTATTTGCCGTTTTATAATCTTCAGCAGCAGTTTTGGTTTCAAACAAAGCCGTAGCATCAATTACAATCAGTGAACTTTCGGAGTTTATGAGATTACCAAATTCGTCAATTTCATATTCTGCCCCTTCAGTGTCAGTATATATGGAGTTGGTTCCAAGGGTATAAACGATTTCGGCATCGAGATTTAGAATGTTGTCGGCATCATCAAAATAATATGTATCAATGGTTTTCATAGCTTCTACAATTGCTTCGTTAGAATCAAGCAATGTTTCGGAAGTGAAGGTATATCCGTTATAGTGAACTAATTTGCCGGAAAGCGTGAGTAAACCAAATTTGCGCATAACATCAATAGCATCACTGGTACTATAAAATCTGATTTTTATTGCTTTGATATCTTCAAAATAATTGGTTACATAATCACTGGCCACGTTCATATCAGTAACGGCTCCATCAACATCAAGCATATAACGAGTATACGCTTCACGAGCTAACTGAATGATGACATAGGCCTCTTCATTACCAGCATAGCCGACTAAGATCATATTTTGTTCAAAACTAGCCTCAAATGTCGTTTTGGTTTCTTCATCGAAATCGGCAATTTTTTGAGTATCTGTTGTGCCGTATTTCAACATGTTGATTTTATCCACAATCAGTTGATTATTTTCTGGCAAGGTAATAAAGGCGATATAGTCCTGAAGCAAATGAGAATCAATCATATACAGAAGCTGATCAATACCATCATTTCCAACGATTTCGTCATATAATTCCTTATTAGTAATTGTATATTTGACGGTTTCATCATCATTGAGTCGTTCGTAAAAGACACCGTTTGGATCGCTCAAGGCTGGCGTGTTCGTGTTGCCTGTAAGGACGGCAACCAATACGGCAGAGGCGATTACGACGAAGATGACGGAAAAAATAATCACGATTTTCTTTGTTAGCGGGTTTTTCATTCAATTCCACTCCTTATCAAATTTGCATTATCTATCATACCATTATTTCTTTTCAAAAACAACTAAAATATTGTGTATATTTGATGAAGTCAAAGGCTTCGTGGAGATAAAAAATGGCTTTTCCATCAGTTTCCTAAAAAGATTTTTGATTGGACAATAATTCACACGGAGGATTAGGATTTTATATATACGTTATTGACAAACAAGAAAAATGATTATATAATAACCTCGTAAATAGCAAAACTAGTGAAAACTAGCGACGCAAAGCTATAGGGCCTTCGATAATCGATGGTAGCCAGTTGCCGTTATCTTGTACGAGATGAGGGCGTTTTTTTATTTCTTGAGACAAAACTGTCAAGAAGAGAAAACGATCTTCCTTATAAAGATAAGGGCTTTTTTATTAATATTAACTGATATCCGTTTGCTTGAATCCAACTTATTTTGTACAATAAAAGTATATAACTATCGGAAAGCGAGATGATTATAGATGACGGTAAAAAAACGTTTCTTTCTGTCCTTGGGTATGTTAGTTTTTTCGTTGTCTTTACTCGTTATAACAACCGTCAGTTGGTTAACTCAAACACTTGAACATTCCGTAATCGTCGAAGTTGGATTTGTCGACGTCAGTATCGAAGTTTTTTTCTTTGATGAAACAACGCAGGTAACAACATCCGCTTCCGAAGTTGTCGTAGGACCGGGAGTTACAAAACCAGGAGTTTATCTTGTCAATATCGTCGAAAATTCCAGTGTCGATTTCTTTGATGATTTCCGGGTTCATATTGAAGTTCTTAGCAATGTACCAACTTATTTACGCGTCAAGATTTATGAACAATTAACTCTAACATATACCAATTTGGAGGGTGTCGTTACCGAATTATCAATCATTAACGATGAATATATGCCTTTTAATTTCGAAACTGATAATTGGTATGATAATCGTTTAATTGATAACTATATCTACTACAAAGAACCAGTCCAAAGAGAAGATGCTTTGACGGCTATGATTTTGGATTTAATTGACAGCGCCCCAGCGCCTGGGGATTTCACAATCTACTCCCCGGGGTATTCGCTACAAATTGCTTTTGGTATCGAAGCTGTCCAAGCTTCTGGAGGCCCTCAAAACGTTTGGGGCTTGTCAGTTCCGCCATGGAATACAGTCTTAGTCCCCGCTTCATGGGAGGTGGAGTAAGTTATGTACCGACAATATAGAATTAAAAATCATCATCTCATGCGTTCCGTTTGTGGAGCGATTTTGGTATTGGTACTGTTTGTATCATCACTATTTTTCTTTCCTTCAGTATATGCTTTTATGAACAAAAATCCTGGACTAGGAGATGAGTTTGAATTCAACGGTGATTTTCCTAGCGAGGGTTGGTATGCTGGACTTGATACGATGACGGATAATAATACATATATTACCTATACTGATTATCGGGATGATATATGTACTTTTGCATCAACCCTCGCCGAATGTGATGTGAAAGATACAAATAACATCATTCGAATTGATACAGCGGAAGAATTATATCGATTTTCTATCGACGTTTCATTTCAAAGAAAGTATGCCAGCGAGACCGAAAAATTTTCTGAAGCCCAAATGACTGTCATTTTAAATCAAGATTATGCTTTGGGTAATGATATTGATTTTTCTTCGATGAATGCAAAAACATTTGCACCCATCGGTTTTTGGTTCACTACTTTTGATGAAATTGAGCATAAACAGTACTTTACAGGTACTTTTAACGGACAGGGATTCGTTATATCCAATCTCTACGTTGGTGGCGAAGATGACATGATTTTTATCGATTATGAAGATGATCTTCCCGTCGACCTTGCCGTAGCACCTTATTATGCGATTTTTACTATTAATGGGGGAACAATTGCAAATCTAGGATTAATCGACCCCACATTAGAAATGCTTGAAGCCAATCAAGGAATCACCAAAACCGCCAATCTTGTCGGAAGCAACCTAGCTAGTGGTTATATTGATCATGTCTATGTGATTGATACTCGGGAAAGTGAATATGAGGCGGGTATTCGGTATAAGGGCGGTTCGACTGCGGGTGGGTGTACCGCAGCGGGAATAGTCCATACCAATGATGGCACTATTACCAATGCATATTACTCATCAATTATGGTTGTCAATGGCTCATATTATAATAAATTCATTTCTCAACCAGTTTTGTATGTTAACAACGCTGGGGCTACTATTGGCAACCTAGTCTATGATTCGACTGTATATGATTACCCAACAGTAACGGTCGGAACTTCGACTTTCAATGTTGCATTGCCAAATGGAAACGCAGTTGGTGAAGCAACAAATGTCATGAAATCTTCCAGTTCGAGTTTAAATACATTTACTGATCATTGGTACTTTTATCCAGATGATTGTTACCCACTATCACACGGATTGATTTGGGATGATACTAATGATGTTTATCTCATTCAATCGGCTGTCGATATGGTTTTCTTTTCTCATATTATCGGTTTTGAGACTGTTGATAATGGGGTATCATATGCATATGCCAGTTATTATATAAATCAGAATATTGACATGGGTGTATTGGCTTCAGGTTCATATATTACTCCAGAACACACTTTTTATGGAACCCTTTCGGGAGCAAATCCATCCGCTGTTGATAATAGCGACAATTATTACTTATACAATTTATCCTTTACTAAAGGTACGATTCGTGGAGTTGGTTATTATACCGGCCTTTTTAGCATCCTTTCGGGAACGGTTCAAGATCTAAATATTACCGATACGACAATAGACATAACTGATACAGAAACATATTATAGCGATACCTTCTATATTGGTGTGATAGCCGGCAGATTATCCGCAGGATTAATCAAAGAAGTATTAATGGACGTTTCAATTGATTTAGGAACATCTGCCATCGGTAAAACATACTTAGGGGCATTTGCAGGGATGGCTTCAGGAACCATCACAAAAGTGGCGGTTACTGGAACAATCAATGCCAACTCGCATACTTTTAATTCTGCGTATAGCATTTTCCCCACATATTACATTGGTGGAATTGCTGGGGCTACGGGCGTTACAAAATTGTCAATCTCCAATGTGGTCAACAATACTTTGATTACCGGATTTGCGACAGCATCAACCTTTAATTTGGCTAGTGGATCAACCGCAATTACCATTAAAATTGGTGGTGTCATCGGTTATATTCTTAATACTTCAACCATCAAACATAGTCTGGTCAATGTTGCCAATAATGGGAATATTACCGCTGGTAGTGTCATTAATACAGTTCAATTGCCTTCTAGTCAAAACGTCGGTGGTGTTTTCGGTGAACTTGCTGGTAATGCACCTGTACTTCAAACCGGGGATACATATCAATTTGCAAATTTATATAACAGCGGCAATATTTCAGCGACCTACGCATCGCAAACCGCAATTATTAAAGCCGCCGGCATCGGTATTTCCAATGCATCGGAAATTGTTGAATATGCTCTGATGTTTAACCATGGATCATTTACATATGGTAGTGCCCCATCACCAACGACTAATCCATATCCCTTCCGATATACGGGAACAATATATGATGTTGGGTCATCAGCGGTCACGATTTCCCGGGCATATAATTACGGGGATCAAGTTTATTCATCAGCTTACTATACCAATATTAGTCCTTTGTATTATTCGCAAAGTAATAATTCAACATTAATTAGATATTCAGCCAATTATGGCGATATTTCTTTTTTGAACAGCAACGGTACTTCACAAATCAATTTAGGTATTGATACCGTCATTTCTGGGATAACATCTTCATCAAATATCAATTATCTCAACGTGGCCAATTATGGTGATATTTCAGCTGTAAATCTCAATTTAGGCTCCACATCGACAGCGTACACCCTTTCAGTTGCCGGAATCACATCAGTTCTTTCTGCTGATAAATATATGAAAAATTGTTTAAATGAAGGAAAAATCACCGTCGCTAAAATTGTTGGAACTTCCACAATCAGCGGTGGATATGGCAACATCTACATCGGCGGACTCGTAAATGTCAATTATTCCGGAAATTTGCATGAGGAAACACAGCCAACTTTAGAAGGAATTTATAATTCCGTAAATTCTGGAGAAATTACCACTTCATATGGGTTGAAAACGGACAATTTATACGGAATCTCTGGTTCAGCAAACACTTTTGCGGGTGGAATTGCGACATTAAATTCCGGCTCGATTCAAGACTGTGCCAATTTGGGAGCGATTCGATTATACAACTCCAGCACGGGGACATCATACTTTCCAACAATTGAATCTTATTCATGGTTTGCCGGATTAATCACGGGTTACATGGCTGGTGTCAGTGCCGGTGGTGTCGTTTGCGTTACATTAAGTGGCAATGCTCGAATTTATGATAGTGCCAATAATGGAGAAATCACCACTAAAGCATACTATTATGCTCGTTCTGGTGGTGTTTTGTCAACTTGTCTTTATACAGAGGCAATCGCAGGAGGAATCACATATAACCGCTTTGGGACTGATAATAGTATCGACTTATCAGTGTTACTAAATGGGCTTAATTTTGGTAACATTACCGCCTTGACTTATGACATCGGCGATTATAACACTTATTCTGGAGCGATAAACACCCGGATTTACTATAACAGCCCATCAACCCAAACGAGAACAACTGGAGGATATCGCTATTTTTATTCTACAACCGGAACTGCGGATCGTCCTGCAGTTTATTCATCTGCCGGTGGTGTTATCGGCTATGGTCTCTGTATTATGGAATGCATGTTAAATCATGGAACAATTTCGGCTATGGATGTGGCTGGTGGCATTGTTGGGGCAACTTATGTTATAGGTGCTGAAAGCGGCAATGCAACAACAACAGTCAATATTACTACCGCCATTAATTATGGGGAAATAAAAGCTATTAATTATACAAATTTTAATAATATTGATTCATATTTGCTTGACTATGAAGATGATAGTTCGGAAACACCGGTCAGTGGATATGTTAATTACTATCACTTGGCTGACGGTGACACTTCTTATATATTTCCAACTGGTTACACTTCGGAAACCCCTGGAAAGAAACGGGGATTTGGCGGTGTCTTTGGTCGGCTCCAACGAGGTACTAATGGATGGATGACATCTGAAGACGGAGCATTTGACTTTGTCGTTAATGCTAATCCCAATATTGATTTAATTGGTCGAATGGATCAAGTTCAAAACTGGACAAGTTCTGGCTCATTCTTCTGTTTTGAGACTGCCAATTACTATTACTCAGCAAAGGTAAACGATACTACTCAAGTAGTCTTCAGTGGATTTTATCTTTGTTATGGAAAAACCGGATCTTATACCGGGTCTACGCCCAGAATTTATAATCTCACACCGACAACAAGATATACACAAATTGGAATGACGTGTGCAAATGGTGCTAGTTTTACTGAGGTCTTCACTTTTCCCACAACGACCTCATATAATACGAATACATACATATATATGTACGATGAGAGAATCCCAATTCCGTGGATAACCGAAGATATTTCCGAAACATCAAATCCTGATGATGAATATATGTATGATGAAGATTTTCCTATGCGAGCCGAAGAGACATTAACCGATTTTATCTATTATATGGAATATAATTTGTTAGCCGATCGATTCCGTTTAGAAATAGATGGGGGAACAGAAATCAACCCCAGAGAAAACGGCATGTATGTTTTGTCATCAACTGAAGGTTCGACGGTTGGTGCGGTTTTACCGGCCAACTTAAAACTTGATAAGATCAGCGGTATTGATGAAGATGCCATTACACAGTTATCGTTACTTGTGGACTATACAATGGTACCAACAGAAAATCTTTTGAGCATGGATTTAAAGAATCTAATAAAACAATCGGATTCCTCTGTCGTTGCTATTGAAGGCAAAGATTTATATAACACCCAAGCCCAAGCTTTAGCAGATGCTCCGTATTTTTACTACTCAGGAACACTTCGAGCCAGCGATATTGTCAATTTGGCTGGAACCTTAACTTATACATACCATGACGATGTAATCGACTACTGGACATATGATGATGTTAATTATATTTTGGTTGGCGGTGATTTAGTTGAGCAGAATACGCCTGCCAATATAGAGATTTCCGATAGCATGTTGTTTACAACGCAAGCCTTGGCGTATGAAGCTGCACCATACTATTATTTTACTGGTACCGTTTTGGCAAGCAATATCGTTAATTTAGCCGGAACTATTACTTATGTATATACCGATAGCACGGTTGATTATTGGACAAATGATAGTATCAATTATGTGTTTGCGCCCAGTTTAGAAGAACAGTATAACAACATGAAACAAACTCGGTTTAATGAAAAAACCGCGCTTTTTAACGCGGCTGGAGAAACCATCATATTAAATGAAGATGATGGTGATCAAACGGTTTTGGATAATGGCACTTTGACACTAAACAATAACGGAACTGCCAGTAATCCTTATGATGATTTTTATGAATTACATTATTCCATCAGTATGGAAGCTTTTACTGATGGTTCGCATGCGGTTGATTATCTAGTGATATTCGCTAATACTTCGGCCAATGCTTTAATAGCCAAACAGGCAACAGATCAATATGATGATGGCAATCCGTTTTATTATTACTATACAGGAACAGTTGGGTTAAGTAATATTGTTAATACTAGTGGCAGCGTTACTTATACTTTTCATGACGACACAGTTGATTATTGGACATATAATGACACAAATTATGTTTTAAATGGTGGTAATCTTGTTAAACAGAATACTCCATCTGACATTGCGATTACTGATGCCAATCTTTTTGATACTTTAGCCAAAGCAATGGCAGCGGGTTTATTTTTCTATTACTCTGGCACCGTCGCTTTAAGCGATATAACTGATTTGGCCGGCGATGTCACTTATGTATTCCATGATGATACAATTGATTATTGGACATACAATAGCGTAAATTATATCTTGAGTGGTGGCAACCTTGTTGAACAGAGTACGCCAGCAAACATTGCCATTTATGCAAGTAATCTGTTTAATGATGAAAATTATTGCACTGCTGGTTTTTTGAAAGAATATCACTCTTGGCTGTATGAAGCTCAAGAAACGGATATTTCGGAAATGTATCCATCATTATTGAATATTACTATTCCACTAAAAACCATCCCTGATGATGATGAAGATAATTTATTAGGTGTATTTACGATTTATTCCGAAGCTTTTGTAGGAAATGATCTGTTTGCATCAAATCATTATTATACAAATTGTTATGTATATATCACTTTTACTCCGACCATTGATCAAATTTCCACTGGCTTTATCGGTATTTCCACGGTTCAATTCAATGGCGGGGCAACCCAAACAGTAACGGATCAGTCGACCGTTATTGGACTTGGAAATGTTAACCCTGCTGGATCAATTACTTTTAACTTTTCCGATACCAAAGGCGTTTTAACAACTGGTCAAGATTTATCAGCATATGTCACGCTTAAATATTCAGATGGAACCGTAGTCAATCCAGAATTCTACACTAAAACAGCAACACTCGTTACGATTTCTGCAGGTACTGGCACAGGTTCAGTAACCATTACCTTTTCTCCATCAACACGTGGGGGAAATTATTACATGTACTACCGATACTTCTCATCAAGTACACTCAAAAATGTCATCTTTAACAAAACAAAGTCTTCAAGTGTTGTCATCACCGATGTTGACCATTATTCAATCGATGAATCTTTGAACATTAATGGCACAAACATTACCTCTTCAATCAATCTGGGATATGAAATTACAATTGAAAACGCTCCTTATTACTATTACACGGGAACAGTTGGTTTAAGTAATATTGTCAATCTTTCGCAAACAATAACCTACACATATCACGATGACACGGTTGATTATTGGACGTATAATTCAGTTAATTATATACTAAGCGGGGGTAATCTAGTGGAACAAAATACTCCTGCTAATATTGCCATAACCGATGCGAATTTATTTGATACACGAGTATTGGCTTTGGGTGCCACTTTGGGTCTTGGGAATTTTTCCAGTGCAACTGACTCGGGAGTCCCCACCTACTTAGATAATAAAACTTATTCAATCATTTACGGATCAAATTATGTCAATTCCTTAACAATATCACCATTTGCGGATGTAATTGGTGTTTATCTCAATGGGATTTCCTATAACAATGGCTACAAAATATATGATATTCGAATTGTCATAACTGCGGAGAACGGCACGGAAGCTACATATATTCATACAATTACGGAACGGACTATTGATCTGACTTCGGTGCTTAAAAATGGCAACGAGATAGGACTTGAAGAAGTTGACGCAGCACGAGAAGATGACGAAACCATTTTTACTATCGATCTTGGTTTGGATAGCAATTTGAATTTATATCGCATTGCAGAATCGGGATCATTAGCCTATTTTATGATTTCAGCGACATTGAATGGCAATTCAATCGATCCATTAGAACACGGTATCTCGTTCTCTGTGGATGAAGATAATATTGTAATAAGTGAACGATATAAAAATTTAGATTTAATAATGTCATATGAAGCAGAACCGGGCGATTATGTATTCACTTTCATTCTCTATCGCGATGATACAGAGACATATTATGTCACCGTAGCGACCACTTTGACAATCATCAAAAACAAAGGTGAAAGTTCCCATTTAACCGATATTAAGTTTTCAGAGTTAGCCAATGAGACCTCATATCCCGATATTTATATTACCAGTGATACGGGTTCTTTATTAACGACTTCATACAATCCCCAAGTTTACTTTGCCGGAATTGATTATGATGGCGCTGATGCGATAAACACCTATCATTATCGGATTGATGGTAAGGTGTCTAATGTTCCGTTGAACGAATACGCTCCTTTTATGACCGATTACTTACCATATGGTGCGACAATAGCACGGCATTACTACAATGTCTATCTCTACTATTATTCTGGAACAGCAGAATTAAGCAATATAGTGAATCTTAACAGCGCAATTACATATACATATCACGATGATACTGTTGATTACTGGACATATAATGGAGTAAATTACATTTTAAGTGGTGGTAATCTTGTGGAACAAAATACACCAGCTAATATCGCAATTGCGGAGGCAGATTTATTTGATACTAAAGTCGAGGCGGAGGCAGAGGCTTGGACATGGACTGATCCAATCGGTGCTAACGCGACCGATGAAGAAAAGCAATTATTGGTGACTGACTTCACTGTTGATCCGGCTACGGGTCAAGAAATCGGCGAAGATGTTATCATTCAATATCGGGTTGTTTCTGAGGATGAAGCCATAACAACTTATTATTTTATCACTGTTACCGATGTAACATATAACGTTACTTTGACATTTGGTATTTACTACTGCACGGGACTTGGCGATGAAACATGCACTTTAGCATCGGAAAGTGTTGATTTTGCCAACCAATTGGTCATGGTAACCGTACGAAACTATGATACCGATGGTGATGAAGCAGCGATTAACATCTCTTTAGATCCATTGGAATATCCCACTTTCTCAGAGATTCAAGGCTTAAATAATCAAATGACTCAATTCTATTTGACTTATTCTGGTTATTATCAATATAGTTTTGGTCGAAACATTAGTGGATTTTATGTCATTAGTCTTGATTTGCCACAAGACCAATATATGAATGACATCTATGAGTATTCAGTTAAAATCAGTGATTACACTTTAATTGATGCTTCCGAATATGTCGATGGCTTAGAGGGTAAATACTTCTTTATTGAAGGTAGCACCAAAAATAGAACGCGTAAGTTCAGCGTTTATATTCGCGAAATCGCTACTCCCGCAACTGATTCCCCATGGGGATTATATGAATTCTTCCGTTCATGGTGGGATGATGAGGAATAAAAATCACTGGGAAATTTGGTGAACAAAATGAAGAAAATTAAAAAACAAAAGAGTCAACATGGATTATCGAATCGTATTGTCAGCATGACAGTTCTTTTCGATGCCTTTTTCTTGATTATCATAATGGCGGTTTTAGCTTTTGTATATGTTGATACAATTAACACCGAACGCGAAAACAATGCGACTTTGGTATCGACAAATGCGGCCACCGCCTTGCAAGCTTTCGTTGACGAAACTCGACTGAAAGTTGAAACCTTAGCACAAAACAGCAATATCAAAGCGTATATCGGTTATTTAAACACTGATCCTGACTTAGCAGCCATTCCAGGAAAAACGGATGCAAATTATGCCATGTATTCGCGCTTTCTTGCGACGTTTAATGCAGTATGGAGTACAAGTCCGGAAAATGTATACGATTTTATTTTCATTGCCTCAGAAACCACATGCGCTGCCAGTGGTAGTGGCTGTTTTGTCGGAGTCAATGATGAAATAATGACTTCATTGGCAGAATCAGAATGGATGATTACTGACCGACAATGGTACACTGATGCCCAAGCTGATGCCAGTGTTGTTACTGTTTCAGAACCATATATCGATGTTATTTCTGAAGAATACACAATCACATTTACTGCCAGAATCCTTGATGATGGCAATACGATTGGGTATATTGGCATTGACGTTAACTTACCATCATTTACGGCCATCTTAGAAAATTATGAGCATTATTCCGGTGAGAGCGACAAACAGATGATGATTTTTCAAACGGCTGACACTGGCGATTCGACGATTTTATTTTATTCTGATCCATTACATGACGATTACACAATGCTTTCTGGTGAGGCAATTGCCACAAAGGATCGCAGTATTGGCTATGCCGACAACGGATTGGCATTTATCATTGATAATTACACAGGCAACGGCACAATTTATGAAACCAGTATTTTTGATGATCCCTACTTTATTATATATCCGCAATTGAGTGATATAGGATGGCGAGTTGCGGTATTGGCAGATCGTCCAGCATCCATTGCGGTGGAGATTATGTTTGTTATACTGTTGGGTTCAGTTGTCATTCTCATGGTCTTTATATCGTTAATCTTGGGAAAACGCATAAAAATGACATTATCGCCAATCAATGACATTCTTGATTCAATTGATCAAATTAAAAAAGGCAACTTTGACATTTCGGTTCAGGTCCAAGAAAATAACGAACTGAAAAATGTTGCGGATGCTATCAACATAATGTCCAAGGAAATTGGTTCACAGATGGATTTGGTATATAAAAGTTTCTTGTATGATAGTATTACGGGCCTTAAAAACCGACGGGCTTGTCATCAAGATATCGAAGATAATGTGCTTGTTGGCAAAGATAAAGCCGCTATCTGCTTGATTGATGTCGATAATCTTAAAAATATTAATGTTACTAAAGGTCAATCTGTCGGCGATGAGTTGTTACAGGAATTTGCTCATCAGTTGGCAGTTACGGTTAGTTCCCCAGACTATGTTTTCAGCAATGGTGGGAATGAATTTATCTTTATCATGCCCAAAGTGAAAACGTTGGATGTCGTTGAAAGAGAATTGCTTAAGATTTTTGAACGATTCCGTGATCCCGTAGCGATTAAGAATATCAAGGTCGAAGTTAAATGCAACATTGGTGTGGCGATTTATCCCTACGACGGTAAAGAAATGGATGATTTAATCAAAAAATGCGATACCGCCTTGTTTAAGGCAAAACAAGCCGGTAATGGAACTTTTGTCTTCTATAATGACCAAATTACACGTGAGGTCAATTATAAAGCACAAATCAATGAGCAATTAGCAGAAGCAATTCAAAAAGAAGAACTTTTCTTAAAGTATCAACCCTTGATTGATAATAAAAATGAAATCTACGGGTTTGAAGCGTTAGCGCGTTGGAATTCACCAACACTTGGTGAAATTGGGCCTCAAGTCTTCATTTCCAATGCGGAAGAATCCCATTTGATTATTCCAATTGGCACATGGATTCTTCGTGAAGCATGTGTGTCGCAAGTTGCATTGTATAAACGTTTCAACCGACAGTTTGTCATGTCGGTCAATGTCAGCCCTGTTCAGATTCTTCAAAAGGATTTTATCGATATCCTTAAACAAGTCATCGTTGACACTGATATTGATCCTCACTTTCTGGTTTTGGAAATTACTGAAGGTATTTTAATTGACTCAACGATTTATTTGGAGGAAACAATTAACTTTATTCACGAAATTGGCGCGAGAATTGCCTTGGATGATTTCGGAACCGGTTACGCATCACTAACGTATTTAAGAAAATTACCTTTTGACAATTTAAAGATTGATAAATCCTTTGTTGACGGAATCTTTTCCAGCAAAAAGGATCATAGCATTATCGGAACAATTGTTCAGTTAGTTCATAACTTAAACATGATTGTCATCGCTGAAGGCGTCGAAACTCGCAAACAATATGAGTTCTTAAAGCAGATTACTACTGACGTCTTCCAAGGTTTTTTGTTTTCAAAAGCACTTAATCTGGAAGAAACGATTAAGTACGTCGACCAATTTTACAAAGTAAACAAAACAAAACGAATTGACGTTTTTGCTAATAAAGATTATACTGAATAGAAAGGAGAATCGCCATGAGCCGATATCTACCATTTTTTCTAACTACATATGGATCAGATGCCTTAGCAATTGTTGTTGCAGTCATAATTGTTGTTGTCACGATAGTTGTAATAATTTTTCTTGGCCGCGATGTAATTAAAGACATCAAAACCGATCTTGAGGATCGTCGTTTTCTGCGTGAACAGAAACAAGCGGAGAATGATACGAATGACGCAGACAAATCGGGTTTGGTTGCCGAACGTAAAGTCATCAGTCGTCGTAGCAAGGATTTGCTGGCTTTGATTGATCAGGATATCTATCGGTCCAAAGAAGGCAATATCAGCGTCCTCTTTTATATGAACCTTGATAATTTCCGCGCCATCAGTGAGCGCTTTGGAACTGCCAAAGCCGGTAAAGTAATTGAGGAAATTGCAGCCAAAATCAAAAAGGTTGGCGATAATAAAAAAGCAATTTCTGGGGCACATGAAAGTGACATTTTGATATATTACCTTCCCGGCCCAGTTGATAATGAAGTTATCGAAAAATATGCAAATGATTTATTGACGGCTGTCAATTCGCCGATGAAAGCCATTGAAGAGCAAGTTACTACTTCAATAGGTATTGCCATCTTTCCTTTTGATGGCATTACGATTCAACAATTAATTAAGAATGCTGAAATTGCGCTTTATGTGGCTAAAAAACAAGGTAAAAACCAATTTGCGCTTTATTCAAGTGATTTGATTGAAAAGGAACAATTTAACATCAATTATTACCATGAAATTAAGAAATCGATTTCCAATGATGAGTTTTTACTTTATTATCAACCGATTGTTGATATTAAAACGGGAAAGTTAATCGGATTGGAATCGTTACTACGATGGAATCACCCCACGATGGGAATTCTCTCCCCAGGAAAATTCTTAAATGTTATGGACTTAACTGGCGATATAACTTGGTTTGGTACTTGGGGGTTTGAAAAAATTGTGCAACAATATGTTGCTTGGAAAAAAACTTTTCGTTTAAAAGATATGTTTATCTCTACTAACCTATCACCAAAACAACTGATGACGGAGAACCTGGCAAAAGCGTTTTTTGATATTGTCAAGAAATATCACTTTGATTCCGAATCATTCTGTTTGGAAATCATTGATTACTATACGGTCATAAAAAATCAGACAGCAGTAAATAATCTCTCAGAATTTCGCCGCTATGGATTCCGTGTCGCAATTGATGATCTTGGTGATCAATATGAACTTGCTCAAGATATCGAACGTGTTCACGGAAATATCATAAAGATTTGTCGAGAAGATGTCATGAAGATTGTCAACGACTTCGATGAAGCATCAAAGATCGATCGTGTTATCTCAGCCGCTCTTAAAATGCAAAAAGTTGTAATCGCCGAAGGCATTGAAGATGAGTCAATGATTCAGCTGATGAATGCCAAAGGAGTTCGCTTTTTGCAAGGGTATTATTTTAGTCAACCGAAATCCGCCGATGAAACAGCGCAACTATTTAAGAAAACACCATGGTCTTTTGAACATTTAGCAGAAATCACGAAATAAGCACGTACTAAGTACGTGGGTTTTATTTTGCACAAAACACCACAAAAACAAAAAAAATTGTATAATATCCCTTGACAAGAGGAAACGCATATAATATAATGAATGCGTAAATAGCAAAACTAGTGAAAGCTAGTGACGCAAAGCTAAAGGGCCTTCGATAATCGATGGTAGCCAGTTGCCGTTATCTTGTTTAAGATGAGGGCGTTTTTTTATTTCAAGGGAGATTAATATTTCTTTGAAACGAAAAACGACCAAGTCGAAAATCGGGTAGTGGCTTTTTTATTTCTTAAGCCGACCCGAAACTAGGACAAAGGGGGAACGGAGGGGATCAACTGACGATATGGGCCAAAAAGCTAAATTAGCCGAACAGATCTTACATGCATCACGGGTTGCGAAGATCGCCAAAGCCAGTCGTTTAGGAATCGCCATCAGTGCCATCATGTCCTTCATGATATTTGCAATTTCGTATTATGGCGAAGAAGTTGGAAATTTTACATTTACCGTCAATGAGATGGCTTTCAAAGCTGGAATTCAGCTCTATGAGACGCTTTCTGATACTGATGGTAATACAAGGCTTAACGCTCCTCAAATCGACAGTGCTGACGGAATGACTTCGTTGTGTGGAACAATCTATTCTTCCAAACCAATTGGCAATGAAGTTTGTCTTCCCAGCGATGAAATACTTAGTTCAGTAGATGGTTCCAATAGTGGCGATTCTTACTTGGTTTATACCTTCTATATTCGCAATGGTGGAACAATCCCCGTTGATTTAAGCACTACTATCGATGTAATATCAGCAACAAGAGGAGCAGAAGAGGCGGTACGACTCCGAGTTATATTTGATGGAGTTGGTGATGATTATTCCGCCACAACTTACGCCAGGGTTCAAACAACAAGAAATGATAATCCAAACGCCGGGCTCCCTGAGCCGGAAACCACTCCGTTCTTCAGTGAAACACAAGTTTTAAATCATGAGTTCATCAATGAAGCACGAAACGGGTATCTTCAACCGGGAGAAACAATTCGGATAACCGTAATTCTCTGGTATGAAGGCGAAGATGCCGATCACAATTTAAATATTGTGGGCGGTGGTGTAAAACTTTCCATGGAATTTACTGTACCAAATCCGAACAAGTATGCCCCGTATTAAACTAACACAGTCTACAAAAAAACAAAAAATAGAGGAAAAATAGAAAAGGAGAATTTAATTATGAAATCTTTACAAACCAAAGTTATTTTATCAGCAATTGTTTTAATGTTTGCCTTGGTCGCCACAATTGGCTCGACCTATGCATGGTTTACCGTATCAAACACAGTAACTGTCAGTGAAATTCAAATGAATGTTCAGTCCAGTGAATCATTATTAATCCGCGCCTATAATGGCGAAGATGGCGATGAGGCCTTCTTACTGGATGCGACAAGTTATGTTGCTAATCTTACTTTAGCTGACATTCTTACCCCATCTACTAGTGCGGCAATGATTGCTGGTGGGTATGTTGATAATAACACATATGATAATCTTTCCGCATGGAGACTTAGCCCAGTTACAGCTACCTCTGCACTTAATGGAACAACAATTGATGGTTATAATCTGAGCATAATGAATATTGATACTAAAGCTTACACCGCAATTGACCCTTCACTTCCTTCTGCAGATGTCAACAGCGCAACCGGAAAAGTAATCGACATCAGTTTTTGGCTATTATCACAAGGAACAACTGGCTTACCAATCGTACTTGAAGATTTGACGATTTCCGCTTCCAACGTCCTTGGAGCTCAAGATGCCGTTGTCAACGCTGTTAAATTGGCTGTTTGGAAAGCAGCAAATGCAGATACACCAGTAACACCTGCTGCTGTTACTTTCGGATTAGACAATGATTATGATTTCGCATTTACTCTTGGTATGAGAGGCTATGATTCAGTAACCGCTGCCAACAACTCGATTTTAACCGCAAGCAAAACCAGTTTATTGGCTGCTCAAGAAGAATATTATAAAACAGGCGAAACTGCTGATACCGCTGATGTATTTTCATATACTTTAGCTGGTGCTGATGCCATCACCACTTTAACAAAGAACGTTCCAACCTTAGTTACTGTTAGAATCTATATTGAAGGTTGGGATGCACAATGCACAAACTCAGTCTTAGCTGCTATTTTCACACTCAATTTCAAATTCACACTCCAACAATAAAAATTCATCAATTAAAATCATGCTTTGCAAAAACTATCATCTGCTAAGTAAGGGGGAAAACGGAATGAAAAGTTTAAAGATTAAAGTATTATTGTCAGGGTTAGTCCTCATGTTTGCAATCGCTGCTTCATTTGGAACGACCTATGCCTGGTTCACCATCTCCAATACAGTAAATATTGACTCGATGACTATTAATGTTCAATCTGGAGAGTCATTATTAATTCGCGTATATAAAGGCGAGTATTTGGGAGAAGATCCTGTCAAACTGGCCGCTGATGAAGCGGGCTTGCTCGATGCTTCCACTTACAAAAATTCCCTTTCCATTGATGATATTCTTGCTTCAACAAGTTATGTTGAAGATACTGTCGTCTTATTTCCGGGATATCAGCATTTACTTGATTGGAGACTTGGTCCCGTCACCGCTGCTGAATCTGGATATATGGCCTTAAATGGAAAATCATTGAAGACGATGAACATTCTGACAAAAACCCTTACTGAAACGACCAACAGCAATGATGATGAAGGCGACTTCATTGAATTAAAGTTTTGGCTGATGGCACAAGTCACTGCGGAAAATGTTGTTTTATCTGATTTATCGATCACATATGACGAAGAAGATAATCTACTTGCTTCGCAAGACAATGTCATATATGCTGTCAATGTTGCCGCATGGCGCTCACAAGTTAAGGATGTTCCAACTGCTGATGTGGCAAAAATATATAGTATTGATCCTGATTATGGTTTTGTTTTCACAAATGGGATGAATGGCGGCGAAGATGATCCTGATGCGTTTGCACCGTTTGCCTTGACAACCACTCAGATCAATTCATTACTTGATGATCATGCCTTGTTTGATTCAGTGACGGATGTTGATTACGTTTCGGTTGCTGACAAAACAACGGCGACTACTTTGGCAGCTTTATCAGCTGATACTCCGACTCTCATCACGGTCCGGATTTATATTGAAGGCTGGGATGCTCAAATGAATAATGCTATTTTGGCTTCTAAATTTGACATTTCCTTCGCTTTTGTAATCAAAAACGCTGCTTAACAAGGAGTTTCATTTTCTTCAAAAGCAAATACTTTCACGAATACAAAATTATATGCAAAGAAGGTAATATTTGGTGAAAACATTTAAAACAAAAATTCTGTTAGCCGGTATCATCACAGTGTTCGCATTTATTGTGACGATCGGGACTACATATGCATGGTTCACCGTTGGTCAGAATTCGGCAATTAGTGCTATTCAGCTACGAGTTGAATCAGATACATCCTTATTGATTTTACTAGATAATGGATATATCTATGATGCTGAGCACGATAAAGTCATGCTGGATAATCCTTCGTCCTATTCATCAATTCTAAATAACAGTGATTTTACTGGAATTTATGATTTTGGGAATATCACCATGCTTCCGGTTACGACTTTAGATGGAAAAGCCTTCCTTAAAAGTGACCGTGTAACATCAGCCTCTTACTCAGATAATATCGCTACGCCAGGACAATACCTACAATTCAGCATGTGGCTGCTTTCGCAAGATAATACAGTTACTGTCGCTTTAAAGGATTTGACTGTCACGGCGACTACCGGTTCATTTTGGCAAAACACTGTCACAGATGCCGTTAGACTTTCTACTACTGTGGGTGCTAACGATGCTCAAATTTATGGGTTCGATAAGGATTACGATTTCGAATTTCTACCTGGGCAAACCGGATATGATAGTGTCACAGCAGCAAATAATATCATCAATTCTGGTTATGAGACCGCTTTGACTGCTTTACATGAATTATCATACCAGTCCTCGGGAACTCCCGATGAAGTTGAATCTACAGCAACGCTTGCCTCGGCTGCAACCGTTGTCCAATTGACAACTAATATCCCGCAAATGGTTACTGTTCGAATTTGGATTGAAGGATGGGACTTTGACTGCACAAATAACATTCTAGGAGCTACATTCTCATTCGCATTTGATTTTACTGTGAAGGCAGTAGTCGTTTAATTACTTTGGAATAACTAAAACCCAAATATACTAACACAACTTAGGGTTAAAGCCTAAGTTGTGTTAGTATAAGGGGTTGTTTTTCCCAAAATCGTCCTTTTTTTCTTGACGGCTTTGGGAAAGCCAATCGCTAAATCGGGGAAAATCCCATAAAATCACTTCGATAGTCGATTATTTCTTAAAAAATTGATGAAATAATTTCCAACATACTATATAATATAGTGTAATGGAAAATATTGTACTTTTAAGGAGCGTGTTTTATGGAATCCACTAATAATAAGAAAAAAACAACCATAAAAACAATTGGAAACATTGTTTTTTGGGTTGTGTTAGCGATTGTGGCTCTTTATGCCGTTATATCTCTTTCTTCAAAACGTAACGACCAAGTTACTGAAATATTTGGACAAACGGGTTTAAATGTTGTTACTGGATCAATGGAACCAACCTTCTCGATTGATGATATTATTTTTATCGATGTCATCGATTATAAGACTTTTGATTTCAGCACACTAGAAGCGGGAGATATCATTACTTTTATGTTTGATAATGATAATGACCCAGATACTCCTTCGATCTTGAATTCCCATAGAATAACAAGATATGTTATTGATGACAATGGTTACTATCATTTCTATACTCAAGGCGATGCAAATAATAGTGAAGATCTGGAGCCGATTTCTGAAAGTGCTGTTTTAGGAGTTTGGAATGGAGCCATATGGGCGGGAGCAGGAAAGGTAGTTAATTTCCTAATTGGTCCATGGGGATTCTTCATTTTCATTGTAATTCCCTGCTTTGCATTCTTAGTATATGAAATTTTCCGATTTGTAAAAATCGTCTCTGAATACAATGTTCAAAAAGCCGTCGGTAATCGGGAAACCATCCAACAAGAAGCGTTGGCTATGGCTAGAGCCCAGTTGGAAGCGGAAATGAAAGCTAAGACTGAGGCCAAAGAAGCAGAGGAACCGCAAGAATAACCCTGTCTAAAGCTTAAGTCATGCCGAACATGGAGAGGGGGGACTGTCGAAATGTTAGAATTCTCAAAATACTATGTTGAATTTTTTCAGTGGTTATGGCAAGATATCAAAGATTTTTTTGTTGCCATTTGGAATGACTTTTTCGTTGCCCTCTATACAAATATAAAAGATTACATCTCCTTATTGATTACATATCAAGGACATTTCGATGTGGTTGCTTGGATTATGGTTGCGGTCACAGCGCTTCTTAATACTTCTTTAGTTGTGTTTGTTATTGCTAAAATTATTATATGGTTTCGCAAATATGCCTCGTTTCGACGAGTTGAAATAGAAAAAAACGAGTTAATTGAAGAGATTGCGACCCTAAACGACAAAGTCGTTTCTTTAGTCGAAGAAAAGAACCAAATTATGGCGATGAAAGTATCGCAACTTGGTATCAACGCTGCCACTGGGCAGCATGCCGATCAAGTTGTTGCTGCTGGAGCTGCTTTGCCGGGAAGAGCCTTTGTTCAGCCAGCTATAGGCATGGTTGGTGGCAACACTACTGTTATGATGGCACCAGGACAATCTCTTGGTCGTGTGGATGGTTCTGGTCAACCAACCGATTCACCCGCGCCTAATGTGCCTGTTGGACCTTCACGATTCGTTAAATTGATCCAAGTCGATAAAGAATATGCGGGTAAGGATACCCATATTTATATGGAAGAATCAGATTTCGTAACACTTCCGGAAATGGTCACGCGGTTTGTTAATTACTCGGCAGCTGCTTTGAAATTATATTATAAACCGAAAATGATATCACTATTCTTTGCGGGTATGGCGGCTTCTAAAGTCATGATCCTTCAAGGTATCTCTGGTACAGGTAAAACATCTTTGCCTTATGCTATGGCTAAGTTTTTTTCAAATTCTGCTTCGATGATCTCTGTTCAGCCTTCTTGGCGTGACCGAGCGGAAATTTTGGGATATCTAAATGAGTTTACAAAACGGTTTAACGAAACTGATTTTTTGAAGGCTTTATATGAAGCTTCATATCGTAAAGATGTCAATTTCATCGTTCTTGATGAAATGAACCTAGCACGGATTGAATATTATTTTGCTGAATTCTTGTCTATCATGGAAATGCCTGACCCCTCGGAATGGAAGATTGACTTAGTTCCCGATTCCAAGCCGTCAGACCCGTTAAAAGTTTTAAATGGCAAAATCAATGTTCCCCTTAATGTTTGGTTTATTGGAACCGCCAATAAGGATGACTCCACATTTACAATTACTGATAAAGTATATGACCGGGCGATTGCCTTGGAATTTGAATCTAAGGGCGAGTTCTTCCAAGCACCGGAAACCGATCCACTCCATATGAATTACTCATATTTACAAGAACTGTTTGATGAAGCTTATTACAAATATCCGGTTTCTCAGGTGCTTTTGGATAAATTTGCTATTCTTGACAAATACGTACAAAACAACTTTAAAATTGCTTTTGGTAACCGTATTATGGTCCAACTTCATAAATTCATCCCAGTGTATGTTGCTTGCGGCGGCACTGAAGAAGATGGCCTTGACTACATTTTCGCCAATAAGATTCTACGCAAATTTGAAAGTTTGAATTTATCGTTTCTGAGAAATGAAATGGACGATTTAATCACCCAAATTACGAAGATTTTCGGAAAGAATAATTTTGCGGAATCTATTAAGTTCGTCAAGAATCTTCAAAAGCAGATTTAGCGGGGGGGTCTTGATAAATTATGGGAGACACTAACGCAAAACGTTATTATAAGAAACTGAACACCACTTTCACTGGTGTCAATAAGCAAGATGAGTTTGCTAAAGTATTTATGAATATTCTTAAGAGCGGGAATACGTCTTTGTATCAGAAAGAGCGTCGTGAGCGTCGGGTTTTCGATGATGCCTGGATGACTTCTGTTGAAGCTGCGATTCCCGTCCTTGATAAAGTGACCAGAAATCCTCGGGAAAATCTTAAAGTCGTCCAACAAGTTGTGCCAGTTGAACGCGCTAAAAAGATTGACAAGGATACGATTCGTCACTTAGCTTCTAACACCCAGTTCATTAAACAAGTCGATGCAGCTGGAAACGTTACACCGTCAAAAGTACTAACATCATACTATGAATCCGACTTGGGGACTTATGAAAACCGTTTCTTAAAAACCTTAGTTGATAAATTGTTTATTTTCATTGAAAAACGTTATGACCTGATGGTCAAAAAAATGCATACCGAGTATGTCAATTATTTCACAGTGAAATCGGAATTAAACTGGGAAAATGCCAATATTGATTATGACATCACCCTTAAAATAAATCAGACCCTGCCGGAAGATGAAATCGACCGAAAAAATCAGGATCTTTTTGACCGTATGACAACTTTAAGAACATCAATAACGAACTTCAAAATGTCAAATTTTATGAACCAAATGAAGGAATTTAACCCCATTTCTCCTCCCATCATGAAAACTAATGTCATAATGAAAAATCCTGATTTTCGGACCTGTTATGATTTATGGCTATTAATGGATTCAATTGACCAAATCGGTTTTGATATCGAAGTCTTTGAACGTGATATTGATTTTGATCCAACATATCTTGACCAAGTTTACAATGCTTTGATGGTCCTTTATGCGACAATTGGCAATAGTCAAAAAGAGGAATTCATCATGAATCAGGACAATCCTTTTGAATTTCGGCAAGAACGACGACCGAAAGTTGCGAAAACATTCGCCGCTGATATTCACATGGAACCCGGTCAATTTGAAATGCAAAATAATAATCTAAATCAATATTATCTTGACCAGATTAAGAAGTCCAATTACTCACGTTTTAAGACCTTAAAAGAAGCAGGAATCTCGGTACAAGAATCCATCGATATCGTATTTAAACAAATTAATAATATTACCAATGCGGTATATGAAGATTACATTCAAACAACTTATGATCCGCAAAGCGGAAAAACACTGGAAGAAAACATCAAAATCCGGGAAGATATTTTAGCGGTTTATCGTTTAATTGAAGAAATTAAACGCAATGACATTCGTGAGGTTTCTACTAATAAGGCGATTGCATTATTAGAACTTCGTAATTTACAGGATCAAAAGAAAGTTCAAATTGAAGCAGAACGTCAAGAACAAGCACGAATTAAAGCCGAGTTGAAGGAACAAGCAGAACAAGAACAAAAAGCCAAAGAAAAGGCAAAACTCAATAAATTAAAACAGATTGAAAGAGCCAAAAAAGTACTTGAAAATGCTGAAAAAGCGCGACAAGAAAAAGCTATTCGCGATAAGGAAAAGGCACGTCTCAAAGCCATTGAAAAAAAGGAAAAAGAGAAACAAGCTGCTCTTGAGGCCAAAGCAAAAAAACGCCAAAAAGAGTTGGATGCTAAAAAAGCCGCTAAAGCTCGCGAACAAGAGCTTCGCGATCAAGCTAAACGCGAACTTGACGAGAAATTACGCGAACATCGACTTATGGAGAAACAATTAAAGGATCAAGTAAAAGCGGAGCTTAAAGCTCGCCTTGCTCAGGAAAAAGCCGAACAAAAGGCTAAAACTTCGACTAAATAACCATAGTAATATGTTCGAAAGAGCAATGTTTTCGATAAAAAGGAGAAGTTGACAAAAGAGGTGATACCATGCTAAAAAAACAAATGGTTTTGTCATTGACGGTTTTAATTACCGCTGCCGTTTTGTTTATCGTTGTCACTTTTGCATGGCTAACCGTCTCAGAAATCGTCAATATTGATGGTGCCTTCATCACCCTTGAAGATGTCGACGCAACCGTACAACTTCAAGTTTCAACGGATGTTGATCATATAGAGTATACCTTGGTAGAAGGCGGAATATCGTTAGAAAATGCTGTCCCAGGAGACGTCTTTTATTATCGTTTATTGATTACTAATACGGGATTAAAGCCAATCTTGTCCCGGGTCGTATTTAACGGATTTATCGATGAACCGGCCAACGATTTGATTGCCTATGATGAAGAACAATCGTTAATCAACTGTATAGTTCTTAATTCATATAACACCGCTAACGCCTCTACTATCGAAAATGATTTGATATCCACCCGAATTGGAGAATTATCGGGAGGATTAACATACGCTAATGCAAGTTTTATCTTGGTCTCGGATGTGGATATCGCCGTTGGCGAAGATGAATATGTCTATTTTACCTTCACTGTCGCTGAAGATGCCGGAAATGAGTATCAAAACCTAAAATTGACCATTTCCAGCATTCTGATTCAGTCGGCAGCTGATTAGGGGATGAAACGATGAAACGGATGACGGTATTATTCAGTATCATTGCCTTGTTGTTGACAATCGCTTCGTTCCTACTTATCGGATTCACGCTTGGGTGGTTTGCGCCATCGGTGATCATTACTACTAACGAGGTTGCCGTAGGGGATCTTCGCTATTCTTTATCGGGCGAATTTATCACTAGTAACCCCTTAGATCCAACTGTAATCGTTCCTGGCGATGAGCTGTTGACGTCCACGATTGGAATTACCAACAATTCACCGATTGAATCTCAACTACGAATTAAAATTGAATATACTGCATATCATAATAATGAAGGCGAAATCACCGGCTCAACAGAAACATATGGAGCCGCAGTTGGGGAGCCACTTGTGGCTGTCTTTGCATTTGATGATAACGATACTCCCGATAATTATACTGATGATATCAATTTTATCTATTCAGATAATTGGTGGTATTGGGATAACACCGGTTATATTTATTCCATCAATTCGGGATCGCAAGAAATCATCACTTCTATTTTCTATGATGGCAATTATACTGGAATCGACTATAGTAGTTTTGATGTTAGTCACCCAGTAACGGTTTCTATCACTATTGAAGTCAAACAGGCCGATAATGTCACATGGTCGGGTCTGACAACGTTTATTTTCACTACTCAAACAACAAAATAAACCGAGCACCATTACGGAGTCAAATTTTGACTCCGTTGCTTTAGAAGAGGATTATCATGAAGAAAGTTAAAAAAATCGCGAAAATTATCGCTCAAATCATCCCATATCTGTTCTTTTTGTTGGCGGTTTTAATCGTTGTTGATATTGTGTCGGCGTTACGTAACGATGAAACACCCAGCATTTTTGGCTATGGTGCTGCTATCGTCGTCTCACCATCGATGGAAGACACCATTTTAGAAGGCGACTTAATTGTCTATCGATCAGTAAATCCTGATACTTTAGATGTTGGTGATATTATTATTTTTTGGCGCCCCGATATGACAAATCCGGTTACTGTTACTCATCGAATTGTCGCGATTACTCCCGATACGGGGAATGGGCGTTTATTCACCACTGCTGGTGATAATAATAATAGTTCTTTGGATTGGGAAATTGAATTTTCAGAAGCCATGATAATTGGTGAATATATTGGCCGTTCAACTGTAATTGGAGCCATATATTCGGCGTTATTTGGCTACTTAGCTTCGGTAGTCGCATCCGGTAATATCTATATCTTATATCCATTTTTAGCAATTTTGTTTTTATTGTTTGCAGTTATCGAAACCAAGAAGATCGTAAGTGAGATGTCAAAGGCAAAACAAAAACAATTAGACTTGGAAAAAGCGCAAATGGTCGCTGATGAAGTTAAGCGATTGCGAAAGGAAATTGAAGATGCAAAAACAAAAGAGTAAAGACCCGATTTATTATAAACGGTGTTCAACTCTTTTTTCTTTCAAAAAGAGTCGATTTGTACTATAATACTGTATGGATGTGATGCCCTTGAAATTTATTATTTTAGCAAGCGGTTCCAAAGGAAACGCTACATATCTAGAAATTGGAACTAAAAAAATATTGATAGATTCCGGCATCTCCCTTCGTCAAATTCAGTCTCGACTAAATGCCAGAAATATTGCCCTAGACCGAGTAGATGCCATATTTATCACTCACGAGCATATTGATCACGTTTCTGGCCTTATAGCTGTAGTTCGTAAATATAAATCCACAATTTATATGACTGAAGGTACATACCATAATTTAGCTCGTATAATCAAAGAAAATCTTGAGCAAGCAAACATCCAACTTCTAAAATATGATTCACCAGTTACTTTTTCTGATTTTTCCGTTGAGCCACTAGTAACTTATCATGACGCTTTGGAACCTTGCGGTTATAAATTTCTAGAAAATGAAAAAGCTTTGGTCTACATAACCGATACCGGTTATTACCCGCAAGTTGCCTTTAATGCGATTCGAAATGCACAATCCTATATTATTGAGGCCAATCATGATCCGGAGATGTTACTAGACTCGAACCGGCCTTGGCAACTCAAACGACGAATTTTAGATGATGAAGGTCATTTATCAAATGAAGATTCAGCATTTCTTATGGCCAATATCATCGGCGATAAAACACATAAAATCGTTTTGGCACATCTTTCGCAAGAATGCAATACCAAAGCAAAAGCGTTGGAAATATATCAAGAAGTATTTCAAAAACAAGGCTTGATCTTTGCGGATTACCACATTGAATGCGCTGATCAAGACCAACCATTGAAGGAGATTGAAATATGAATCACGAAGAGGTCGTTATCAATTATTTGTCTGAATATTTGCATCTGGACAAAGAATCGATCCGAATTGTCGATCGTTTAAAGGGAGGAATGTCTAATTCTAACTATGTTGTCAAAGCCGGTGGAAAATTCTATACCTTTCGCATCCCTGGAAAAAACGCCTTTGTCTTTGTCAATCGCAGCGTTGAAGATGAGATTTTGACTTTGATTTCTCCTTTAGGAATTGATGGTAATTTATTACTACAGTTGAATCAAGAGACCGGATACAAAATTAGCAAGTATGTTGCTGGAACACCGCTAATGATTGATAATCCCGCTGCCTATTATGAAGAAGTGTCAGAAATCTTGCATACGCTTCACGGCTCGGGACTAATTGCCAAAAATGATTACGCTCCCTTCATTCGCCTGAAATACTTTGAAGAATTAGTCGAAAAGGCTGGCATAGTTCACTTTGATACCTACTATGATATTCGAGATCGATTCCTAAAATTTAAGCCGTTTTTAGCAAATTGGCCTTTGATGCTTTGTCATAATGATTCCCAACCATCCAATTTCATCATTACCCCCGAAGGACGATTATTGCTAGTGGACTGGGAGTTTGGTGGCAATAATGATCCGTTATATGACATTGCCTGTTATGGCAACAATGATTTCCAATATGCTATTGGATTATTGCCAATCTACCTGCATCGAGAGCCACGAAAAGAAGAATGGCAGCGGCTATATTTATGGCGTGTTTTCCAATGCTTACAATGGCATAACGTTGCCTTATACAAAGAAGCTATCGGGCTATCAGAAGAATTGCATCTTAATTTCCAATTGATTGCCGAAGCGTATATCGATAAGGCAAATTTCTTGTTCAATGAAGCAAAAAAGTGGCAGTGAAAGCGTTCACATGGGGAATTGTTTGTCATTACCTTGGGTTTGCAGTATAATACTAAATTGGATAAATACTTATTGTTAATTTAATATATCTTTAAGGAGGTTGTTACTATGACAACGAAGAAAACATATCAATCAATGGATGGTAACCAAGCAGCGGCCTATTGCGCTTATGCGTTTACCGAAGTGGCGGGTATCTATCCGATTACGCCATCAACACCAATGCCTGAGTATACTGATGCTTGGGCCGCACAAGGCAAAAAAAATCTGTTTGGAATGCCAGTCAAACTAGTGGAAATGCAATCTGAGGCAGGAGCTGCTGGAACTGTGCATGGATCATTAGTGTCCGGTGCTTTAACAACGACATTTACTGCTTCGCAAGGTTTATTGCTGAAAATTCCGAACATGTATAAAATCGCCGGCGAATTGTTGCCAGGAGTTATCCATGTAGCTGCCCGATCGATTGCTTCGCATGCACTATCGATTTTTGGTGACCATCAAGATGTCATGGCCGTTAGACAAACTGGTTTTGCAATACTAGCAAGCGGATCAGTTCAGGAAACGATGGACTTAGCCGGAATTGCTCATTTGGCAGCTATCAAGTCAAGCGTACCGTTTTTGCATTTTTTTGACGGATTCCGTACTAGCTCTGAAGTGGCAAAAGTCGAAGTCATGGACTATGCCGTTTTTGACCGTCTTTTAGATCGAAATGCCATCAAAGAATTCCGGGCTCGAGCCTTGAATTCAGGCACGCCTGTAACTAAGGGAACCGCTCAAAACGATGATGTTTATTTTCAAGCTAAAGAAGTATCACAAAAGTTTTATACCGCCGTTCCCGACATCGTTGCTAACTATATGGCTGAGATTTCTAAAGCGACAGGTCGCCAATATCATCCCTTCTCATATTATGGTGCTAAAGATGCGGAAAATGTTATCGTTGCCATGGGATCCTTCACTGAGGCAATCCGTGAGGTCATTGATTATAAATTATCTTTGGGTGAGAAAGTTGGATTATTAGCAGTTCACCTTTATCGGCCCTTTTCAGAAAAATATTTCTTAGAAGCAATGCCAAAAACAGTCAAGCATATCGCCGTCCTAGATCGCACCATTGAATTGGGATCATTAGGAGAGCCTCTATATCTCGATGTCAAATCCATTTATTACAACAAAGAAAACGCACCGATTATCGTTGGGGGACGGTATGGTCTTTCCAGCAAAGACTCCACTCCATCTCAAGTTTTTGCCGTATTTGACAATTTAATGGGTCCGTTGAAAGATCACTTTACCATTGGAATTGTTGACGATGTCAATTTTAGTTCTTTACCAGTGAAAGAGTATCCCGATGTTGCTGATCCGAATACTACTGAGTTATTATTCTTTGGTTTGGGTTCTGATGGCACTGTGGGTGCGGTAAAGAATATTTCCAAAATTATCGGCGATTATACTGATTTATATGGGCAGGCTTATGCTTCATATGATTCAAAAAAATCCGGCGGTGTTACAAGAATGCATCTCCGGTTTGGGAAAAACCCGATTCGTTCCACCTATTTGGTTAACAACCCACACTTTGTTTCTTGTTCTCAAGAATCATATTTAACCAAATTCAATTTAATTGGTGGCATTAGAAAAAACGGTATCTTCTTGCTGAATACGACCGTTGATGCCAATCAAATTGAGGCAATTCTTCCCAATGAAGTGAAGCGCGTTTTAGCTTCACAAAAAGTTCGTTTCTATATAATCGAAGGTTCAAGACTAGCTAAAGAAATCGGTAACCCCAAATTAATTTCAACGATTATGCAATCAGCCTTCTTTAAACTTAACGAGCAAATCATGGCTTATGATCACGCTCGTGAAGTGATGAAGAAATTTGCATTAAAGTCATTTGCTCGCAAAGGGCAAGATATTGTCGATATGAATTATAAAGCTGTTGATCTTGGCGCCGAAGGTTTAATAAAGATTAATGTCAACCCAGAATGGGCTAATTTGGAAAATGAAGTTTTAGATGATCCTAAACGACCAGCATTTGTCAAAAATGTTGCGGATGTGGTTAACTCAATTCGCGGATATGAACTTCCTGTTTCAGCATTTGTTGGATATGAAGATGGCCATATGCCTGCAGGAACGGCTGCATATGAAAAACGGGGTGTCGCTGAAGAAGTTTCGACTTGGATTTCTGAAAACTGTATTCAGTGCAATCAATGCTCGTTTGCTTGTCCTCATGCTTGTATTCGGCCAATTCTTGCAACTCAAGAAGAGGCAAACAATGCCCCAGATAAAACGGTATGGAAAGATGCTGTTGGTCGGGGACTAGAAGGGTTAAAGTACAAAATTCAGGTTTCTCCACTTGATTGCACGGGCTGTGGTGTTTGTGTAGTAACTTGTCCGGCAAAAACGAAAGCGTTAACTTTAAAGCCTATCGCTGAAGCGATTGAAAATAACGAACATCTAAAAGCTGATTACTGCTATAACAAAGTAACCAATAAAGTCAATCTCGTTGGGAAGACCAATTTAAAGAACTCGCAATTCGCCCAACCATTGTTTGAATTTTCTGGTGCTTGCGGTGGCTGTGGTGAGACTCCTTATATCAAGATGGTGACCCAATTATTCGGTGAACGGATGGTTGTTGCCAATGCCACAGGCTGTTCATCCATTTATGGTGCTTCTTTCCCAGCATCACCATATACGAAGAACTCCGAAGGTCGTGGACCGGCTTGGGCAAATTCGTTGTTTGAAGATAATGCTGAGTTTGGCTTTGGTATGAAAATTGCTGCTGAAACCTTACGCGACAGGCTTCAAAACACAATTATCGCCAAGCTTCCCGATATCAAAAACGCTGAAACAAAAGGATTATTGACTGAATGGATAGAAAATCGGACCAATGGTGATAAAACACTAGAACTTTCGCGGAAACTTATACCTTTACTTGAAGCGGAAAATAATGATGCGACCCAAGCGATTTTGGAATTAAAAGCTTATCTTGTCAAACAGTCAAACTGGATTTTTGGTGGTGACGGTTGGGCATATGATATTGGTTATGGTGGCTTGGATCATGTCATTGCGAACAATGAAGATATCAATATTCTTGTTTTGGACACAGAAGTATATTCTAATACCGGTGGTCAATCATCGAAATCGGCACGAACAGGATCAATTGCCAAATTTACGGCATCAGGGAAACCCGGCAAAAAGAAAGATTTAGCTGCGATTGCTATGAGTTATGGCCATGTTTATGTGGCCACAATCGCTCACGGTGCCAGTGGGGCGCAAGTTCTAAAAGCATTGACTGAGGCAGAAAATTATCCAGGTCCAGCAATTGTAATTGCCTATTCACCGTGTATTTCGCATGGTATTCACAACGGAATGGGAACCTCCAATCTTCAAGCCAAACTAGCTGTCGAATGTGGTTATTGGCCAACATTTAGATTTGATCCGCGCTTAGAAGAACAAGGTAAGAACCCTTTCCAAATGGATTCTAAAGAGCCTGATTGGTCAAAATATCACGACTACTTGATGTCAGAAACCCGCTATGCACAATTGTCACAAATTAACCCAGAACACGCGGTTGAACTATTAAATCTTAATCTTAAAGATGCACAACGTCGTTACGCGATGTACAAACGTTATCAGGCAATGGATTATTCAAAAACTGAGTAAACAGATATTATTAACGGCGATCTAATAAATCGCCGTTATTTTTTTCGATAATTCTTCACATGATTCACACTAGTGTTTAGTATAATAGCCTTAATCGGTTTTTGGTTATGATGTTTTTTGTAAAAAAAGATTAAAAAAAACGAGGGTTTGGGTTATAATATACAATAGCGCACGATACAATTAAAGGAGTTTGAATCATGATGAAAACGATCTGGAAAAAAGCTTCGATATTAATGATGATTCTATCAGCATCGGTTATTGTTGTTGGCTGTACAACAACTACGGACACGACAACTACCTCAGGTACGGAAGTAGTGAAAGCTATTGACCCCACATTGACTGATCCTGATGCGATTTTTTACCAAGGCGATGGATTTTCTGTCACATATGGTGAAATTTATGAACAATTTAAAATCAACGATGGAATGACACAATTATTATACATGGTTGATTTTGATTTATTTACCGATTATATGGATGATGTGACTCAAGTTGAAATAGATGATAAAATCAAGGTTTTGACTTATGGTTCCTCTGATAATGAATACATTGCTGAACTTGGTGACAAAAAAGCTGAACTAGAAGCCGATTATGACCAAACATTGTATTTACTCGGTCATACCGATGATGAACAAGATTATGTTCGATTAGTTGTAGCCAAGGAGAATTATACCCGTGAGGCGATGGTTGATTCGGCAAATGCGGACCAATCATGGTATATTGGTGATGATGCAGTAGCGGAATACTATACGAGTAGTTATTTTTCCGACATGACAACCATTAAAATCCGGTTCTTGACTCAAGAAGATGCCATTAAGGTCATGCGAAATTTCAACGGTGGGGTAACCCCGCTTGTTACTGTGAATAATCAACTTCGTTTATACACAGGCTCAACGCCAATCAATTTAGTTCCCAGTTTTGGCTTTGACGATACAAATACTAGAGTCTTGACAAACGAAGAACTGTTGCTCTTTTTCATCCAAATGTATAATTTTGTCTATCAAGAATATCGCACCCCTATTGCTGAAAATGCAACCGTTGCGGACTTAAAACAGAACCCTGATTTACAGGTTTCTTATGACACGCTTTATGAAGCAAATACCCAACTGGCAACATTAGTATACCAGACGCTTTCTGGATATGAAGAATACATCACGGGTGAAGGTGATTTGTGCTATACCGTCGCACCTAGTTATCTGCCTGGAAAATTTGACTCTTCATATTACTTAGTTCTTAATATCAACGAGTTTGAAAAAATCGATTTGACAGACTATGAAGCTACAGTCGATGGATCATTAGCCAATATTATTACTGCTAATCTTTATGCTGATTTAGTTGCGGAAATGATTGAAGCGAATCTAAGTACAACTAGTTTTGTAAATAACCGAGTCGGAGAATTCCGGGCATCTCATGGGTTTGAAATATACGATCAATATTTATGCCTTGACTACCGTTCTATTTATGCTGTATTTGATCCGGAAACAGAGGGTCACGCGTCAATTGTTGCATCGTATGACGATGTCGATATTACCGCTGACCAACTGTTAACTTTTGCAATGAATTTAAATGGAGCCTTATACGCTCTTTACGCTAGCCAACTTAATGCCTTGATGGATTTATACTTTCAAGAAGTTTACTGTGATGGTGACGTCACTTGTACTTTTGAATCGGCTTTGACTGATTCGATTCTATTTACCGAACACGAAGAGGCATTAGCAACCGTTAAATCCGATTTTGAAGCTAGTTATTGGTCTGTCTATTATAAATACGCAGAATTTTTATATGTGGCATACGGCGCCAAATCGGAAACAGATATGATTCAGAATTATTATCTTAAATCCCGGTTACAACCGTATTTAATTTTTGATCGTCTTAAAGCAAATGATTGGGCAATGTTAACGAATTACCTGATGGACCAATTGCAAACAAATTACGATAATTATTTCAGCCTAGATGTCTTGAGTCTTACTATTTATCTTGATCGTGACGAAAATGGTGCCGCTGATGATTACCAAGATTTTGTCGCTGATCTTGAAGACGCAGGGGCATACGCCACGCTTATAGCGAACTTTCAGACGGCCATCAGAAATTATTTGGCCGCATCGGACACAAATACTTTCTTAACTTTGATTCGCGATTACAATAAAGCTTCAAGGACGGAAGGAACTTGGGCACCGTTTAAACAATTCGGATTATGTTTAAAACGTTCGAGTTTTTCTGATGAGGAATCAATTGATTATGCCACGGCAGTTGCTACATATGAAGAAGCAATTGTCAATGGATTGATTGCGGCATATGCGGAATATCAACTAGAAACTAACATTGATAAAACTTCACTTTATTATAGTGGAATTGTGGAAACTGCAGAAGGCATAAGCATATTTCAATGTGAGAAGGGTGATAATTTCACTAAGCCAACCGCTCATTTTGAAATGACGTATACTGGCCATGAACCAAATTATTCACTAGGTTCCGAAAATAGCGGTGACTTTCCGACACTTGAACAAGTCAAGTTATACTGCGAATATCGTTTTTACCAACTGGTTTTCGATGATGTATCTGATGAGACTGAACACACCTATGGAGTCGAGATTCCCGATTTGCCAACAAGTTTTATAACAACGATGGAAACTTATTTTCTCGATATTGTTGATGGGGTTTATGTCATCGGAGTTTTAAACGGTGCTATTGCTGATATTATGAATACGGGTACATTTGTCAATGCAGTTCCAGCATATTGTTCTTTCGATGATGCAACCTTGAAAATAGCCTTATTGAGGATACAGAATTATTATTATCACGATGTGTTTGAAGGCTATACTGATATTGACGAATAACCGCTTGACAAAAATCATAAACTTCAATATAATTATGTAATATAATAAATTACTTTTGTACAGGGGAAACCCGGGTCATTTGACAGCATCCAAAAATGCGGGACACTAACAATGCCTCGCTTTTTATTACCAAAGGTGGATATAATATGGAATCTATTGAACATCGCAATGCTTCAGAACAAAAAATAATCACTAAAGTATCAATTTGGACGATGATTTTAAATTTCATCTTAGCCTCCATGAAAATCATCATGGGGATTATTGGCCGATCAAGTGCCATCATTTCTGATGCTGTCAATTCAATTTCCGATGTTGTGACGGCTTTAGCGGTGATGATAATGGGTCGTTTTTCGCGCAAGGAAAAAGATGTTGATCACCAATATGGACACGAGAAATACGAAAGTATGGTTTCGGTTTTTATAGGCATCGCTTTGTTACTGACGGCTTTTGAAATTGGCAGAACCGCTTGTGAAAACATTTACTATTATTTCGCCGAGAATCGCGATATCGTTCCGCCAACCTACATCGCTTTAATTGCCGGATTTGCAACGATTGCGATCAAAGAAGGAATGTATCATTATACTAAATTTAATGCCAAGAAAGCCCATTCGCCTTCTTTGGAAGCGATGGCGTTAGATCATCGCTCGGATGAATTCAGCGCTTTAGCCGCTATTATTGGTATTGTTGGATCAATGTTGGAAATCCATATCCTCGAACCGATTGCTTCAATTATAATATGTTTATTTATTGTTAAGCTTGGGTTGGGCATTATTAAGACGGGTTTCAGTCAAGTTGTCGATCAGGCTGCTGATCAAGCGACCATTGATAAGATTAAGATGATTGTTGCCAATCAAGCCGGAATTATTCAACTTGATGATTTGAAAACACGAATCTTTGGTATGCGGCTGTTTGTTGACATGGAAATTGCTGTTGATCAGAAATTGTCAATAACTGAAGCTCACAACATTGCTCATGTTTTACACGATGAGATTGAATCTTCAATTCCCAATGTTAAGCATTGTATGATTCATGTCAATCCATACATGACAACGGATATTGATTTATAGTATTAGTAATGACGTTTTCCTTTAAAAAACACCGATATTTTGGGTGTTTTTCGGAATAATTTATTTGTAAAGATATATATTGAATTACAAAATGATATCTGTTATAATAATAATTCAACTAGTTAAGCGCTTACAAAAGCATATCCATTAAGAAAAGGTGATTTTTATGTTTTCATTGTTAACCATCGATTTTAGTGCATTGAATCCTTCTCTTGGCGAGATTCTGTTGCGAATTGGATTAACTGCTCTATTTGTGGGTATAATTGGTTTTGAAAGACAAATGCGACATAAAATAGCAGGAGTGACCACCCATTTGATGGTTGCTTTTGGTGCTTGTGGAATTGCCTTGTTACAAGAATACTTGTACAATGATGCACTTGCATCAGCTCAGGAACTAATTGCGGCGGGAATTACCGTCACTTTGGAACGCCAAAGAATAATTGCTCAAGTCATTGTTGGGGTTGGGTTTCTCGGATCAGGAACGATTTTAAAATCCTCCAGTGGCATTTATGGACTGACCACCGCAGCCACACTTTGGCTAGGTGCCATGATTGGTTTGTGCTTTGGTATGGGTGCCTACGTAATCGGTGTTGTATTAAGTGTTTTGTCGTTCTTCATTCTCACAGTAATTCGCAAACTACTGGAACACACGAACGCAAAACATGTTAAGAGTCCCGAAATGTTGGGCTCAGGTGAAATCATCGAAAAGTAGTAAAGAATCGATATTCGATTCTTTTTTTTGAATAAAAGACATATTTTTTGCATAAAAGCGGGAAATATTGTACAATTAAGACGATTGATTTGGAGGTTTATTTTATGGCGATTTTAGAAATTAAAAATCTTATTGTATCTGTTGAGGATCAAGTGATTCTTGATGGAATTAATCTTGTTGTGCGCGGGGGAGAAACCCACGCTATTATGGGACCAAATGGAACAGGTAAGTCAACCTTGGCGCAAGTAATTATGGGACATCCAAAATATCATATTGATTGTGGGGAAATCTTACTTGATGGCATACGCTTAAATGAGATGTCTGTTGATGAACGTAGTCGTGCTGGACTTTTTTTAGCAATGCAAAATCCAACTGAAGTTCCAGGAGTGACTAATTTTGACTTTGTAAAAACGGCAGTCCAAGCTCATCTCTTAAGTGGTCAACACTTGCGGATTGGGAAATTCATACTTGCTTTAGAAGATGCAGCTAAGGAATTGAAAATGGGTTCTGGCTTAGCGCATCGATATGTTAATGAAGGTTTTTCTGGTGGCGAGAAAAAGCGCAATGAAATTTTACAGATGAAGTTGATAAAACCATCGATAGCCTTCCTTGATGAGATTGACTCCGGCCTTGATGTTGATGCATTGCGGATTGTTGGTGAAAACGTTACCGCAATGAAATCACCTGATTTAGGGTTGATTCTTATTACTCACTATCAAAGATTGCTTGATTCAATCGTCCCTGATTTTGTTCATATCATGATTCGAGGTAAAATCGTCAAAACCGGGGGTCGAGAATTAATTGCCAAAATCGACGCTGAAGGCTATGACTGGCTCAAAGTTGAACTTGGTATCGATGAGTTTGTTGAAAAGAAAAAACCGGTATCTTTGGGAACCTGCGCCACAAAATCGCTTAAGTGACGGGGGGACTGTATATGAAAATACCTCAGTGTTTTGTTGACAAAAATGCGACAATTGTATTTGGAAAGAAATCCGTTGAATATCAAGGAAACTATCCGGGAATAAGAATAACCAATGACGGCTGGTCTATTCAAGTCGCAAACCAAAAGCAATGGAAAAATCCGATTACCATGGTTATGAAAGGGCAAAAAACCCCTGCTAATTTATATATTCATTTAAAAACTGGAATTTCAGCTTCATTTAGTATCTACTACCTTGTCAATCCCGATTGGGCCAACGTTGGACTTTTCGTGAAATTGGATGCAGGCGCAAAACTGACACTTAATAATGTGTTTATTGGCAAGTATAATTCGAATTTCATGGTTAACCGAGTCATTACCCAAGCGGATACTAGTGAAGTTGATCTTTCATCGGGTATTGTTGTGAGTGGTAACACCAAAATAGTTGATCACTACGAACTAAATGGTGAAAAAAGTCGTTTGTCAGCGGTATTATTGGCCATATCTGGGCAAAAAGAAATCTTCTCGTCAATTCAAGAAGTGTTTCATAATCGTCCGGTTTCGCAATCCAATGTGACTAATTTACTCGTTTCCGCCGGAAAATCACAAATGCATGTCGATGTTACTGAGACAATTGGGAAAGGCAATTTTCAGTCAATTTGTCATCAAAACAATCGCGGAATCATCCTCGAAGAAAAGGGCTCAATCACTGTTGAACCCAAATTGATTATTGATGAATACGATGTTGATGCTGGGCATGGTTGTGCTATCGGCCAAATTAATGCTAATGAATTATATTATCTTTTAAGTCGGGGCATTGATGAGACAACTGCAAAACGACTCATCATTTCCGGATATCTGACACCGCTTTACAAACGGATCGACAATCCCGGATTTCTTAAGATCTTATCAAGAACAATCGAACTTCAAATGAAAGGAAATGATTGCTAATGGAACAAAACATTTGGCGAGCTGATTTCCCGCAGATAACTGAGAAAGACATGATTTACTTAGATAGTGCCGCCAGCAGTTTAAAACCGAATTCGGTTATTATGGCTGTTACTCATTATGACCACGATTTATCAGCCAACATTCATCGTGGTGTCTATAAGGAAGCATATGAAGCGACTTTTCTGTACGAAGAAACTCGGGAAAAAGTAGCTAGATTTATCAATGCAATCCCAGAGGAGATTGTTTTTACCCGTGGAGCGACAGCGGCCTTAAACCTTGTGGCATTAAGTTATGGATTAAAAAATATCCATCCAGGCGATGAAATTATCGTCTCGGAATTAGAGCATCATTCATCATTACTTCCTTGGCAGAATGTTGCGTTGAAAACCGGTGCCAAATTAGTTTATGTTCCCCTTGATTCCGAAGGGAGAATCACGATTGCTAATTTTGAATCAGTACTTTCCGATCATACAAAAGTTGTGGCATTAACCTACATATCTAATGTTCTTGGATATATTACCCCGATTGCCGAAATCATCACTTTAGCTCACGCAAAAAAAGCAATCACAGTGATCGATGCCGCACAGGCCATTGAGCATATGCCGGTGGATGTAAAAACGCTAAAATGCGATTTTCTAGCCTTCTCTGGGCATAAAATGTTGGGACCAACAGGCATAGGGATTCTCTATGGTAAACAAGAATATCTTGAAATTATGGAGCCAATTGAAGTCGGCGGGGACATGAATGATAATGTCAATAAATATGATGCCGAGTGGAAGGATTCTCCCTATAAATTTGAGGCGGGAACAATGCCGATTGCATCGGCAATCGGATTGGGAACAGCCATTGATTACTGGCAAGAACACAACATCATGGCGATGGAGGATCATGTCCGTCGTTTGCGCAAATACACGTATACTCAAATTAAGAAAATCCCGGGAATTACGATCTACAATCCAACATCAGAAACGGGTTTGATTGCATTCAATATTGATGGCGTCCATGCCCATGATGCTTCATCGTATTTTGCCGAACACAACGTTTGCCTACGGGCTGGCCATCATTGTGCGCAACTTGTTATGAAATGGCTCAATATTGAAGCGTGTTTGCGGGCATCCTTATTCTTTTATAATACTTTTGCGGATTGCGATCGTTTTATTGATGCCACTAAAAACGCCGTGAAGTTTTTTCATAAGATGGGATTTTAGGGGGACGCGGGAATGGAAAATTTAGAAAACTTGTATCGAGAAGTCATTCTTGAGCACTATAAGAATCCACGAAACAAAGGACTTTTGCCTGATCCATCATACGTCACCGTTCATATTAAGAACCCATCTTGTGGCGATGACATAACTATTCAAACGAAAATAAAAGATAATCAAATCGTGGATTGTCGTCACGAAGGCAAAGGCTGCTCAATCTGTTGTTCATCAGCCTCGGTGTTAACTGAAACCATGATTGGTAAATCTACAGATAAAGCAAAAATCATCGCTGATAATTATTTGAAAATGGTTGCCAACAAAATATATGATGAAAAAATCGATCTTGAAGAGGCCGAAGTGTACATCGGAGTCAGACAGTTTCCGGCTCGCGTAAAGTGTGCCTCGATTGCTTGGCAAGCTTTTATGCAGGCATTGGCAAAGAAGTAGGTGATGTTCTATGGTCAAAAACGATAAAGTCAATCTTGAGACTATCGATGAAGAATATAAATACGGTTTTCAAACGGAAACAAAAACCGTTTTTTCGACAAAAAGAGGATTAACCAAAGCGACAGTTATGGAAATATCAAAAATCAAGGGCGAACCCGAATGGATGCTTGATATCCGTCTCAAAGCTTATGCCGCTTTTCTCACACTTAACAACCCAAAATGGGGACCGGATTTATCAATGATTGATTTTGATGACATCGTTTATTTTATTAAATCCTCCGACCGGGTCGAAAATAATTGGAACGATGTTCCCGAAGCAATCAAGACAACATTTGATCGCTTAGGTATTCCCGAAGCTGAACAGAAATACCTTTCTGGGGTTACTACTCAATTTGAGTCGGAAGCGGTTTACCACAGCACGATTCAAGAATTGGAAGATCAGGGAGTTGTTTTCTTAGATACTGATTCAGCACTGAAAGCCTATCCTGAATTATTCAAAGCCTATTTTGGCAAAGCTGTATCATATAATGATAATAAATATGCGGCTTTAAATACGGCTGTGTGGAGTGGCGGATCATTTATCCACATTCCCAAAAATGTTAAAATCGATAAACCACTTCAATCATATTTCCGAATCAATTCGGAGCGGATGGGACAGTTTGAGCGAACATTGATAATTGTTGATTCGTATGCATCGCTTAATTATGTTGAAGGCTGCACAGCCCCCATTTATTCAAATGATTCTTTGCATGCGGCGGTGGTGGAAATATTTATTGCCGATCATGGATACTGCCGATATTCAACAATTCAGAATTGGTCAAACAATATTATCAATCTGGTGACAAAACGGGCCATAGTTGAATCATATGGTCATATGGAGTGGATTGATGGTAATATCGGCTCGGGGCTGAATATGAAGTATCCTTCGTGCGTTCTCAAAGGCGATCATGCCAAAGGGACAACAATCTCAATTGCACTTGCAAGTAAAGGACAATATCAGGATACTGGGGCCAAAATGATTCATTTAGGAGAATATACAACATCCAAAATTATATCCAAGTCAATCGCGACCAAAGGTGGAAGAGTAAACTATCGCGGACTTGTTAGTGAAGGGCCTAATGCCAAACACTCCAAAAGCAAGATTGAATGCGACACGATTATCATTGATCGGGAATCGGCATCAGATACGTTACCAACTAACATCGTCAAAAATTTCCAAGGAGAAATCGAACACGAGGCTACCGTTTCCAAAGTAAGCGATGAACAGCTGTTCTACTTGATGAGTAGAGGATTAACGGTTGACCAAGCCACAGAAATGATCGTCATGGGCTTCATTGAGCCGTTTGCCAAAGAGTTACCCATGGAGTATGCCGTTGAACTAAATCAACTGATTAAAATGGAAATGACTGGATCCATTGGATAATATTGAGCCAAAGCGAGAGATAGGCATGAAAATCCGTGATAACGAAGGCAATATCAGCTATTTTTTGTGGTAATCCTATTTTCATTTAGGATTTCTTGTGATAGAATACTTCAAAAAGGTGGTGGTGCGATATGAAACTGGTTTTGGCGATTGTCTCCAATGAAGATGCTAGTAAAGTCATCAAAACATTAATTAAAGAAAACTTTTTCGTGACCAAACTGGCAACGACAGGTGGCTTTTTAATGAGTGGAAATACCACCATTTTAATTGGGGTTCAAAATGAGGTCTTAGATAAATGCATCCAAATAATAAGTGATACATCAAAGCGACGGACTAAACTTGTACCTAACGCCATCTCTAGCGAATTTGGAATCTTTTCCTCTACACCTGTGGAAGTACAAGTTGGGGGAGCCACTATTTTCATCCTTGATGTCGAACAACTAATTAAAGCATAAATTAAACATGACTTAACCAAATGGCAACCTTCGATGATGGTTGTCATTTTTGTTATCTCAAATTGGAGATAATGACCGCAAATATATTATCATATGTTATAATTTGTTAAGACGTGACAGTAAAATATAGATATTTATCCTTAAGTTATTATGAAGTAATATGACGAAAGTGGTGATTTGATGAGAAACCGAAAAATATATCTTGCCATGAAAAATAACGATTTCGAAGCTTTGCGCTTGATAATAGAAGGTTATGAAACACTTACTGCCACACTACGTGAGGATGGAATTGTCGAAATCACTGACTTTGGCTTTAATGAGACAGCCGATTACATGCATATTAGAGAACTGGCAATGCAGGAATTTTATCTTGATTTTGTTGCTTTTGTTGTCCCTAACTGTCCAGACTTTGATGGGGAACTGTTTTTGCCGTTATTACGTCAATTAAATCCGGGTATATATCAGATAAGTGATTTGATTGTGGAGATGGTTTTTACCAATCATATTGAGATTAAGAACTATTTAAAAAAGTATTATTACTCATTGTTTGGTCCAGAGACGATTGAGACGGTATTAGGATTTGTAAAAGCGAATCAAAATGCCTGCCAGGCAGCAAAACAACTTTACATGCATCGAAACACTATTAATTATCGTCTTGATCATTTTATCATGGTGTCAGAGATTAATGTCCGCTCATTTAAGGGCGGAATGGCGATGGTTTTGCTTTTCCGTTAATCACGATATTTTTGTGCATGTTGCATATTGGGTTATGGGGCTGATTGCGATATAATTATCCCAAAGTCATAACTCATCAGGAGGATGAAAATGGCAACTCTATCGTTCCGAAATGTAAATAAAATATATGATAACGGTGTGCACGCGGTTTACGATTTTACTTTAGAGGTGGCAGATAAAGAATTTATCGTCTTTGTCGGTCCATCAGGCTGTGGTAAATCAACGACACTAAGAATGGTCGCAGGGCTAGAAGATATTACCACAGGACAGCTTTACATTGATGATAAAATTGTCAACGATATCGCTCCAAAAGACCGAAATATCGCTATGGTTTTTCAATCATATGCATTATATCCGCATCTGACGGTTTTTGATAATATGGCTTTTGGGTTAAAACTGCGTAAAACGCCTAAAGCTGAAATTATTCAACGTGTCAATAATGCTGCAATGATTCTTGGATTAGAACCCTACTTAGATCGCAAACCGAAAGCTCTGTCAGGCGGGCAACGGCAACGAGTTGCCTTGGGGAGAGCGATTGTTCGCGATGCAAAAGTCTTCTTGATGGACGAACCGCTTTCAAATCTTGATGCCAAGTTAAGAGTTGCTATGCGTGCTGAGTTAATCAAGCTACATGAACGTTTGAATACGACGACCATTTATGTAACTCATGACCAAATTGAAGCCATGACAATGGCAACAAGAATTGTTGTCATGAAAGATGGGTACATTCAACAGATTGGCTCACCCAAGGACATATATGACCACCCAGTTAATATGTTTGTCGGTGGATTCATTGGAACTCCAGCAATGAATTTTTTAAATGGCACAGTTAAAACCGATGGATATTTTTACTGTGAGAATTTAAAATTAAAGTTAACAGAACAGCACTTTGCTGTATTGAAAGATAACCATCTCGTTGAACAACCGGTAATCTTTGGTATTCGCCCCGAAAACATCCATGATGATCAAGGTTTTTTGACTGCTAATCCCGAAGCAAAAGCAGAGTTTACCGTTGATGTTTCCGAATTGCTTGGCTCAGAAACCAATATTCACATCAATATCGGTCAGGCTAGCGTCATAGCTAAGGTAAGTGCTCGTTCTGATTTGCGAATTAATGATTCGATTGTTTTGGCTTTTGATATGGAAAAAGCTCAGTTTTTCAATCCCGAAACCCAATTACGAGTCAAATAACATTTTGTAATCCGATGAATTTATTAAACCGTTCCCGAGGGGACGGTTTTTTCAAATTCAAAACGCCTTTGTTTGTGATATATTGATATCGAGTAACAAAGGAGTGAAGATATGATTGATTATATAGAAAAAAAGCAAACCGGTGTGGTAATGATTGTTACGAAGAAAAAAACCATATTGTATGATGAACCGCTCACACGAGTTTTGCAAAGATATGCTCAAAGGGAATTAACTTCGATAGGAGCACGAATCAAAGCCACAAAACAACAATTTAACTTACAGTCGAAAGTGCCTATATATTTGGGGAAAGATCTTCTGTTAATACCAATAAAATCGCTGCGTTCTCCGCATGCTTTATTGGTCAATTTTTATGCGATTAGATCGTATCACAATTGTAGCGAGGGTGAACTAAAGCTTGTTTTTAACGATGCCGTTCAGATAATAATTGGATGTAAAGCTTCATTTCGAAGACAGATGATGCACTGTCGGACAATCGATTTATTCATGTCGGAGTGTCAATCAAAATAAGAAAATGTTTTCATCACGAAAAACTCAAGGTTAATAAGTGGTTTTTATGTCAAAAAAAGAGTATAATATTTGCGGAAGTAGAAATACTAATATTGGAGGAAAATGCGATGAACAAAAAAACAATAACCGAAATTAATATGACTGGGAAACGAATCTTAGTACGGGTTGATTTTAATGTTCCTATGAAAAACGGCGTTATTACTGATGATAACCGGATTGTACAAGCATTACCGACTATCAAATACATACAGGAAGAGAAAGGCAAAGTAATTCTTTTTTCGCATTTAGGTAGAGTTGAAACGGAGGAAGATAAGGCTAAGTCATCGCTTGCGCCTGTGGCAGTTCGGTTACAAGAATTGCTTGGTACACCAGTGAAATTTGTGCCTTTCACTCGAGGAAAAGAGCTTGAAGATGCAATTGATGCTTTGAAACCCGGCGAAGTCATGATGTTTGAAAATACCCGTTTTGAAGATGTTGATGGCAAGAAAGAATCAAAGAACAACCCTGACTTAGGAGCTTATTGGGCTAGCCTTGGTGATATATTTGTCAATGACGCCTTTGGCACGGCTCACCGTGCTCATGCCTCTAATGTGGGAATTGCTTCTCATCTTCCATCAGTGGCTGGCTTTTTAATGGAAAAAGAGTTGCGTTTCATTGGCGGTGCTGTTGACAACCCGACCAGACCGTTTGTAGCGATTTTAGGGGGAGCGAAAGTATCTGATAAAATCGGTGTAATTGAAAACCTATTGCAAAAAGCCGATAAAATATTAATTGGCGGCGGAATGGCATATACCTTTATGAAAGCTTTAGGCTATGAAGTCGGAAAATCAATTTGCGAAATTGACAAAGTCGAGTTGGCAAAGGAACTACTGAAAAAAGCGGCGGGAAAAATTGTGTTGCCAGTTGATGTCGTAGTAACAAAGGAATTTTCCAACGATGCCAAGAGTCATATATCACTTTATGGTGCAATTGGGTCTGATGAAATGGGACTTGATGTCGGTCCAAAAACCATGAAGGCTTTCAAAAAAGAACTTAAAGGAGCTAAGACAGTTGTTTGGAATGGTCCGTTGGGAGTCTTTGAATTCTCGAACTTTGCGAAGGGAACCAAAGAACTTTGTGACATTTTAGCCAACATGAAAGATGCAAAAACGATTATCGGCGGTGGCGATTCAGCAGCGGCGGCGATTCAAATGGGATACGGTGATAAATTTACTCATATCTCGACTGGTGGCGGAGCTTCGTTGGAGTATTTAGAAGGCAAAATTCTCCCCGGTGTAGAAGCTCTCGATGACGACGAACCCTGTTCATGTGGGTGCCATCACTAACATGTCATTAATTGGTAATAAAATTCGGGAAATACGGTTAGAAAACGGATTAACTCAAGAAGAACTAGCTGATCGATCGGAATTATCAAAAGGCTTCATATCCCAACTTGAACAAGGTAAAACCAGCCCTTCAATTGCAACACTTCAAGATATCCTTGAAGTTTTAGGAACTAATCTCGCTGATTTTTTTCATGAAGGTCAGGAAGAACAGTATGTTTTTACCAAAGATGAATTCTTCGAAAAAATCGATTTGGAAAAAAAAGTCAAAATAAGTTGGATCGTTCCGAACGCTCAAAAGTATGAAATGGAGCCGATTCTTTTAGAACTCGAACCTGGCGGATCATATGATGAAGAACCTCATGCTGGTGAAGAATTTGGATATTTGCTTGAGGGAGAATTAGTCTTAAAAATCGGCAAAAAAAAATTCAAAGTAGCAAAAGGTCAGACATTTTATTATAATGCAAATAAAAATCATGGTTTAGAAAATCAAACCAAGAAAAGGGCGGTTGTGCTTTGGATTAGCACCCCACCCATGTTTTAGAATCCAAAAGGAGATTATCATGAGAAAACCAATCATCGCCGGAAACTGGAAAATGTATAAAACCCGTGATGAAGCTTTGTTTTTCATCCTAAAAGTTAGCGATGGGGTACCATCTATTAAGGATGTTGATTCTGTCATATGCGCACAAGCACCATTAATGCGTTGTTTAATTAAGCGCCAAGGAGATAATTTACGGATTGGCGCCCAAAATATGCATTACGCCGACGAGGGAGCTTTTACCGGTGAAGTGTCGGGACCGATGTTAAAAAGTTATAATGTCGATTATGTGATTATTGGTCACAGCGAGCGTCGAGCGATGTTTTATGAGACCGATGAAATCGTTAACAAGAAGATTGTTGCGGCCTTGCGTAACGACCTTATTCCTATTGTTTGCATTGGTGAGCATCTTGAAGAACGTGAAAACGGGTCGACTAACGCAATTTTGCATTCGCAAATCATGAAAGGATTTGTCAATATCGATGCCAAAGATATGAAGAAGATAATTATTGCTTATGAACCAATTTGGGCGATTGGAACTGGTAAGACGGCAACCGCTGATTTGGCTGATGAGACCTGTGGCTATATTCGCTCGGTAATTGGTGAAGTCTACGGAGCCGATGTGGCAGAGGCAATAAGAATTCAATACGGTGGTTCGGTTAATCCGGGTAATATCGACGAATTATTGTCGAAGGCAAATATTGATGGAGTTTTAATCGGGGGTGCCTCATTAAATCCTGACCACTTTATATATATGACTAACGCAGCAATGAAAAGACTGAAATAAAAAAATCGGAGTAATCCGATTTTTTCTTATAAAGACTTGGAATCCTCTTATCTTTATGATAAAATCTTAAATACGGATATTAAAATATATTTGGAGGAAAAATAATGAGAAACTTGTTACGGAGCTTAGTCTTTTTAGTAACCATGTCAGTTTTAGGATTAGCATTATTTGGTTGTAATCCCACAGGAAATGTAACCATCAATTATGATTCCATGGGGGGAAGTGAAGTTGCATCAATTGAAGTGGAAATTGGTAGCAAACTAACTGTTCCCATAGTTGAAAAAAATGGTTATTCATTTGACGGTTGGTATACAGGCGTCATTTCTGGCGATGATATTATCCTTCTTGATGAATGGTCATTTGCAGATGGTATTGTTTCAGAAAGCATCACTTTATATGCAAAATGGGCAGTTAATCAGTATACAATCACTTTCGTAGAAAATGGTGGAACCGATGTTACTGATCTACTGCAAAACTTTGGAACTGCTGTAACGGCCCCAACCATAACCAAAGAAGGAAGCACGTTTGTTGGCTGGTTCCAAGATGAAGAACTTACAATTCCATATGTTTTTACTAACAAAGAAGCCGAAAACATCACCATCTATGCCAAGTGGGAAGTCAACGAGTATACAATCGCTTTTGAAGAAAACGGTGGGAGCGAAGTTTTAAACCTATCTCAAGACTATGACACTGCTATTACCGCACCAGAAGTTCCAACAAAACTAGGCCATAGTTTTGTAGGTTGGTATATTGATGCAGCATTCGTCACTGAATTCACCTTTGATACTATGCCGGCAAATAATATTACTCTTTATGCTAAATGGGCTCCTAATGAATTCACGATAAATTACCAAGATTACAATGGGGTTGTGATTCATAGTGAGATTGTGGATTTTGGTTCGGACTTAAGCACTATCACTGCGCCAACAAATCCAGCACGAGTGGGCTATACATTTAGTGGTTGGGATACTACGTTACCAGCCACGATGCCAGCAGAAGGTATAACATTAACTGCTGTCTATACCATCAATCAATATACAATCACTTTTGAAGAAAATGGTGGAGTTGAAATTGCAAATTTAACACAAGATTTCGACACAGTCATTACGGCACCTGCTATCACCTTTGTTGGTCATACTTTTGTTGGTTGGTTCCAAGATGCCGAATTTTCCATTCCTTTTGTTTTTTCGACGATGCCAGCTGGTAACATCACAATCTTTGCCAATTGGAGTATTAATGAATATACGGTAAAATATGCTGACCATGATGGAACGGTAATCGCAACTGAAACGGTTGTATATAATGCCGATTTAAGTACTTTTGTCATTCCTGGAAATCCAAGTCGAGTTGGCTATACATTTTTTGAATGGAGTAACACACTACCATCGACGATGCCGGCAAATGACATTACCATTACCGCTGTATACAACGTCAATCAATATGCGGTTACTTTTGTAGAAAATGGCGGCGAGGAAATGGCGGATTCAGAACTTGATTATGACACCGCACTATCAAACTATCGCATGAGCCGAGTTGGATATTTATTTGATGGTTGGTTCCAAGATGAGGAACTTTTAATACCTGTGTCAAACATTCCAGCAGAAGATATTACATTGTATGCAAAATGGACACAGTTATCCTTTACTCCGACGGACTACGCATTTATTAATTATTCAACCCAATTTGTCAGTGATACTTGTGGAACAAACATCAATATGTATATCTACAGTGATAAACTGAGAGTTCCATATGTTGATCTATCAGAATTCATTGCTTTGCTTTCGGGTTTAATTGACGATACAACCCAAGTCGAGGTTATTGATGATCACACAGTAAAGGTTTTCATCTATTATGAATATACACCAGAAGAAATGATAGAATACGGACTCGAGGAGTCGGTCTTTACTGAATATGTTATTTTTGACTTTAAAGATATGACTATTTCTGCTCCGAGTGTTGATAGTTTCGATTATTTCGCGGGCAATACCGAAACCTCATTTTCAGAAGGCTTGGATGTTGTCGCCTCATATGGTGAACCATTGCCAGAATTTTATGCGAATGTCTTAAACTATGGTTTTACTTTCCGAATTGTCGAATACGAGGGAAAAACATTGTATACCGTTCCGCTGTCATTAGCCAATCTCCTTTTGACAGGAGGAATGTTTGATGTCATTACTAATAAAGATGATACACTAGGTACATACTATCTGTATGGCTTTGATACTTACCAAGCATATGACATTCCCGATGCTGTTGAAGGTGACAATTTATATAACCTGGTCAAAGCCAGCACATATAATTACACAAATACCATGACAACAGAATCGGTCAATTTCTTAGCTTTTGCCTTTGATAATTTCTACGGTTTGAAGGATTATAAAAATATTGACAGTTTTATCGACTATGTCGCCGATAATTTTGCTGGGTACACTAGATTGAATTTCTATGATAAACTATATGAATTTATCGAGACCTTTGAAGATCTTCACACTTCCGTAGTCACATCAGGGTCAACGCGTCCGGAATATGAACACTACCAAGTGTATGCTGATTATCCTACATACATCAAGACTCATTCGGCTGCGTATTGGGATTGTGGATGTGATTTAGCTTCTAATTTTACATTGACGATTCAAGATAACATAGCATATTATCAAATAACCAGTTTCACCGAAGAATTCAAAACGGAGATTGAACGGGATATGGCAAGTATCGCTGCCGCCAATGTCGACTATGTCGTTTTGGATATATCTTGTAATGGAGGTGGGGTTTTAGCCGGAGTTTTAAATCTACTCAATTATCTCACCAACGATGACATATCGATGTATTCAAGCACCTTTGGGGCTAACAGTTCAACGACTTATGATGTTGCTGGAGATATGGCTATTGACGCTGAATTCTTCATTATCACCTCGGAATACACGTTCAGTGCCGCCAATTTGTTTGCCGCATTAGCTACTGAAGGCGGCTATGCTAAAACGATCGGTGAACCATCCGGTGGTGGAGCTTGTTCAATCCAAATTTTGGTTTTACCAAATGGAGCTATCGTGGTTATGTCTTCACCAATGAATCTTTCCTATTCGACTGGTGAGACAGTCGAGGAAGGCGTTCCTGTTGATTATTTCTTTGATTTGGCAGGCGGAGTTCCAACTATTGATCAATTATTGATAATCTGTGGAGAACTTTCTGAAGAAACTCCTGCAGAATAAAAGTTGAGTAAGAAATCGCCCGGTAAAAACCGAGCGATTTTTTTATAAAAAAAAGCGCATTTCGGGGAATGCGCTTTTAACTTATTTGTTGTAAAGTTCGACGATTAGATTTTCTTTAATTTCTGGAAGAATCTCAGCTCTTTCAGGTAATCTAACATATGTGGCAGCGACTTTGTTATCATCAAATGAAACGAATTCAACACGCGATACTACCGCGGCTAATGCTTCTTTTATGACAACCAAATCCTTTGACGATTCCTTGACGGTAATGACTTGTCCGGGTTTAATCCGCATTGAGGGAATGTCAGCTTTTTTACCATCGACATGGAAATGTCCATGGTTTACTAACTGCCTGGCTTGTTGTCTGGTTTTAGCAAATCCAGCACGATAGACAAGATTATCTAAACGTGATTCCAATAAGAAGAGGAAGTTTGAACCTTGTTTGCCAACCATTTTTTTAGCTTCATTAAAAGTTTTGCGGAACTGTCTTTCGTTGACACCATAGGTGAAACGAACGCGTTGCTTTTCTTGAAGTTGAGTGCCGTATTCAGATAATTTGATGCGTTTTTGACCATGTTGTCCAGGAACGTAGGGACGTTTTAGAATTTCTTTTCCGGTTTCGGAAACCGAAAATCCTAAACGACGCGATACTTTCCAACTTGAACCTGTAAATCTCGACATATATTGTCCTCCTATATTTACGCGTAATAGGTAAGGAGTATCCTTGTTCCTTAGCTTGATTGTTTAAATGGTTTCATGTTAAGCAGTTAACACTACTTCCAAACCCCGATTGGAACAATCAAATCGTAAAGATGACGAATACAACTGCTTTTTATTACATGCGCAGGGTATATTATATACTAATCGCTAAAGGATGTCAACCAAAAGCGCGACGGCTTTTTCCAAGATTAATCGCTCTGTTTCACCAAAACGAGCGAGGTAAGGACTGTCAAGATCAAGCACACCAAAAAGGGTGTTATTTTTGATGATGGGGATGACGATTTCCGAACGTGAGTTTGAATCACAAACGATATGATCGGGAAAATCCGCGACATCATTAATTATCAATGGCTTTTGATTTTTGGCAGCGATTCCGCAAACTCCTTTTCCCATAGGAATTTGTGTGCAAGCCGGCAACCCTTGAAAGGGGCCGAGCAGTAAATGGTCATCTTTTGCAAGATAAAAACCTGCCCAATTAATATCATCAAAAAAATACCGAATAATCGCGGACATATTTGCTAAGTTCGAGATAATCGGGACGTCTTTATCTAAATAACCTTTGAGATTTTCAAGTAATAAATCATAGTTTGAGGCTTGGTTTTTCGAAAGTTGTGAATTTGTAAACATAATATCACCATCACAATTATAATTTATTGGGCTTATTTACGCAATATTTATGTTAAAATAAGAGAGAAACAAAAAAGAGGGATTAAGCATGTACGAACGGCTACTTGTCCGCTACGGGGACTTGAATTTAAAAGGTAAAAATATCAAGTATTTCATCGATAAAGCCAATCATCTAATTCGCGAAAAACTAGCAGGCATTAATGTCGGATATGATTTTCGACATGATCGGATATATATACTATTACATGATAATGATCCCCAAACCGTTATCGAACGTTTAAACCGAGTATCGGGACTTTATTCGTATAGTTTAATATCCAAATGTGCTGTTAACATGGATGAGATTGTCCAGTTAGCTTTGGAAATGATTGCAGAAAAAACGCATAATTTACCAACAACATTCAAGGTTGAAACCAAACGAGCAGACAAAAACTATCCATTAACAAGTCAGGAAATAACTTTGGTTGTGGCCGGTAAGATTCTATCTGTTGCTAAGAATCTTATCGTTGATGTTCATCATCCGGAATTGACACTAAGTGTTGAAATTCGCAACGATGGTGCTTATCTGTTTATTGGGCAGATCAAAGCAATGGGTGGTTATCCTGTTGGTATTGGTGGTAAAGGGTTGCTAATGCTATCGGGGGGGATTGATTCGCCCGTGGCAGGGTATTTAGCAATGAAACAAGGTGTTGAAATTGAGTGCATCCATTTTGAATCAACGCCAATGACTTCCATTGAATCAGTTCAGAAAGCCATCGATTTAGTCGAGGTGTTAGCACTATATGCTCCCCACGATAAGATTAAAATTCATTTAGTTCCGTTTGCGTCATTACACAGTGACATCATTGCCAACATACCAGAATCATATATCATCACAGTAATGCGCAGAATGATGTATCGAATCGCCGAAACAATCATGAAGAAGAACGATTGTCTATGCATCATCAATGGCGAATCAATTGGGCAGGTAGCGTCCCAAACGATTGAAAGCATGAAATGCATCAATTTAGTGACTCAAGCTTTAGTCATTCGTCCCCTGGCAGTTTTTGATAAATTGACGACGATGAAAATAGCTCAAGATATTGGCACAATTGAAATATCAAATCGACCATTTGAAGATTGTTGCACAGTATATTTGCCAAAAAATCCAGTAATCCGCCCCAATGTTGAGATGACGGAATACTACGAAACCTTATTTGATTACCAATCAAAGATTGATCAAGCAATCATCAACACGAAAACGTTGATGCTAAAAGCAGGAAAGCATTTTGATATCATTGGTATGGGTCTCACCGTCCAAGCGGGTTTTAATCATGAAAACCATTGAGACTCAGCGATTAATACTGCGATCATGGACAATCAGTGATGTCCATGACTTATATGAATATGCGGTTTTGCCAACTGTTGGACCCAATGCAGGCTGGAACCCACACCAATCATTGACGGAATCACTTAGTATCGTGCAAAAGTTTATAAAGGATGATGATGTTTGGGCTATTGTTGAACGGAAAAGTCAAAAAGTGATTGGATCAGTTGGACTTCATAATCGGATTGATCTGCAAGGAAACATCAGTTGGGAAATCGGTTATGTTCTTTCGACTTTATATGAAGGGCAAGGGTTGATGACTGAGGCTGTAAAAGCCGTTATTAGTTTTGCCTTTTCTGATTGTCAAATTGATACATTATATGTTAAACATTTTATTGGCAATGATAAATCCCGACGAGTTATCGAGAAATGTGGCTTTATATTTCAAAAGACAGGGATATCAAAACTTCATAACGGTGATGAAAAAGAATCGATGATATATTGTATTACAAAGAAAGATTATCTAAAACAAGGAGGTACAATCATGTACGAATGGGATTTAAAAAAGTTGTATCAAGGCTTTGAGGACTTAGCATTTCTTGAAGATCTCAAACTGATGGATGAATTAATCAAAAATATCAATGAAACCGCGGAACAAGCATTTCAGGATTATAATCAAAAGGCTACTAAATTAACCAATTTTCTTCAGACTGATATTAGATTTACAACATTAGCAACTAAGCTATTTACATTTTGTCAACTTAATCAAGCAACCAATTCCACTAACATACAAGCTAATAAGTATGCCAACACGCTAAGTATGAAATTTACTGAGTTAACTAAAACTAACACGGTATTTCAAAAATGGGTTGCCAGTTATCCGGAACTAGATGCGGATATTGCGGAAAATCCATTTCTTAAAGAACATGAATTTTATCTCCATGAAATTGTTACAAATGCGAAATATATGCTTGACGAAAAAACGGAAATGCTTGTTAGTAAATTAAAACAAACCGGCTCAAGTTCTTGGCACCGACTCCAAGCGTTATTAACTTCAACGCTAGCAGTCAATTATGAAGGAAAGAAAATAACGCTTTCTCAAGTCAGAAATTTAGCGTATGATTCCGATGGCGAAGTACGAAAAAAGGCATATTACGCGGAAATCGACAGTTATAAGCAAGTTGAAAAAGCAGTTTGCTTTGCCTTAAACGGAATCAAAGGCGAAGTAAACACACTTTCAGAATTGCGTGGGTATGCTTCGCCGCTAGATGAGGCACTTATAAAAAGTCGGATGAAACGGGAAACGCTTGATACGATGATTGATGTATGTAAATCGTATTTACCGGTGTTTCGCGCGTATTTGAAGCGTAAAGGCGAATTGTTAGGTCATAGGAACGGATTGCCGTTTTATGACTTGTTCGCTCCCATGGGTAAGAATGCGACTACATTCACAATTCCTCAAGCTAAGGATTATATTTTGAAAAACTTCCGTACTTTTAATGAACGCTTGTACCTTATGGCTAAGAAAGCTTTTGAAGAGCAATGGATTGATTTCACACCCCGTGAAGGGAAAGTGGGAGGGGCTTTTTGTGACAATATTCATCCATTGAAAGAAAGCCGAGTACTGACAAATTTCACAGGAATGTTTGGCGATGTCATCACCATTTCTCACGAACTTGGTCATGCATATCATGGAGAATGCATCTTCGATAACACAATCTTAAACGCTGATTACACGATGCCTGTAGCAGAAACAGCTTCAACGTTCTGTGAGACAATCGTTAATAAAGCTGCTTTACGCGACGCGGTATCAAATGATGAAAGAATTAGTTTGCTTGAGTCCTCAATTCAAGATTATACGCAAGTAATTGTGGATATCTTGTCACGCTTCATATTTGAAAGTAACGTTTTTACCGGACGTAAGTCGACAATTTATGATGAAAATGAGTTAAAAAACATGATGATTGATGCTCAAAAGCAAACTTACGGTGATGGACTTGATCCAGATTTCATGCATCCATATATGTGGTTAAACAAATCACATTATTACAGTGGTGGTCTCAGTTTCTACAATTTCCCATATGCGTTTGGATTGTTATTTGCTAAGGGCCTATATGCTCAGTATTTGAAGGAGCCCCAAGCTTTCGTAGCTAAATATGATCTAGTTCTTCAAGCCACGGGATGTAGTACGGTTGAAGATACTGCAAAAATGGCAGGGATTGATGTAACCAAAAAAGCATTTTGGATTGGCTCCTTGGAGTTGATTAAGCAAGACATTGATTTATTCATTGAATTGACAAAGTAGCGATACTTTGTCTTTTTTTTTACATTTCACCAATAGAATGACGCTTGACTTTGTTTTATATATGTAAAGCAAATAAGGAGGTCAAAAAATGAGAAACTTGTCTTTTTGGAAACGGACATTATTAATTTTTCTTTTTTCTTTTACTATTTTTGGTTTAATGGCATGTGGTCAGGTGGAACAAACTACCAAAGACATTACTGATTTGCCAATTGCGACAAACATCGAGAACTTTAATAACTATGAAGAATTAAAAGCCTATTTATCAACGATATATGATGAAACTGAACAAGGTTATCTTTTCAAGAATGCCGGTTCGGTTAGCATCATGACGGCTGATGCATCATATGCAAACGAATCAACCGATACCACAGCTCAGGTTGACAGGACTCATAGTGAATCAAACTTTCAGGTGGAAGGTGTCGCAGAAGATGATACCGTCTTAACCGATGGATATCACATCTATATATGCAATTGGGAAAATTTCTTCATAATAAACGCTGATACTTTGGCCATCGAATATACATATCAGATGGATAATGGATATCTATCCGGAATGTTCTTAGAAGATGGGCATATTGTTTTACTGGCATATCAATATACTTATACAGAATCCAAAAACAGTGAGGATACTTACTACTGGTATCATTATAGTTATGGCGCTAAAGTCATTGTCTTTGATGTCAGTGAAGTCAGTGAGACAGTTGAACCGACCATCTCCAAAGAGTTGTTCTTTGACAACTCATATATTAATGATGCTAGGATGATTGATGGGTATGTGTACTTATCAATGAACAATTATGTCATCAACTATGGATTTGCTGCTGATGAAGCTTACTATCCAGTATATCGTGACTCTTACTATGGAACCGAAGATATCAATTTGCCAGCGCAAAATATTTACGTTATGCCTAACGATAATTACTCAATAAATTACATGATGTTGGTCTCGTTTTCGGTTTCTGATGATGCTCCGGCGGTAGTCAATGCTTATATTGGTAGTTCGTATCAAATATATATGAGTCTGTTCAACCTTTATACTGTGACATATCGGTATACATATGATCAATCGACTGGCTGGTACGACTATTCAACTTATGTCCTTCGTTTTGGTATTGATGAAGACCATAGTTTAGTTTTTCAAGCTATTGCGCAGGTATCAGGATGTCCACTTAACCAATTCTCAATGGATGAATATGATGGAACATTCCGCATTGCAACGACCAATTACAATTATGATTCTGGTTCCATGCAAATCGAAAATTCGTTATTTGTTCTTGATGCAACTTCAGTAGATACAATGACGAAAATTAGTGAACTTGGTGGCTTGGGCTTACCTAATGAACGAATATATGCCGTCCGCTTCACTAACGATATTGCCTATGTTATTACCGCCTTTCAAAGTGATCCAATGTACAAGATCATTCTGACAGATCCGGCAAACCCAGTACTTGCAGATGAACTGCATGAAGAAGGAGTCAACGATTACGTTCATGTTATTAGTGATACTTTATTATTGGGTGTTGGTCGAGCTTCACAGACGGATGGTGATCGTTCTTGGTTTACCGGTGTTAAGGTGGAACTTTACCTAACCAATGAGGATGGGCTGACAGCTCTTGATTATTATTTGGCTCCCGGCGAATACAGTTATACAAACGTTTCTTGGGATCATAAAGCATTCATGTCATTTACACCCGAAGGAGAGGATTTTACTTACGTTGCGATTCCAATTTACGAATACTATAACGGATATAATGCATGCTCACAAAATGTCTACGTTTTTAAAGTAAATCATTCGGGATCTTTAGAATTAATTACTACTTTATCACACATGAATGAGGATATATATAATGGGAGTTATTGGTATTGGGATTCGATTGAAAGAACGGTTATAATCGGTAATTATATCTACACCATATCAAATAACAAGATTCAAATGTTTGACATGGCAAGTGATTTTGCGTACATGACCAAAACGGAACTGGGTTCTAATTACTGGAATTTAGTGGATTAGTTCAAAATCATTATTTTTTATCTTTTTTTAACCGTCGCCTTATGGCGGCGGTTTTTTTTGTATATAAATATATATATAATAACGCTAAATTTATCGAATCTCATATAGATTTTTTGGATTTATGATGATATAGTAAAAAAGTAAGGGACTATTTCACACAAAGAAACAAGGAGGAAATAACAATGAAAAAGCGGTTAATTTATTTATTTGCGTTATTTTTTATTAGTGCTTTTTTAGTGGGATGTGACTGGTTTGGAACTCAGATTACGATTCCGACCGACATTACTATACCGACCGACATTACGATTCCTACAGATTTAACAACCACTGATAATGTAACGACCGAAATTACTACCAATACAACAATAGACGATTTTACAGTATCCTTTTATCAGGAAGATGGAATAACACTAATCGCTACTGTTTCTGTTGCCAGTGGTGGCGATGCCATTGCCCCCGCTTCGCCAACTAAATTAGCTACTGCTGAATGGACATATACGTTTACTGGTTGGAGTGCACCGATAACCAATGTGACAGCCAATATCGCTGTCAATGCGGTGTTTAGTGCCGTTAAAAATCAGTATACGGTTACTTTCTATGATGAAGATGGGACAACAGAACTCGGGACATCCACAGTTGATTATGGAACCGCAGCTACCGCCCCTGCTTCGCCAACAAAATTAGC
>JAQVVR010000004.1:80164-138398 GCA_028698875.1 Candidatus Izemoplasmatales bacterium
TGTTTAGTGCCGTTAAAAATCAGTATACGGTTACTTTCTATGATGAAGATGGGACAACAGAACTCGGGACATCCACAGTTGATTATGGAACCGCAGCTACCGCCCCTGCTTCGCCAACAAAATTAGCTACTGCTGAATGGACATATACATTTACTGGTTGGAGTGCACCGATTACCAATGTGACAGCCAATATCGCTGTCAATGCGCTGTTTAGTGCCGTTAAAAATCAGTATACGGTTACTTTCTATGATGAAGATGGGACAACTGAACTCGGGACATCCACAGTTGATTATGGAACCGCAGCTACTGCCCCAGTTACGCCGGTCAAATTAGCTACTGCGGAATGGACATATACATTTACTGGTTGGAGTGCACCGATTACCAATGTGACAGCCAATATCGCTGTCAATGCGCTGTTTAGTGCCGTCAAAAATCAGTATACGGTTACTTTCTATGATGAAGATGGGACAACAGAACTCGGGACATCCACAGTTGATTATGGAACCGCAGCTACTGCCCCTGAAGAACCAGCGAAAACCAATTATATGTTCATGGGATGGAATCTTGATTATTCCAATGTTGAAGCTGACATGGATATTATAGCAACTTTCCATTTAACAGTTTTATATGAATTTATATATGACATGATGTACTATGAAGATGAATTTGGTGAATATATTCCGACCAATCAAGAGATTGCCAATGAAATCTGCTTTATTAAATCAATCCTTGATACTGAGTCCGATGAAGATACGATGGCCATAATCACAAATGGAATTGGTGTGATGGAGTCCTTCACAATTGCTTCGAAAGCGGATTTTGAAAACTGGTTTGAAAGCATTAGTTTAACTTATGGATTTACCCGTCAGATGATTATTGATACACTCTTAAGATATCTTGTAATTCAGATCGATTCTGAAGTTGATGGATTTGATATTACTTATTTTGAAGAGCGAATTTTGTATAATGAATCACAGATTTTGTTTTATGAAGAAATGCTTTCAGACATTGATACTGCCGCTCTTGAGTATTGCGCCTTATTGACAACTGTTGAGAATCAGGAGGCGTGTGCTGCTGTTTTCAATGCTGAAATTGCGCAAATTGAAACTAATACTATTTTCAATAATATGTTAAATGCTTATGCCGAAAATAACGAAAATTGGGATTGGTACACTTGGGAACAAATCCGAGACTATAAAAACATGGCCCTTTATGCTAAATATGTGGATTTGAATTACACAGTGCAAGCCGAATATGAGAATTATCTTTCAGATTATATGAGTGGCATGGATCCCGATGAGTACAATATGTACATGACTAAATTGAACCTTTATGAAAGCATGATGAATGAGTACTATTGCAATGGATATTCTTTACAGAATGCATTATCTGGGGTTTTTGATAATAACGATAATAATGTATTGAATTCACTGATGTTAGACTTTTGTTATCCACATCAAGAATATAGTAATTACATTTTTATGTTTGAAAATGAAATAACTGAATGTGAAAGAGTGATGGCGGAACTGATTGCTAATCATGAATTCATGACTAATTTACAAATCTATTTGTCAGATCCAATTAATCTTGGCAAAGTCAAAATCTTATTTGGATCGGTGTACGATGCTTTTGAGTATGTGGCACTGAATCTGGATGAACCAACGTTTTCAATGCTTACTGCCTTAGCAGATCCAGATACGATTAATGCAATTCAAGGACTGTTTAATGGCTCAATTTCGTTAGAGGATACTGGTGTTACAATGGCCGATTTATCAGACTATATTGCCAATTTATCAAGCATTATGGGACTGATCGGCTTTACAGTTGATGAAACAGATGTTAACAATTTTAAAGATTTAGCAAAAGATATTATTGGCGTATACGTTAATTCAACCGATGCTCCTTTACTTGAAAAAGTGGCAATGATTACCGTGCTTGAAGCAGCTGTAGATCATTACACCGAAGGACTTGGAGTTGTTTTTTACGAAATCAAAGACTTACTAGATACGATTGATGAAGTGAAATTAACCATCGTTTTTGAGCAGGTCGAAGCTTTGATATTTGGAGAAATGGAATCCTTAGATTATTCGATGATTTTAAATGCTTCGATACTGATTGATGAACTTCTTGGTGATGGAGCATTTGATATAAATGCAGTAGTGGGATATGGAATTGATTTGTACTTCGACATTACCACTCAATTTATGGGTGATTCCACTGGTGCGAAGACGGCTTTACAAGCTATGCTGACAGACATTATTACCGCTGCCGGCGAGATTTCATTATACGATTTTGAATTGCTAACAGCTGAACAACTTGAAACTCTGAATGATTTTATAGGGAGCGCCATGTGGATTCAACAGTTTATTACCATTGGTCCCGAGAATTATCTTGATATTGAACCGGTTGGTTATACTCACGATCAGTTCGTGCAGACAATATTGAGCATGTTTGGTTACGGCGAGGGCATGACCGAGGAAAAGGCAGATGCAGTTATTGTGATGTTGGTTGATGCCTTAGGTTACGAAGATGAGAAGACGACTTATTTCGCGATTATGTCGATTTTCCAACTTGGTGATGACATCACATCGATTGGCTCCCTAACTGACATTCAAGATGTATATTTAAAACTTAATCTGTTAGGCTTTACCAAGGAAAGTCTTGCTAATATTGCAGCGAAAATCTTCATCGGTTACGTTTCGTTCCAAATTGATAGTGGAATATTTGATGTCCGCCTAACTGAGATTGATGCTGAAATCGCTGATCTTCAAGCCCAAGCAGATAGTCTGCTGCTCCAATATAATCTAGAAGAAGATCAAATTACCAATTTCATTGCGTACATCCATTCCATGATTTTGGTTATGGATGATCCAATTGAAGCAATTGCTTTGACAGCAGAAACGATGATGTACCAAGATATAGACAATTACATAGTTTTCGATTTGCTGTGGAACCAGATACGCAATGAAAATGGTGAATGGTGGAGTGGCGATGATGATGCTATCATTCAAAATCTAATTAATTATCGTGATCTATATTACTTATTTAATTATGGTGAATTCCCCGACGAAACCAACCGCGATGCGGCACAAAATAATTACTTGGTTCTTTGGGATTCATTATCGTTTGAGCAACAGAATGTTTATCAACCGATTATTGAAGCTTGGGAAGGATACTTAAGTTACCATTATGGCACTTTCCTTCCTCAAATTGATCTGTTACAAGCCCCGGAATTAGCACCACTTGGGTGGCAAACCCGCAATGGCATGTTAACTGATCGAGCGGAACTGCTTAATAAGGTACTAAATCACAATTGGACTAATAATCAAATGTATTGGATTAATAACCAAATAATGTGGTTACAGGAAGAACAAAATCAAATAATTGCCGATCAAGCCCAGATGCTAGTGATTTATAATTATCTCGCTGAGGCTGGAAACGAACAACTGGTTGTCGATGTGGCTGTCATTTTGATGAATGAAATCGATAATCTCTTGATCAATGCCGATCCTGATTTTGTTAATTTAATAATTGATTTGATGAATGGTTCGGTTGCAATAGAAGATTTGACGGCGCTTGAGATTTTGGATGCTGCACAAGGATTATCGGCGACGCTAAAACTCTTGTTTAGCACACTTGATGTTGAGGGCACCGATGCCGACAAAATCATATTACTGGTTCAGGGCATTAATACAGCATTCATCAATTCACGAACCGACATCGATCAAACACAAAAAGACGACCTCATCTTGTTATGGAATGAGGGAATCGAAGATTGGGTTAGTGATTTAAGTCTTTCGATTGATGTTTTAACCAATTTCCTTGATGAACTAACTGAAGCGAAAATTGAAACAATATTAGTTGAAATTGGAATTATCTCATCGCTTGATGGAGTTGAGCCGGATATGGACAACCTTGTTCGTGCCGTGGCAATCGCCAACATCTTTACCACCGTCTTGGGAGACGATAGTTTGGATTATGATTTCATTATTGCTACCGGCATTCAACTTTACTTCGATGGTAAGTATAATTTCTCATATGATGGAACTATTGATATTAACGCTAAGATAATCGAAATTCAAACATTAATTGATGATCTTGTTACTCAATCTGATGTCATTGATGGATACGACCCTCAAAATTTATTAGCAGGCGAGTTAGAGGAAATCGATGCATTCCATATACTAATTGAAGAACTTATTATGTTCTTTGGAAATGGACCGGAAGCCGAATAAAAAAAACTTAAAATCTAGCGAGGTGGCCTATTATTTTGGCGCCTCGCTTTTTTTATGGTATAATAAAAATGGTGATATTATGGAGATAACTTCTGTAACAAATGAAAAAATAAAAAATCTGATAAAACTCAGTTATAAAAAATATCGGCAAGAGACCAAAATGTTTATTGTCGAAGGTAAACATATGGTGGAAGAAGCCATAGTAAGTGGACTATGTAATGAGGTTTTCACATCCGATTCACATTATACTGGATTTGAACCAGCTGTGATTGTCACTGACAAAATCATGAAAAAAATCTCACAAGTGGATTCTCCTCAAGGGATAATTGCCATATGTCAAATACCCAAAACAACTGTTTTAAATAAGAAAATATTGCTTTTGGATGGAATCTCTGATCCTGGAAATATGGGTACGCTGATCAGAAGTGCTTTGGCTTTTGGATTTGAGACAATTGTCACTGAAGATTGCGTCGATATTACCAATCCTAAAGTTTTGCGTAGCACGCAAGGAGCTATTTTTAAAATCAATTATTTAGAAACACGGCTCAAAACGTTTATTGATGCTCATCCGGAGTATACCTACTATGGAACGGATTTGCATGGTGGAATACCGCTTGCCGAACTAACCATTATTCCCAAACAAATTGGGTTAATCCTCGGAAATGAAGCCCAAGGAGTCCGCCAGGATATTTTGACAAAAACCACTAAAAATCTTTTTATTGAAATTAAAGGCATTGAGTCTTTGAACGTCGCAATTGCCGGTGGCATTTTAATGTATCACTTAAAATAATCTGCTTGCCCTGTATCGATTTGATTTTAGTTCATAACATGGTTTCAAATACTCAAGAGGAAGGCTTACTATCTTAATGGCAAAGGGGCCTATAATGGCGATATTTGTCCAAATCCGTCTTTTTTATCTTGTTTTATATTTCAATATGTGATAACATAAAGGAGCATAAGGATTACAAGAGAGGGTCGGACCCTCTCTTTTTAATGAAATTTAGGAGGATGCCATGCAGATTGAGGACCTGAAACCACCGATTATCACGCATTTAGATAACCTTGGATATGAACTTTATGATTTGGAATATGTTAAGGAAAATCAGACTAATATTCTTCGTGTAAGCATCAATAAGATCGATGGAATTGACATCGATGATTGCATAAAAGTCTCAGAATCACTCAGTCCATTTTTAGACACTCTCGATCCAATTCCTGAGGAATACGTATTAGAAGTATCCTCTCCGGGTGCTGAGCGTAAATTGCGAAATCAAACCGAAATTATGCAAAATATTGGCAATTATATTCATTTGGAAACTTACGAACAGAAACTTGATGGTGAATTGATAAAGTTTCAAAATGATATTATTTTCTTGAAAATCCGCAATAAAATTATCGAAATTAGCTATTTGGACGTTACTGCGATCCGATTAGCGATAAAAATGTAGGAGATTATCATGATCAGTAAAGAATTTTTCAAAGCATTGGAACAAATTGAAGCTGAACGGGGCATTGCCAAAGAAAAGATCCTTGATGTTTTTAGCAAGGGGCTACTAAATGCCTATAAAAAAGACTATGACGGGCAACAAAACGCCAAGGTTGTTTTTAATGAAGAAAAATACGAGATTCAAATTATTGCGACATATAATGTTGTCGAAGAAGTGGATCTTGAAGTGGAAAAAGGAACACAAATCACTGTTGAAGAGGCTAGCCTTATGAAGCGAAACGCTAAAGTCGGCGACGTGATTGAACAAAAAATAACACCTAAGGATTTTGGTCGAATCGCCGCCTCAAGTGCGAAGCAGATTTTGACTCAAGGGTTGAAACAGTTGGAAAGAGACCGCAATTTTGAGATTTTCACCGAGAAAACCGGTGAGATGATCATCGCAGAAGTCGTTTCCGTAAATGAAGATTTTGTCACCCTAGCACTTGGATACGACACCGAAACATCAATTCCTATTAAGGATCTTCTAAGTTCGGATATGACAGTTGGAACCAGAGTCCGTGTTTATATCACTAAAGTAGAACAAACGACTAAGGGACCAAAAGTGTATGTCTCGCGTACTGATCGTAATTTAGTCAAACGCTTAATGGAAAACGCCATACCGGAATTGGCAGATGGAACCATTGAGATTGTGGGCCTGGCCCGCGATCCTGGAGACCGCTGCAAAGTCTGCGTGGCATCCAATAACCCTAAAGTTGACCCCGTTGGAGCTTGTTTGGGAAAGAAAGGTAGCCGTATTAATGAAGTCATTACGCAATTGAATGGCGAAAAAATTGATGTATACAAGCACAGTACTGTTGCGGAAGAATTGGTAGCGGCTGCAATCACTCCCGCAAAAGCACTTAAGGTCATCATCAACGTTAAAGAACATTCGGCTATTGTTATTGTGGCGGATGACCAATTATCATTAGCTATTGGTAAAAAAGGGCAAAACGCACGATTGGCAGTGCAATCAAGTGGCTGGAAGATCGATATTAAATCCGTGGCAGACGCAACGATTCAAGGGCTTTCATTTTAGTAACTCAAGGAGGGATTTTTGATGAAAATTAAAAAAATTCCGATGCGAAAATGTGTTGTGACCAATGAACGTTTCGAAAAAAAAATGCTATTCAGAGTTGTCAAAAGTCCTGAAGGTCTTGTTTTTGTCGACTTAACTGGAAAGGCGAATGGTCGCGGGGCATATTTGTGCCGATCGACAAAAGTTATTCTGGAAGCAAAAAAAACAAAAGCACTAGAACGTCATTTAGAAATTAACGTTCCCGATACTGTTTATGAGGATATGTTAAAACTGGTGAACAATGAATAAAACTAAATTATTGTCAACACTTGGGTTAACCAAGAAAGCCAATTATGTGATATCTGGAGAGGATATGGTTTTGGATGCAATTCGTAAATCTCGAGCTCGTCTGGTGTTTTTAGCTGCTGATGCCGGGCCAACAACCATTAAACGAATTTCAGATAAAGCATTGTTTTACTGTGTTCCTTTAATAACGTCTTTAAGCGGTGATGAACTCTCCCAAGCCATTGGGAAAACAAACCGCAAAGTATTAGCTGTTACCGATGCAAAATTAGCTTTATTATTGCAAAGAACCGCAAACGAATAGAAAATGAGGTGAACGATATGGCCAAAAAGAAACAAGTTTATAAACGTAAGCCCAATGCTTATGTGAAGAAAAAGCCATATGTCGAACAAAGAAAACCTAATGCCCCCGTAAAAGTTGAGGCACTGGCAGATGTTATTTACTACACGGATGGCATGACTGTTTTTGATTTCGCCGAAGCCCTACATCGGCCTGTCGCTGAGATCATTAAGAAACTGATGTTCATGAAAATCCTTGCTTCGCAAACGCAAACACTCGACCGAGAAACTGTCGAACTTTTAACGATGGAGTATGGATTGGAATTAAAAGATGAAGTCAAAACGGATATGACGAAATTTGAAGAACTCACCATTGAAGATGATCCTAATAGTTTAGTCGAAAGACCGGCGGTTGTTACTATTATGGGTCATGTAGATCATGGTAAAACTACTTTGCTTGATACTATCCGTCATTCGCGGATTACTGCAGGCGAAGCTGGGGGCATTACTCAACATATTGGGGCATACCAAGTATCAAGAAATGGGAAATCGATAACATTTATTGATACACCAGGACACGCTGCCTTTACAGAAATGCGAGCTAGAGGCGCTAAAATCACTGATATCGTCATTTTAGTGGTGGCCGCTGATGATGGCGTTATGCCACAAACTAAAGAGGCATTAGACCACGCAAAGGCTGCAAAAAGCAATATTATTGTTGCTGTAAATAAAATGGACAAAGTCGGGGCTAATCCTGACCGAGTCAAGCAAGAGTTAGCTGATTTAAATCTGCTAGCCGAAGATTGGGGTGGCAGTGTTCCCTTTTGCCAAATCTCTGCTTTAAAAGGAACAGGTGTAACTGAACTGCTCGACACGATTCAATTAGTGGCTGAAATGATGGAACTGAAGGCTAATCCTGCTCGGTTGGCCGCAGGATCCGTAATCGAAGCAAAACTAGATAAAGGCAAAGGGCCGGTAGCCACGCTTTTGGTTTCCAATGGCACTTTGCGTGTTGGTGATGCTTTTGTTGTTGGCACAACGTATGGTAAAATCAGAGCCATGAGTGATGATTTAGGTCGAACTATGACTGAAGCCAAACCATCGACAGCTGTTGTTGTATATGGCTTAAACGATGTCCCAATGGCTGGCGATGCTTTTATGGTTTTCGCTGACGAAAAGCAATCACGAGAAATTGCTTTCAAACGTTCTGATCGACAAATTCGTGAGGAAAAAGGCGTTAATAAATCAATGTCACTGGAAGATTTCTTTAAAAAAGCCGAGGGAACCGAGAAAGTATTGCGTTTAATCATCAAAGCCGATACTCAAGGATCAATCGAAGCTTTCAAAGGCGCAATCGACAAGATAAAAGTCGAAGGAACATCTATTGATATTGTTCGTTCTGGCGTTGGAGCGATTACTGATACTGATGTTTCTTTGGCAGAAGCAAGCAATGCAATTATCATTGGATTTGATGTGCGTCCGCAAGCATCGGTTCGAGATACGGCCACATCAAAAGGCGTAGAGATTCGCTTGTATGATATTATATACGAAGCACTAGAAGATATTGAAAAAGCGATGAAAGGAATGCTTGACCCTGTTTTTGAAAAAAAGACAATCGGTGAGGCTTCGGTTCGTGAAACATTCACAATTTCAAAGGTGGGTACGATTGCGGGCTGTATGGTTACCTCAGGAATCATTAAACGGGATTCCTTAATCAAGATAATTCGCGACGGTATCGTAATTCATGAGGGGAAAATGTCGTCTTTAAAACGTTTTAAGGACGATGTTAAAGAAGTCAAAACCGGATATGACTGTGGCATTATGGTGGAAGCATACAATGATATCAAAGTCGATGATGTGATTGAGGCCTCAGAATTGCAAGAGGTGAAGGAAAATGCCTAAAACGGATCGATTAGAAGCATTAGTTCAACGTGAACTGACAATGATTTTGCGTAATGAAGTGAAAGATAATCTTGGTTTCATTACGATTACCGCTGTTAAAATCACTAATGAACTGTCATATATGTTTGTTTATTACACGGTTTTGGGTTCTAAAGAAGAACTCGAAAAAACACAACAGGCATTAGACCGAGCAAATGGTTTTATTAAGAATCAGATTGCGGCTCGTGTCAAGATGCGAAAGGTTCCGGAATTGGTATTTAAAATCGATGATTCTATAGCAACAGGTATGAAAATTGATTCCATTCTAAAAGCCATCAAATAAACGATAAAACCCCGGAAATAATCTGGGGTTTTTATTTAGACCGTAACGTTGAAATTAAGCCATTATTTTGGTATAATTATTGACAAAAGGCAGGTGAGACCATGAATGAAATTATCAAATCGAAACTAACGACAATACCAGACCTTCCCGGCAGTTATCAAATGTTAGACGTGATGGGTAATATTATCTATGTTGGTAAAGCGAAAAACCTTAAAAATCGTATTAAAACTTATTTTGTGGGATCTCACGACGCTAAAACGACAAGATTAGTCACAGATATTACTGATTTCACTTTTATAGTTACAGCCACAGAACTTGAAGCTTTTTTATTGGAATTATCGCTTATTAAGCAGTACTCACCCAAGTATAATATTATGTTAATGGATGATAAGACATATCCTTACATCGAGGTCACCAATGAAACGCATCCGCGGCTCATTATAACTCGCAAGTTTTCTAAAAAAAATAAGAACCTATTTGGTCCCTTTCCTGATGCCGCTTCAGCGAGAGAAACCGTTAATCTTTTATCTCGGATTTTCCCACTGCGCAAATGCCAAGCGATGCCGAAGAAGGTATGTCTATACTTTCATATGGGACAATGTCTTGGACCATGTATCGATGAATCAGTACAAACCCAATATCCAGCAATAATTGACCAAATATGTCGTTTTTTAGGCGGTCACAATCAAGATTTATTGAATGACTTGAATAATCGCATGAATGATTATTCAACCCACTTAGAATATGAAAAAGCTCAAGAAATAAGGGATATGATATTCAGTTTACAAAAGACAACTGAAAAACAACAAATCATTTTTCCCGATCTTAAGGATCGCGACATAATCAATTTCGCCGCTAATGAAGCATATATTACCATTACTACAATTTTTATGCGTGCCGGCAAGATTGTCATGAGTATTTCGCCAATCTTTGAATACTTTGAATCACAAGAAGATACGTTTGTGGATTATCTAGCTCAGTTTTATCAGAAAAATCCGCTCCCTCAAGAGGTGCTTCTCCCCTTGGGAATCGATTATAGCCTCTTAAAACCATTTCTCTTAGAAAAAGGCTTTACCCCTTCCCGTGGTGGGAAAGCTAAACTAGTTCAAATGGCAAAAGCAAATGCTCAAATTCAACTTGACAGTCATTTGGATCTGTTTTTAAAAAAATATGCTAATACGGTCGGATCGGCAGAAATTTTAGGGAAAACGATTGGCATCGCAACTCCAAAGCGAATTGAAGCTTTTGATAATTCGAATACGATGGGATCAAATCCGGTTTCGGCTATGGTGGTTTTTACCAATGGATTGCCGGACAAAAAGGAGTATCGAAAGTATCAAGTTAAATCAGTCACTCAACCAGATGATGTCGGTACGATGAAGGAAATTATCTATCGCCGGTATCAGAAGATGCTGATGAATGGTGCCTCTGACAAACCCAATCTAATTGTCATGGATGGTGGGATTGCTCAAGTTCGAGCATGCAAAACGATACTGAAGGAATTATATCTTGATATTCCGGTCATTGGTTTAAGGAAAGATAGTGAGCATAAAACCGATGCAATCATCGGCTTAGATGAACAACCAATAATTTTGGATCGACACTCGCATATGTATGTGTTTTTATCTAAAATTCAGGATGAAGCTCATCGGTTTGCGATTACATATCATCGAAGCCAACATACAAAACAGATTTTCGCTTCCATCCTCGATTCAATTCCAAAGATAGGAGTAAAATCAAAACAAAAGCTGCTAGAAAAATATAAAACGATAAGTAATATCAAAAAAGCTCCTATACCAGAATTAAAAACCCTTGGCCTTACTAACATCGCGATTGATAATTTACAAATCGCTTTGAAGGAGTATAAATGAAACAGAGGATTAAACTTTTCTATCGGTTTTTTCCGGGTTGTGTTAAAATGAATGCAGGTGATTTTTATGACAAGATATGTTTACGGACCATTACATAATGTTTTTGAAGATATCAGGGTTATTTCCATCAAAATCCGGCGGCGAACTGAGTACTTTTATATGCCAAAGGGGATGTTTTCCAGTTTTATGGCATATTTCTCATTAGGTATATATGTTTTTATGACCGTATCTGAAGCAACCAAGCGCTATAAAGGTGTTTTGGTGTATCAGGTTGAAAACATTGAAAAAATTATGTATCCAAACGGACAAAACCCGCGAATTTTTTATGATATAAGTGTCATAAAATCAGGCATTAAAAATATTCTCAATGCGCAAAAACACAAACTTTTTATTGATTTTGAGATGTCGATGCCCCCATTTCGAAATTACGAAAATTTTGTTTCGGAAATTATTCAGTTTGGAATGGTGTTGACTGATCCTAATGGAATTACCATTGATGAGCAGTCGATGTTCATCAAACCAGTTTTATACAAATCGATTAGTGACCGTACGCAAAAGTTTCTCCACATTTCTCAAATAAATATTGATAATGGGATGACCTATCAAAATTTCTATCAACACTTTACTAATATTGTTAGAAAATACCAGCCGATGGTGTTTGTGTGGGGACAAAACGATTTGATAGAATTACGTAAATCAATGCGTTATAATGTGGTTCCCGATATTACCCGAAGGGTCCAATTCATTGATTTGTTGAAACTGCACAAGACATATTTTGGACTAAAGAATGATCTAGGCTTATTTAATGCGCATCGGTTATACTCGCAAGCCGAGTTAGAGAAACAAATCCATGATGCTCATGAAGACGCGGTAGTAACTAAGACGGTGTTTGAAGGTTTCAAAAAAGTCTGTAATGATGAACTTGCTGTTTGCCTGCCCGTAGGGAATGATAGAAGTACTCTTCAAATTGATAAAGTTTAAATGACTACAAAAAAGTCGGTCAAGAGCGAAGGTGGCTCCTGACCGACTTTTATATAATATTGTGTATTATACTTTATCTAATTCACAAAGACATACCTATTTAACAACCTCGGAATCCTGATTTTTTTTATTAATGGCGGTGTTTATGCTATGGCGATAAACAACTAAACGGCAGTAGAGAAACTCGGTAACCATATTAATTACCATCGTTGGTAATAATATCAAGTAATCATTCCACCCCAAACGTTCCAATGCGACTCCCCACCATATTGAAAGCGGGGTAAAAACACAATAGTACAAAAACACTTTAAGCATTGCAATAGGAACATTGGTTGCGGATTTAAATGTGAATTTCCGGTTGATGGTAAAATTCCATAAAACGGATAATACTAAAGCGACAAAATATGCAAGGCCATATTCAGAAGTTAGCCATGAAGCGCCGGCAAAGAAATTTTCAAATATTAAATTGAGGATTGTAAAGGAGAGAATTTGAATTATACCAGCCGAGATAGAAAAAAGCGTAAATTTGAAAAACTGAAAGAAATTTTGTTTAGATGTCAGTTTTATATCGGTGGTAATAGTGTTAGAGTTTTCCGTGTTTTCCATAATAACCGTCCTTTTTATAGAACCATGATGACAGGTGTGATCATCGGTTCTCGATTTGTTTTTTCGAAGATATATTTACCAAGTGACTTAACAAGATCGTTCTTAATACCATTGATGTTGATTTTTTTGCCTATCTCAAGATAATGATCAGTAACATCAAGCGCTAAAGTCTGCAAAGTTTTAATCATTTGTTCATTATCTTTCATGAATATAAAACCGCGTGAGATAATTGTGGGTGTACAAATTACTTCATGACGATCTTGATTGATAGTCATGATTACCGATAATAACCCATCTTTAGATAACTCGCGACGATCTTTGATTACTTGAGACCCAATTTCCCCAATAGCGAGGCCATCCACATACACATCAGAAGTCGGGACTTTTCCCGCCATTCTTCCCGAATCCTTTGATAAGGCTAGTATTTGGCCGTTATCAAGAACATACACGTTATTAGCATGAACACCGCAATCAATGGCTAAAGCAGCATGAGTTTTTAGCATTCGGTATTCACCATGTATAGGCATGAAGTATTTTGGCTTCATCAATTTTAACATCAATTTTAATTCGTTTTTTCCACCATGTCCAGAAGCGTGAACATCAGCGAAAGGTGACTTGGTAATAACGGAAGCACCATTTTTGTACAACAAATTGATGGTTTTATTGACGCTTTCTTGATTTCCTGGAATTGGTGAAGAAGACAAAATTATTGTATCACCAGGAATTAAGGCAATCTGTTTATGTGTTCCAGAAGCGATTCTAGATAAAGCTGCCATTGGTTCGCCCTGCGAGCCGGTACAAAGAATAGTGAGATTTTTTCGGCTGATACCCGTCATGTTTCGGCTGTATAAAAAAGTTCCATCTGGAGCGTGAATATAGCCAAGTGCCGATCCGACTTCAATGGTCTTTTCCATACTACGGCCGAAAACAGCAATTTTTCGATTTGTTTGAATTGATGCTTCGACGATTTGCTGAATCCGATGGACATTGGAGGAAAATGTTGCGATGATTACTCTGCCGGCAATGGATTTAAATAAATCATGAATGGTGGCAGAGACTTCTTTTTCAGATTCGGTAAAATCATCGAGTTCGGCATTGGTAGAATCAGATAACAGGCATAACACTCCTTTGTCACCTATCCAAGCCATTTTTGCGTAGTTTGCATCATTGCTTGTGGGGGTAAAATCAAACTTAAAATCCCCAGTATGAACGATAGTTCCCTGTGGGGTATCGATTGCGATACCAAAAGAATCGGGAATGGAATGATTGGTACGGAAAAAATTTACTTCCATTTTGTCAAAACGAACAGTTTCATTTTCGGTAAATTCGTGATATTTAACTTTTAGTTCGGGGTACTCTTCCATCTTTTTTTTGATAATACCCAATGCTAGACCATTGGCATATATCATGGGAATTTTTACTTGTTTTAACAAAAAAGGGATTCCACCGATATGATCTTCGTGACCATGAGTGATAAACAATCCTTTGATTTTTACCTGATTATCAATCAAGTAAGTATAATCGGGAATTACGTAATCGATTCCCATCAAATTGTCATCAGGAAATAATATTCCCGAGTCAATGATGATGAGTTCATTTGCGTATTCCACGCAATACATGTTTTTACCAATTTCGCCTAAACCGCCTAAGGCAAAAATGCCAATTTCATTAGGCTTAAGATTTTCGTTTTGCATGAAAAATAGTTTTCCTTCCTGAAATGCTGAACGGAATTTTGCTCTGGATATCATTATACATAATAAATATTGAATATGCAAATGGTAAACAGAAAATAAATAACGGTTATATCATAATCGACAACGGAAAACTTAAGATATGTTGGTTACACTTTAAAACAAAATCGTTCCGTGATATAATGATTTCCAAGAGGTGAGACAGATGATTGCACGAATTTTGGTCGATATTCCGGTCAAGGCTGTTGATCGTTTGTATGATTATTTTGTCCCTGACATCCTCGCCGATGTTCTCGAAGTTGGAATGCGAGTTATTGTTCCATTTGGAAGCCGAGAATTAATGGGCTACACTTTGGAAATCGCCATATCATCGGATTCAGGCAAAGAGTTAAAACCGATTATAAGAATACTTGACATTGAATCGTATCTAACCAAGGAACTTATAGAATTAGCTAAGCAGATTTCGATTGATACCACAACGATTTTGATCAAAGTATTAGAAACCATGTTGCCTTCAGCTTTTAAAGCTGTTTATACAATAAAACTTCAATTAATTAATTCCGAAGGTTTAAACGAAGCGATTAAAGCAATGTTTAAATTGGGTAACGAAATCATATTTGAAGATTATATGGTCGAAATGATACCCGAAATTAAGAAAGCGATAAAAAAGAATCAGATTAAGCAAGTATATGACATTAAATCTAAAAGTAGACCAGCCACTGAACGGGCTGTTGTTCTTTGCGATTCGGGATATTTACCAAAAACCGATAAACACAAACTGACTTGTGATTATTTAAAAGATTGTAAGGGAAAATCCGCTCTTGTTTCTGAAACAATCAAAGCTTGTGATATCACTGAATCGGTTTTAAAAACCCTGGAGAAAAAGGGAGCAATTCGTTACTTTAATCAAGAGAAGTATCGCTTGGCGATTAATACCCATGATAAATTTGACAAACGGGTTATTTTTAATGACGACCAAAACCGAGTCTTTTCTGAAATTATGAAGAATATCGATCATGATGAGATTTTTTTGTTACACGGTGTAACCGGATCGGGAAAAACCGAGATATATTTAGCTGCCATCGAAGAAATATTAAACCGAGGAAAAGAAGTCATTTTTCTCGTCCCGGAAATTGCATTGACACCAATGATGGTCAACCGTTTTGAAGCTAGATTTAAAAACCAAGTTGCCGTCTTACATTCAGGGTTATCAATTGGTGAAAAATATGATGAATGGCGGCGTATCATTCGAAAAGAAGTATCGATTGTCATTGGAGCGCGTAGCGCAATTTTCGCTCCGTTTTCAAATTTGGGCATGATAGTAATTGACGAATGCCATGAAACGACGTATAAGCAAGATGATATGCCAAAATATTATGCAATTGATGTTGCTATTCAACGGGCTAAGTACTATAAGATTCCTTTATTGATGGGATCAGCTACACCCAACATTGAGACCTACGCTCGATATAAGCGGGGATATATTAAATTGCTTGAACTACCACAGCGGGCCAATAAATGTTTAATGCCGAAACTTGTTATTGTGGATATGAAGTCGGAATTTAAAAAAGGAAACCTTAGTTCTATTTCCGAACAATTACGTACTGAAATTGATATACGTCTCAAGCGCCAAGAACAAGTTATCCTTCTTCTGAATCGGAGAGGTTATTCGACTTTCGTAATATGTCGCGAGTGTGGCCATGTAATCTCGTGTCCAAATTGTGACATCTCATTAGCATATCACGAAATTGACCATTCTTTGAAATGTCACTACTGTGGTCATAAAGAGGATGTAAAAAAAACGTGTCCCAAATGTGGTTCGGAAAATCTTCGGTATATGGGGACTGGAACTCAAAAAATCCAATCGGAAATTGAAATGTTATTTCCAAGTGCCAGAATAATCAGAATGGACAACGATTCAACAAGAGTTAAGAATGCTCACGAAATGCTTCTCGATGCTTTTTCCGACCATGGTGACATATTACTCGGAACGCAAATGATCGCCAAAGGACTCGATTTCCCACGAGTTACTCTTGTGGGAATTATCCAAGCTGATTCGAATCTATTTAATGCGGATTTTCGTTCTCCTGAGAAAACATTTCAACTAATCACTCAAGTTTCAGGAAGAGCGGGTCGTGGTGATAATGAAGGAAAAGTCGTTGTTCAAACATATAATACAAATCATTATGCCATCCGATTTGCGGTCAATAATGATTATCTTGGATTCTATCAATACGAAATGTCCATTCGTAAAGCCGCAAAATATATTCCCTTTTATTTTTTGGTAGACATAAAGTTATCAGGAAACAATGTTCGAGATGTGTTTTTGCGAGGTAAGGAGATAGTGAATAAATTACGCATTTCATTATCGTCAGATACGATTATTTTGGGCCCCGTTTTGCCACCAGTGAGCCGGATAAACAATCGTTATATCTGCCAGATTTTGATTAAGTATCGCAACGAACCACGATTAGATGATTCACTATTTGATATTTACGATCAATATAATACCAATGAGATATTTGTTAATATCGATAAAAGTCCGATGTAAATATGATGGGAGGAAATAATATGAGAATAGTATTTATTGGGACAACGGCTTTTGCTGTTCCAATCTTGGAAGCATTATGTCTCAAATATGACCTCGTGTTAGTCATTACTCAACCAGATCGCCCCGCTGGTCGAAAACAAGAGTTAAGACCCTCACCAGTCAAAGAATTTGCCTTAGCTAAAAAACTCCCCATTTTTCAGCCAAATAACATTCGAAAAGAATATCAGATTATTATTGATATTAATCCGGATTTAATAATCGTTGCCGCATATGGGCAGATGATTCCTTCGGTTATCTTAAAACTTCCAATATTCCACTGTATCAACGTGCACGCATCGTTGCTTCCTAAATATCGAGGTGGGGCTCCGATGCATCGAGCGATTATGAATGGTGATTTGGAAACGGGAGTGACTGTTATGTACATGGCTGACAAAATGGACTCTGGAATGATACTGTCACAAAAAACAAGAACTATTAGTGATCTTGATACGGTAGGTACAATCGAACATCAATTGGCCATTGATGGAAGCCAGTTATTAATCGATACATTACCAAAAGTCTTTGATGGCAGTATAATTCCGCTACCTCAAGACGAGTCAAAAGTATCATTTGCCGCCAATATACGGCACGAAGAAGAATATATTGATTTTAATAAAACAAAAAAAGAAATATTCAACCATGTTCGAGCTTTCAATCCTTGGCCGATTGCTGCCGCAAAAATTGATGGTACTATCGTGAAAATTTACTGGATCGAACCAATCAGTGCCGATTGGCAATTATATGAAAAATATGCGAATGGAACAATTGTAAAATCAATTAATCGAGAAGTTTTGGTTAAAGTTTCAGATGGGCTTATCGCTTTAAAACGAGTACAGATTGCTGGGAAAAAGCCTTTAGATATAAAAGACTTGATGAACGGATTGGGTAAGAACATCTTTGTTGAAGGCAAAATCATCATTTAAGTTGACCATTACCATATAAAATATGGTATAATAAAACGTTAAGCAAGAATATAAAACGTAAGAATTTTTAAAGAAAAGAGGAGCCATTATGACTCGTAAAAGAAATCTATTTTCTCGAGAAGAAATGTATACTATGAACGTTCAAAAACTCGAAGAACGTGGCGTTAAACTATCAGATATTGCAGAAATTGCCCTTCGTCAACAATCAAAATGGAAACCAGATATCACCTATCAGGAATGCTATGAATCCGTTGAAAAAATACTGTCGCTTCGCGACGTGTTTCATATTTTGCAATTGGGAGCAGAAATTGATCGTTTAACTGAAGCGAAAGCGTTTCAAGGCCCTATTCAAGAGGTATTGGATTCGGACCTGGGGCTTTTTGGGATTGATGAATTGTTTGGATTAGAACTTGCTGGTTTATACGGAACGATTGGCAAAACTAATTTTGGCGATATTGACGTCAATAAACCAGGTATCATTGCTGTTTTAAATGATGCAGGAAAAAAGGATCATACCAGTTGCCACACATTTATGGACGATATTGTTGGCGCGCTTGCAGCCGCAGCTTCCACTCGTGTAGCGCAAGTTGAAAATGAACTGGAAGCTCGCAAAGATCCCAGTATTATCGAACAACCGAAACTATTTTAACTAAGTCCCACTATTTAAAACGAGAGGGCGTGAATCCGGATGGACAACCGCGAAAAAACGTTGGATGAGTTTTTCCGCAAAAACGACAGTTCGTTAAAGCGTAAATTTTCGAAAAACGCAAAAAAAGACGAGTCGCAAAAAATCGATGAATATTTCGAAACGGTTGCCAAGGAAAAAGCGCCACGAAAAAAATCGTTTTGGGAAAAAGTAGTCGACTTTTTTCGGACTGCATCTTTTAAGAATAAGTTTGATGAAAAAAAAGTCAGTATCAATAAAAGGCAAATGGAAGTCGAAGGAAAAAATCAGTTTTGGGTTAAAGTCACGCAATTCTTCATTAACCGCTTCAGTTTTGAAGCGGGAGTGGACATCCTAGATGACACTTCTGTTTTATATCGCAAGAACTTAGTAATCCGCAATATTCTTTGGGTCACCAACATTGTTTTTTTCCTGTTCATGCTTATTGGTTCAGAGGGATCAAATCGAAATTTAAATATTATTTTAGCGCTTTCGGTTTTTTTAATTATGTTTTTTGTCAGTTTAACAATTCGAAAAATCATATTTGAAGATCCCAAAACGCTTCAAAAACAACAGCTAGCTGAATATATATCCGCAATTTATATCTTATTAATGGCGGTTACAGTCTATATCAAATTGCAGGCAATGTTGGGTACTGATCCTGAGGAAGGATTCTTCAGTATTACTCAAGCTGGCTATTCACTGATTTACTTTGCATTGGTTGTCTTGTCTTTATACCAAGACTCAAAGCTTTTGGGAACAGTATTTAAAATTACCATAATTGTAATGACCATCATGCATTTAACGATTCTTTATCCTGTCTACCTGTTTGCTACAGACATAACCACATTATGGAATTACCTAAATGGACCAATCTTAACCGATATCATTCTTAGAACCCTAGTTTTGGCCATTTTTATGATAGCTTTATATTCGACGGCAAAGATTACTGAAGATATGAATAACAAACGAAAGACCGAATTAATCAAACGCCGGGGTATGGAAAAGGATTTTAAATCGGTTGTTTCCGATGTTTTTGATGTCATTGGTGTCTATAAAAGCCGAGGAATTTTAGAAGAAGAAAAAATCACAGCTGCAGCTGCCAAACGCGTAGCTGAGATTTCTTCTCGATTGGGTAACTATTTGGGATATTCACCAAAACTATGTAAAGAAATCTACGATTTTTCGACAATACACGTTGATCAAAAAGGGAAACTTTCATTATCAGACTATGACGACAAAGAAGTTCTCGAAGAAGATGATTTCAAGCGGATTAGAGAAAAAACAATGGTTGGATCAGTCATCATCAAAAGGTTACAATTAGATCAAAAAGGTGAAGATATTGTTCGCGCCCATTTTGAAAAGACGGCTGACCAAGACTTCATTAAAGAAATGAATGGCATCCAAAACAATCGCGAATCGCAAGTGATATTGCTTGCGGAAGTATACGAAGTTTTACGTCAGGACCGCAACTATAAGAGAGCGCTTAAACATTCACGGGCAATTGATTTGTTGCAACTAGAGTTTTATCCGTACTTTGATCCCCAGATTCTTGATCGCTTTGTCAAGTATACCGACGATTTTGAATCTTTGTATTATAAGTTAGCCCAGCAATAAGGAGCGATAATCATGTATAAATACTTTACCAGCGAATCAGTAACTGAAGGTCATCCTGATAAAATCTGCGATCAGATTAGCGATGCGATTTTGGACGCCATTTTAACCGATGATCCTGAAGCGCGTGTTGCTTGTGAAACCGTAGCTTCAACGGGATTAGTACTTGTAGCGGGAGAAATAACTACCACGACATATGTTGATATTCAAAAAATTGTTCGCAAGACGGTTGCTGATATCGGATATGATCGCGGCAAATATGGCTTCGATGCTGAGAATCTCTCCGTTTTAGTATCAATTAATAGTCAATCGCCTGACATTGCACTCGGGGTTGTCCAAAGCGACGAACACGAGCAGGGCGCAGGTGATCAGGGAATGATGTTTGGGTATGCAACTAACGAAACGCCCGAATATATGCCGGTGTCAATTGTATATGCTCATAAATTAGCTCGCAAACTTGCGGAAGTTCGCAAGAGTAAAAAACTTAAGTACCTGCGTCCGGATGGCAAAACTCAGGTTACTTGTCAATTTAATGAAGATGGGAAATTACTTCGTATTGATAAAATATTAGTGTCTTGTCAACATTCTCCTGAGATGACACATGATCAGATTTATGAAGACATTGTTAAATATGTAATTGTGCCAACAATCCCCAAAAAATTAATTGATAGTAAAACAGAGATTTTAGTGAATCCCACGGGCCGATTTGTGGTTGGGGGCCCTTCTGGGGATACAGGGCTTACTGGCCGCAAGATCATCGTTGATACTTATGGTGGTAAAGCTCATCATGGTGGCGGTTGCTTCTCCGGCAAAGACCCATCAAAAGTTGATCGAAGTGGCGCATATGCTGCTAGGTATGTTGCTAAAAATATTGTTGCTGCTGGTATTGCCGAGGAGATCGAAGTTCAAATTTCTTATGCAATCGGTGTTGCCCAACCAACTTCAATTGGCGTCGACACTTTCAAGACGGGTAAAATTAGCGACGATGCCATCATTGATCTCATAAAAAAACACTTTGATTTACGTCCGGCATCGATTATCAAAACACTTAATTTAAAGCAACCCATATATCATCAAGTAGCCACATATGGCCACTTTGGGAGAATTGACCTAGATTTACCATGGGAAAGACTTGACATGGTAGATGTGTTGAAGCAGTATCTAAAAACAATTTAAAGAGGGTGACAAGGATGTTCAACGAAATTCAATGGGACTTAATCATCGAAATATCGCTTCTTGTCATTTTGATAGCTGCGATTAGTGTGGTATCAACATTTTTATTTGTGAGAAATCTTCGCGTTTCTTTCAAGGATTTATACCGTTCTCAATCTAAATTTGATATTGAGTTACGGAAATCGTTGAATTTAATCTCAAAAGTTGTCAAAGACGATGCTTTTGAAAAATACGAAAAATTAGTAATTAAAGAAATGTCATTTGACGACAAAAAAGCCTTACTTGATCTTCTTGATGCTTCCTATCCAAAGATTAATTCTGATGATCCAAAAAACAAATATGTGATTGAAACATATGAAAATCTTCAGGAAATTCGCCGTGTCCTTGATAGCAAGGTTTTGTCATTCAATCACAAAATCTCGTTATTTCCTTTCAATATCTATGCTAAGATGCTTAAATTGAAAAAGAAAAATCATTATACCCATCAATAATGAGATTTCAAACTTCGGTTTGAATTCTTTTTTTGTTGAGAGTCAAAAAACCATATGATCCATAATTTAATAATTCATTTTATTTTCAACAACTGACAATCAATGATATAATATATAAAACAAGGGTGATTATATGTATAATTTAATAAAAGACTCGCTACTTACTCCTAAATACTTATTAAAGTACCGCAACAAAAGCGGTCTTTTTGTTTTCTTTTATCTCCTTGTGATGGCTTTATTTGTCTCTATAGGCGGTATTGTCCAATATGTTGGGTACCAAGCCAATGCTGTTATTACCACGGAAACTACTGGTTGCTCATTTACTTCTGGGACACTTTCTTGCGATGGATCAAACTATGACCCGGATGCAAAATATGCTATGTTTGGATATTCAATTTATTTTCTTGAAAGCGGTGCCGACTTGATAACGGCCGACCCAAACCGCATTATTTTTCAAGGGAGTATGATTACTATTTATTTAGAGAATTCAATGCTATATCATTTTAGCATAGCCAACTTGGGTGGGACAATTACCGACTTTGATAGTTTTTTCGTAGTCATGGCTAATACCATTCGGGCATTTGGCATAATTGCCACAATCATCGGCAATATTATTACTTTGATATTGGTATCATTGTTGGCAACAATTGCCTTTTGGCGAATCAAAAAATTTGTTTCATATAAAAAGATTTTTAAACTGGTCGTGTTTGCGATAACACCCTTTGCATTACTTTTGACATTTTATAACCTTCTAAATTTTGATGAGATTATATTGATGCTTTTAATGTTCTTTTCATACCGTTCGGTTTTTGTTCTCAACCGTGAGATGACCAAAGAGACATTTATTCATTTAAATGAAATGGCAATCCAAGAATTGAAACGTCAAAATGAAGAAACTGATTCAACGAAGGAATCAGAACCTAAGGTAACAATTGAACAGCCACAAGACGATGACAAATCGCATGAATAATCAATTTACCTAAATATCCTATTGATATCTTTTGGTAAATATGATATGATTTACGAAAGAAATGCAATGATCTAGAAGTAGTAATCATCCATTTGTTAGCAGCGACCCGATAATTGGTGAAAATCGGGAGCAAAGTTTGGTGAATTAGTCTAGGGAGCTGGTTGGGCGCAACTCGTGAGTCCAATCCGAATTATCCCCGTTAAGGATATCAAGAGCCAGATATTTATCTGGAATTGAGGTGGAACCGCGGTTGATACAATCGTCCTTATCAAAAGGACGATTTTTTATTTTTTAGGGGGGTTATTAACATGAGTGCTTTCGTACCTGGCTTCGATCATGCCAAAATCGAAAAAAAATGGCAAGAATATTGGACGCTAAATCATTGTTTTGAAGCGGAAGATTATAGTCAAAAGCCCAAATATTACTCACTAATTGAGTATCCTTATCCATCGGGATCAGGGATGCATGTGGGGCACATCCGTGCTTTTGCTTCTTTAGAAGTTATCTCTCGCAAACGCAGGATGGAAGGTTACAATGTTTTATTTCCAATCGGATTTGATGCGTTTGGTTTACCTACAGAGAACTATGCATTGGAAAATCACATTCATCCACGGATAGTAACCGATCAAAATGTAAAGACATTCACTAAGCAAATGAAAGCGACAGGATTTTCGTTTGATTTTTCCCGGGTTGTGGATACCACACAACCAGCGTATTACCGTTGGACGCAATGGATCTTTTTAAAAATGTTTGAAAAAGGACTTGCATATAAAGATAAGGCATATGTTAATTTTTGCCCAAAGTGTAAGGTTGTTCTCTCCAATGAGGAATCTCAAGGTGGAATTTGTGATCGATGCAATTCTGAAGTTGTCCAAAAAGAAAAAGATGTTTGGTTCCTTCGAATTACCGCATACGCTGACAAACTTCTTAAGGGGCTTGATGATTTAACAACCAATTCGCGTATCCGTGTTGAACAGGAAAATTGGATTGGCAAATCCGAAGGTGCTTTTTTGAATTTTAATATCAGTGATTCCCAAGAGCATTTATGCGTATTTACGACGCGTCCAGACACGATATATGGGGCGACGTTTATGGTTATTGCCCCAGAACATCCGATTCTAAAACGCATGGAAAACCACATCAAGAATATTGGTGCTGTTTGTGATTATCAAGAAACCGCCAAAAAGAAGACGGAATTTGAACGGATTCACATGAATAAAGATAAAACAGGGGTTATGGTCGATGGATTGATGGCAATAAATCCTATGACAAGAAAACCAATTCCCATTTTTGTGGCCGATTATGTCATGAGCACATATGGCACCGGAGCGATTATGGGAGTTCCCGGACATGATGATCGCGACTACGAATTTGCTCACAAATTTAATCTCGATATTATTGAGGTTATCAAGGGCGGTAACATAGAGGAAGCAGCATACACAGATATTGAAAATGGAGTTTTAATCAATAGTGGCATTTTAAATGGACTTTCTGTTAGTGATGCCAAAAAGAAGATAACTACATATATATGTCAATCTGGCATTGGTGAACCAGCAGTTCAGTATAAAATGAAAGACTGGGCTTTCAATCGGCAACGGTATTGGGGTGAACCAATTCCGATAATCTATTGCGATGATTGTGGAATTGTTCCTGTTCCATACGAAGATTTGCCGGTTTTGTTACCAATGGTTGAAAATTTTGAGCCAACCGATACTGGAGAAAGCCCATTAGCCAATATAAAGCAATTTGTGGAGTGCTCTTGCCCAAAATGTGGTAAAAAAGCCCGTCGTGAAACGGATACCATGCCTCAGTGGGCGGGATCAAGTTGGTATTTTCTTCGTTACACTGACCCTGATAATGCGACCGTTTTCGCTGATCGAAAAAAACTTGATTATTGGAGTCCAGTCGATTGGTATAATGGCGGAATGGAACACGTTACTAGGCATTTAATCTATTCACGATTCTGGAATCATTTTCTCTATGATATTGGGTTAGTTCCAACAGCTGAACCATATAAAAAACGGACAGCTCAGGGATTAGTACTTAACTCACAAGGCGAAAAAATGTCCAAATCACATGGAGATGTTGTCAATCCCCAAGAGATTATCGAGGAGTATGGTGCAGACACTCTAAGAACCTATATTCTGTTTATCGGTGACTACGAGATGCCAACACCTTGGAATGAAGCAGGATTAAAAGGATGTCGTCGATTCTTAGATAAAATCTGGCGTTCCTATGAAAAGGTAATCCCCGGAAATGAGTATTCTCCTGCTTTAGAATCCTTGATGCATAAAACAATCAAAAACGTCTCTGAAGATGTCGAAAATCTCAAGTTTAACACTGCAATCGCAAAATTAATGACAATTGTAAATGCGATAACGGCGGCAGATAAGATTACAAGGCATGACTTGGAAACTATTTTGTTATTACTAAATCCTTTTGCTCCCCACCTTGCCGAAGAAATGTGGCAACTTTTGGGAAATAATGACGCTTTAGTCTTTCATCAATGGCCCACATACGATGCATCAAAGATGATTGAATCGACTGTCGAAATTGTTATAAGCATTAACGGAAAGATTCGTGAACGGATTCAGGCATTACTTGATACACCGGAAACGGATTTAAAAACAGAAGTGTTATCACTTCCAAAAATTACGGAAATCATCGGTGATAAACCCATTCGAAAATTCATAGTCGTTCCCAATAAATTAGTAAATATTGTTATATAAATCCAGAAAATCACCTATTAGAACGTAGTATTCTGATGGGTGATTTTTTTATGATTGAAACACTTATTCGACCTTTGGAGAAAACTTGTCAAACAGTCTTAGGAATCTTAGAAAATAAATGTCAAAGATGTGGAGCAATTGTCGATTTGGACAATCGCGATGGATATGGACAATTATATTGCCGAGAATGCCTGGCGTTTGGAAAGATAACGGAAAAAACGACACTTTTTCGATACGAACGAATTATTGCAAGGAAAGCTCATACATTGATTCTGCCCTTTACCTTATCAAAAAAGCAAAATGAAGCATCAAGGTTCGTTGTCAATTGTCTTAATCAGAAACAAATCGGTTTTTTACATGCTGTTTGTGGGGCCGGAAAGACAGAGATACTATATGCTGGCATGCTAGATACTCTGAAAAAAGGGGAAAGAATTTGTTTTGCGATTCCCCGACGCGATATTGTTAACGATATTGTGTTACGGCTAAAGTCGGTTTTTCCCAACAGTGTTATAAAACCGTTGCATGCAAATGCCAAAGACGATGATAACGCAGATATTGTTGTCTCTACTATCCACCAATTGATTCGCTATTATCATGAATTTGATGTAATCATCCTTGATGAGATTGATGCGTTTCCGTTTCGAGGTGATCCGCTATTGCATCGTTTGGTAAAAAAAGCACTGACAATAGATGGCGTTTCCTTTTTGATGTCAGCGACGATTGACTCAGAATTAGCCCAAAGGATACATCGAGGCTTAATAAAAACCTTTACGATTTCAGCGCGTTTTCATGGTCAGTCTTTGGATATACCGCAAATAATCAATGTTATGGAACTGAATACGATAATCCAAAAAGACCATAATTTGCCGGCTGTGATAATAAAATGGTTGAATTATCAGCAAAACAATCAGATTCAGGTGCTAATGTTTGTGCCAACGATCAAATATGGGATACTACTTACCGAAACATTACGTTTGAAGGGATTTCTTGCCACGTTTGTTTCTAGCAAAAGTAATGACACAACAGATGTAATCGGTCATTTTCGCAAAGCAAAATGGAATGTACTAGTCACAACCACCATCTTGGAACGAGGAGTAACTTTTAGTAACGTTGCGGTGGCGGTTATGGCAACTGACAATCAAATTTTTGATATCGACACTTTAGTGCAAATATGCGGTCGTGTTGGCAGAAGCTGGGAATTTCCACACGGGGAAATCGTCTATTTTTGTGAAGAAAAAACAACCGCGATAATTAAATCAATAAGGTATATAAAAAAAATGAACAGGCAAGGAAAAAGGGAAGGATTATTGAATAATGGAATGCCGAATTTGCGGTAAATATTTCAATGAAGAAATTACTTTCGCATCTTTATTTGTTCCACGAACAATTTGTCCCCGTTGTAAAACCATATTTGTCCCCAAAATATATCACGAATGCATTCCTTTTACAAAAGGTATAATAAACTATTTCTCAATTTACGACTTTGAAAACAATGATTATCGTCAAGACACATGGCTTTTCAAAAATATGGATAAATGCTTTTGTTTGGCGATTAACAGTCAATCAGACTATGACATAATCATTTGCATTGGAGCAGTCGAATATGAAACGGCAACAGAATGGTTACCGGTTTTAGTTGCCTATCATAGAATCTTAATGATATCGTTGTTTTACTATGCTTTTGAACGTTATGAGTATCTTTTATAATGGAAATAACAGGGAGATTAGTTTACATAGATTTAGAAAAATGTTATAATCAAAACGTATTAAATAGACGATGAAGGAGTGAAAAAAATGAAACTTGATGTAAGAGGCAAGAATGGTTTAGAAATCACCCCGGCAATCCGCAATTATGTTGAAAAGAAAATGCGAAGGATCGAAAGGATGTTTTCAGAGGATTTCGAGGCGTTTGTGGTCTGCAAAGTATATGCTGAACAAACCAAGGTTGAAATCACCATACCGTTTAAATTTATTACGATAAGGGCCGAGGTGGAGGACAAAGACTTGTATGCCGCTATCGACCTAGCAACCGATAAACTGGAAGCGCAAATCCGCAAAAATAAGTACAAAATGAGCCGAAGTCTCCAAGAACGTACTGGCATCAAGGAAGCTTTCAACCAAGAAGAGTTCAATTTGGAAGCTTTAGAAAGGGAATTAATTTCTCCTGTTAAGAAGAAACGAATTGCTTTAGATATTCTTTCCACAGAGGAAGCAATTACGCAGATGGATTTGCTTGGACATGACTTTTTCATCTATCGCAATGAAGACAAAGAAGTATGTGTCATGTATTTGCGGGAAGATGGCAAATACGGATTGATTGAGACTCAATGATGATTTACTAAGTGACCTTTTTATAGGTCACTTTTTTTATATTAGGCGCAAATTTAGTTGAATATCTAGTCTTTACTATGATATGATAATACATGTAACTAAAGAGGTGAATGGTCCATGTTTAATCTATTTGATCCAAATCGTAAAGTTTTAAAACGTCTTGAAAAAATCGCTGATAAAGTTTTAGCCATGGAATCGTTGTATCGTGAGTATACAGATGACCAAATTCAGGCAAAGACGCTAGAATTCCGAGACCGTTTCCAAAATGGCGAAACCCTTGATAATATGCTTGTTGAAGCTTTCGCTCTTGTTCGTGAAGCATCGACTCGTTCTACAGGAATGACCCCATTTAAAGTTCAAGTCATGGGCGCTATTGTCATTCATGAAGGCAATATTGCGGAAATGAAAACAGGTGAAGGAAAAACATTGACTGCTGTTATGCCTGCTTACCTTAACGCGTTATCTGGTGATGGAGTTCATATTGTTACCGTAAATGAATACCTCGCCCGTCGTGAAGCCGAAGGAGAAATCGGTAATCTTTTCCGTTTTCTTGGCCTTACTGTTGGGTTAAACATTCGAGAAATATCCCCTGAAGAAAAACGCGAGGCCTATAAATGTGATATTTTGTATTCTACAAATAACGAGATGGGTTTTGACTACTTGCGAGATCATATGGCAATTTACAAAGAAAACATTGTTCAAAGACCTTTAAATTATGCCATCATAGATGAAGTCGATTCGATTTTGATTGATGAGGCTAGAACGCCATTAATCATATCCGGTGGAGAAAAAAACTCTGGAGAAACTTATCAGCTTGCCAATCAATTTGTCATCCACTTGGCTGAAGATGATTATACTCTCGACATTAAAGACAAAACAGTTAACTTAACAGAATCAGGTGTTGCTAAAGCGGAAGCCCATTTCCACTTGGCTAATCTTTATGATGTTGACAATGTCAATTTGTTACATCGGATTAATAATGCAATGAAAGCCAATTTTACTATGAGTCTGGATATCGATTATGTTGTTCAAGATGATAAAGTTATCATTGTTGACTCATTTACCGGTCGTTTGATGCATGGTCGGCAATTCTCAGAAGGGCTCCATCAGGCTTTAGAAGCAAAAGAAGCTGTTGCAATAAAAAAAGAAGCTACTGTTTTAGCAACAATCACTTTTCAAAATTATTTCCGCATGTATAAAAAATTATCAGGTATGACTGGTACTGCTAAAACTGAAGAGGAAGAATTTCGCAACATTTATAATATGTATGTTGTGGAGATTCCGACGAATATGCCCGTTATAAGAATTGACGATAATGATTTAATATTCGCTACTATGCAAGCCAAATACCACGCTCTTGCTGATGAGATTGCTAGAAGACATGCATTAGGACAACCGCTTTTGATTGGTACAATCTCCATCGAAAGTTCAGAATTATTAAGCAGTTTACTGCGAAAAAAGGGAGTTAAACACGACGTACTAAATGCCAAACAACACGAACGGGAAGCAGAAATCGTTTTAAATGCAGGGCAAATGAATGCTGTTACTATTGCCACTAATATGGCTGGTCGTGGTACTGATATTAAACTGGGACCGGGAGTCGTTGAATTGGGTGGATTAGCAGTCATCGGGACCGAACGGCATGAATCTCGTCGTATTGATAACCAGTTACGTGGACGTGGTGGTCGACAAGGAGATCCTGGATACTCTCGCTTTTACCTTTCCGCTGATGATGACTTGATGCGTCGATTCGGTGGGGATCGTTTTAAAAATATGATAAGAATGATTACCATGACAAAAGGATCTGATGTGGAAACGCCGCTTGATTATGGTATGTTTTCAAAACTGGTTTTACGAGCTCAACATCAAATTGAGGGTAACAACTTTGATCGTCGAAAATCGGTATTGCAATATGATGAAGTACTCCGTCGTCAACGTGATATTATTTACAAACAACGAACCGATGTATTGTTTAAAGAATCCATTGAACCATCGGTTAATGACATGATTGAGGCTACCATTGATGGGGTTCTCGAACAATACCCCAGCGATAAAAAAGCTCTTTTCGGGGCCTTGAACGTTTATTTCCCCAAAGAAGCTCTTGATGCGGGGATTATGGCAAATCCCGCCACTGACATTAAACAATACGTCTTTGATGTCATTAAACGCGAAACAACAGTTAAAAAAGAGTTATCTTCGGAAACGATATATAACGATTTTCTCAAAGCAATCACGTTGCGCGTTGTCGACACTTACTGGGTGCGGCATATTGATGCGATGAGTGAGTTGCGACAGTCGGTTTCATTACAAAGTTATGGGCAGGTTAATCCATTTCGACAATATCAGGAACTTGGATTTCAGATGTTTGAAGTAATGGTAAAAAATATTCAAAATGATGTTACTCGGTTTGTTTTAAAAGCCCAAGTTCGTCAAAACGTCGATCGAGTTCAAGTTGCAAAACCAATGGGAACATCTTCAGGAAAAGAAGATGACAGCCATAAACGTCAACCGGTAAAAGCAGTTCAAAAAGTTGGTCGAAATGATCCATGTCCGTGTGGCAGTGGCAAAAAATATAAGTATTGCCATGGTATTAACAAATAAAAGACAATTAGGTGAAGGGCTATGTTAATTAGCGACTTAAAACAAATCATTGCGGAACTTGAGAGTGATTTTTGGGATTTGAAAGCGACACTTGATCCCGAAAAAATTAAACAAAATATATCGATACTCGATTTGGAAACCGCCAAACCGGATTTTTGGTCGGATTCGAAAAAAGCTCAGGATATTTTTGTAGAAATCAATGAAAAAAAGGCGTTTTTATCCGCATATAATGACATTAAAGAAATACTAGACACCATAAAAGTAATGTATGAATTGGTACAAATAGATGAAACGATGGATATCGCGGATGCAGAGAGACTGAAACGAGATTTTCGAGAAAAAACGGCATCACTTAGGGTCAAGGTTTTACTTAACAAACCATATGATAAGTTTAATGCTATTTTAGATTTTCATCCTGGTTCAGGAGGTACCGAGAGTCAAGACTGGGCACAAATGTTACTGCGGATGTATACAAGATGGGCTGAATCCAAAAAATATAAAATTACCATTTTGGATTACGAGGACGGAGAAGAAGCCGGCCTTAAGTCCGCTACTATTCTCGTGGCGGGCAAAAATGCTTATGGTTACTTGAAAGCCGAATCTGGGGTTCATCGTTTGGTACGAATTTCCCCCTTTGATTCCGCCGCTCGTCGCCACACTTCGTTTGCATCGGTTTCCGTCGTTCCAGAAATTGACGAATCGATTGTTTTAGACATTAAAGACGAAGATTTGAAAATTGATGTCTATCGATCATCTGGTAACGGGGGTCAGAGTGTTAATACTACCGACTCGGCAGTAAGAATCACCCATCTACCTACAAAAATTGTTGTAACATGTCAAAACGAACGAAGTCAGATTCAAAATCGCGAAACAGCAATGAAAATCATTCGTGGTAAACTTTACCAATTGGAATTAGAGAAAAAACAACATGAACTTGATGAACTAATGACTAACAAAGTAAGCAATTCTTGGGGTTCACAAATTCGATCATATGTTTTTTGCCCATACACAATGGTAAAAGATCATCGAACAGATGCTGAGACAGGTAATGTTGAAAAAGTAATGAATGGCGACATAGATGAATTTATAACCGCATACTTAGTAAAATATAGCAAATAAAAAGTCCAAATAGAAACGAGATATCATTATGATTGGAATTTTTCACATCCGTAACATTGGCAAATTTGAAACTTATGTTTTTTTAACTCTTGGCGTTTTTCTCATGGCCTGCGCTTACTATTTTTTTGTAATTCCCTCAGGCCTTGTCGTTGGTGGGGCAACTGGTATCGCAATGATTGTCAGTCGCTATATACCTGGCATCCCGATTTCGCTTTTATCGCTTTGTTTCAATATGTTTTTTTTGCTAATGGGTTTGCTTTTTTTAGGCAAGAAGGAGTTTTATCGAACAGTCTATGGATCATTACTATTTCCTGCGTTTTTAGCGTTATTTGAATTGTTGTTTTCAAATCTTATGTTTGCCGAAAGTGATTTACTTTTGATTACTTTGTATGCCGGGGGTTTAGCTGGCATGGGTTTTGGAATTGTATGTAAATATGGTGGATCAACTGGTGGGACAGATATTGCCATCAAAATTGTTAAGAAATACTCTAAGTTGTCTTTACAGATGAGTGTTTATCTTGTGGAAGCGACGATTATTATTGCCGGCGCTATAACTTTTCCTTTAGGTATTAATCAAGGTATAATTACCGCTTTATACGCAATTGTCGTTGTCATGATAACTGGAAAAGTATCTGATTCCTTTGTAATTGGCTCGCAATCAAAAAAAGCTGTAAACATTGTTACCGATCATCCAAAAGAACTTAAAGATGTTCTATTTGCGAAATTACGTCGTGGTGTGACTGAGATTCAAAGCCAAGGCGGATTTACTGAACATAAAAAAACCTTGTTAATCATGGTTATCTTGAACACTGAATACCACCGAGTTGTGCAAATCATCAGCGCTATTGACCCCAAGGCATTTGTTTATGTTACTCCTGCCTCGGAAATTCGTGGCGAATGGTCCAGCAAGGAAGAGGTGTTGGTGAACAGTGATTACAGTCCAAAACCTGAAAAAAAGTAATAATCGTTATACAGTTACTTTTCAATTAAACGATAGTTCCGCCGCTGTTTTTTTAGTATCTGAGGATCTTGTCGTTGAATATCGCTTAATTCCGGGCAAAATTCTTGAGGATTTTGCCTTTCAGTCATTTAAAAAGGCCGCAGATATCGATGAATATTTTCATAAAGCAATGAACTATGCAGTTCGTTATCCGCAAACAGAAGCAACGATGAAGAAATATTTGGAAAATCGGATGGTGCCAGACGATAAAATTATAAGCATCATTGCGAAATTAAAGCAAATCGGAATTATTGACGATGAAGTATTTACAATTAACTATGTCGAGAATCATTTTCGTTTCCACCATGAAGGAAAAATAAAAATTCGTTTTGATTTAAGGGGCAAAGGAGTTTGCGAAACAATCATTGAAAAAGGGATAAACACAATTGGAAATCAGGCCGAAACCACGGCTATGGAGATACTATTTGATCGCAAACTATCATCGCTTAAATCAAAACCGCTTCGTAAAGGGATGCTACTGATGACACATTATTTAGTTGGCAAAGGATATGATCGCAGCATTTCCGAAGCATTTGTTATGGCCAAAGCGAATCAGTTTCATAATTCTATCGAGGAAATTGATTTGATACGTAAAGATTATGTTAAAATATGTAAACATTTGGGGATTACAAAAGCACTTGATCATTCTCAAAAAGAAAAAGTAATAAAATCATTGATGGCAAAAGGATATTCATATTTCACAATTAAAAACCTAATCGAAAGCGGGTCATCAGATGATGAATCAACAGTATAATTTTGATGTCGCAGCCTTCTTGTCAGGGACATCCCAATCAGCATTTCAAATGTTGGGTGCTAAATTGACTACCGATGAGCAAAATCATGTTAGCGGCGGATTATACTCTGTTTATGCGCCTCATGCTAAATCGGTATCCGTAGTTGGAGATTTTAATAATTGGGATCCACAAAAACATGTGATGAAAAAAGTGGATAAATGCGGGATATACCAATTGTTTATTTCTGGGATCCAGCAATTAGACAATTATAAATATGCTATCGTGACCGCTGCAAATAACACTATTCTCAAAGCTGATCCATATGCGTATTATGCCGATGTTCGCCCTAATACAGCCTCAAAAATTTATGATCTTGAAGGTTTTCATTGGCATGATGAAGAATATCTTTTAAATCGAAAAAGCCACGATTATACCACGGAAAAAATGGCTATTTATGAAGTTCACCTTGGTTCTTGGATGAAGATATCGGAGTCTATCGGCGACAAGTATATGGAAATAGCCGATTCGTTAATACCATATGTCAAAAAAGAAGGTTTTACGCACATAGAATTATTACCTATTACTGAGCATCCACTTGATGAATCTTGGGGATATCAAACGACCGGATATTACAGTGCTACGTCCCGATATGGAACGCCAAAGGATTTTATGTCTTTCATTGATCGGTGTCATCAAAACGATATTGGTGTGATTATGGATTGGATTCCTGGACACACCTGTAAAGATGAACATGGCTTGATTTTGTTTGATGGAGAACCATTGTATGAATATAGCGAATCCAAGATTCGCGAAAATGTTGTTTGGGGAACGGCAAATCTTGATTTAAGTAGTGGAGTTACTCGTAGTTTCTTGATTTCAAACGCAATATTTTGGGTGAAATATTACCACATTGATGGTTTTCGAATTGATGCTGTATCCAATATAATCTATTTTCTTGGCGACTCAAGAAATGGTACTAATTATCCGGCCATCGATTTTCTGAAGAATTTATCAGTAGCCGTAAAACAATTTGATTCATCGGTTTTGTTGATTGCGGAAGATTCCACGGATTACCCAGCTATCACCAAATCGGTTGCCGAAGGCGGAGTAGGGTTTGATTATAAATGGAATATGGGTTGGATGAATGATACACTTCGATATTTTGAAAAAGATCCAATTCACCGGCAATATCATCATGACCTGATAACATTTGGTTTGATTTATGCTTTTTCAGAAAAATTCATCTTGCCGCTATCTCATGATGAAGTCGTACATGGAAAACGATCTTTGGTATCGAAAATGCCTGGTGATGACTGGCAGAAATTTGCAAACTACCGAACCCTTTTGGGTTTGCAATTCGTTCATCCGGGTAAAAAGTTATTGTTTATGGGAGACGAATTTGGTCAAAGAGATGAATGGAAAGACAAAGGTGAGTTAGATTGGTTTTTACTGCAATACTCAGCCTACAGTCAGGCTGCAAAATATGTTCGGGATTTAATTGCCGTCTATAAACACCATAAGGCACTTTATGAACTAGACCATAATCCACAAGGATTTGAATGGATTGATGCCAACAATAAAGAACAGTCGGTTTTTTCGTTCATCCGTTACGCGAAAGATCCTAATGATTTTTGTATTGTTGTTATCAACATGACACCGCAGGCATATGAAACGTTTTCGTTTGGAGTCCCAAAACTAGGAACATATACAGAAATCCTCAACAGTGACAAAGAATTATATGGGGGATCAAATGTTTATAATGGAGTACCAGTGAAATCAATAATGCAAGCAAAGCATCAGTTTGAACAATCGCTTGTGATTAAATTAGCACCATTATCCATCTCCGTATTTGAATATACAAAACAAACTGTAAACCAATAAGTAAAAAGTCATAAACAGAAGAAGGTGTCAACGTGAAAAAAACGCTTGTTTCCATGATTCTTGTCGGTGGCAAAGGAACACGTCTTAAGGAAATTACCAAAGATACGGCCAAACCAGCGGTATCCTTTGGGGCGAAATATCGGATGATTGATTTCACGTTGTCAAATATCGCCAATAGCAACATTGATGTTGTTGGTCTGATTACTCAATATGAACCTTTTGAACTGATGAGTTACATCGGCAGAGGTGCGAGTTGGGACCTTGATGTTTTGGATGGGGGAATTTTCTTTTTGACTCCCTATGCAAAAAACGGCAATATCTTGTGGCAACGAGGAACAGCTCATGCAGTTAAACAATATTTTAATTTCATTCGGGAATATGATGCAGAGTATGTATTAATCTTATCGGGTGATCAAATATACAAAATGGATTATCGCGATTTATTAAAACACCATTGCCAACATAATGCGATGATTACTATCGCTGCTACACCCGTTGATATTGCTGAAGCGTCGCGGTTTGGAATAGTTGAAACTGATAGTTTCGAACAGATGATTGGTTTTGAAGAGAAGCCCGTTCATCCCAAAAGCAACCTTGCTTCCATGGGGGCTTATATTTTCAACGCGGATATTTTAGAAAAACGTCTTGCAGATACCGATGCAAAAGAATCGGTCGATTTTGGTCAAGATATTATTCCGAAATGCTTAGCTGATGGTGATGTGATTTCTGTATATCAGCACCATGGCTATTGGCGTGATATTGGTACTGTTGAATCACTTTATCGGGCAAATATGGATATGCTTGATGATCCCAATTTTTTAGATTTAAACAAACGGGATCATCTGCCGGTATATTCTAAATCCTTAAATCTTCCTCCCCATATTGTGACAGAAACTGGATTAGTTCAAAATAGTTGTATCGCTGATGGATGCTTGATTTCGGGAACGGTTTGGCATTCAACTATTGGCTATCAAACAATAATCATGAATGGCGCCGAAGTTCGTGATTCTGTCGTTTTACCAAATGTGGTGATATCGGAGAATGTTCATTTGCAAAATGTTGTCGTAAATAAGGATTTAACTATTCCGAAAAATTATCGATTATTATCTCAAAAAATTGTTGTCCTCGATTCGACTAATATCCGAAAGTTAGGTGAGATCGATGAGTAATCTTTTTTTGATCATTGATGCAACCATCCGTGGCAATCTTTATCGTTTAACACGTCATCGAATGCCAGGAGCCTTGCCATATGGAGCGAAGTATCGATTGGTTGATTTTACCTTATCTAATTGTAAAAACTCAGAGATTCATAATGTCGCCATTTTTCCATATGGGAACTATCGATCGCTAGCCGATCATATCGGGTCGGGTGATCGGTGGGATTTGAATCGTCGAAAAGATGGAATTTTTATTCTTCCACCAAAAAATATGAATGTAACGGCCGAAGACACAATCAGTTTTCAACGGATGTATGAACATCTTGAGTATTTTCTTCGCAGTACTCAAGAATATGTCATCATAACTCCAGGTAACATTATTTGGAATGTTGATTATAATGTTATTCTCGATCATCACCGCAAAAACAAAAACGATATTACCGAGGTTATCGGTGATAATGGTAAACGCTTGAAAACATTTGTGCTTTCGAAGGCGTTATTGTTAGAATACATTTCTAGTTATGATGTAATTCCATATCGAAACTTAACCGAAGTGTTTGATTATGCTCACAATATTGTCAAGGAACAATACAATTTTGAATCAGTATGCTTCTTCATTGAGACGGCTGAAGAATTATATCGAGCTGACATGGCGATGCTTATATCCGAAGTTAGAACCCATTTATTTAATCCAAACCGACCCATTTATTCCAAAGAAACAATGTCAAGTCCTTCAAGGTACGGCAAGGAAGCACAAGTAAAAAATAGTGTTATTGCTAGTGGTGCTATTATCAATGGATCAGTCATCAATTCCATCATTGCCAGAAAGGCGATTGTTGGCAAGGGAGCCATGGTAATCAATTCTGTGTTGATGAATCAATGCATCATTGAAGATGGCGCCCATGTGGAAAATGCCATCCTTGATAAGGAGACACGGGTCTTAAAAAACGCTAGTATTATCGGAGCTATCGATGATCTTTTCATAACGGAGAAGAAGCAAATCGTTGCCAATGACGAAAAACTAAAAGTAATCCAGATAGCTGTAGAATGCAGCCCGTTTGTTAAAACTGGTGGATTGGCGGATGTGGTTGGGGCTTTAGCCGACAACTACAGCCGGTTGGGAATCGAATCACGGGTTGTGATGCCACTTTTTCCTTCCATCAAAGAAAAGTATCGGGTATTGTTTGAAATGCAAGCTGAGACGATTGTCATCTATAACGGCATCAAATATAAAGTTTCGTTATATACATATAGCAAAAACAACACAATATATAGTTTTATAGAATCATACGATTTCTTTGACCGTGATCAAATATATGGCTATGATGATGATGGAGACCGTTTTGCCTTTTTTTCAAAAGCATGCCTTGCTTTTACTGATTTGTTTGATGATCTTCCCGATGTAGTTCACATTCATGACTGGCATTGTGGTTTAATTCCGTTATTATTTAAAAACGATCCACGCTATGCTAATACCAAAACATTGATGACCATCCACAATATTGAGTATCAAGGCGTCCATGACGCAGCCATTATCGAGCGTGTGGGAATCACCAATTATATTGTCAATCAGCCAACAATCAACTTTATGGAAATTGGCTTAGCGACAGCTACCAAAATATCAACAGTATCTCCTACTTATCGTGACGAACTTAAATATGAGTTTTATGGTAAGAATCTTGTTGGACTAATAAACCGTCGGGACCGAGATTTATACGGGATTCTCAACGGTTTAAACGATGATATTGGACCAGAAAATGATCTTATCATTCAACAAAAATACGATGTGAAGACATATCTAAAAATGAAACCAATCAATAAAGCGGATCTGCAAAAAAGAATGAACCTTAACATTGGCAATGATTATTTCATCATGGGGATGGTTACCCGAATCGCCGAACAAAAAGGATTTGACATTCTTTTTAATGCTGTTGAGCTGTTGATGCTAAATGCAAAGATTCAGTTTGTTTTACTTGGGGCCGGAGACCAGCAATACATTGATCGATTAATGGCTCTGGAGAGTAAACATCCAGGTCGCATCAAAATGAATATTGGTTATTATTCATCTGAACCTGGATATATATATGCTGGTGCTGATGTTATCTTGATGCCATCTCGTTTTGAACCTTGTGGTACTAGTCAGATGATTGCCTTGAAATATGGAACAATCCCTATTGCGCGGCAAACCGGTGGACTAAATGATACGATTGAAACCTATGATGTAACAACAAAAACTGGCAATGGATTTAAGTTTTTTAATTATAACTCGCGTGATTTCGTGTTTCAGATTAATAATGCTTTCCGATTGTTTTCATCGCAGCCCATTGATTGGAATCATTTAATTAAAAACGCCATGCAGTGCCGTTTTTCATTTGAAACTTGTGCGAAAGCCTATCGAGATTTATATCGGATGATGCTTCAATAAGCGTAATAATCAGGAGGAATAAAATGACTACTAAACCATTTCAATCAACGACAGATTTTGTGAACTGTTTCCAAGATCATCTCGCCAAAATGTACTTAACCGATTCACTCCATAGTAGTATTCGGCAACGGTACAATGTTTTAGGTACATTAGTTAAAGAAGCACTTGCAGCCGATTGGATTAAGACTAACCAGAGGTTAACTTCCGGCACACAAAAAGAAGTTTACTATTTTTCAATGGAATTTTTGATGGGTCGGCTCATTACCAATAATCTTATCAATCTCGGTGTTAGAGACATTGCCGAAGCCGGTTTTTCACGACTTGGTTTTGATTTGAATGAGGTTGAAAATTACGAACCCGATCCAGGGCTTGGCAATGGTGGTTTGGGACGACTTGCGGCTTGCTATCTTGATTCGATGGCATCGCTTCAAATTGCTGGATTTGGCAATTGTATTCGCTATCGATATGGGTTGTTTCGCCAAGTCATAAAAAACGGATATCAGGAAGAACGTCCTGATAATTGGTTATCTGATGGGTATGTGTGGGAAATCCGTAAGGAAGAAGAAGCTGAAGATGTCCCGTTTTTTGGTTCCTTTGAAACTATCAATGGGAAAAACATTTATAAACCAAGTGGCTTTGTCAAAGCGGTTCCATATGATGTTCCCATTGTTGGGGATGGTAATGGCTTCGTAACTTGTTTGCGGCTATGGAGTGCTGAAGCAAGCCGTAAATATCCAAAGAATCGGGCCGCAATGGATTATGAAATGGATTTACAAAAACTTTCCGGTTTTCTTTACCCTGATGATACTACTGAAGATGGCAAGCGGGTTCGCTTGATGCAACAATACTTTTTCAGTTGTGCTGGGGTCAAGAGTATTTGTCATAAACATAAGGACAAGTACAAAACCTTAGATAATCTTGCAGAAAAAGTAGTTTTTCATATTAATGATACCCATCCAACCTTAATCATACCAGAATTAATGCGACTATTAATTGATGATGAAGGATATGAGTGGAATCAAGCATGGGACATTGTATCGCATTCAATGGCTTACACTAATCACACGATTTTAGCGGAAGCTTTGGAAAAATGGCCGATTGGTATTATCAAACCGGTTTTACCACGAATTTATCAAATTATTGAGGAAATCAACACCCGATTCTGTTATGATTTGCGGGTAAATCACCATGCCGCTGAAGACCTCATCGAAAAATTGGCAATTATCAATAATGGTGTTGTCAAGATGGCGCATTTGTGTGTTGTTGCCTGTTATTCTGTCAATGGCGTGGCAAAACTGCATACCGAAATTCTTAAGACGCTGGAAATGAGCGATTTTAACCAATTATATCCCAATAAATTCCATAATGTTACTAATGGAATAACCCATCGTCGCTGGCTGATTCATTCTAATCCAGAATTGACAGCGATTCTTGATGAGACAATTGGGGATTCATGGCACAAACACCCGCAAGACCTAATTAAATTTGCCGCCTTTGCCGATGACCATGATATCATTGATCGTTTGCTTGCGATGAAAAAAAAGCGAAAAGTCATTTTGGCACAGCGCATATACCAAGAACGACAATTTGTTATTGACCCCGATGCCATCTTTGATATCCAAGTTAAAAGGCTTCATGAATATAAACGGCAATTACTAAACGCTTTGCACATCATGGATTTGTACAATCATCTCAAATCCGATTCTGATTTTCGCAAAAATTATTTTCCCCATGTTTTTATATTTGGAGCGAAAGCGGCAGGAACATACTATTTCGCCAAAAAAATTATCAAATTGATTAATACTATTGCGACCAAAGTCAATGCCGATATGGAAACAAATTACTATCTAAAAGTCGTATTTGTTGAAAACTATAATGTTTCCTATGCCGAAAAAATCATGCCCGCCGCCGATCTATCCGAGCAAATATCAACGGCTTCAAAAGAAGCTTCGGGAACAGGGAATATGAAATTTATGATGAATGGTGGTTTGACAATCGGTACTGAGGACGGGGCTAATGTTGAGATTCATGAATTGGTTGGTGACGATAATATTTTCATCTTCGGAATGACGGCTCAGGAAGTTACGAGTTTGACTATGGAAAACACCTATCATTCGCAAGATGTATTGGATGCGGATGATGATCTTAAAAAAGTAATGGAACAGTTGATAAATGGCTTTTTTGAAGAAGTCAATCTCGATGAATTTCTCGAGATTTATACCAAATTATTAAATGATGATCGTTTCTTTGTTCTTAAGGATTTTGCGGCTTATAAAAAAGCGCATGTATTGGCAAATGAAATGTATAAAAACCGCTACCAGTGGGGCAAACGAATGATTATCAATATCGCCAATAGCGGTATCTTTTCAAGCGATCGAGCAATTATGGAATATGCACAGACCATTTGGCATCTTTAAAGTGAAATGAAGCGGTTAAGAAAGGAAGACGATAGCGATGAGTAAGTGGATTGATTTATCGAAGACGATATCTTCGCACATGCCAGTATATCCTGGGGATCCAGATGTCCAAATATCGGATGTTTACACCATAAAAAAAGATGGATTAAATCTAAGAACGGTTACTACTGTGATGCATGTTGGCACCCATCTGGATGCGCCACTTCACTTTATCGAAAATGGTGACGATGTGGCCTCCATTGCGATTGATAAAGTTATTGGCTATGCCAACAAAATCAGTGTAACACCAAATGAATATGGAATATTACCGACAGCTTTGATAGAAAAAGCATATATCGGCATTACTAAAAAACACAAAAAATTACTAATCGATACCGGATGGGAAAAATGTGGTAAAGGCGCTGATTTCTTTACCGGCTTTTATGGTTTTGAATCTACCTTTTTTGCTTTTTTGAAGCAATACAATATTGAACTGTTGGGAACAGATATGCCATCAATCAAATACAATCTTTCCGATCAAAAACAAGCACATCAAGATTTGTTAAGTGAAAAAGTGGTTATCGTTGAAAGTATGATAAATCTTGACAAGTTAGATGACACTTTTTGGTTAGTGTGCCTACCACTGAAATGGATTGGTTTAGAAGCCTCAATGGTAAGAGCGGTTGCCTCGAAAAAAAATAGTGACTTTGAACATTAAAAATTGACAATCGATTTTGATGAGACTATAATTATTATAGGAAACGAATAATAGAAACTTCGAGGCGGGGCGCACTTCCCCACCGGCGGTATAGTCCGCAAGCGAAAGCATGATCGGGTGTAATTCCCGAACCGACAGTAAAGTCTGGATGAAAGAAGTTTTTCATGATTGTTTATCATGAAAAATATCCGATTGCCCTCGAATAGCAGGGCAATTTTATTTGGAGGATAGACAATGAAAAAAGTAACGGTTCGGTGGATGATTCAAGTAGCGATTTTATCAGCGTTAGCGGCAGTTGTTATGGTCGGTGAATTTGCGATTCCCTTTATTGGCCCTTCGTTTTTGAAAATGGATTTTGCAGAAATTGTCGTACTGATTGGGGCATTTTCATTAGGGCCTGTAGCCGGTGTCGTTATTGAAGTCTTCAAAGTTTTATTAAATCTTTTATTGGATGGTACATGGTCGGTTGGAATTGGCGAATTCGCAAACTTTTTGATTGGGACGGCCTTTGTTTTGCCAGCCAGTATCATCTACTTCCGCCATAAAACAAAAAAACAGGCAATAATTGGACTCGCTGTGGGAGTTGTTATGATGGCTATCGCTTCAGCATTGCTCAATCTGTTTGTTCTTCTGCCAATGTATGCTGGTTTTATGGGGCTTACCATTGAACAATTAATAATGCAATATTCATTGGCTTTGCCATATGTGACCAATGTCTCAACGGGAATTTTGTTAGGAATCATTCCTTTTAATCTGTTTAAGGGAACTCTTGTATCAATTATTGTTATTTTGTTATATAAACGGGTATCTCCTTTATTGAAAAGTCACGATACGGATGCCACAGACGAAACCAAAGAAGAATGAGGCATGTAAATGAAGAAAACCTTTCTACTTGTAATGCTGTTTTTGTGCGGAGCAGTTATGTTGGCATGTTCAAAAACCACAGAAGCAGAAACCACAGTCACTTCAAATAGTACGACCTCGTTAGTACCGATAGTCTATGACTATAGTGACTTTTCAGATTTGTTCATATCGGAAGTTGATTTACAGTTATATATGCCACAAACAGATTATTATATCTATTATTTCCAATACGATTGCACTCATTGTTTGGAAATTAAAAGTGAAGTATTACAAAAAGTCGCCTCATTGACAAATGACACTGTCTATTTTGTTGTGGCAACTTCTCAAAGTGACGTCAATCCTCAGATTGCCGTTACAAAAACACCAACCCTTGTTCTAATTAGCAATGAGACATTTATCGAAGCATATGTCGGAGTTTCAGCCATCCGCGATATTTTAGACATTTTATCATAAATCAAATCAATATTTTTATCAATTCTTGTTTTCAATGGCTTCGCAAGGGTAATAAGATCTCGATAGATTTTTTCTTCTTTTGTTTGGGGATGCTAAAAGCATCTTTTTTTCTTTTTTAGGTATGAAAAAAAACCGAATGATGATAGAATAATATCGTAACCTTACGATGAAGAGAGTGTGATTTTATGAATACTGTTAAAATCGACAAATACTTCAAAGGCATGATCGCCCACCGTGGTTTAAGCGGAATTGAAACCGAAAATACAATTAACGCGTTTTTAGCAGCCGCTAATCGCAGTTATTTTGGGATTGAATGTGATGTCTATGCATCAAAAGATGGAAAAATCATCATCACCCACGACGATACACTGCTTCGTTTGGGGATGCTTAATCTATATATTCCCAGTTTTCGTTACGAAGAAATTAAAAAATTTGGCTTGATTGACCGCAAAAGCGGAAATCTTTCCGATAATATTTGTATCCCGTTACTTTCTGAGTATTTGCAAATTTGTAAATCATATAAGAAACACGGTTTTGTGGAACTAAAGGATAATCTTTCTTTTGACAATCTCGATGATATTGTCGCTCAAATCGGACAATTTGGCCAAAATGATCATATCAGTTTAATCGCCTTTTCTGAGAAGTACTTAACTTATGTTCGCAAGAATTTTCCAGATATTGATTTATACTTACTTGCAGAAAAAATAAATGATAAAATCATCGATTACTGTGAACGTCATCGGATTAATCTTGATGTCCGCTATGATGTTTTAGACGAAACCTCAATCAAACGTTTGCACCTTTCTGGTCTCAAAGTTGGCGTGTGGACTGTGGATGACAAAGAGACCGCGGAAAAACTGATTAAACTTGGCGTCGATTACGTAACTTCCAATATTTTGGAGTGATATCATGGCCAAAATTCTGGTCATTGGATCGGTAAATGTAGATTTAATCGGAATTGGAAACGATCCTTTGAAACCGCATGACTCAAATATTGGTAACATCAATATATTTGTGGGTGGAGTTGGCAAAAACATAGCCGAAAACTTATACCGTTTGCGGATGGATGTCAGTTTTTTGACTTTCATCGGGAATGATCATTTTGCAAAAATCATAACCGACTACTTGGATCGATTGGGCATTAATTACCATAAATCAATCCGATTGGACCAATGTTCGGGAACGTATTTAGCTATACACGATCCTGATGGATCATTAAATTTGGGAATTAACGATTTGCGGTTGATTGAGAGTATCGATCCGTTTATGGTATTAGCACAAAAAGAATACTTAGACTTATTCGATACGATTGTTATGGATGTTAATTTACCACAAAAACTAATCGATCAATTATTTACATTCTTTCATGATAAAACTATTATTGTTGATGGCGTCAGCCAAGCAAAAGTCACCCGTATCAAGAATCACCTTTCCCAAATCAATCTATTAAAAGTAAATCGTCATGAACTGGCAGCGTTATTAGACCATCCGATTGACGATGTTATCGTCTCTGTTCAGGAAGTATTCAGTATGGGTCTCGAACAAATCATTGTTTCTGATGGCAATCGACCGATAACATACAATATCAAGAATCAAGTTATGCAAACACCGGTCATTATTCCGAATCATATCATTTCCAGCGTTGGCAGCGGTGATGCCTTGCTTAGCGGTGTAATTTTCGGACTTACTACAAATGTTTTGATGCCACAGGCAATTGAATATGGCAAGCAAGCGGCGGCATTAACGATGGAAATCGTAACTCCGTGTCATCCGTTGTTGACACGAGCTTCATTGACTCATTGACACAAGGAGGGCAATTCATGAAAAACCAAACAATTGATTTGATTTTGCAGCGACGAAGTGTTCGTGAATTCACAAACCAACCGATTGAAGCAGAAAAACTGAAGCAGATTGTTGAATGTGGTATTTATGCTCCAACCGCCAGAAATAAGCAGAACTGGCACTTCACGGTTATAACTAATCCAGAAACGATTGATGAAATTAATCGCTTGACTTTTGAGGGGATGCAAAGACTTGGGTTGAAACGAGAACCGGATTATCATGTTTTTTATCATGCTCCGGCTATTATAATTATGAGTTCGCTCATTGAAGGCTTTTCTGAACTTAACTGTGGTTGTGCAATCGAGAATATGGCCATCGCCGCAAAATCATTAGGAATCGATTCCTGTATCGTTGGTCAAACGCGCTTTATGTACCATCAAGCTAATGCAGCAGATATCAACAGAATGCTCAAAATCCCTGAAGGATATGAGCACGATGCCGCCATTTGTTTTGGTTACCGACATGGTGAAAACCCTGAAGCCATGCCGCGTAAGGAAGGCGTAGTAGATTACATCAAATAGCATTATCCAATACTTTTGACGGGCTCAAAAGTATTTTTATTAGAATCAATCAATAGGGAGTGGTCATAATGTGGTATGATGAATATCGTCGTTGGGTTAATAATTCTTATCTACATCCGGAATTACGAAATGATTTATATCATAAAACCGATGCGGAACTGGAAGACATGTTCTTTTCATCGCTTAGTTTTGGAACCGGAGGGATGCGTGGCATCCTCGGGGCCGGAACTAATCGAATGAATATCTATACCGTCCGCAAAGCTAGTGATGGCTTGGCACGGTATCTTTTAGAGCGTTTTGGCGATCAAGCGATGGCAAGAAGTGGAGTATGCATCGCATATGATAACCGGATGATGTCGAAAGAATTTGCGATGGAATCTTGTCGAGTTTTAGGATACTATGGGATCAGAACTTATTTATTTGATAATCTTCGACCAACACCGGAACTTTCATTTGCTGTTCGTTACCTAAAATGCTTAGCTGGAATCGTAATAACTGCCAGCCACAACCCACCTAATTACAACGGATATAAGATTTATGATGAATTTGGTTGTCAATATACTCCGGCATATGCAGAAAAGATTGTTAGTTTGGTTGAACAGACTCAAGATCTATTTACCATTCCAGTCGCCGATTTCAATCAGTTGTTAGCCGATGGAATGGTTTGTATCATTGGAAAAGAAGTCGATGACCAGTATTTGGATGTTGTCAAATCAGTACAAATCCATCCAGATATTTTGAAACAAATTAAAGTTGTTTTTACACCACTTCATGGCACCTCGGCCGAACTTGGATTGCGGTTATTATCTGAAACTGGATATGATGTTTTTCCAGTTGTGGAACAATTAGTTCACGACCCGATGTTTTCTACTGTTAAGTCACCAAATCCTGAAAACTCTGAAGCTTTCAAACTAGCCGTCGATTTAGGTAATCGAGTCAGTGCAGATCTTTTAGTGGCAACTGATCCCGATGCGGATCGTTTAGGAATTGCGGTAAAAAAAGGTTCCGGATATATTTTCCTGACGGGGAATCAAACGGGTGCCGTTTTGCTTAAGTATCTTTTATCAGAACGAAAAAAACTAAGTACTTTACCTGAAAAAGGGATGGTCTTCAATACTATCGTGACTTCTGACTTGGGAGCGAAGATTGCCCGATCATATGGAATGAAAGTATTCTCAACTTTGACTGGTTTTAAGTTTATTGGCGAACAAGCAAAGTTTTTGGAAGGAACGGAAACAAAGTTTGTCTTCGGCTATGAAGAATCGTATGGATATGTGATTGATGATCGGGTCCGTGATAAGGATTCATTACAAGCGATGCTATTTGCTCTTGAAGCCGCTGCTTTTTATCGGGAAACCGAAAATAAATCATTATATGATAAATTGCTTGATATCTATCGTGAATATGGTAATTATCAAGAATCATTACAAAATATTGACTTATACGGTATCGAGGGCGCAAACCGAATTGATCGAATTATCAGTTATTTCCGCCAACACCCACTTTCCGAACTCGGAGGACTTATAGTCAAAATAAGTGAAGATTATGAGACGGGCATTCGAATTGAAGACGGTCTTCCCTCACATTTGTCGCTACCCAAATCGAATGTTATCAAATACATACTTACTAATGATTCATGGATTGTTCTTCGCCCATCGGGAACTGAACCTAAATTAAAAATTTATGTTGGGGTCAATGATATTTCTTTGGAACGGGCGAAAATGCAAAACCAGATGCTATCTGATGCCATCCTTAAAATTGTCAAACAAGTTGGGTAAATTCGCTATTTTACCTAGTTAAGTTTGTGGCTTTTCTATGGACGTATGATATAATAATTGCGGCGGTGACTTCATGGATATCATCTTTGCTGCTTTGATCCTAATAGCCTTAATTGGCATATACGTAGGATTCTATCTTCTAAATCAGAAAACAAAACCTCCAGAAGGGTGTGAAATCCCCGATGATTTTTTGTCATGTGGTGGCTGTAAAAGTAGTACTTGTTTGGTCAAAACCAAGCCGAAAACCGGAGATAATCATGATAAATAATGATTGGGACAATTTACTGAAACCTGAGTTTCAGAAATCATATTTTATCGCTTTGGTCCAAAAAGTAAAAGACCAATATGCAATAGGTGATTGTTATCCGCCAATCAATAAAGTCTTTGATGCCTTACGAAAAACATCGTTTGCCGCTACAAAGGTCGTCATCCTTGGGCAAGATCCATATCATAATCCCAATGAAGCCATGGGTTTGTGTTTTTCTGTTCCGGAGGGCATCGCATTTCCACCGTCTTTAGCTAATATTCTTACCGAACTGAATCACGATCTGGGTTATGATATTCCCCAATCGGGAGATTTATCAAAATGGGCCGATGAGGGCGTTTTACTACTTAATACAATTTTGTCTGTTAGCAGAAATAAACCATTATCTCATCAGAACCTAGGTTGGTTGACTTTTACTGATCATATCATATCTTTATTAAACACTAAACCCGGACCGATGGTTTTCGTATTGTGGGGTAGTCATGCGCGAAGTAAAAAAGTTCTTCTGAACAATCCCCAACATTTAATTATTGAAAACGTTCACCCATCGCCGTTATCGGCTTACCGGGGATTCTTTGGTTCGAAACCATTCTCAAAGATCAATACCTATCTTTTACAAAATGGCGTGGCCCCAATCGATTTTAATCTTTGCCATTAACAAAGGAGCAACATGAAAAAATCAAAACTGCGAATTATAACCTCAATTGCCATGTTAGTCGCTATCGGAATCATCTTAGCTGAAGTGGTTCAAATCTCTTACCCGCCCGGATCAGCGACATTTCTCCGATTTTCTTTAGGATACATTACGATCATTATTGTTGGCATTCTTTATGGACCGATATACGGTATGATTGCTGGACTAATTCAAGATATCTTGGGTTTTTACGTAGCAACTTTGCTATCATTATTTTTACCGTGGGTTGCCTCACCGGGAGCCTTTTTTATCGGCTACACAGTTAACGCGGTACTATATGGTTTAATTTCTGGACTATTGTTTAAAAAAACCTTTAAAAACGAAGACCATATTTACTGTGTATTAAGTTTTGTTATTTCAGGAGTAATGTTGTTTGCATCGGTTTGGTTTTTCTTCAACCCCGATCAGGTTCGGGCGTCCTATTTGACCGCAACCGATAAGCAGATTATCGCTGGTATTTCCATGGCAGTAGCTTTGCTTATGAGCGTAATGAATTTTATTTATTATAAGAAGCCAGTTGAAAAACGACCACCATTTAAAATGGTATTTATGTTAACGATTCTATATATCATCACTTCGTTAATCTTGACACCAATTTGGATTGTCTATTTTTATATGGGATATTTTTCCTCGGTAACATACGTTTCATTTTGGGCTTTACTGCCAATCCGGATTGTCAAAATGCCGATTGACATTGCAATCTATTCCGCGGTTTTACCACGGTTACTAAAAGTTTCAAAAAGTGTCATGTTCGCTGAAGAATAAACGTTATTGTATAAAAAGAATCGCCATTTGGCGATTCTTTTCTATTTTACATCTCGATTATTTTGACTTCTCCGGGCATAAGATGAAGATCAAGTGAGCCGCATGAATCAAAAAGAGTAAATGGTCCACCATAGGCATATGTGGCATAAACGACGGTTCCGTTGCGGGATAGATTATGGGAAAGATTACGAAGTGGTTGAATCAGTGCTTTGGTGGAAAAGTCATGCTCACAATCGGGATTGACAAATACCATTAGACATTTTCCGGTTTGTTTTTGATAAAATCCAAATCCGATTAGCAGTGAGGAGCCTGATAATGATAGTGGGACAAAACACTTGGCATCGGTCAATTCGTTAATCCATCGCAAACGGACAAATTTGACGCCATCGAGATGATCGGGTATTTCCCAACGTTGATCATCGAGATAATGAAATGCGTATTTATCAAAAAGAGCTAATTTACCATAATATGGATCGGTCTTTGGTAAGTGCCATAAATCACTTTCAATGCAATCGACGCCAGTATTAATTGGCTGAATTTCATAGACTTCCTGTCCTGAATTCATAAAGGGAACATAGGTTGGGATGAATAAGTTTAAAACTGCCACCATTCGGGCTAAAACACGCCCGCCTGCCCGCCCTGCTATTCTGGGTGTGTCATGAGTCTCACAACCGGCAAACATCGGTAAAGCGAACTGAGGAGCGGAAAATACAAACTCCGTTAATTTACCTTCATGAATTCTTGGTTCCATCCAAAAACCATTGCCGATGATGACATTGTAACCGATTTTTTGAGCAGCTAATGCATTAAATGGATTCATCTCTTCGGCAATGAATGCAAAATAAGGATCAATGGCTCTGGCTTTGGAAAAAATCATCGCATGGAGTGTTTGCGGGAGTGCGTGACCCATATCAATCCGTGCCCCATCAATTCCATAAGTTGTTTGAAAATGCGGGATGATATTTGAAATTAAATTCCATAATTCTAGATTAGGCAATTCACCGGGATATAAAACCGCTTTAATTGTGTCAAACAAAATATAAGGTGGGGTTTGCGGATTGTCAAGATACTTAATGTGAGCGTGAGGGTGATCAAGGAAAAGCCGAAAGAAAGTGATATCACTCCAAGGCGGTTGGGTATCATTGATTTGATCCGAAAAGCCAGGGGCAATCATCAAATTAAATTGGTCTTTAATTTCTGCGGCAAGATTTTCTCGATTTTTATTAAGTAATGCATCCCATAATTGGGGGTTTTGTGATTTAGGATTTGTTTGAAACATCGCTATATGTCTTTTGACATCTGGTGATGCATAGACTTTCGGCATCAAATCGGGTGCAGGATACAGTGTCTTTCCGAGTCCGGGCACTCGGGGAACTCGGTAGTCATTGACTTCGCTGGCTTTGATCCAATAAAACCATTCGGGATGGGTTTTAATCAAATCATTATCCACGGCATGGGTTCTGGGGATGATATCAATTGTAACACGCATCGAGAGAATGTGACAAGCTTCAACGAGGGCTTGAAATTCTTCCTCAACAGTCATCTCATCACCGGTCATTGGGTCTTTTAGTTCCGGGCTTAGTTCAAAGAAAGAAGCAACGCCGTATGGTGATCCTAAATCGCCTTTTTTGTTAGTTAAAGAAAACCGTGTGAGTGGTAAAAGATATAAGGTGTCAACTCCTATTTTTTTTAAAAGCGGTAATAATGCCAAAGTCTTGATAAATGTACCGGTTTCTTTGAATCCGTCTTGATTTACCGAATCTAAAACCCCTGAATGATCGTGATCCCAGGCTGTTGATGTCCGAATGAGCAATGAATATAGAAAACTGCGACGAACCCAGTTGGTGTCTTGGTGGGTATTGGTATGGCTGCTTTGAATCATACTAAGTGACTGCGAATAATCCACATTGTCGATTCGTTGTGGGAAGATTATTTTTTTGATAATAGATGCATAGAATCGGTAGGGATTAACAGCCAGTTCATGAGAAGCAAGATTGCGTTTTTCGGCACCATCATAATTGCCCACATTCCATAAATCAGGAATTCGGTATTCAGTTATGTACATATTTGATTTTGCGACCAATATTTTGTATAATTTATCTAATTTACTTATCATCATGGCATCACCTGGGATTATTATATCATTAGAAAAAACAAATGGCCACATCAAGACGTGATGTTCACAATTTATTTATTTTTCTTTTGGCTTGGTTTTTTGAAAATCTCACGAGTGTAAATGCTTACACTGGACTCAATTCGCTTTTAAATAACCGCAAATTATGGTAAAATATATTGATTGGAAGGTGTTAGCATGAAGAAACCAGTAGCTTTGGTTATCATGGATGGCGTCGGTATTGGTCCTAACTATCCTGGTAACGCCTATGAAATGGCTAATAAACCTAATTTAGATTTGCTTTTTAGTGAGTACCCGCACACTTTAATTGAAGCATCAGGAGAAGCTGTCGGACTTCCCGAAGGTCAAATGGGAAATAGTGAAGTCGGCCATTTGAACATCGGTGCTGGGCGGATTGTCTATCAATCTTTAACCCGTGTCAACATCGCTGTCAAAGACGGTTCATTTGCGACTAATCCCGCTTTTTTAAAAGCGTTTGAATACGTAAAAAAACACAACTCAAAACTGCACATTTTTGGTTTGCTTTCCGATGGTGGCGTTCACTCCCATATTTTACATATCGAAAAATTATTTGCAATCGCGAAAGCCAATGGTATTAAACGGGCTTATATGCATGCTTTTTTAGATGGTAGAGATGTACCACCAAAATCAGGCTTAGATTTTATCAAAGCACTTGAAGCAGATATGGAAAAAAACCAGTATGGAAAAATCGCTTCAGTGCATGGACGCTATTATGCGATGGATCGAGACAAGAACTGGAACCGGATTCAACTGTCATATGATGTGATGTCATTTGGCAAAGGGCCAAAGGCACAATCGGCTGTTGCCGGTGTTGAAGCTTCATATCATAATGGTATTAATGATGAGTTTGTTTTACCATTTTTAGTTGATGATTCGGGGTTAATTGAAACTAATGATGCCATCATCTTTGCTAATTTCCGTCCCGATCGGGCAATTGAAATCGGGACCGCTTATTCCAATCCCTCCGACTCAAAAGTCAACTGTGAGAATGGCCCTAAAAACATCCTTTTTGTTTCGATGATGAAATACGCCGATTCGGTAAAGGGACCTTTAGCATTTCAACTCAATGATCTTACCAATACTTTTGGCGATTATATTTCCGCTCTCGGATTGAATCAACTGCGGATAGCTGAAACCGAGAAATATGCGCATGTCACTTTCTTTTTCGATGGTGGCGTTGATAAGGAAATAGTTGGTGCGACGCGAGTTTTGATACCTTCTCCAAAAGTTGCGACCTACGACTTACAACCGGAGATGAGTGCATATGCTATCACCGATGCGGTTATAGAAGAATTAGAAACCCGTAAATATGCTGTAATTATTCTTAATTTTGCCAATGGCGACATGGTAGGTCATACCGGCGTTATACCCGCAACCATTAAGGCGGTTGAAACCGTTGATGAATGTGTTGGCCGTGTCATTGATAAAGTCTCAGAACTCGGCGGAGTAACCATCGTGACTGCCGACCATGGTAATTGTGAGAAGATGCTTGATGATGATGGACAACCCTTTACCGCCCATACCAATAACCCAGTGCCAGTTATCATAACTCAAAAAGGGCTAGTATTACGTGATACCGGTAGTTTAGGAGATTTGGCACCGACGATGCTTGATTTGATGAATATTGAAAAACCCGCAGAGATGACGGGAACATCACTCATCATTGGCGAATGATTGCTAAAAATATAAAAGCCATTCATCCTAAAGATTTGGTATTTGTAATTTTGTATGGGGTGCTCTTACCATCACTTATGGGATTGTTATTGGGGCTTATTGAGTATTATGTTGTTGCCTTTATCGGGTTTTCCTTCTCGTTTCTGTTCTTTTGGATTTTAGCGGTGGTAACCGGAACTTTGGTACGAAAGCAGTATGAGACACCCCATTTGCTTTATACTATTTTAACAGGAATCGGCATTGTATTTGCCGCGGGAGTTCTCTTTACGGTTCCCATCTTGTGGGGTTATTTATACGATGGAATGGGGATCTCAGTATTCTTTCAAGTCGAAATTTATATTATGTTTCTCGTTTCCATCCTCAATCCGGTTAATTGGGTTACCAACTTTTCATTTGATTTAGTCATTAGTTTACTGATGCTTGCCGTTGGAACATATATTGGGGTCAAAAGAACATTGTAAACAATGTCCTAAAAATAGATAAATATAAAAGGAGATAAAAATTATGCCAAACATTACCAGTATTCATGCTCGAGAGGTTCTAGATTCTCGTGGCAATCCGACCGTTGAAGTCGAAATCTATACCGAATCCGGCGCTTTTGGTCGCGCTATTGTTCCATCGGGAGCTTCCACTGGCGAATATGAAGCCATTGAAATGCGTGATGGCGACAAATCGCGTTTCTTAGGAAAAGGCGTTTTGAAAGCCGTTCGGAACGTCAATGAAATCATCGCTCCAGCGTTGATTGGTTATGATGTAACAATGCAACCTTATTTAGACAAATTAATGATTGATCTTGATGGTACTCCCAACAAATCTAAACTGGGTGCTAATGCAATCTTAGGTGTCTCGTTGGCGGCTTGCCGCGCGGCAGCCGATTATGTCGGATTGCCATTGTATTTGTATTTAGGTGGCGTCAATGCCAAAGTATTACCAACACCGATGATGAATATCATCAATGGTGGTTCGCATGCCGATAACAATGTTGACTTTCAAGAATTCATGATAATTCCTGGGGGAGCGAAATCATTTTCAGAAGCATTGCGGATGGGCGCTGAAGTATTTCACAACTTAAAGAAAGTATTGAATGCAAAAGGCTTCAACACTGGAGTAGGTGATGAGGGCGGATTCGCTCCAAATCTCACATCCAATGAAGCTGGATTACAAATCATATGTGAAGCAATCGTTAAAGCCGGATATGTTCCCGGAAAAGATGTTTTCTTGGGTATGGATGTCGCTGCCAGTGAATTTTACAATGCCGAAAAGAAAAAATATGTTCTTGATGGCGAAGGGGGAAAAGAATTCACCAGCAAGGAACTCGTTGATTTATATGCTGATTTCGTTGAAAAATATCCAATCATTTTGATTGAAGATGGACTCGATGAAAACGATTGGGACGGGTGGAGCATCATCACTAAGAAATTGGGTAAGAAGATTGAACTAATCGGTGATGATATTTTTGTTACTAATGTTGAAAGAATCGCCAAAGGTATCGAAAAAGGCATCGCTAACGCTGTTTTAATCAAAGTCAACCAAATTGGTACTTTGACAGAAACTTTGGATGCCATTGAGATGACTAAAAATGCTGGATACAATCCAGTCGTCAGTCATCGTTCCGGCGAAACTGAAGATACGACAATTGCCGATATCGTCGTAGCTACGAATGCTGGACAGATTAAAACCGGATCCGCCTCAAGAACGGATCGAATTGCTAAATATAACCAATTGCTTAGAATTGAAGAAGAACTTGGCGAGGTCGCAGTGTTCAGCGGTATGAAATGCTTTGCTAACTTCCATAAATAGAAACCCAGTCACCATAAAAAAACATGCTTTTGGGTCTTCCAAAAGCATTTTTTTATGGTATAATGTATAAAGTGCTGAGTTTTACTGATCAAGATCGAAACTGATTCGACTTGATTTGTGGGAGGAGGAATCCTTATGAGATCGATTGATTGGATATTAATGGTCATAGCGGTGTTGTTAATCGCCTTAGTAATGATTCAAGAGTCAAAGGACGATGTTAAAAACACTTTCTCGGGTGAGAAATCCGAGTTGTTCAAAAACCAGAAACAAAGAGGTCCGGAATTGTTCTTTGCAAGAGCAACTATGGGCGTGTCGTTGGTTTTTGTTATCGTAACTATCCTGGCCCTAGTCATTCGTTAGAACACAACACAACTGTTGTGTTCTTTTTTTACAAAAAGCACGGAAAGATGGAAAGTAAATGAAAAAAAAGATTATGGAACTAATAACCAAAAGCGATTATCAGCCAGTAGATGCTAAGGGATTAGCACTTAAGCTCAATATAAACAGCGCTAAAGATACCCAAGAACTATTTAAGAGTCTTGCGACTTTAGAAACCGATGGTTTAATCGCTCGCAATCGGAAAGACAAATTTAATACCGTGGAACGGTTAGGATTCATAAAAGGAAAGATGGATCTCAAACGTGCAGGGTATGGTTTCATCATCGTTGAAGGTGATACTAAAGCTCCCGATGTTTTTATCCCAAGAGATAAAATTCTCGATGCGATGGACAACGATTTATGTTTGGTGCGAATCACAAAACGATCAGAAAATAATCGTTTCGAGGGCGCGATTGTGACCGTATTGAAGCGAGCGCTTGAATATGTTGTTGGTGAATATTATCAGGGGGCTATTTTCCCCAAGAATGATGATAAAGAAATTCTGTTTAAGGTGAAACCGCAGAACCGTAAAGGACTTCTTGATCACACGATTGTTAAAGCTAAAATTATCCATTATTCACCGATGCGGATTTTAGATTGCCTTGTCATGGAAATTATCGGTGATGCTAACACTCCTGGTATCGAAATACTGGAGGCGGTAGCGACATACGGATTAGAGACGGAATTCCCTGAGGCTGTCAAAGCGGAAGTTAAATTAATTCCTCAACAAGTCATAAAAGAAGAGTATCAGGGCAGAACAGATCTTCGAGAAGAAATAATCTTCACAATTGATGGTGATGATACTAAGGATATCGATGATGCCATCAGCCTTCAACTAAAGGCTAATGGCAACTACGAGCTTGGAGTTCATATCGCTGATGTCTCCCATTATGTACAGGAAGGAACGGAACTGGATAAAAACGCTTTACGAAGGGGAACATCAGTTTATTTGGCAGATCGAGTAATCCCGATGCTACCAAGAGAACTATCTAACGGAATCTGTTCGTTAAACCCTCAAGTTGACCGTTTAGCGATTTCCTGTATTATGGAAATCGATAAAAACGGCAATTTTATTTCCCATAAAATCATACCTTCGGTTATTAAAAGCCGTTATCAGATGACCTATGGAAAGGTTAATAAAATAATTGCTGCTGATTTGGAAACAAGTAAGCAGTATGCTGATATTGTTCCCAAGATAATGATGATGCAACAATTGGCAAAAATTTTGTATCGCGTGCGGACGGAAATGGGATCAATCAACTTTGAGACCATTGAACCTAAACTGGTTTTTGGCAATGAGGGACAAGTAATTGACATCGTTATCAAAGATCGGGGCATAGCCGAAAACATCATTGAAGAGTTTATGCTGGCTGCGAATCAGACAATAGCTAACCACTTTATGAAAGCTAAGCTACCTTTCATTTACCGCGTTCATGAAACACCGGATGCCGAAAAATTGGCAACACTTTTCAAATTTGCCAAGGAAATCGGCTATCAATTGAAAATTCCCAAAGCGATCAAACCACAGGATTTACAGAAATTACTTACCGACGTCGAAGGAACGACTTTTGAAAAAGTTATTAACATGATGATGTTGCGATCAATGGCCAAAGCCAGATATTCTGAGGAAAACCTTGGTCATTATGGTTTGGCATTCGCTGATTATACCCATTTTACTTCTCCAATCCGAAGATATCCTGATACAATAGTACATCGATTGATTCGAACATACTTGTTTGAAAACCGGATTGATGGTAACACAATTACCCATTTTCAAACCATACTTCCTGATATTTCCCTTGAAACATCCAAAGCGGAACGAACTGCGATGCTTTGCGAACGTGAGATTATGGATATGAAAAAAGCCGAATACATGGCACCGCTTCAAGGACATGTTTTTGATGGTGTTGTCTCGACTTTAACTAAGTTTGGAATGTTTGTTGAACTACCCAATACCGTTGAAGGCTTAATCCACATTTCCTCTTTTTCCGAAGCTATAGACTTTAACGAGGAGAAGATGTTGTATCTTGGCATTTCATCGCGAAAAGTGTATACTATTGGTATGGTGGTTAAAGTTAAGCTAATAGGCGTTGATGTGCTAAAAGGCCGAATCGACTTTGTATTGGTTTAAAAAGCAGGTGATCTGGAGTGAAAGTAATTGCTAACAATAAAAAAGTGTCACATGATTACTTCATTTTGGACACTTATGAATGTGGCATTGTCTTGTTTGGAACAGAGATTAAATCGATTCGTTTGGGTAAGGTTGCCATTAATGATTCGTTTTGTCGCATTAAGCAAGGCGAGTTGTTCGCCATCAATATGAATATATCAAAATATGCTTTTGGAAATCTTTTTAATCATGATGAAACAAGAGAGCGTAAACTATTGATGGCAAAACATGAGATCTTAAAACTGGATCTCAAATTAAAGCAGGAGGGAACAACGCTTGTTCCCACCAAGGTTTATTTGAAAGACGGCTTCTGTAAAGTAGAGATTGCATTGTGCAAAGGAAAGAAGTTGTACGATAAACGATCTGATCAAAAAGAAGCCGATACTAAACGCCGTATGGAGAAAGTATTTAAGAACTTTTCTTCTAATTAAGGCGATATATGGGGCTGTTCTGGATTCGACGGGATGGTTTGGGCTTGGCAAGCACGCGATCGGCAGATCTGAAAATGCACGGTTAAATATAACCGCAAACAACAATTACGCTTTCGCAGCCTAAGAAGAGGTAGCGGGTCAGACGGTTCCAGCCTGCGGGCATCGCCAGACCTCAATTTAGCAGGATAGCAAGGGGCATCGCCGCCTTAGGTGCCTCAAGTGAAACTAACAGGGCTG
>JAQVVR010000005.1:0-19815 GCA_028698875.1 Candidatus Izemoplasmatales bacterium
GCCAGTCATCTATAATCAGGTCACTGATTAATCATATTTTCCAAACGTCGAGATGTGGCGCAGTTTGGTAGCGCGCTTGGTTCGGGACCAAGAGGTCGTGGGTTCGAATCCCGTCATCTCGACCATTATTCCCATTAGAGGCATTTTTCTTCGGAAAAGTGCTTATTTTTTTCTCATTTAATATAAAAGGAATTATTTCAAAAAATAATCACAATCTCATATTTATGACAATTCAAGAGATTAATAAAATTATGACGTTGCTTGAATAGTACATGATTAGTAAAATGTGATATTTGAATTAATTAAGGCGAGTTTTCTGTGATATAATATAACTGCGAAAATGGAATAATACCCCTTTTGATATCATTTATATGCATACTCTTTATGCTTTCTTCACACATATTTGAAAAATAAGGACACCTTTTTAATATAGCCAGTGATAAAATGCGCTTGCAAAGAAGGTGGCCGTATGGGTATTATCTTAATTGTGGTTGGGGTAAGTGTGCTTGTATTAGGTTTCTATTTAAAATGCCAATTTGATTCTTTTCCTATTAAGAATGGCGGTACCGATGTTCCCAAAGTAAGACCAGATCTGCTGATTTACGGCCAATTCGATGATTTCGAAGCTGAAAGTAATAGTTTGGCAAATCATCAATTCGCTAAAATACTGACACCGAATTTAGAAAATTACAGTCACTTATATGCAGTGGTTGCCATTGGAGAAAACGACATTGAAAACTTAATGCTTTGCACACAAGCCAAGCGTAAAAACAGTTCTTGCTTGACGATTGCCCTGTGCAATGAGATAATATATGAAAAACTGTTTCATGATGTTTCGGTTGATAAAGTGATTCATACATCACCTTCAGCGGAAATACTGGCTGATTTGTTAAGGAGTGATGGAAAATGAAAAACAACCATTTTCATTTAAATGCTTTGCAAACATTAGCGTTGGGTTTTGCGACAATCATCTTAATCGGTACGGTGTTATTAATGCTTCCGATTTCTAACCGTAACGGGTTGTTTTTACCATTTATCGATGCATTGTTTACCTCAACATCAGCCACCTGTGTTACCGGGTTGGTCATCTATGATACTTATACTCAATTCACTCTGTTTGGGCAAATAGTTATTTTATTACTAATTCAAATCGGTGGGCTTGGATTTATGACGATTGCCGTGATGTTTTCTTTAATGCTTCGGAAACGAATTGGCCTCAAAGAGCGATCAAACCTAATGGAATCGATTAACTCCATGCATATCGGCGGGGTTGTTCGATTAGCTAAACGAGTTTTAATAGGTACAGCAATCATCGAAATTATTGGGGCCAGCCTATTATGCATCCGTTTTTGTCCGGAATTCGGTGTCGCTCAAGGAATATGGTTTTCAATATTTCATTCGGTTTCGGCTTTTTGTAATGCGGGATTTGATTTGATGGGCGCCATTCAACCTTTTGGATCCTTAGCACCGTTTGTTTCCGATATTCTTGTCAATGTTGTCGTTATGGTTTTGATCATAATCGGTGGAATTGGTTTTATTGTTTGGAATGATATTATCGAACATAAACTCCATTTTTCTCATTATATGTTACATACGAAAATCATTTTAAGCGTTACCGGTTTGACTATCTTGTTTTCGACGATTTCGTTTATGATTTTTGAACAAAATGCCGCATTTGCCAATATGGATTTTGGCGAACAATTATTAGCAGCTTTGTTCTGTGCCGTAACACCGCGGACGGCAGGTTTTAACACAATTGACTTAGGCGCTATGAGCGAAGCTGGATCAGGTTTGACGATGATGCTAATGCTAATCGGAGCCGGACCGGGATCAACAGCCGGTGGTATCAAAATAACCACCGTTGTGGTCATTCTTCTATCGGTAATTGCTTATATAAGAGGACGCGAAGACATAAATATCTTTGGGCGTCGCTTAGAGGATGGAATTATTAGAAAATCTTTCAGTTCGGCGGGATTATATCTTTTCATGGCATTTATCGGTGGTATTTTCATTCTATCTATTGAAGGTTTTTCACTTCATGAAACGATGTTTGAGGTTATCTCAGCAATTGGAACAGTTGGATTATCAAAAGGCATTACTCCATATTTATCAATTGCATCACAGATTGGGATTATCGTGCTTATGTTTAGTGGTCGGGTCGGCAGTATGTCGGTGGCGATGGCGTTTGTTGAACAAAAGCAAACAGCTGGGTTAAGAAACCCGGCAGAAAAAATTATTATCGGATAAGGGGAGATTATTATGCAATCAATGCTTGTTGTCGGTTTAGGTCGATTTGGTCGGCATCTTGCTTTGCGGCTAGCTGAGTTGGGAAATGAGGTTATGATTGTTGACCAAGATGAAACCATTGTCAACAAATTGGCACCATTTGTGACATCAGCCTATATCGGAGACTGTATGGATGAAGAAGTGGTTAAATCATTGGGAGTACGGAATTTTGATGTCTGTTTTGTTTGCATCAGTGAAAATTTCCAGTCATCTTTGGAAATAACTTCACTTTTGAAAGAAGCTGGGGCCAAAATGGTCGTTTCGAAAACCGACCGGGAAATCCATGCAAAGTTTTTGATGAAAGTTGGAGCCGATGCGGTTATTCACCCTGAAAGGGATATTGCTTGGCGAGCAGCCCTTAAATACACCGCAAAAAACGTATTTGACTATATTGAATTTACACCAGAATATGCAATTTTTGAGATTATAGTTCCAACCATTTGGATTGGACATACTATTCGTGACTTGAAAATACGCGAGCGATACAGTATTAATATCATCGGTCTGAAAAACGATGATGAGGTAATACCAATGGTCAACGCCGATCATCTATTTTCCGCGAAAGAACATTTATTCGTCGCTGGAAAGAAAGAAGATGTCATGCGGTTGATGGACAAGTAAGCCCTTTACGAGTATAATCTTTATATAGAAGGGGGCGTTTTACATGAAGAATGCGAAAATCATCATGATAAGAACGCTTTATTCTTTAGGATTATTACTTATATCGACGGCACTTTCTTTAGGTGCAACTGCCCTTGACATCGACAAAGAAATAATTATTATGATTCTTTTACTTGGCGTTTTGATAACAGTTGTTATCACCCGAGGATATGTTTATGGGATTGTATCATCATTTATCAGCATCTTGCTTTTCAATTATATTTTCACAGAACCCATATATGCTTTTTCTTTTGATCGCGATGATGATCTAATATTATTGGGTTTTTTTGTAGCAATGACAATTGTGGTCGGATTGGTAACTTCCCGGCTTTTTCGGCAAATAGAAATATCGAAAACTAATGAACAAGCTGCTCAATTGCTTGCTAAAGCATCAGCGGAGTTTTTGAATATGACTGGTGAGAAAAACATAATTATGCAGGGTGTTTCTTTTATACGTGAACACACCGGTTTAGATAGCAATGTTGTCATGAATAGTAAAGGTGCTTCTTCGTTAACCATCGCCAATAAAGAAAAATTGGCAAGTAAACCATATCCAATTAGCGACGGTAAATCAGTCATTGGCACCTTGCAAGTCTATGTTCCAAATGACGGCATACGAAAAACCGATGAACTTGTTGTCAGAACGGTTGTTACACAGATTCAGATGGCTTTGGAACGAGAAAATATATACGAAGAACGAGAAAATATTCGAATTGCTATGGAGCGTGAACAATTACGCAGTACTTTACTACGTTCAGTTGCTCACGATTTAAGAAGTCCATTAACCGCTCTGTCGGGGGCAAGCACTTTGTTAGCAGATGATTTCGACAAATTGACCGATGAAGAACGGAAGCGTTTAGCGCTTGATGTCAGTGAAGAAATGGTATGGCTATCCAATTTGGTCGAAAATATCTTAAATATGACTCGAATCAATGAAGAACAACTGGTTATTCATAAAGATGATGAAGTCATCGATGATATCATCGGTGAAGCAGTCGGACATATGAAACGACTACTTCGTGATCGCCCTTTTAATGTTATTCTTCCACAGGAAGTAATAACTGTTCCAATGGATGGCAGATTGATTGTACAAGTATTAATAAACTTATTAGATAACGCGGTTAAACATACACTTCCTAACGAACCGATTACTTTATTGGTTGAACAATTAGAAAATCAAGTTAAATTTACTGTTTCTGATTTGGGAGCTGGAATTGATAACAGCGTTAAAGATACGCTTTTTGAAGGTTTCGTTACTTCTGACCATGGAATTTCCGATGGAAAACGGGGAATAGGATTAGGATTGGCCATATGCAAAACCTTCATTAAGGCACACGGGGGCAAAATATACGCCCAACCAAATAGCCCAAAGGGGGCTCGATTCAGCTTTTATTTGCCATTGGAGGATAAACATGACCAAGGGAATTAAGGTTCTTGTCATTGAAGATGACAAGTATATTTATAGTTTTATTGCAGTATCGCTACGGAAAGAAGGGTATGATGTTTTTGGTGCGGAAACAGGAACCCAAGGACAGTTTTTATTCTCTTTAGAGCATCCCGATATTATTCTTTTGGATCTGGGGTTGCCTGATAAAGATGGCATATTGGTTTTGAAGGAACTGCGAAAAGAATCACAAGTTCCGATATTGGTTGTTTCCGCAAGAGGTCATGAACAAGAAAAAATCCTCGCACTAGATGCGGGAGCCGATGATTATATTACTAAACCTTTTTATATCGGTGAACTGATGGCCCGTATTCGTGTTGTTGAACGAAAAATCGACCAAAATCCCATTCATGTAACCAACGGAATATTCCAATGTGATTACCTGACAATTGATTTTGAAAAACGTCACGTTTTTATTGATGATTTGGAGGTTCATCTTACTCCCATTGAATTCAAACTTTTATCGTTACTGATTAGCAATCGTGGGAGAGTATTAACACATAACTTTATACTTAATCAAGTATGGGGATATGAAGAGACCGGAGATACGAAAACAGTTCGCGTTTTCATGGCTAGCCTTCGACGAAAAATCGAAAAAGACACAATGAAACCAAGATTCATTCTTACCGAAGTTGGAATAGGATACCGTTTTTCAGATCAGTAATGATGATTTTGCTTGATAAAATTAAATGAGTATTATTACCAAACAAAAACACTTCCATATGGAGGTGTTTTTGTTTGGTTTTGCTGGTTTTGAATTGAATATATGATATGAATATGATATAATACACCAAAACATTTCAGAATGAAATAGAAAGCAGTGACAGGTGATTCTTGATGAAAACCATCTATATGAAGGACTTAGCAAACTATTATAACCAAGAAATAGAAATCAGTGGCTTTGTCGACAAAATTCGCGATCTTCAATATGTTCAATTCGTAATTGTCCGTGATTCGACTGGCAAAGTTCAAGTAACGATAGAAAAGAATGATATTAATCAGGCAATGAATGAATTAGTATCACACTTAACCAAAGAAAGTACAATCACTGCTAAAGGTATTATATATGATCGCCCCAACGTCAAATTACGGGGAATGGAATTCGTTCCTTCAAGTTTTGATATTACGAGTGTATCTGAGGAACAATTGCCAATTGATGTTCTTGATTATACGAATGCAACCGATAAAGAATTGCGGCTTGACTATCGGTTTTTAGACTTGCGTACCGAACGCAATTACCTGATATTTAAAGCCCAGACGCTTTGTGAAATGGCCATGCGCGAGTATTGGCTTGAAAATGATTTTATCGAAATTCACTCCCCAAAAATACTAGGAACAGCGTCTGAATCGGGGGCCGAAGTCTTTAAAATGGACTATTTTGGTAAAACCGTTTACTTGGCGCAATCACCACAATTTTATAAACAAATGGCGATGGCTGCCGGTTTTAATAATGTCTTTGAAATCGCTCCCGTGTTTAGGGCGGAGAATTCTCATACCGCTTACCACGCCACCGAATTCACTTCCGTTGACTGCGAAATTTCTTGGATTAAATCACATCACGATGTGATGGATATGGAAGAAGCTTTTTGTAAACGGATGCTTTTAAAACTGAAAACCGAAATTGATGATGATTACAAACGCCTTTTTAACAAAGAGATTAATTTAAACGACGTACCATTTCCCAGAATCTCATTCGCCGATTGCAAACGGATTATCCAAGAGAAATATCATTATACCGGAGAAAAAGCCCATGATATTGATCGGCGGGAAGAAGAATTAATCGGCATTTACGCCAAAAAGACATTTAAATCGGATTTTGTCTTTGTAACCGAGTATCCATTTGCAGCCAGACCGTTTTATCATATGTTGGATGAAAATGGGTTAACAAAGAGTTTTGATTTATTATATTGTGGAGTTGAAATTACCACCGGAGCTCAGCGCGAACATCGACTGGATATTCTCAAAAAACAAGCCGTTGAGAAAGGCTTACCTTTAGAATCTTTGGAATTCTATTTCAATTTCTTTAAATATGGGGTTCCTCCCCATGGCGGACTGGGATTTGGACTAACTAGGTTTCTAATGAAATTATTTGATACAGAAAGTATTCGCGAAGTAACTTTGTTATATCGTGGACCCAATCGTGTCAATCCATAGATTTTTTAATACCGAGCACAATTAAATGCTCGGTATTTTAAATAGTAAGAATCGCATATAATATCTGATTGTGATACAATAACTGATGATGAAGGAGTGATATTTGATGATTAGTGCAATCATGATTGGTGCCGGAAGTCGTGGCATCGGCGCATATGGTGCTTATGCCGAACTGAATCGAGAACGGATACGTTTTGTGGGAGTTGCCGATCCTGACCCCATGCGGCGAGGATATTTTGCGATGAAACACGCAATTGCCATGGAAAATCAGTTTACTAGTGATGAAGAAATCCTTATGCAACCGAAAATGGCGGATGTCTGTTTTATATGCACTCAAGACAATATGCATTTTGTACCTGCAAAAAAAGCGATAGAAAAAGGATATCACTTGTTTTTAGAGAAGCCCATGGCGGTTAATCCGTTTGATTGTATCGAACTTGGTAAAATCGCCGAAGCGAATCATGTCCATTTGATGATTGGTCACGTGCTTCGATACACGCCCTTTTTTGCGACAATTAAACAGTTGCTTGATAGTGGCCGTATTGGCCGGTTAATATCGATTCAGCACAATGAAAACGTCGCTTTTTGGCATCAGGCTCATAGTTTTGTTCGAGGCAATTGGCGAAATCGAAAGTTATCAAGTCCGATGATATTAGCTAAATCATGTCATGATCTTGATTTAATGATTTGGTTTGCAAAAGCTCATCCAATAAAAGTAAGTTCTTTTGGGAGTCTTTCTCACTATAAATCCGAATTCATTCCAAAGGGAGCACCCAAATTCTGCATGGATGGTTGCCAATACGCTAAAGAATGTCCATATTTCGCTCCCAAAGTATATCTAAATGCTCCGGACTGGTTGAAACTGCCGGTATCAAATGATATGTCGGATGATGCGTTGCTAAAGGCGTTAAAAAAAGGTCCATATGGTCGCTGTGTCTATCAATGTGATAATGATGTTGTCGACCACCAAGTTACGGCCATTGAGTTTGCCAATGAAATTACTGTTGCTTTTACCATGACAGGCTTTACTCACGAAAACACCAGAACCATCAAATTAATGGGAACTAAAGGAGAAATTCGTGGTCATATGGACAAAAATATCCTTGAAGTATATCAGTTTGGAACTGAAGCACCAGAAGTCATCTCAACTGTGGCTAAATCTTCGGGTCATGGGGGTGGTGATGAGGGAATTATGGAAGCTCTGATTGCCTTGATCGAAGAAGGTAAAAACACGGATATTACTGACCATAATGCTTCAATAGAAAGTCATTTATTGGCATTTGCTGCTGAAGAATCCCGATTAAGTGGTAAGACAATTGATTTTGCAGCATACGTTGCCACCTTATCGCGGTGAAGATGATGGAATTTCGTAGTTGTCGTCTAAACGAGCGTAGACAAGCAATTGAACTGTCAAAAACGATTTTTAAACCCAATATGGAAGAACAGTTTTTATGTTTATTTGGAGAAAACAATATTCAACGGATGTTTATTGCCTCCGAGGACAACAATGTTGTATCGATGGTCAATTATTATCCAACAACTATTCAAGTGCACCAGGCGAAGATTACGACCGGATCAATTGGTTCAGTTGCAACCTTGCCAGAATATCGTGGTAAAAAAATTGCCTCTAAATTACTTCAAATGGCTGAAGAAAAGATGCTTTCTGAAGCAATTACCTTGATGATTATTTCCGGACAAGGAGGATTGTATTTGGGAATCGGTGCAGATTATGCTGGCAATGCCACCGAGTGGTTTGCGGAATATGGACACATCTCAAAAACGACTAAAATCACCTTAAAAAAATATGATGATTCATTTTTTCCAAAGATAAATGGCATTTACCAACAGGAAAATATTCGTTATTTGCGTGATGAAAATGAGTTTCGTTTATTGATTAAAGGGCAAACCTATCCTGATAGTTTTGCCACCTATCCTTTTGAGATGATTTTCCGGGATGGAATCTTAGTAGCTTATGTCATCCTGCAACTGGAAACCGATGAAGAGCGATTCGATCTTGGCATTAAGGAGTATGGTGGTGACCGATTAGCAATCGTTTCGGCATTTGATTTGCTGCTTGAGTGTTATAATAAAAAAGTGATGCATTTTGCCACCGATCCCCATGATGAAATTGAACAATATCTTGGTGGATGCGAAAAAAAAGCGATTCATCAGTTTACCAGTTTTAAAATCATCAATTTTTCCCGATTTATGGATGAACTTAAACCCTACTGGGAAACGTTGATGCCGGAATCAAAAAACATGATAAAATGGTCTGAAACAAACGGAAAATACATCATTTATTGGGGAGAAGAACAATTACAAGTCGACAATATTCTTCTACTTACAAGATTAATTTTTGGATACGATCAAAAATTAAATATTGATTATTCTCAATGCCCAATGATTAAGGCATTTGTTGATCGAATTTTTCCGATTCCATTTGCTTGGACTCATAATATAAATTATCAATAAGTCATATATTTACTAGGAGGTATTTTATGTGGGGACTGGATCCAATCACCATTGCTATTTTGGGGATTATCTTCATTTTTGTAATGACAGCTTTAGGATCAGCAACGGTTTTTTGTTTCAAAAATGTTATGTCCAATATGACCAAACGTATTTTTTTAGGATTCGCAGCGGGAGTCATGACTGCCGCTTCAATTTGGGGTTTATTAAATCCAGCTATCGCTCAGGCTGAAAGCATGGGCATAACTGGGTGGATTCCGGCAGCTATCGGCTTTGCTGCTGGGGGGATATTCATGTTATTATTGGATATGATTTTGCCACATTTACATATTGGCAGTGACAAACCCGAAGGCCTTCGATCATCGACAAAACGGTCGACAATGTTATTATTTGCTATGACACTACACAACGTTCCTGAAGGCCTGGCTGTTGGTCTGGCTTTCGGTGCTGCTTTGACTAATGGATCAGCGCTTGCGCTTGGATCCGCTGTTGGACTAGCATTGGGCATCGGTATCCAAAACTTACCCGAAGGAGCAGCGGTTTCTTTGCCCCTGAAAGAAGAAATTTTGTCTGCAAAAAAGGCATTTTTGCTAGGTTCTTTATCGGGAATAGTTGAACCGATATTTGCCGTTGTTGGTATTTTGCTGGCCGGAGCATTGACAATGGCCATGCCATGGCTTTTAGCCTTTGCCGCGGGAGCGATGATTTATGTTGTTGTTGAAGAATTGATTCCGGAAGCTCAACTTGGATCGCATTCGAATATTGGAACGATTGCCGTGATGGTTGGCTTTATACTGATGATGATTCTAGATATTGCTTTAGGATAATAATCCGCTATTGGGAGGCTAGATATGAACAATGACTTACAAATTCTTTTTGAGGACAATCATCTGTTGGTGACAGTTAAACCAGCGGGAATACTTTCACAGGCTGGCGAAAAAGAATTACCGGATATGTTATCGATATTAAAAAACTATTTAAAAGATAAATATCAAAAGCCTGGCAACGTGTACTTGGGATTGGTTCATCGTTTAGATTTAAACGTTGGTGGTGTAATGGTTTTTGCGAAGACTTCAAAGGCGGCATCCCGCTTATCAGAATCCATCAGGGAACATGATTTTTCCAAACGGTATTATGCCGTCGTAAATGGCATTCTTCCGATTGGCCAACCCCAGACACTTAGTAATTATTTAGCAAAAAACGAAATGACCAAAATGGGATTTGTTACTGACCAAGAGCAAGGAAAACTAGCTCAATTATCGTATACCGCTATCGAGCAGTATCAAGATAATCATCAAAAATTGACTCTTATAAAGATTGATTTACTGAGTGGACGTTTTCACCAGATTCGGTTGCAGATGGCGACAATTGGTCATCCATTATATGGCGACAATAAGTATGGAAATACGCTTTTAAAACAGCAACAAGATGGGATGGGGCTATTTGCATATGAACTGGTGTTTCCCCATCCGATAACTCATGAAGATATGGTTTTCAATGCGCTCCCTGAAACAGCGATATTCACAAAATTTGCTTTCTTTTCATTACAAAAATAAAGACCGGCAAAATGACGGTCTCTCTTGGAAACCGATTCGGCTTTTGCTGAATCGGTTTTAATATTTATCAAAGATTAAAGTTTTTGATTTCGAGAACAAATTTGAGCCGGTGATAAAGATTTGTTGGCACAGTGATTCAATGGTCATTTCTTCATCATAGTCCTCGATATTTCGTAAATTGGCTATACCATTTTTGATGGTGATCTCGAGAGTGACATTATTCATATTTAGCAATGAATCAGTAAATTTTATGCGTTTAACGGTGTTTAACTGTGAATCAAAGGGATATTCTGACAGCATTTTTTTGAGATTGACAATCCTGATCATCACGTGACTGCCATCACCTTCAGAATGCACTCGATTAATAATGGTATTGTTTAAACGATCAACTGATGAAATCAATGTATCATCAAGAAAACAAATTTCTTCGATTTCGTTGCCAAATTGAGTATAATATCCAATGTCATTTCCTTGTTCTTTAACAATTATGATGATACCATCATCAGCTGCGACAGCATTATAATAGGTTTGCCAATATTCGGCACAACGATCAATAAAGATATCGAATTCTCGCATTTTGTTTTTATATATTATCGCTACGGCTTCCATTGACTCATAATTAACCTTTTGATATGTAAAACGCTCATTTGCAGGTATATATTGCGTTAACTGCGAAAAACGATTGACGGTCGCAAAACCACTGGGAAGATAAAAACTTTCGGCAAAGGGCGATAAAGCACATATGGCAATATTACGATTATATAGATCAAAAAAAGCTTGTTTTAATAAAGTGTTCATCAACCCTTGCCCACGGTATGCTTTTAGAGTTGCGGCTGCGACGACAAATGGGCATGAAAATAAAACTGATTTTATCGATAATGTTTTTGCAACGAAATGCAAAGCCGAAACGATATGGTGATTTGTCTTGTGGAAAATGACGTTTTCCGCACGAAATTTTTGATTGAAGAAATAATCTAAAAACCGCTGGGAATCATCAAAAGCCTCATGATATAGTTCTTTTAATTCTGATACCTCCCCCATGGTTAAGTGGTTACGGGAAATGGAATATTTTTTGGCAAAGCCCACAGGATTATATGAGAGTTTTGCTTGTCGAAGTTCGACAATCCCTAGGTCCTCTTGCCGATTGATAATGTTAACATCAGTGAAATGAAGCGTGGCAAATAATTGATTTATTGCCGCATATATACCGGGATAGTCGGTATCGGCTTTTTCAAATAAAACAATCCCCATTTTCGGAGTTTTAGTGCCAATAGCAAAAGCAATTATTTTACCATCAAAGTCAATCACATCAGCGAAGCAATCATATGTTTCTAAATTATTTAACGTATCAAAAATAGCCTCATGCTCAAAAGCGTGAAGCTTATGTTCTTCCCATTTGTGTAAAAGGTCCTTAACTAACTGCTCATCCAATGACCTATAGGGTCTAAAAACAACTGCGCCCAGCTTCGCGAATTGATGGACAAGGTTGCGTTTGTTATGATATTTTTTACCAACAAGATTCCGTAATTCGGAGCTTGAATACAAATATTCAAACATATCTCGATTTTCATAAACCCGATATTTAGCATCGGTTGTTTGAAGAGTAGCAATCATTTTTTCTGAAAGCCCTTGAACTAAAAAGGGGATGTTTTGATCGACTGAGTCGGCTTCAATCCATTTGATTGCCGCGATGAAGGCGTTACTATCGATAGCTACTGGAGGAAAATAAATGGCGTGTTCATAAGCCATTGAACGAATTAAAATATATTTATTTGGTTCTTCTCCAATTTCAATTTGATCACTAAAACGCCAAACCATTAGATTACTAAAATTAAGTTCACTACCATAGTAATCTTCGTAAATCGAGTTTAATTGACAATATTTTTCGATAATGGGTTTCCATGTGATAGACAAAGAAAAGAATAGCATATAATCACCTATCAATATTTTATCGCACATTGGGTTTTTTCGGTAGGTATTCGTAATTTTTTGAACAAACTTCCAATTGGCATTTATTATTTTGATAATATAATATCATATCCGACAACACAAATTAATACTACAAGGCTGGTTTTTGCGCGATTTTGGATATGAAAATAACAGCGAATGTGATATGATAAGAGTAGATTTATGGTGAGGTGCCGTATGGTAATTTCGCAAAAACAGATTACTGACAAGATCACGGCGGTTCGGATTCAATTTGCGCAAGGATCGTCAATTGAATTTTTGAATATTGGGGCCGCAATTTCCCGATGGACGCTTGCGGATAACACGAATATTGTCGCCGGATATCAGAATTACAACGATTATTTGACCGACGGAATGTATTTGGGCGCTACAGTGGGATTGACTGCTGGCCGAATAGCGAAAGGCCGTTGTGTTATTGATGGCAATGCCTATCAATTCGCTTCCAAAAATGCGAATTTTTTGCACGGTGGGGATCATGGATTGTCATTTGTCCCTTTTATTTTAGACTCAATTGCTGAAAATCAAGAAGCAGCAATTGTGACATATACTACAAATTATCATCACGATTGGTTACCCGGCGTAGTAACCATTAAAGTTCGTTATACGGTATCACCAAATAATCTTGGCGTAGAACTGATTGCTAAATCGACCGCAACGACATTATGCAATCTTACTAATCACTCATACTTTAATCTTGATGGTGATTTTACTCATGATTTACGCAACCATTGTATGCAAATCAACGCTTCTAATGTTTTGTTGGTTGATGATGAAATCATCGGTTCAGAACTTCTTTCGGTTCGTCAAACCCTTTTTGATTTCACAATTTCAAAACCCGTCATGCCCGTCATTGTTGATCCAATCTTGAAAAATCAGAAAACGTTTGGTATTGATCACTGGTTTATGTTTGCTCTAAATCAATCCGAACCCAATCTGATTTTATATTCTACAAAATCGAACCGATCATTAACAATAAAAACGTCATATCCTGGGGTGACGATTTATACCACCAATTATCCATCTGAAAAACACCTTCAAAATGGCAAGGCGGCTGCCTTGCATTCAGCGATTGCAATTGAACCGCAATATGCATCCAACGGGATAAACGATTGTCGTTTTCATGATTTGATTCTGCGACCATCCGAAGTATATCATCACTTTATTCATTATCAAATATCTTAGATATGACAAGCTTTTCTCAAGGAGGTTATTATGATAAATAATTACGTCAATCAATTAGTCCAATATGCATTCGATTGCCACTTATTAGACACAGTAAATTACGAGTATGCGTTGAATAATGTTCTTTACCTACTTAGGCTTGATCATTTTGAACACGAAGATATTGAGGACGATATTGATTTTTTCAGACTTATGGATAAAATTATGGAATATGCTGTCAAGCATGCCATTATTGATGATTCCGAATCATCCCGTGATAATCTAGAAGGAAAACTCATGGATAGTTTTATTGGTCGACCTTCAGAAATCGATCAAAAATTTTGGCAACTATATGATGAAGATCCATACTTGGCTACTCAATGGTTTTATGATTTGTCGCAAGCTACAAATTACATCAAAACCGAACGTATCAAAAAAAATATTTCGTTTAAATATGTGGGAAAATATGCACCGCTTGACATAACTATCAATTTATCAAAACCAGAAAAAGATCCACAGTTGATTGCTCAAGCAAAGGCAACCGATGATTATCCTCAATGTGCTCTTTGCATGGAAAACATCGGGTTTTATGGAACGGATTCAAAACCACCTAGGAGTAACCATCGAGTTATTTCCTTGTCGATAAATGGTGATGACAACGAATGGGGATTTCAATATTCGCCATATTCATATTTTAACGAACATGCAATTGTTTTAAAAAAAATTCATGAGCCGATGCGAGTTGACTATGATACGTTTTGTGAACTAATCGATTTCGTCAATCAATTTCCGCATTACTTAATGGGCTCGAATGCGGGACTGCCAATCGTTGGGGGCTCCATTTTATCCCATTACCATTTTCAAGGAGGACGATATGAATTCCCAATTGAAAAAGCTCATATCCTGAAAGCATATTATAAAAAGAAAGTAAGGATCGAAATTCTCAAGTGGCCGTTATCAGCGATTCGCATTATTGGTAGCGATGCTCGTTATGTTTTAGAAATGGTCAACCGATTGTTTGAAAACTGGAAAGAATATTCCAATGATGCTTTAGGAATCCATGCAAAAACCCAAAAGAACCACAATACAGTTACGCCAATTCTCAAGTATATTGATGGAGAGTATAATTTCTATTTAGTGTTAAGAAACAATTACACCGACAAAAACCATCCATATGGCCTCTTTCATCCGCGAGAGGAATACTTTCACATTAAAAAAGAAAACATTGGCTTAATCGAAGTAATGGGGCTGGCAGTGCTTCCTGGACGTTTACAGACAGAAATCAATCAAATTAAGACCTGCCTTTTAGCCGGTACGGATCCAAAACAGTATCCCGAATTAGAAAAACACTTACCGTGGTTTAACGAACTCAAAATGAAAGCATTTGACGCTTCCACAATCGATATTCTTTTGCAACAAGAAGTTGGGTTAATTTTCGAAAAAGTTCTTGAGGACTGTGGAGTTTTTAAAGCCGATAATTTGGACGCGTTTTGCCAATTTGTTGCCAATGCACTCTAAGGCAAAATCGGTTTCCCATAGATAGATGTTTTTATTTATGATATAATATTTCCTAAATACAAAAAGAGGGTAAACAAATATGGAAAACAAACAAGACAAACTAGTTAAATCAATTACTGGTAGAGATGAGGATTTTGCTCAATGGTATACCGATGTATGTCGGAAAGCCGAACTGATGGATTATACTCAAGCCAAAGGGTTTATCATATACCGACCATATGGATATGCAATCTGGGAAAACATTCAAAAATATCTCGATAATCGGTTTAAAAAATCGGGTCATGAAAATGTATATATGCCTCTAGTAATCCCCGAATCGCTATTCATGAAAGAAGCAGAACATGTCAAAGGCTTTGCCCCGGAAACAGCAATTATCACAATTGGCGGGAAAGAAGAATTAGCTGAACGATTAATTATTCGTCCCACATCAGAAGTCTTATTTTGCGAACATTACGCCAAAATCGTATCTTCTTACCGAGATTTGCCAAAGAAGTATAATCAGTGGTGTAGCGTTGTTCGTTGGGAAAAAACAACTCGCCCCTTTCTTCGGGGATCTGAATTTTTATGGCAAGAAGGGCATACAATTCACGCAACTGAAACAGAAGCCCGTGAAGAAGTATTGGGTATGCTTGACATATATAACGAACTCGGTCGTGATTTGTTGGCAATCCCCTTTATCCTCGGGAAAAAGACCGATAAAGAAAAATTTGCCGGAGCGGAAGAAACTTATACCATTGAAGCCTTGATGCACGATGGGAAGGCGCTTCAAAGCGGGACGACCCATTATTTTGGTACTGGTTTTGCCAAAGCTTTTAACATTAATTTCCAAGATAAAGATGGTGTTGTTAAACCTGTTTATCAAACCTCATGGGGCCTCTCGACCAGATTAATTGGGGCTATTATCATGGTTCATGGCGATGATTCGGGACTGGTTTTGCCCCCATACGCCGCTCCAATTCAAGCTATCATTATTCCCATTCAAGCAAGCAAACCTGGGGTAATGGAAAATGCTTTGGCATTGTATAAAGCATTGGATACTCTCGGAATCCGTGTTAAAATTGATGATTCTGATAAAACACCCGGTTGGAAATTCAGCGAATATGAAATGAAGGGCGTCCCACTTCGAATCGAGATTGGACCAAGGGATTTGGAAACTGGTGACTGTATCATTGTCAAACGGATCGATAATTCCAAAGAAAAAGTCAAAATCAGTGAACTTCCGATGATAATCGAAGATTTATTAGCATCGATTCATCGACAGATGTATGATAAAGCACTCGCTAACGTAGCCGCCAATATTCGCCCCGCTTACACCTATGAAGAATTCAAAAACATAATTGAAAATCAACCGGGATATGTCAAAATGATGTGGTGTGGTAATGTCGAATGTGAAAACAAGATTAAAGAAGACACCACCGCGACCTCAAGATGTATGCCTTTCGTGCAAGAACGATTAGGAGAGGTTTGCCCAGTATGTGGACGTAAAGCCGAAAAAGAAGTATTATTCGCAAAAGCTTATTAATAAACATGCATTTTTAAATAGGAGGAATCCAATATGAAACGCGCAATCTGTTTTTTTAGTGGCACAGGTAATACTTTCTATGTTGCCCAAAAAATTCATTGTCGCTTTCCGGAGAGCTCCCTTTTTTTCATACCTCACACGGATCCATTGGTTTTAGCAACGTATGATGAAATCGGAATTATTACACCAGTTTATATATTTGGATTACCAGAAATAGTCCGGAAATTTGTTGCAGGGATGACTTTTGAGGGAAACCCGCGGATTTATGCGATTTTTGTCTGTGGCGGATATCCCGGAATATCAAGTGATCTGACACAACAAGCACTTAAAAAGACCAATAAGGTCTTGACATATCAAGAGTATATCAGAATGCCGGATAATTATATATTGATGTACAAAGTTGACGAAGATCTAAACCGGCAGTTATTACACGAAATGGAAGTAAAACTAGAAAGCATTTTGTCAGTTCTTGAAAACCAAGGCACTTTTACATATCGGCCGCATTTTTGGGGGTTTTTAAAGTGGTTTCAGAAACTAGCGGCAAAAACACCTAGTAAAACCAGCAAAAAATACATTGTAACCGGTTGTATCGGTTGTTTGAAATGCGTACAATTATGCCCGGTTGATAATATTGTCTATGACAAAAAAACAATTGTTTTCGACGATAAGTGTACAGGGTGTCTTGGCTGTATTAACATCTGTCCCGTTCAAGCGATCAACTATGGAAAAGTGACTCAAAAGCAAGGACGATACTTTAATCCTAATATTGATTATCAAGCCATAAAAAAATCGTCACTATGATTTGTCTAAGGGAAGAACGTTTGAATCCTTTTCAGCGGATTCAAACGTTTTTAAAAAGAAGGATAAAATTCTCAAGCAGATGTGTTAAATTGTTTCGTGACGGACAGAACAAAAAGGGATATTTACAGGCGATATCCTTGACTATTTGTTAGTAATTCTACTATAATGGAAGCGGACGGAATTTTTGTTCGTAATCGGGATGTGAGTTATATGCTTAGATTAAAAAACATTTCCAAATCATATATTATCGGTGAATATCATCAAAAAGCTCTTGATGATGTCACTGTTGATTTTCGTAAAAATGAGTTTGTAACGGTTTTAGGTCCATCTGGATGTGGGAAGACAACATTGCTAAACATAATCGGAGGACTCGATAAATACGACTCGGGAGATTTAGAAATTTTAGGAAAATCGACTAAAGACTTTAATGATCAAGATTGGGATATGTATCGTAATAATTCCATTGGCTTCATTTTCCAAAACCATAACTTAATTTCTCACTTGAGTGTTGTTCAAAATGTAGAGTTAGGATTAGCACTTTCGGGAGCTTCTTTAGAAGAACGTCATAAACGCGCTAGTGAAGTTCTAGAACAAGTAGGATTAACTAGCCATATCAATAAGAAACCAAATCAATTATCAGGTGGAGAATCGCAAAGAGTAGCGATTGCACGGGCTCTAGCAAATAACCCAGATATCGTTTTGGCCGATGAGCCGACTGGCTCACTGGATTCGATTACCAGCATTCAAATCCTCGATTTGATTAAGGAAATATCCAAAGACCGATTGGTCATCATGGTTTCCCATAATCAAGAATTTGCCAACCGCTACTCAACACGGATAATCAATCTGAAAGACGGAAAAATTGTTGGCGATTCTCATCCCGTCACACTCAATGAGGATATGAAAAGCGAGTTCAAACTAAAAAAGACCGCCATGAGTTTTGTGACAGCACTGGTTTCTTCATTAAAAAATATCCGCACCAAAATCGGACGGACAATTTTAACGGCTTTTGCTGGCAGTATCGGTATCATTGGCATTGCATTAGTATTATCGTTGTCAAACGGACTGGATGAACAGATTTCTGCCTTTGAACGCGATACGATATCTGGATATCCCATTACTGTTTCGAGCCTTCGATATAATCCCACTAGTATGATGACTGTTATGGAAGATGACTTGAATAAATATCCCGATTACGATTATGCCACATTATATGTTCCCAGAGTACAACAGATGACACCAAATATAATTACTGAAGATTATGTTAATTTCGTCAGCGATTATGTCGCCGGAACTGGTGGACAGTATATTTCTGGTATTAAATATGTTAAGTATGTAAATATGTCTTTGCTACGTCAAAACGACAGTAGCACATACACGCGAATCTATACGGAAACCAACACCCAAACTACAACCGCAAACCAACTGCTTTCGCAAAGCATGAATGGACCATTATTAAATCGATTGCCGGAAGGAACTTTGCTTACCGATAGTTATGATCTTTTATACGGAGAATTTCCAGCTAATGATTTTGAGAACGGATCCTTTGAAGTCATTCTTGTAGTCGATGATTACAACCGAATCAGTAAAACGATATTGACCAATTTGGGCTTTACCAATGTTGGAACCGGAGAAGGGGAAGTAAGCGAATTTGCATTTTCCGAAATAGTTGGTCGCGAATTCAAACTGAATATTGGCATTTATGATGAAGATGCCTTTGATCCTGATGCGGCTTTGGATGTGACGATTTCGGGAATCGTTCGGTTAAAAACATCATCAAATATCGGTATTTTCTATAGTGGACTTGGTTTTACCTCTGATGCAATTGACTTTATCTATACCACTTATCCAGATGAAGTTAGTACAAATGTAGATAGTATTTACATCTATGCTACGGATTTTGATGCGAAGGAAATTGTTGGCAATTATCTAGAATCATATAACACCATTAATGGTTACTCAGCTGATTCAGCGGAACGGATTGAATTTGTCGATTGGGCAACTACCTTTACTTCAATTGTGCGACGAGTGTTGGATACTGTCGAAATTGTTTTAGTCGCTTTTGCGGCTGTATCGTTGATTGTGTCATCAATTATGATTGCGATAATAACTTATATTTCCGTTTTGGAGAGAACCAAAGAAATCGGAATTTTACGGGCTTTAGGAGCTCGTAAGAAAGATGTTTCCCGAGTTTTTAACAGCGAAAATCTGATTATTGGCTTTATCGCTGGCATCGTTGGTATTGGGATAACGTATTTGCTTATAATACCGGTTAA
>JAQVVR010000005.1:19915-133840 GCA_028698875.1 Candidatus Izemoplasmatales bacterium
TCACCATTATTAAGCGCTTGAACCATTAGTTTATGAGCGGCATCTCGTCCTGTATATATGATTCCGGAAATAAGAACGATATCACCAACACGAAGAGACATTCTTTCTTGATCAGAAATTGGTGTTGAAATTCTGATGACTTCTTGACTCATAATATCACTTCCTTATGTCGAGCAGCATGACATTGGATGTTCACCGCCACCGGTAAAGAAGCAATGTGACAAGGATATGAATTGACTTTGACTGCCAAGCAAGTTGTTTTACCAGTTAATCCCATCGGTCCAACATTTGTTTCATTAATAACTTTATATAGCTCTTTCTCAAGTTCTCTATCTATTGGATTTGTAGCTTCATCGCTTAGTTTGCGAAATAAAGCCGCCTTGGCAAGCAAAGCTGATTTTTCGAAATTACCGCCGATTCCAACTCCTAATATAATCGGCGGACAAGCTTTCCCACCAGCATTTCGAACCGTTTCAACAACAAAGTCAATGATTCCTTGACGACCATCAGCCGGTGTTAGCATTGTCAGTTTACTCATATTTTCACTGCCGCCACCCTTTGGGGCAAACCGAATTCGCAATTGATCACCAATTACCGGTAGATAATGGATGATGGCGGGAGTGTTATCAAGTGTATTTTTGCGATCTAAAGGGTGCTGCACAACCGATTTGCGAAGATATCCTTTAATGTATCCGTTGCGGACGGCTTGGTTAATTGCCTCAGTAAGATCATAATCGAAATATAAATTATTACCAATTTCGACAAAAAAAACGGCAACGCCAGTATCTTGACAAAGAGGAATGTTTTCCGTTCTTGCAATTTGTTGATTATCAATTATCTCATCAAGAATATGAATTGCTAATTTTGATGTTTCCTGTTCTCTGCCAAACCGCAAACAACTAACAACTTCGTCATCTAGTACGGTAGCGGCTTCGATGATTATCCGCTCTAATTCGGATATTAATTTTTCTTTGGGGATTGTACGCATCAGATTCACCTCGATTTCATTATATCACTTTCGGTTTTACCGACCAAGAACTGTCGTTAAAAAACGGTATTTTTGTAAAAACGATTGATTATCTTTACATTTATAGACTGATTACATATAATCAATAACGGCGGTGAAAAAACTATATGGACAAAATTAAAATCATATCCGACAGCACTTGTGATTTAACGGCAGAATTAATCAAAAAAAATGATATTGAGATTATTCCGCTATATGTCAATTTCGGTGAAGAATCATATTTAGACGGAGAGACTTTAACAGTTAACGAAATGTATGATAAGATAACAAATTGCGGTTATTTGCCCAAAACCGCTGCGATTGCGCCAGGAACATTTACTACTCGATTTAAGTATTATCTTGATCAAGGTTATAAAATCTTGTATATGGGGATTGGCTCTAAGTTTTCTGCAACGCTTCAAAGTGCCAATTTAGCCAAAAAAATTCTACAATCAGATGATATTCATCTGGTTGATTCCAAAAATCTGTCATCAGGAACGGGGCTTTTAGTCCTAAAAGCGTGCAAATTTCGTGATCAAGGCGATGACATTGTCACTATCGAACAGAAAATCATTGATTTGGTACCCAAAGTGAGAACTCAGTTCGTTATTAATACGATGGAGTATCTTTATAAAGGCGGACGCTGTAATTCTGTGGTAGCTTTTGTTGGGACGATTTTAAAAATCAAACCGATTATAAAAGTTGTCAATGGGGAAATGGCAGTGGGAAAAAAGGGACATGGAAAAATCACTTCCGGATTGGATATTTTGATTGATGAAGTCCAAAGAGTAAAAGACCAACTTGATGATGATTATTTGATGGTAACTCATTCGCTTGCCAGCGATTCAGTTAAGTATATCAATGATAAAATCGATAATATTGCGGTGAAAAACAAGTATGTTACTTCTGCCGGATGTGTTATCTCCAGTCACTGCGGACAAGGATGTATTGGAATTCTTTATATAATGAAGTAAACAGATAACTTATGAGGAAACTCACAAGTTTTCTTTTTAACAAAAAATTAGTTGACAACGCAACTAATTGAAGATATACTTAATGAGAACTATCGAAAAGGGGGACAGAGATGTTACATAAATATGATCATTTAATCAGTAAATATCATTGTCGATTTTTTGATGAGCGATTAGCATCGATAGGCCTTTCGGGACCGATAGGCCGTTATCTTATTGACATCGATTTACCAAAAACCATTAAAATGAATGTCTTAATTGAAAAATCACCATTTCATAAATCGCATGCGACAAGAGCGATATGTCATTTAAGCAACCTTGGATATATCATCAAAACTATCGATCCTAGTGATGCTCGCGGATATGTACTATCCATAACCAAACAAGGCGAGATTGCCGCGAAAGCAGTCTACGAAACCTTAAAAGCTTGGGACAAACTTGAAGAAAGTGCCCTTACTGAAGAAGAAATTACGGCTATGAAAGCAATTGCTAAGAAAATCTATCGCAAAATCGCTGCTTATTACGGGGAGGAATTACTATATGAAGAAAATTTATAAATTTTTAAAACCATATTGGTTTGGTGTGGTTATGATGGTTGTACTTGTTGGTTTTACTTCAATTGGACAACTATTATTGCCTAATTATATGAGTAAGATTATCGGTGAAGGCTTATATGCCGAATATCGAGTACTAGATCCTGACACTAACACATGGGAACTCTTGACTGATGGGGAGACTTGTGATTTGGATTCGATGCCAGATACATGCCAAATCACACAAAAAAGTGATATCGGTATCATCATTTACTATGGTCTGATTATGTTGGGAATAACGCTCATATCGTCAATAGCTACTGTCGGAATCGCTTATTATTCGAGCAAAGTGTCGGTAAGTTTTAGTCGTGACATTCGCAAAGCTATTTATCAAAAAGTGAGTAATTTCTCGCTTGCCGAAGCGGAAAAATTTGGAACATCAACACTCATCACGCGTTCAACAAATGATGTTCGTCAGGTACAAATGTATACGATCATGAGTTTTAGAATGGTTTTAACCATCCCCATCATTTTTGTGGGGGGGTTAATCATGAGTCTAATGAAAAACGCCGAATTGACCGCGGTGTTACTTGTTGGAATCCCAGCACTAGCGATTTTAATCGTTGGAGTGTTTTTGTTGGTTTTCCCCTTGTTTAAATCGTTACAAAAAAAGATTGATAAATTGACACTTGTCGGACGCGAAGCTTTAAATGGAGTTCGGGTTATTCGCGCTTTTGGGCAAGGAGAAAAAGAAGTTAATCGCTATCGAGTTGCCAATGATGACTTGACAAAAACGAGCATTAAGGCCGGTAATATTATGTCGTTTTTAAATCCCGTCGTTAATTTACTTTTCAATACAGTAGTGATTTCGATTGTCTATATAGCATATTTAGCCGTAGCTAAAGGCACGATTACTGATTATGTTGGCTTGGCTAGTGTGACAGCTGTCATTGAATATGTAACGCAAATCATGTTCAGCCTCATTATGCTGACAATTGCTTTCATTAATTTCCCACGGGCTGAAGTCGCCGGGAAACGAATCAGCGAAATCCTCGACACAGAAATTACGATTCATGATACCGAAAAAACCGAATACGACGATACCGATTTTCAAGGCAACATTCGATTTGATGCTGTCGATTTTAAATACGCAGATGCTGAAAAGAATGTTTTAGATAACATTTCTTTTGAGGCAAAAGTCGGTGAAACAGTGGCTATCATCGGTTCCACCGGTTCCGGTAAATCGACAATTATCAATTTGCTGCCGCGATTGTTTGACGTAACCTCGGGTTCAATTACCATAGATAACGTTGATGTCAGAGATATCAAATTAAAAAAACTACGGGAATTGATGGGGTTCGTTCCCCAAACAGCATCGCTGTTCACCGGTACGATTGCCGAGAATATCGCTTATGGCAAAGAGGGTGCCACCGAAGAAGACGTAAAATATGCGGCAGAGGTTGCTCAAGCGACGGAGTTTATCATGGAAAAAGACGCTGATTTTGCATCGGTTGTTGACCAGGGTGGCGTTAATTATTCTGGTGGACAGAAGCAACGAATATCAATCGCCAGAGCAATTGTTCGTAAACCAAAAATTTATATTTTTGATGATAGTTTTTCGGCATTGGATTTTAAAACCGATGCCAAACTGAGAAAAGCTCTAAAAAAAGAAACTACCAAATCCACGGTAATTATTGTAGCACAGCGCATCGGAACGATTATTGATGCTGATCAAATTATTGTATTACAAGAAGGCCAAATCGTTGGTAAAGGCAAACATCGTGATTTGATGGACAATTGTCAAGTCTACCGAGAAATTGCTTTATCGCAACTTTCTTTGGAGGAACTCGCATGAAACAAAAAATAAAGACTGTTCCGTTGAATAATCCGGATGTGGGAAAACCTCAAGGAAAAAATTATGCACGTGGAGAAAACCGACCACAACAACCGCAACACGGACCAATGATGTTTGGTGCCCCAGGAGAAAAACCGAAAAATTTCCGTAAAACGCTTAAACGATTACTCCATTATTTGCGACCGTATGTAGCATCAATGATAATTATGACTGTTTTTTCGATCTTGGCAACTTTAATAATTGTATTTACACCATTACTTTCTCAATACATTTTAAACACTTTACAAAAAGTAATGACTGGCACCGAAGCAAGTTCGGTACTAGATAGCATTCCATTATTCTTTGGGATTTTAATTGGAGCATATATCATTCGCTTCATCTTTGATTTGATATCCCAATTGATTGGCAATCGGCTCTCCGCAACTGTCGGTAAAAATATGCGCAACGATTTACGTAATAAACTTGAGAAATGTCCAATCAAATTTTACGATGAAACTAAAACCGGAAATACTTTATCAACTTTTTCCAATGATGTCGAAACCATTTCGGATTCTTTACAACAAAGCATTGTGTCCATCCTTTCGGGGTTATTGATGTTGATTGGATCCTTGGGAATGATGTTTTATATCTCCTGGGAATTAACGATAATCGCTTTAGTTACATTGCCTTTATATATTTTGGTGACAACAACTATCACCAAACATTCGCAGCCAAAGTTTGTCAAACAACAAGCTGAACTTGCAAATCTAAACGGTTTTATTGAGGAAATGTTTTCTTCCCATAAAGTTGTCAAATTATTCGGCAAGGAACAATCATCATATGAAGAATTCCAGGTAATCAACAAAAATTTAGCCGAAGTATCCCGAGGTGCTCAATTCATTAGTGGTTTAATTCGACCGATGATGGATTTGATTAGCAATCTTGGTTATGTGCTTGTTGTCATTGGCGGTGGTATTTTAGCTGGGGCAACCAACCCACTTTTAATCGGTGATATATCAACTTTCATCACTTTGCAAAAACGATTTGTCAATCCGATATTGACGATTGCTAATTTGGCTAATTCACTACAATCAACGATTGCCTCTGCCGAAAGAGTTTTCCGATTGTTGGATGTTGAAGAAGAAGTTTTAGAACAAAACTTATATCAATTCGATTATGAAAATTTTAAAGGAAATGTCGAATTAAAAAATGTTGATTTCTCTTATCGGAAGGATCAAGATTTGATTAAGAATCTCAATTTAAAAGTCGAAGCAGGAAAACAGATAGCCATTGTTGGCCCAACTGGAGCTGGGAAAACGACCTTAGTCAATTTACTTATGCGTTTCTATGAGACTGATGCTGGCGAAATAATCATCGATGGTATTAAATCAACTGATGTGCCGCGAAAGACACTTCGTTCCATGTTTGGCATGGTTTTACAAGATACTTGGCTCTTTTCGGGAACGATTCGCGATAACATTGCTTATGGCAAGGATAATGCGACTATCGAAGAAGTGAAGGAAGTGTGCCGACAAGCACATGTCGATCATTTTATTGAAACGATGCCAGAAGGATATAATACTGTTTTGAAAGAAGACGCCGCCAATATAAGTCAAGGACAAAAACAGCTTTTAACAATTGCTCGGGCAATTCTATTTAACCCAAAAATTCTGATCTTAGATGAAGCAACTTCTTCAGTTGATACTCGGACCGAAGCATATATCCAAAACGCGATGAATTTTATGATGGAAGACCGAACCAGTTTCGTTATCGCGCATCGATTATCTACGATTAAAAAGGCAAGTGTCATCTTAGTAATGGAAAATGGTACCATTGTTGAACAGGGCACCCATAAGGAACTACTAGAAAAGAATGGGGCTTATGCAGAGTTGTATAACAGTCAGTTTGTTAATGCCATAATTTAAGAGGAAGAAATTCCTCTTTTTCTTTGGCTTTTCACTTATAAAAAGGTATAATTAAACCAAAGACAGATTCGATTTTATCATGTTGTCGACACCAAATCGATGAAGTCAGTTTTGAAGATATTGAGGTAAAATCATGAAAGCAGGACTCATTTCGCTAGGATGCGCTAAAAATCTCGTTGATTCCGAGATGATTTTGGGCATTTTGCATCAGGCCAACATTGAGATTGTTAACGATCCGGAAAATGCTGATGTAATTATCATCAACACTTGTGGATTCATTGAATCTGCGAAACAAGAAGCGATTGATACCATCAAAGAAATGAGCGCTTTTGACAAGAAGATAGTTGTCTGTGGGTGCTATGCTCAACGCTATACTGATAAACTAAAACAGGAAATGCCTTTTATTAATCAGATAATTACTTTAAAGGATTATCCGCATTTTGGGGCTATATTAAATAATTTGTTTCGTGATAATAACATTACTTGTGGCGAGTTAGATTTTAACAATCGTATCCTTGCGACATCAAATGTGACGCCGTATGTCAAAATCAGTGATGGTTGTAACAATCGTTGTGCCTACTGTGCCATACCTTTGATTCGCGGTCCTTTTCATAGTCGCCTTCTCCATGATATCATAAATGAGTGTGAAATATTGGCAGCCAACGGAGCTAAGGAACTTAACGTTATTAGTCAAGATACGACTAGATACGGCACCGATTTGACACCGGATGGTACATCCTTACTGCCAGAACTGCTTAGTCGTTTAAGTGAAATACCGGGAATTCAACTTGTCCGAGTATTATATTTATACCCCGACGAAATCACGGATCGACTCTTAGAAACAATCCAGAAAAACTCCAAAATTGCTAAATATTTTGACATACCTATTCAACATGTATCCTCATCGCTATTACAACAAATGAATCGTCGGGGGGATGAAAAGTTGCTAGTTGAACTACTGGCTAAAATTAAGAAAATGATGCCAGAAGCGATTTTTCGCACGACATTAATTGTGGGATTCCCAGGAGAAACAGAAGCTGACTTCCTAAAATTGAAAGCTTTCATCAGTTTACATCCTTTCGATCGCATGGGAGTGTTTCCATATTCACAGGAAGAAGACACTATTGCCTTTTCTTTGTCTAATCAAATCGCAGAAAGCGTAAAATCGCAGCGATTTGATGAAATTATGAAGATTCAAAAAACTATTGCCACAAAGCTCAATAAGGCGCAAATAGGAACGATTCATCATACAATTGTTGAAAATTATGATCGACACTCAAAATTTTACTATGGTCGCAGTTATGCTTTTGCTCCCGATGATATTGATGGATATATTGTCTTTCAATCACCAAAAAAATTGCGTATCGGCGATGATATTGATGTTAAAATTACGACTTCTTTTTCTTATGACCTAATTGGTGATGCCATTGTATAAAAATGAGGTGCAAAAATGTTTCTGGATTTATTATTAAGAGGATTCATTGTCGGATTATCTTTTACAATCCCTGGGTGTAGTGGTGGGACTTTTGCTGTATATGTGGGAATTTATGACCGACTTTTACATGCTTTAGGGAATATCTTCACTGATTTTAAAAACAGTATGAAATTTTTAATTCCGGTTGGCATCGGTTTAGTAGCGGGAATTTTACTGTTTTCTAGTCTTATGGCTTTAGCTTTGCAAGTGAATTCATTTGTCACGATAATGGTTTTTATTGGTTTAACAATTGGCGGTGTTCCCAACTTACTTAAACATGTTAAAGGCCATCGTGTGACAACCTCGGGAATCATGGCTTTTATAATTGCCTTTCTCATAGTCATAGCATTGGTGGTTTTTCAAGTAATGAACGGTACAAATGGCACCGATTTTTTCACCATCGACTTTTCCACAATTCTATTACTTTTTGGTTTAGGTGTCATCGGCGCAATATCGATGATTATTCCGGGAGTATCAGGCTCGGGATTATTAATGATTATGGGTTTTTACACGGCTATTGTTTCCAATGTTGTTGGCAATTTACTTGATTTTACGCAGTTGGGATACAACTTAAGCGTTTTATTGCCATTTGGAATTGGCGCCGTCGTGGGAGTTGTTTTTATTAGTAAACTCTTAGAATCGATATTGAAAAAGTATCCAGTGCAGAGTTACTTAGCAATTATTGGTTTCATAATTGCTTCTGCAGTAACATTGTTTATTTGGATGCGTGATTCGGGAAGTGCCAGCGATTACACCGCTCAAACACCGATCTACCAATTTTTTTGGCAATATGTTTCCACCAATATTGTAACGGTTGTTTTCGGCATTGTCGGTTTAGGTTTGGGTTTATTGGGTTCGACGCTGATTGTCAAATTTGGAGCGAAGCAAAGTCAAGGAAAAAGCCAAAATTGTTAATGCATATATATTATCTCGATTTGCGAACTATATTTTCGGAAAGCAGGTGTTTATAATGATTAAAATCGACGAAATATTACCTTGGGAATCATATTTAATCCAAATCCGCCGCCATTTACATCAATATCCCGAAGTGGGTTTTGATCTTATCAAAACTCATGATTTTGTGGCAAATGAGTTACAGATGATGGGGATTGAATATCACTCCCATGTGGGAAAAAACTCATTGTTAGGAATCATCAAAAACGGTATTGGTCCAGTGATTGGATTACGAGCCGATATGGATGCATTACCAATCACTGAAGCTAATATGACCTTGCCTTATCGCTCACAAAACGACGGGAAGATGCATGCTTGTGGACATGATGCCCATACAGCGATGCTCTTAGGTGCGGCTAAATACCTTAATGATCATCGGAATGGTTGGAGCGGAACCGTCAAACTGATTTTTCAAGAAGCTGAAGAAGGCCCAAATCCGGGCGGAGCTTATGGTTTATGCCAATCAGGTTTATTAGATGATGTCGACAGCTTTTTTGCTTTTCATGTCAGTGGTGCTTTTCCCAGTGGGACAATCGCAATCAAAGCTGGCGAAGCATTAGCTTCGGCAGATACTATCAAGATAAAATTAGTCGGCAAAGGAGCGCATGCAGCATACCCTCATTTGGGAATTGATCCTATTTTAATGCAAGCAGAGGTAATTGTTGCACTGCAATCAATCATTACTAGGCAACTTGATCCAACGGAAAACGGGGTGATTACTGTAGCAAAAGTATCTGCGGGGACAACCCATAATGTTATTCCTGAATTCGCCGAATTGGAAGGGACAGTTCGTTGCTTCAACGAAACGACAAGGCAAAAGTTGCAGGTGGCGATTGAAGATGTATTAAAGGGAATTACCTTCATGCATGGTGGAACATATGAATTCCAATATATTCGTGAATATGATCCCACGATTAACACGGTGTCGGAAGCCAGATTTTTCCATCGAATTATTGAAGATACTTTTGGGGCAAAAACTTTCATTGAATTAGAAAAGCCCTCACTTGGTGCTGAAGATTTTTCCCGTTATACGGCCATGAAAAAGGGATGCATTGCTTGGCTTGGCAGCAAGAAGAACGATGAGACTGGATATAGTTTGCATCATCCATTGTTCAACATTGATGAAAGTATTTTAAAATATGGGATGTTATGCTTTATAAATATAGTTAGAAACTATGGAAAGGAAACCCAAAAATGATATTAATTAAAAATGCGTATCTACTTAGCATGGATGTTATCAACTATGAAATTTTCGATATTCTAATTGATGGTAAAATCATTAAGGCAATCGGCCATTTTGATGCGAAAGATTATCCAAATGCACAAATTATTAACGCCAAAAAACATTATGTTACTCCCGGAATCGTTGATGCTCATTGCCACGTTGGAATCTTTGAGGAAGCCATCGGGTTTGAAGGTGAAGATGGCAATGAAATGACCAACCCAGTGTATCCGGAACTGCGGGCTATTGATGCTATCAAACCGCAGGATGTTGCTTTCGTCGAAGCTTTGGAAGCCGGAGTCACAACTGTTTCCACTGGCCCAGGAAGCGGAAACGTCATTGGTGGGACTTTCTGTATTATGAAGACTAAAGGCAAAATCATCGATGAAATAGTTATCAAAGCCGAATCGGCGATGAAGATGGCTTTAGGAGAAAATCCTAAACGCGTATATTTTGGTAAGAATCAAGAGCCTAATACACGGATGGCTTCGGCCGCTTTGATTCGCGATGCCTTGATAAAAGCAAGGGAATACCGCAACAAAATTATAAAATATCAAGCTGATCTTAAAGCGGGAAAAGAGGTAAACCCTCCCGAATATAATATGAAATGGGCATCACTGGCTCGAGTTTTTGATGGACTTCCGGTTAAAATTCATGCTCATCAGCAAGACGACATAGCGACGGCAGTTCGTATTATCGAAGAATTTGGCTTAGACGCCACTATCGATCATGCGACAGAAGGCTATATGATTGTTGATTTCCTCAAAGCTCATCATCAACGCGTCATAATTGGCCCCACACTCGGATCGAAGTCAAAATATGAATTACGAAATAAGTCATTTAAAGCCGGAAAAATCCTGTTTGATAATGGCATCGAATTTGCAATTATGACTGACCATCCGATTATTCATTTAGCTAATGCTTTGACGCAAGTAGGAATCTTTGTTCGCGAAGGACTTCCGGAGTTGGATGCTTTAAAAGCCGTTACTATTAACGCAGCTAAAATATTAGGGATTGAAAATCAGCTTGGTAGTATAACGCCAGGAAAGGATGCTGACATAGTCATATGGGATGGGCATCCACTTCATTATTTAACGAAAACGGAATATGTTTTCATCAATGGCGAAATTGTACATAAAAAAGCCTAAAAAAAATAACGCATTGGTCTCATATTATGAGCATGCGTTATTTTTTTTGCCTTCTCTGATAATTTTTTAAACATTTATCAATCAAAACAAGGGCTTCTTCACAATTGTGATATTCACGGACTTCAACGTCATGATTGGGTAGAAGTTCTTTATAAGTCCGAAAAAAAAGTTTGATTTCCCGTAATTGTAATTGCGGGATGTCATTGATATCGTGAATTGTCTCAAACCGAGGGTCAGCATCGACTACCGCAATGATTTTTGCATCACGAGCACCGGAGTCAACCATATCTAGATAACCGACCACGCGTGCGTCAACAATACACCCAGGGAAAGTTTGTGTTGTCGCAAGCACCAGTATATCGAGTGGATCGCCATCTTCGGCATAAGAATTTTCAATAAACCCATATTCGGCGGGATAGGTCATTTTCGAATATAGAACACGTGATAATTTGATGCGGTTTTTGGTTTTGTCAACTTCATACTTGTTTTGTGTTCCCATCGGTATTTCAATAATTGCTTCAATAATTTGGTTCATATTTTCCTCCTTTCTATGGGGATTAATGGCATATCTCGGTAGATATTGCCCATGATGTAACCTTTTTGATTAATTTTTACAGAAGATGATTGCGATTTCGGGAATTGTGATAAAATAATAAATACAAGAGGTGATAACATTGATCAATTGGATGTTATGGATTTCCAATGAGCCATGGATTATGTGGGTAATGTGGGTATCAATCGGTGTTTTCATTGTGGGCGGATTGATTTTGTTTTTTTCACTTCGAGCCCAAAGAAGACGGATTATGGATAAACCACTGGACACAGAAATTATTACTGGGTTCATTCGCAACTTAGGTGGAATCGCCAATATTCAGCAAGCATCACAAGACGGAGCCAGACTGAAGTTTAATGTCCTCGATATCGAAAAGTGCAACTTAGATGCAATTCGTAATTTAGGGGCATTAGGGATTTTTGTAACCGGTAATACCATCAAATTGATGTACCCTGGCAACGCAATGAGTGTGATTGATGGAATCAATCGTATCCACAAGGAGGAGTAACTGATGATTGAAGCAAATTTCCGCATTACTTATCCAGACGGATTAAATGCACGACCAGCAACGATGCTTGTGGCGGTGGCCAACAGTTATTCATCCAAAATGATCTTAGAGTATCAAGATACACGAGTAACACTGAAGTCGATTATGGGCGTGTTATCGCTTGGAATTCCCGCTAATGTCAAATTTAAATTAACTTTTGATGGTGACGATGAGGGCGAAGCTTTTCAGGCCGTTGACAAGATTATTGTCAACATCAATCAACTGCCATGCAAATAAGAAATAAATAATGCGATTTGAGAAATCCGTAATTATGGATTTCTTTTTTTACTTTTTAATTCGGCCTAACCCGATTTTACGTTTGCATTTTTCAACTTTTTTATAGGCATATTCTCGAGCTATATCCCTGCCACTATCAAGGACATCATCAAGGATTCCGGAATCAATAATTTCATGATAACGGTTTTGTAAAGCGCTCAATTCATCGATTACTAAGATTGCTAAATCCTCTTTGAATTGTGCATAACCGTGACCTTGATACTTTGCAACAACTTCGTCAGGTTTCATATTGCCGATGACAGAGTAAATCGTAATTAAATTTGCTAAACCAGGCTGATTTTCCAAGTCATACTTCATCAGACCTAAACTATCGGTGACAGCACTTCGGATTTTGCGACGAATTGTATCGGAATCATCATACAGGGTAATGGCTCCTTTATCGGATTCGTCAGATTTACTCATCTTCTTGGTGGAATCCTGTAAATCCATGATTCGGGCTCCATATGTAGGAATCAATGGTTTCGGAACAGTAAAGAAGTCACCATACTTGTTATTGAAGCGGATAGCAATATCTCTGGTTAGTTCAATATGTTGTTTTTGATCATCGCCTACGGGAACAAACTCAGGATCATACATAATAATATCTGCGGCCATTAAGACTGGATATGTGAATAATGCAGCGGTGATACCCGATTCTTTTTTGACTTTTACTTTGTCTTTATATTGAGTCATTCGTTCCAGTTCACCAACATAGGTACTACACTGTAAAAGATAGCCAAGTTCAGCATGTTCTTTAACTTCCGATTGCAAGAATAATACTGTCTTTTGGGGATCAATACCTGCGGCTAAATACATGGCCGCAACATCACGGCTCCGCTTTCTTAATAAAGCCGCCTCTTGTGGAACCGTAATGGCATGCAAATCCGCTACGAACAGATAGAACTCGTAATCAGGAAGAACGCTTTGAAGATTTACAAACTGTTTAATCGCTCCAATGTAGTTTCCCAGTGTTAGTGTGCCACTTGGCTTGATACCTGATACTACTCGTTTCATAATAAATACCTCCTTTTAAGAAAAAAAAAGAAAAATCGTCCTTACGAATAAGGACGATTGAACGCGGTGCCACCTTGGTTCCAGCATATAATACTGCTGGCACTTAAGACCGATAACGCAGGTCAGCGGATGTGATTGGCATCACTTGCCGGGCCATTCACCGCCACAATCATACCCCTTTTCATCGGTCGGGGCTTTCTAAAATGATTGATTTCGGTTACTTTTCCGGTTCATCGTTTTTTGATAGTATGCATTATAACACACTTATTTGTTGATTTCAACCTCAAGTTGATCAACCAGTTCTACAAGTCGGTTCGCAACTGCCAAGAAGGCATCTTTTTGAGTTAAATCGACGCCAGCCTTTTTGATTTGATCAACTGGGAATTCACTGCCACCAGATTTAAGCAAGCCAAGATATCGTTCAAATGCACCGGGAACATTATTCTTGACATTTTCATATAATTTTAAAGAAGTGGCAAAGCTGGTTGCATATTGATAAACATAAAATGGCGTGTAGAATAAGTGGGGAATATATGCCCAAACATATTGTTTGAATTCCTCTTTGGTAATATCCATATCATAGAATTCTTTGTATAAGCCAATCATGATGTTTGACAATATGTCGGCAGTAATCGGTTGGTTTTGTTCCACTAATTTATGAGCTTCGAGCTCATAAATGGCAAATAATGTTTGCCGGTAAAAAGTGGCCAAGATGTCATCAATTGTCCGTTGCAATAAAGCAATTTTTTCGTTTTTCGAAGCCTTGCTGCTTTTTATAAAATAATCAAGCAAGTTATGTTCGTTGAAAGTTGAAGCCACCTCAGCTACGAAAATCGTGTAATCTTGTAAGAGGGTTGGTTGATTTTCCATGGCATACAATGAATGCATTGAATGACCAGATTCATGGGCGACGGTGAAAACATCATCAAGGGTTTTCGCATAATTAAGTAAAATAAATGGATGCGTATCCGAAACCGATGAGGAATAAGCGCCACTACGTTTGCCTTCAGCTTCGTAGACATCAACGAAACCGGTTTTGAGGACTTCGTGAGCTTTACTTTGAAAATCTGCGGGGAATGACTTGATTGAATCGAAGAATAATTGTTTGGCTTCTTCATATTCATATTCTTTGTCAGTTTTTACAAGTGGTATGAACCGGTCATAGGTGTGATATTCTTCTAAGCCAAGGAACTGCTTTCGAATCGCGAAGTATTTCTTAATGGCAGCGGTGTTTTCTCTTGCGACTGTAGTCAAAGAGTAATAGACTTCGACAGGGATAGCGTTATTAAATAGCGCAGCTTCGACGGAACTCGGATATTTTCGGGCTTTAATTAGCGCATAATCGGCTTGGAGAACGGAATTGTAAATTCCCGCATACGTTGATTTATGAGCATCATAGTAAGAAAAGACCGATTCAAAAATATCTTTCCGCTCGCTTGGACTAGTGCTTTTCGCAATATAAGCACGATAATTTGATCCAGTAATTGTGACGATTGTTCCATCATCAAGCATCACATCGCCGTGTTCCATATCCGCTACGGTAAGGTTGCTATAAAGATCATGGCCAACTCGAGTCAATTGATTAAAGTTGGCGATTAATGTTTCACTGTTTTGATCAAGAATATGTTCCTGACGGCGGAAAAGTTTTACAAAACCGAATCGAGTTTCTTCAAGATCAGGATTATGATCTATAAAAGCCATGATTTTATCTTTTCCAATCAAAATCAATTCTGGCTCTTCAAAAGCTGTCACTTGTTGCATCATCGCAAAAGTAATTTGAACCTTCTGTAATCGCGCCGCATTTTCTTGATTTTTCTTGTTTAAATCGCTTAGTAAAGAGGCATACTGATATACTCGGTATCCGATTTGTGATATTTTTTTAATATATAGGTAATACTCTTTAAACTTGGCTTCTACATGCAATTGTCCTTGGTAAGCCGGAAGCTTCTTTATGATTTCGTTGGTTTCATTATAAGCCTTTTCGAAGTCTTCCAGGGTTGAAAATAAGTAAGATAAATCCCAGTTCATATATAAAATCCTCCTTCAACATGCATTATATTAATTATAACATCATTTACAAAAAAAAGTTATAAATACCTTTTTAATGATATAATAATCATTGAAAGTAGGTGGTTTTTGATGATTACCCTTTACACAAGTTCTAGTTGTTCTTCTTGCCGCAAAGCTAAGAAATGGTTTGAAGATAATAAAATACCTTTTAAAGAAAAAAACATCGTTGGTATGAAACTTACTCGCGAAGATATAATCAAGATGCTTAAATTCTCAGAAAATGGATTTGAAGATATTATATCGACGCGATCAAAAATCTTTAAAGATACTTTTTTGAACACCGATGAAATGCTTTTCGGGGAGTTAGCTGATTTCATTATAAACAATCCCACGATTTTAAAACGCCCGATAATAGTCAATGATAAAATAATGCAGACCGGATACAATGAAGATGAAATCCGCGCTTTTATACCTAAACAATTTCGTGAAAGCGTTATGTGTACTGAGTGTCAAGATGATTGCGAATACAAATGTGCTGTCCGTGCTGGGGTTCAGAATCTTACCCATACTAGAGCACTATAGTATTTAATGATGGGATTTCCCATCTTTTTTTCAATGAAAACGTTTTTAGATTGACACTTATTGATATAAACACAAAAAAAAGGTAAAATATAGACGATCAAAGCATATGGTCTTATAATTAGGAGGATTTATTATGTCTGTAAAAGTTGCAATCAATGGTTTTGGCCGAATCGGTCGTTTAGCTTTTCGTTTGATGTTTGGCAATCCTGATTTTGAAATTGTAGCCATCAATGATTTAACAGATGCTCAACAGCTTGCTTATTTGTTAAAATATGATAGTTCACAAGGTCGATATGGTAGGCAAGTATCATATGCGGGAACGGATATAATTGTCGAAGGTAAAAAAATTCCGGTGTTCTCACAAAAGGATCCGTTACTATTGCCTTGGAAAGAATATCAAGTTGATGTTGTTTTGGAGTGCACAGGCATCTTTACGACGAGAGAGAAGGCAGGGTTCCATCTTCAAGCTGGAGCCAAAAAAGTTGTTTTAAGCGCTCCCGCAAAAGATAAAGATATTCCCACCGTTGTTTTCGGGGTCAATGAAAATATTTTGACAGGAAATGAAACGATTGTCAGCGCAGCTTCATGTACAACTAACTGTCTGGCTCCCATCGCCAAGATACTCGATGATAGTTTTGGAATTATAAGAGGCTTCATGACTACTGTTCATGCGTACACAAATGATCAAATTACGCTTGATGGGCCCCATAAAGCGGGTATCGCTTCCCGTCGTGGACGGACTGCCGCTGCCAATATCGTTCCTACAACGACCGGTGCTGCTAAGGCTGTTTCGCTAGTTTTACCACAATTAAAGGGCAGACTCGACGGTATTGCGCTTCGGGTTCCGGTTGTTACGGGATCGGTTGTAGATTTAGTTGTTGAACTTAAAACTCCAGTCACAAAGGAAATGGTCAATAGCGCTGTCAAAACGGCACAATCTGATACGGTTGGATATACCGAAGACCCAATTGTTTCTAGCGATGTAATCGGCATCACTCAAGGAACAATGTTTGACTCATTGATGACCACTGTACTTGAAGTTGATGGCAAACAATTAGTAAAAGTCGTCTCATGGTATGATAATGAAATGTCATATACAGCGCAGATGATTAGAACTTTGAAGCATTTTGCCGAGTTGCTATAAAAAGCATATCCTAAGCATCCCGGTATCGGGGTGCTTTTGTTTATATTTTGAAGAAAGAGGAAAAAACAATGGCAGAAATTATTAGAGAAATTACCGCTTTCTTTATTAATATGTTTACTGATTTCCAAGAGTTTATGCAATTAAATCCATGGTTTGTTCCACTTTCGGCGTTCTTGCTCCCGTTTTTGGAAGCTTTATTACCTTGGCTTCCATTAACTGCAATCATCTCATACAGTCATGCGGTTTTATCGGAGACATATGGAGCGGAATTGGGTACTTTTTATACGATTGTATTATCGGTAATGGGTTCATTTATTGGAATGTTTCTTATTTTCATTTTGATTCGCAAGACGATAGCAAAATATTTCATCAAGAAAGTTGAAAACAGTGATTTCGGTCAAAAATTTGTCACCATTGTTGATAATAAAAACTTTGGGTTAGCTTTATTGTTATTATCCAACCCTTTTCTTCCATCTTCCATCATGAATTATGGACTATCATTAACAAAGGTCACAATACCTAAATATACGCTTTTGACTTTTTTATCGCGAATCATTATCATAATCTTTTTTGTTTTCCTTGGAAGCATCTTTAACATTCAGACACGACCATGGAATGTTATTTGGCTCTTACTCTTTTACATTCTTTTGTTTGGTGGCGTTGCCGTATATCGCCGCATTCGATCCAAAAAACAGAATCAGTAGTACAAATAAAATCGTCTTTAACGGGGACGATTTTTTTTGTAAATATAATAAAAAAAAGAGTTGACAAAGTATACTATGCAATGTATAGTATTATGTGTAAGGGGGTATTAACTTGGATGTACAATTAAAAAAAGGGTTTGTGGAATTATTGGTTTTGGCATCGTTGAAAAATCAAGCCTCTTACGGATATCGAATCATACAAGATGTGTCGGAAGTACTAGAAGTATCGGAGTCGACTCTTTATCCGATTTTAAAGCGACTCGAATTGCAAAATTATTTAGTGACTTACACAGAAGAATATAATTCTCGATTGCGAAGATATTATCAAATCACTAGTCAGGGAATCAAAAAACTGAAAGATTGTCGGCAGGAATTTGAACAAATAAAAACCATCTACGACTATATTTTGAAATAAGGGAGCCAAGTATGAATAAATACGAATTTTTATATAAATTGAATCAATCCTTAGAACATTGCTCTAATACGGAGCGTCAGGAAATCGTCCATTACTATGACGAATTAATTCAGGATGCAATCGACAGCGGCGAATCAGAAGCAGAATTCATCGATAAGCTTGGAAGTGTCGATAAAATTACCCGAACAATCAAAAAGGATCAGGACTTTGTGACCAATGTTAAAGAAAAGAAAGACTATCAATTACAAAAGGTTTTCAGTGTTACCGTCAAGATTATCGGATACTTTATTTTTTTCATCCTAATGATTGTAATTGGTTCGATAGGCATCTCGTTAGTGGCTTCGGGCGGTGGAACACTGGTGTTCGCTGGCATCAGAATTTATGAAGCGGTGATCAAATCACTGTCAGCAGCGACGATTATCATGTATGCCGGCAGTGCCAGTATTGGATTGGGATTGGTTTTGATTGGCTTTTGGGTTTTCAAGTCGTTATTTGTTCAATCAAAAAATCAACTTGAGAAATTGATGGAATTTATTCAATCAAAGATAAAAAAGGAAGGACAATGACATGGTGAAAATATTAAAAGCTGGAATCATATTTATATTACTTGGCATCGGAGCTTGTGTCGCCGGATTTTTAACTACCAATGATCAAGTGGGAAATGAGTTTCCCGACCACACCTATACTCTAGTTGAAGGCAGTTATGAAATAGCAGAAATTTCTGCTATCAATATGGATTTTGATAATCGTAAAGTAATCGTTGGTCAAAGTACAACTGATAAAATCGAAGTAAGTTATTATGTTTCGGAAAATGATCCAATTGAGGTATTGTCTGAAACTAAATCATTAACATTTGATAGTGACCTTATTTGGTACTGGAACTTTTTTTGGGGACTAAGTTGGCTTAATTGGAGTTCAACACAATACTATGATTTTTATCTATATCTTCCTGAAGGAACTGATTTTGATCTCAATATTGACACTTCTAATGGAGCTATTACTGTTGAAGCGATTGATAATTTAGGTGACTTGGATCTCAATACATTAAATGGCAAAGTCACATTATCTAATATTGATGCGAAATCAATTCGGGTCACTACCGCCAATGGTATCATCAATGTGAACAATGCTGATTGTGGAACCGAGGGAAATATTTATTTAAAAACCTCTAATGGATCAATCGATGTCACCGCGATTACTATGGCTGATTTGTCTTGTTACACTTCCAATGGAGCTATCGATGTAACATTGGTTGGTGAATTTACTGATTATGCCACAAACTTTGCTACAGCTAATGGCTCCATTTATGTTGATGGAAATATCACAACCGCAGGAACGTATCACGCTGGTAACGCAAATCAGATAATTCTTCATACTTCTAATGGTTCCATTCATTTAGATTTTCTTCCTTAAAGCACAGAAATTGTGCTTTTTTTTTACTCAAAAAAAATGGATATGATATAATATTTACCATAGAATGAGGTGATATCTGTGAGGAAAGAACTATTTGTAAAAAACCGTAAAGATTTCTGTGAGCACATGGAGGATTTATCATTTGCTGTATTTTTTTCTGGCGAAGCTCCACACAAAAGTACGGATCAGTATTATCCGTATGTTGCCAACCGGAATTTTTATTATTTGACTGGCTTGCCCCGTCCCAATTATATTCTTGTTTTAGGAAAAAACGGAACATCGACTTTTGAGTATTTGTTTATTGAAGAAGCAACTGATTTTTCTGAAAAATGGCTCGGTCATCGCCTTTCCAAAGAAGAAGCGGCGAACATTTCGGGATTCGATATGAAAACGATTTTTTTCCTCGATCATTTCGAATTTTTTATCGGCAATGGGATTTTGTCCGATTCCCGCAAAAATATGACCAAAGTACCACATAACTTGTACTTGGATTTATATCGTACGCAAGTAAGAGTAAAACCGGTCAGTTTGTTAAAAATGGATTTTATCTTAGCTAATTATCCAGAAATCAATGTTCAAAATGCCAATCCGATTCTTGATTTGCAGCGAATGATAAAGGCCGTTGATGAGATTAGCGAAATCGATAATGCGATAAAATATACGCAAGCGGGATTAGAGGCCGTATGGAAACAGGCACATGCAGGCATGAATGAACGTGAATTAGATGCATTATATGAATATGCTTCGAAAGCCGCAGGCAGTAACGGAGTTTCGTTTAATACGATTGCCGCTTCTGGTGCTAACGCGACGACCCTTCATTATGAGGAGAATAATTGTATCATAAATGATGGCGATCTTGTATTGATGGATTTGGGGTGTTTGTCAGGACCATATGCTTCCGACATCACACGTACCTTCCCAATTTCTGGCCAATTTTCTGACCGACAAAAAGCTTTGTACTCACTAGTTCTTGAAGTAAATAAACAGTGTATTGCTTTTGTGAAGCCGAATATTATGATGGCTGATTTGAATGCATATGCCCGTAAATTGCTAGCTGAAGGGGCAAAAAAATTAGGTGTCATCGAGAATGAAAATGACATTGATAGTGTCTATTATCATTCGGTAAGTCATTACCTTGGTCTTGATGTTCATGACGTAGGAACGTATCAATTACCCTTGAAACCCGGGATTGTTTTGACGATTGAACCGGGTATATATGTAGCAAAAGAGCGTATCGGTATTCGAATCGAAGATAATGTCTTAGTTACGGAAACCGGATCGCGGAATCTATCTCAAAATATCATTAAGGAAGTCGCCGACATCGAAAAGATTATGAGTCATTAACTAGTCTTTACTAGAAAGGATTTTTCTGATGAATTATGTGCAAGGAACCATCAGGCAAAGTCTCTTTTTCAATGAGGAAAACAGTTATTCGGTCCTGAAGGTGGAAATTAACGACACAAATGACCCATCATTGCTTTTTTTTGAACCCACAATTGTTGTCTGTGGGTTTTTTCCTAAACTAGAAACAGGTGTGAACTACAAATTCTTTGGGACGGTTAAAAGCCATCCAAAATATGGAATTCAATATAATGCTATGCGATATGAACGACAAATTGATAATACTCGCGAAGGTATTATCGACTATCTATCCAGTGATTTATTTAAAGGCATCGGACCGAAAACAGCTGCTAGAATCGTTGATGCAATTGGAAATGATGCTTTAGATCAAATTGTTAATAATCCACAGATTCTCAACCGGGTTTCTCGCTTATCTCAAGAAATTAAAACGATGCTCCCACAACAGTTATTGATTAATCGGCAAGCAGAATCCACATTGGTGTGGTTATATGGATTCCAAATCTCGCCAAAAATGGCAATGCGAATATTTTCAAAATATGGATATAAAACAGTTGATGTCATCAAACAAAATCCGTATTTATTAATGGATGAAGTCGAAGGAATTGGTTTCAAACGGGCCGACGAAATCGGTCTTAAAATCGGATTTGCTTTTGATAATCCTTTACGAATCCGTGCCGTTATTTTATATCTTTTAGGGGAGTATGTGGCAAAATATGGCGATACATTATTGGAAAAAGAAAAAATAATGGCATATGCTTCAGCGTTTTTAAAAGTAGGGGAAGATACTTTTATCGAGGTTGAAGCCATCGAAAACACGATTAAACAACTGATTGATGAACATCGAATTATTGAAAAAGATGCTTTAATCAGTTTGGAATACTTATATCGAGCTGAGGAAGAAATAGCGAAGTTAGCTTTTCGATACAGTAATACTTCCATTGACGAATTTGATATTGCGTTAATTAATCAATATATAATCGATTTTGAAAAACGAAATGGAATCGATTATACTGAAAATCAAAAAGATGCCATCATCACGGCATTACATCACCCGCTTACGATTATCACCGGAGGACCTGGAACCGGTAAAACAACGATTATCAAAGGTGTAGTGGCTATTTTTCAGCAGATGCATCAAGGGAATCGAGAAATAATTAACAAGATTAAACTTGCTGCTCCAACAGGAAAAGCTGCAAAACGGCTATCGGAAGCGACAGGGCTGGAAGCAACGACAATTCATCGCTTATTAGGATTTGATTTTGAAGGTCATTATACATTTGATGAACATAATCCGTTAGAAACAAAGTTATTAATTATTGATGAAGCTTCAATGATGGATGTGCTCCTTGCAAAACAACTATTTTCCGCGCTTAAAACAAACACGAAAATTCTCATCGTTGGTGATGAAAATCAATTACCTTCGGTTGGACCAGGACAAGTACTTGCAGATTTATTGGGATGCGATTTATTTCCAGTAGTACGACTAGTTAAAATTCACCGTCAGGCTGCTGATTCGTCGATAATTCGATTGGCATATGACATCCTCAATCAAAACCTTTCTGAAAATGTGTTAAGTCAGCATTCTGACCGCTCGTATATCCGAGCCAATGAAACAATGGTGCCCAATATAATTATTAAAGTGATAAAGGAAGCTATTGAAGCTGGATTTGATTTGTGGGAAGACATTCAAATTTTGATTCCCATGTATAAAGGGATTTCCGGAATCGACCATATCAATAGTATGATTCAGTCAACTTTTAATATTCAAAACAAAGACATAAAAATTGGTTATGAAGGCAAGTTTTTCTGCCTTAAAGATAAAATCCTCCAACTAGTTAATCAGCCAGAAGATGGCATTATGAATGGTGACATCGGAATAGTATCCGAGATTCTTGATGATAAAGAGATGCTGGTTGATTTTTCCGGCAACATCGTTAAATACAACATCAAGGATTTTGATAATCTAACTTTAGCTTATGCGATAAGCGTTCATAAAGCTCAAGGAAGCGAGTACAAAGTCGTTATATTACCCTTAGTTAGAAGTCAGTCAATTCTGTTAAAACGCAAGCTGTTATATACTGCTGTTACAAGAGCAAAAGAAAGACTGATGTTGATTGGAGAATATCAGGCATTAAAGCATGGTATTCTGGGGATTGAGATGCCTAGAAAAACCTTATTGAAAACGTTTTTAATCAATCAATCCGAAGGAAATACTCCCGATTTTTTGACCATAGAGGATTTCATGTAAAATGCATCAAGTAAGCATAATTCAATTGCAAAGTCATGAGTGATAGTGTATAATTACCATAAATCGAAGCGAAAGATAAGTAGAAGCAACTTGATGGTTAAAGAGAGTCCCATTTGGTGAGAACGGACCCATAAGTTCTTTGAAGCTCCTTTCAAGAGATGCTAATCCCATCCGTTGATCCGCGTTAAGGATTTTGAGTGCTAGTTATCTAGAACAAAGGTGGTACCGCGATCAATCGTCCTTTCAATCAAGGGACGATTTTCTATTTTTTTAGGAGGATTTACATATGAAATATTTAACTGGAAACCAAATAAGACAAATGTGGCTTGATTTCTTTCAAAGCAAAGGTCATAGTGTTGAACAAGGAGCATCTTTAGTTCCAAATGACGATCCAACATTACTGTGGATGAATGCGGGAGTGGCCGCTTTAAAAAAATATTTTGATGGTTCGATCGTGCCGAAGAATCCACGAATTGTGAATGCGCAAAAATGCATTCGCACTAACGACATTGAGAATGTCGGTAAAACAGCACGCCATCATACTTTTTTTGAAATGCTTGGCAATTTTTCAATCGGCGATTATTTTCGTAAAGAAGCTATCACGTGGGGATTTGAGCTTTTGACAGACCCGCAATGGTTTGGTTTTGATAAGAATCGACTTTATATGACTGTTTATTATAATGATCAGGAATCTGCCGATCAATGGATCGCTTGTGGAATTGAACCATCCCATGTCATAGCGACAAAAGACGCGAACTTTTGGGAGATTGGGGAAGGACCTTGCGGACCATGCACCGAAATTTTCTTTGACCGTGGCGAAAAATACGGTACGATTGGTCCTGAAGCGATCCGTGATGATATCGAAAACGAAAGATATATCGAGATATGGAATATCGTTTTATCTCAATTTAACGCTAAACCAGGATTATTACGCAGTGAATATCCGGAATTGCCCAAGAAAAACATTGATACTGGTTGTGGACTTGAACGAATCGCTACCGTCATTCAAGAAGTAAAGACCAATTATGATACTGACTTGTTTACCCCTATTATGGCGAAAATAACCGAAATTTCCGGTGTTATGTACGAAGGCCAAATGGCTTTTAAAGTCATTGCCGACCATATTCGTACGGTGACATTTGCAATTGCGGATGGCGCTTTGTTATCAAATGAGGGTCGGGGCTATGTGCTCAGACGTTTATTACGAAGAGCGGTAAAATATGGTCGTCAACTGGGAATTGATCGTCCGTTTATGGATGAATTAGTAGATGTTGTCGGTGATATTATGCATGGGTACTACCCCAATATTATCGAACAAACCTCGATAATCAAAAAGATCATCAATGCTGAAGAAACCAAATTTCTTGAAACGCTTGTTGCTGGAGAGAAGAAATTTCAAATAATAGCTCAGGACAGTAACAATAATGTAATCTCTGGAGCTGATGCTTTTCTACTGTATGATACTTTTGGATTTCCGATTGAACTCACAATTGAATATGCAGAGGAAAAAGGGTTGTGTGTTGATACTAACGCTTTTAAAGCGGAAATGGAAAAACAAAAAGAGCGAGCCCGTAATGCCCGTAAAGACGTTCAGTCAATGAAATCCCAAAATGAAGAGTATCTTTCATTCACTGATTCGTCAACATTTGTCGGTTATGACACTTTGACTGAGCATACCCGAATTATCAAAGTGTTCCCCGAAGGTCTTGTTTTAGAAAAAACACCGTTTTATGCCACTTCAGGAGGTCAAGTAGCTGATGTTGGTATGATTTATAACGATCGTTTTAGTGTTGAAGTAACAGATGTATCAAAATTACCTAACGGTCAATTTCTCCATCATTTTCATGTGCTAAACGGGAAAGTTGTGGAAGGCGCAAGTGTTTTTGCCCAAGTCTTTGCTCAAAAACGAGATTTGACGACATACAACCATTCGGCAACTCATCTGTTATTTAAAGCCTTACGTGATTTGCTTGGCAATCATGTTTCCCAACAAGGAAGTCAGGTTACCAGCGAAATGTTACGCTTTGATTTCAATCATTTTGCCCCAATCACCGATGAACAAATCCTTAAAATAGAGACTATAGTCAATGAGATGATTCATGATTCGTATGATACTACAACAACGATTCTGTCTGTTGATGAAGCGATAAGCCGTGGAGCTGTGGCGGAATTTGGTGAGAAATATGGTGATCAGGTAAGAACGGTTGATTTAAAGTACACCCTTGATTTGTGTGGGGGAACACATGTCCGTAACTTGAAAGATATAGAAAAATTCGCCATAAAAAGTGTATCATCAATCGGTTCGGGCATTTATCGAATCGAAGCTTTGACTAATATTAATGTCCAAAATATCGTCGCATCTTTAACCGGTCTAAACCAAGAGATTGCTAACTTACTACACAAGGCTGAAGGCATTGTCAATGATGCCAAAGCGGATGGTATCAAGATTGATTTTGCGTTTCCCATTAAGGAAACAGTGAGAGGATCTTATCAAGATGTGATTGATAAACATCTTGAATTTACGAATCTACAAAAAGCCGTTCGCGATTTGGAAAAAGAAATATCTCACCGTAAAGAAGAAATTACTTTGGAAAGTATGAGTCAATATTACTCATTGATAAAAAACAATATGTTAATTGAACGAATCGATAATCTAGATTCTAATTCTGCTAAACAACTCGTCGATAATTTGTATATTAAGACGGATCGAGGCTTTATATTTATCGCCTCTGTGAAAGATGACAAAGTGATGTTCACCGCTAAAAGCGGAGATGTTTCAATTAACTGCGGAAAACTTGTTAAAGAAGCCGCTCAAATTTGTGAAGGTAACGGCGGCGGAAGACCTGATTTTGCTCAAGCGGGAGGAAAAAACCCATCTAAGGTTGATTTAGCATTAACTATGATTAGGAGGTCTGTCGCATGAGAATTCTTGGGCTAGACTTGGGTTCAAAAACGTTAGGAATCGCTTTATCGGATCCTTCAGCAATCTTAGCATGTGGGATGGAGACGTTCCAATTTCCTGAGAATAATTTTTCGTTGCCCCTTGACTATATTATCCGTTTTATCGATAATAATAAAGTGGATGCAGTCGTTTTGGGCTATCCAAAAAATATGGATGGGTCAATTGGTTCGCAAGGCCATGTTTCTGAAGATTTTCGCGATGCCTTACAGAAAAAAATATCGATTCCAATCACTTTATGGGATGAACGATTGACTTCACGCATAGTAAATAGAGCCATGATTTCGGCCGATGTCTCCCGCAAGAAACGCAAAGAAAATGTTGACAGACTGGCGGCTACCGTCATTTTGCAAAGCTATCTCGATAGCAGAAAGTAGGACAAGATGGAAAAAGAAAATGATTATTTAATTGTAATTGATGAAACGGGCAAAGAAATAGAATGTGAAATTATCATGACCTTTGAATCGGAAGAATTTAAAAAGTCATATGTTATTTATCAAATCGTGGGTGATGAAACCCAAGAGTATTACGCTGCCAGTTACAACCCTCAAGATGGTGATGAAGGTAAACTTTCTGCTGTTGAAACTGATGAAGAATGGAACCACATTGAAGAAGTCTTGGAAAATTATTTGGAAGAACAAGACGAAATTGATGATGAAGACGAAGAAGATGAAGAAGATGATGAGGTCGAAACTGAAGATGATGGTGACGACGAATAGAAATAAAATGATTAAGAGTGGTAGTATAACTCTTATATCTTTTTTGTCGTGATACTATGAGACAATTTCAAAGCGAGTTGTTATCACGGCTGGAGCATGAGGCAGACCAACTACGCATACCCATCATGAAACCCGATGGGATAGCCCTCTTGCGACAGTTAATCCATATTGGCAAAGTTAAAACCGTTTTAGAAATCGGAACAGCTATTGGATACAGTGCGATAGCGATGGCATCGATGACAGATGTTACTGTCGTATCCATCGAACGTGATGAAATAATGTATGAAAAGGCGCGAAACAATTGTGATATGGCCAATCTTTCTGATCGGATTCAACTCATCTTTGCGGATGCATTGTCGATGGATATTTTTGCATTGGGTTCATTCGATCTATTGTTTATTGATGCAGCCAAAGGGCAAAACTTGCCGCTTTTCCAAAAGTTTGCTTGCTTAGTATCACCGGGAGGAATCATCGTCATTGATAACCTATTGTTCCATGGATTCGTTGCGAATCCAGAGACTATTATTAGTCGTGATCGAAGACAGATGATTCATAAGATTCAGCAATTTACTGAATGGATTCTTGCCAATGCCAACTATGATACTCATATTTATAATCTTGGTGATGGGATTGGGGTATGCTATAAAAAATAGTCAAAAAAGGGGAGAAAACGAATGCGTATCGTTGTGACACTGCATTCTTTACTGGAAATGAAACAGATGTCCGCACTAGGTGCGGATGTCTTTTTAGTCAATTCCGATTGTCTCTCTACAAAAACAATGAAGTGTTTTTCAAAGATGGACATCGCAACAATTATTGAGGAAGCTCATCAAATTAATAAACTAGTCTATGTGAATTTGAACACGATAATCCATGAACCGGATATTCCCATTCTTGAAGCGTTTTTATTGTTTTTGGCAGCAACCAACATTGATGGTATCGTTTGTTTTGATTTATCGGTTGTTGCTTTGGCTGAGCAATATGGATTAAATGACAAGATTATATATCAGCCGGGAACAATGAATACCAATTCCTATGATCCTTGGTTTTTCCGAAAATTAAAAATTAAAGGTATTACCCTATCCAAAGATATTACTTTGGCAGAACTCATTGCCATTGGCGAAAATTACCAAGGCATGGAGATTTCCCTTGTGGGCCATGGTTATTCGTTTTTGTTTTATTCCAAACGACTATTACTTAAAAGTTATTTTGAGTATCGAGGAAAGCCGGTTCCCAACCTTTCAAATTGTGATGGCTTCCGTTTGATTGAAAATCAACGTCCGGAGGAGATGTATCCCATTTATGAAGATGGGTTTGGAACACACATTTTTCGCTCTCGGAAACTCCAATCATTTAATGAAGTCAAAGTAATGCGTCCATATTTATCAGATTTTTTTGTCGATCGAATGTTTATTGAAGATGAAGAGTATTATGCTTCTATTGGAGCATACAAGGATGAAACAAACGAACTGCTTTTTTTAAACCGTTACGGCAATAGTTATGACAGTGGTTTCTATTATCAAAAAAACAAAGAGCGTGATCACATATGAAACCAGAACTTTTGGCTCCGGCCGGTGATTTAGAACGCTTAAAAGTCGCTTTATTATATGGGGCAGACGCGGTTTATATTGGCGGCACACAATTTTCTTTACGCTTTCGTGCTTCTAATTTTACTTTATCTGAAATCGCTGCCGGTGTTAAGTTTGCTCATGCACTGGGAAAGAAAGTATATGTTACGGCTAATATCGTCATGCATAATGATGATTTAGATGGATTAGACGCATATCTTTCCGATTTAGAAAAAATGGGTGTTGATGCGGTTATTGCTTCATCGCCGTATGTGGTTGATCGAGCCATTCAGCATCCTCGGTTGGCAATTCACTTATCAACACAACAATCTGTCGCTTCAAGTGTTTTAGTTAATTTTTGGGGCAAAATGGGGGTTAGTCGCGTTGTTCTTGCTCGAGAAGTATCATTAGAAGAGATAAAAATGATAAAAAGTGCTACAAACGTTGAATTAGAAGTATTCATTCATGGGGGTATGTGTTCTTCATATTCGGGTCGATGTACATTAAGCAATGATATGACTGATCGGGATGCAAATCGTGGTGGATGCGCTCATAGTTGTCGATGGAACTATGATTTATATCGATATGGTGAATTATTAAGCAATGGTGCTGATTTTCAAATGGCTTCCAAAGATCTCCAAACAATCAGAATAATTCCGGATTTGATTGTTTCGGGTGTCACAGCTCTTAAAATTGAAGGACGAATGAAGTCCCTTCATTACATTGCGACAGTCGTTAATGCATACCGAAGAGTTATTGATGATACCCTTTCTCATCATTTGCTTCCTTGGAACGAATATGAAAATGCCATTGCCAAAGCGGAAAATCGGAAAACATCTTCAGGCTTTCTTGTGGGTGAATTGTCGTATGAGCAACAATTGTATCAACAAGGGATAATTGAGCCATCACAAGATTTTGTCGGGGTTATCTTAGATTATGATGCGATAACGAAAATCGCCACTATCGGACAAAGAAATGTCTTTAAAGACGGTGATACCGTCGAATTGTTTACTCCTGATAATCGAAATGAACTGTTGATAATTCAAAATTTGCAGGATGCCGACGGGAATCCAGTTAAAATCGCTAATCATGCAATGCAAATTTTGAGGATGCCAATTTGTCAAACAGTTAAATTATATGATTTATTAAGGAAGGTGCCATAAATGGAAAAACCATTGGTTATTGCTGTAGCTGGAGGTTCATCTTCTGGGAAAACAACAGTGGTAAATAAAATAACTAAAAATCTACCTCTTTTTGACATTGTCGTCATCAAACACGATGATTATTATAAGGATCAAAGTGAAATGACGATTGAAGAACGCAGAAAGGTTAACTATGATCATCCATTTGCGCTCGATAATGATTTATTTTATAATCATATTACGATGCTATTGAATCATCAGCAAATCGAAAAACCAACTTATGATTTTGTCAATTTAACCCGTGCTTTGGCCACTGAAATGGTCAAATCGGCAAAAATCATTATTTTGGAAGGTATTCTTGTTTTGGAGGATGCACGGATTCGGGATTTGGCAGATATTAAAATATTTGTTGAAGCTGATGATGACCTACGATTTATTCGTCGGATGAAACGGGATATTAACGAACGCGGAAGAACTATCGATCAAGTAATCGATCAGTATTTAACAACAGTAAAACCGATGTTTTTTGCTTTTGTGAAACCAACAAAACGATATGCGGATATCATCATTCCCAATGATTATAGTCATGATGTTGCGGTAGATATCATAAATGCAAAAATATTGTCTATCTTAAATAAGTAAGGTATGATATAATAATCTACATTCTATAAGGAGCGATTACAATGGAAAACACCTTTAAACTGACGGAAGCCGGTTTTGAAAAAATGAAACAAGAATTGGACCAACTAAAAGACGTCGATCGGAAGAAAAATCTTGAAGCTTTGCGCGATGCCAGAGCACAGGGCGATTTGTCAGAAAACGCTGATTATGATGCTGCCCGAGATGAACAGGCACGTATTGAAGCACGCATCAAAGAAATCGAGAACATCTTGAAGCACGCCGAAATAATCAAAGAAACGAATTCAAAAATTGTCTCGATTGGAAAAACAATATCACTGAAATTTCTAGCTACAAACAGTATCAAAGAATACACAGTTGTTGGACATTTAGAAGCCAACCCATTGGCAGGAAAGATTTCCAATGAATCGCCCATCGGGAAAGCCATTATTGGTTTACGTAAAGGGGCAAAAATAACTTACAAGGCCGAAACCGGCAAAGAAATTAAAATCGAAATTCTTGATATCAAATAATTCATCTAAAAAAAGAGAAAATTTTATTTTTTTCTCCTTTTTGTTTAGGAGGGAATCCTATGATTGCTATCATCGCTGCTATGGATAAAGAATTGCATTCGTTGTTAGATCAAGTTACGATCTTTAAGACAGAAGTTGTAGCGGAAAAAACATTTTTTGTGGGAACGCTTTCTGGTAAGGATGTAATTATTGCTAAGTCAGGTATTGGAAAAGTCAATGCTGCCGTGACCACAGCGATCCTTTTGGATCATTATGCGGTAGATTTTGTCATTAACACTGGTTTGGCGGGCGGCATTGCCCCAGCCAAAAGTGGTGATATCGTTATAGCTGCTGATGTGGCGTACTCCGATGTTGATTTTCGCGTCATCAACCCAGAACTATCTTTTGGACAAATGGAAGGAGAACCATTTTTGGTTGCTTCTGATATTGCACTAATACAGTTAGCCAAAGAAGTATTAGTTGAATTCAAGATCGATTTTCAACTCGGCACTTTGGTATCTGGTGATCAGTTTGTGACTTCTAAGAAGAAAATAAAAATGATTATGGACAATGTAGATACTGTAATTGCCTGTGAAATGGAAGGAATGGCAGTAGCGCTGACTTGTTATCATTTTAAGACACCGTTTATTATCATTAGAGGAGTATCCGATATAATCGATGCCACCAAACAGGTCTCAGATTATTATGCGATATCAACTTCAATAGCTAAAAAAACAACTGACTTTGTGATTCGCTTCATTGAAAAATGCCAATGGAACAAATAATTTTGGCCGATCGGAAGATTCCATTTTTAGTTATTCGTAAAACGATTAAGCATATATATTTACGAGTAAAACCAGAGGGCTATTTGCAAATTACAGCCAATCGTCACGTGGGGTACTTGGCTATTGAAGCGCTGATTCACAAGAATCAAAAACGGATTTTAGCAGAACTTATTAATATTGACCAAAGAACTTCTGTCAATCATGACGAAGCATGGATACTAGGAGAGATTTATCCTTGCTACAGAAATGTGAATTTTATCCATGAAGTAGCCTTAGTCGATGGCAAATTAATGTTGCCATCATATAGCAGTGAAAAAGACGAGGTAAAAGCCACCGAAAAATACTATCAAAAGTTAGTCATCGTTACCGCCCAAGCGATCTTGGACAATCAAAAAGAACGATTGGGAAGACTTACTAATTATCAAAGTATTATTCTGAAAAGTCAAAGAATGAAAAGCCGATTTGGATGCTGCCAACCACAAAAACGAATTATCAAAATTAATAGTCTTTTGGGACGATTCAATCCGTTATATTTGGAAGCGATTCTAATTCATGAATTGGTTCATTTACAAGTCGCCAATCATGGCAAAGCGTTTTATGCTGTTTTGCTATCATATATTCCTAACTACCGTAAAATTCGTCAAGATCTCAATCGGATGGCAAAAACCATCGGAGTGTGAAATATGCCATTTCTCCCAATTAACAAGCAAGAAATGATTCAAGCTAACATTATTAAACCCGATTTCGTATTTGTTTCTGGTGATGGTTATTGTGATCATCCATCTTTTGGTACAGCTATTATTGCCCGAATGTTGGAACGATTTGGTTACTCGGTTTGTATCTTGTCTCAACCTGACATTCGCAATTTTAAAGTTTGGTTAGAGTTTGGATTTCCTCGATTAGGATGGTTGGTTAATAGTGGCAATATTGATTCAATGGTCAATCATTATACGGTGGGTAAAAGACGACGCAAAACCGATAGTTATACACCGGGTGGAATAATAGGAAAACGCCCTGACAGAGCGATAATTAAGTATTGTAACGAGATTAGAAGAGTTGATCCTAATGGTGCGATTATCATTGGAGGAATCGAGGCATCGTTACGTCGGCTTTCCCATTATGACTATTGGGATGATACAGTTCGAAAAAGCATTATCATTGACTCCCAAGCCGATTTACTTGTATATGGAATGGGCGAAAAAACAATCATTGAGATTGCGGATTATTTAGCTTCAGGACTAAAAATTAGGGATTTGATTTTTATCAAAGGAACAGTATGGAAAACTAAAGATATTTCTTTGATTCCCAACAGTGCTATCAAATTGCCAAGTTATGATTTAATTCGCACTGACAAAAAAACTTACGCCGAATCGTTCATGATCCAATATAACAATACGGATTCCATTACTGGGAAGCCTCTATGTGAACCTTGTCAAAATGAGTTCATTATCCAAAATCCACCACGCGAACCTTTGACTCGTGAAGAAATGGACCAAGTATATAACCTGCCATTTATGCGTACAGCGCATCCTTTGTTGGAAAAAATCGGTCATATTGCAGCAATGGATGAAATTCGTCATTCAATCACAATTAACCGTGGATGCTATGGGGGATGCTCTTTTTGCGCTTTGACAATGCATCAAGGGCGAGTAATTCAGTCTCGTAGTAAAGACTCAGTGATTAGAGAAGCCAAGCAAATTATTGCCGATCCGGAGTTTAAAGGGTATATTCATGATGTCGGTGGGCCAACGGCCAATTTTTACCAACCTGCCTGCGATAAACAATTAGAATTCGGTGTTTGTTCCAATAAACAGTGTTTACATCCGACACCATGTAAAAACTTAAAAGTTGATCACACGGACTATCTTGACATCCTACGAACGTTACGAGAATTAGCTGGTATAAAAAAAGTATTTGTCAGAAGCGGAGTCAGATATGATTATGTCATGTATGACAAAAATGATGATTTCTTTCGCGAGTTAGTTCAATACCATGTTTCCGGACAGTTAAAAGTCGCTCCCGAACATGTTTCGGATACGGTTCTTGATCTAATGGGAAAACCGCATAAAGCGCTTTATGATCGATTCGTGAAAAAGTATTTTCAGTTGAATGCGGACTTGCATAAGGAACAATATCTTGTTCCCTACCTAATGAGTTCACATCCGGGATCTACTTTAAATGATGCAATTATTCTTGCGGAATACATTCGCGACATCGGGTATAATCCCGAACAAGTTCAGGATTTTTATCCAACGCCGGCGACCTTATCGACAACGATGTATCATACTGGACTTGACCCACGGACAATGAAACCCATTTATATTCCCAAGAGTCAACATGAAAAAGCAATGCAAAGAGCTTTGATTCAATACCGAGATCCAAAGAACTATGCTTTAGTGTTGGAAGCTTTAACAAAAGCTAATCGCTTTGATTTAATTGGGTTTGGAGAAAAGTGTTTAATCCACCCACAAAGATAACGACAATCGAGTTGCACAAGAATAATGGTATATCATTTATAATATCAAACCTAAACCGGGATCGATTTCCGGTTTTTTAAAACGCAAAAAATTGTTATGTCAATAAAAAAATTGGACAATAGACTAGAAATTATGTATAATAAAAGGTATCATCCGGAGGTTAGGCTATGATCGAATTGTTTGTTAAAGAAACGCTTTTTATACCGGACGACTATCAGAAAACAATATATGACATTAATTACGATCAACTAGCTGCTTCTGGTATCAAAACGATACTGATGGATTTGGACAATACTATCATTCCTTATGATGAATCACATGCTTCATCGCAGATTATGACCCTTTTTAAATCGGTCTTGGCCAAAGGGCTCGTGATTATCATTATCTCAAATAACCACGGGCAACGAGTGAAAGGTTTTGCAGAAGAAGTGGGATGTCCATTTGTCCAAAGAGCTAAAAAGCCGTTATCTTATGGTTTTATTAAGGCAGTAAAACTAGGAGATACGACAAATCCGGCGCAAATATGTGTCATTGGTGATCAATTGATGACCGATATTTGGGGAAGCAAACGACTCGGATACCGTGGAATTCTCGTCAACGCGATAAAGCGAAACACGGAGAAATGGTTTACCCGGCTTAATCGTCGTTTAGAACAAAAAATATTGTTAATAATTCAAAAGAAACACCCTGAAATATATAACAAATTGCATTTGGTGGAAAAGAGGTAGACATTGATGGATGAATTATTTTGTTCAGGTTGTGGAGCAAAGATTCAGCATGAGGATCGAATGCGTCCTGGTTATGTGTCGGAAACTGTCCTTTCTGAGAAAGAGCCAAAGGATTTAATTTGTCAAAGGTGCTTTCGAATCCGTCACTATAGCGACGTAATTACTACTTGTTTAACCAATGAAGATTATTTAAACGTCATCAGTAAAATCGGTGCCGAAAACGCTTTGATAGTTAAAATCGTTGATATTTTTGATTATACTGGTTCGTTTGTATCTTCGATCAAACAATTAACCGGCAACCAAGATGTCATCCTTGTCGGTAACAAGATGGATTTGTTACCAAAGAACGTCAAACAGGATAAGATTTTGTCATGGTTAAAAATGATGCTCGCTAACGAAGGATTTAATGTACTTGACTGCATCTTAATATCTGCAAAATTTGGTCATAATTTTGATGATTTGATGGATATGATATATAAATACAAAGGGAACCGAAATGTATATCTGGTCGGTTCGACTAATGTGGGGAAATCGCGAATCATTAATCAAATATTAAAACGATACATGGGTGCTCCCGTCGATGTTGTGACGGTATCTTCCAATCCTGGAACGACAATTGGCTTAATCGGATTTCCTTTAAGCGATGGAACAACGATTTATGATACACCAGGGGTTATAAACAAACATCAATATACACACTATCTGACACGACCATCATATAAAACAACGGTTCCAAAAAAAGAAATCAAACCTTTAGTTTTCCAATTATGCGAAGGCCAAACTTTGTTTTTTGGCGGATTGGCACGGATTGATATCATAAATGGAGAAACAGGTGATCGGATTAATGTCGTTACTTATTTTGCAAACACACTAAATGTTCACCGTACTAAAACGGAACGAGCCGACGAATTATATGCTACAAAACTTTATTCTTTGTTAACCCCGCCGTTTTCCCCTGATGAAGATGTTCCAAAATGGGTTTCTCACGATTTCAAAATCCGTGACAATTTGAAATATGATGTCGTTTTTTGTGGTTTGGGGTTTGTGACGATGCGGGGACCATTTTATGTTCGTGTGCATGCACCATTCGTTGTTGGCGTGTTTATCCGCCCCGCCATTATTTGATATGAGAAGTTTTGCAGAATTGTATCCGATCGTTAAGCATAAATTGGAAATTCATCATGGATCTCACCGATTTGTCCACACGCTTGGAGTTATCAATGTGGCTGAAGAGTTAGCTAAAATATATGATGTCGATATTGAAAAAGCTAAAATTGCGGCATTATTACATGATGCGACCAAACACGACGATTTGGACAATCAAGAAAGAAATATCATTCGTTATTTCGGAGAAAACATATTAAAATCGTGGCCAAAACAGTTATATCACGGTTTTTCAGCGGTAGTCTATGCTGAAGAAGAACTCGGCATTGATGATCCCATGATTTTAGCGGCCATAAAAAATCATTCTGTTGGACGTCCCGCGATGTCATTACTGGAAAAAATCATTTTTGTAGCTGACTACTTAGAGCCCACCCGAGGATTACACACAGAGAATATTATGGAAGTAGCTCGCCATAATATTGATAAAGCGGTGGCTATAATTGCAAAATCGTCATTAAAGTATGTCAGCGACATGGGATATGAAGTTGTCCCATTAAGTTGGCAAACCAAGGTCTATTATGAAAAATATCTGGAGGATAACGAATGAATGAAAAACTGAAGCGGGTTGTCAAAGCGTTGGATGACTTAAAATTGACAGATATCCGTATCTTTGACTTTCGGACCTTTTCACCACATTTTGATTTTCAGGTGATTGCGACAGGAAACAGCGAGCGGCAAGTTGGTGCTTCTGTCAAGCATTTATATGATAGTCTTCCCGAATACAATTTAACAAAGATAGAAGGTGCCGCTGAAGCTCGATGGATTCTTTTCGATTTAGGAGACATTATAATTAGTGTCATGCATCGGGATGAACGCGAATATTATCAGTTAGAAAAATTATTCGTTCAACACGACGAAATTCTTGTGAAGGACTTAATCGATGGAATATGATTATTTAGCTAATTTTTATGATGCCTTCATCGATGAGGATGTATATCGTAATTATTTAGAATTGATGGATAAGTATACATCTTTTGGATCTTTACTGGATATTGGATGTGGAACGGGAACATTATCGTTGGAACTTGCAGAAGCCGGATATGATGTGACCGCAACCGATCTGTCGGAGGAGATGCTCCAGATTGTTCAGTACCGGGCCCACGAGAGCAACATTTCCCTCAAAATATTTGTTTATGACATGCTTGATCCCATTGAAGAGCGATTTGATACGGTTGTCGCCTCGATGGATGTTATCAATCATTTAGCTGACTTGGAAGATGTTCACTTTGGATTTACCAATATTTTCCAAGCTTTAAATCCCAACGGAGTCTTTATTTTCGATATTTTATCAGCGGATTATATTGATGCTTTAGATGGATATTCCGAAGATGATGAAGATTATCACTTTCATTGGGAATGTCACAAGGGAAATAACGAACATAGCATCGTTCACACGGTTTCTTTAAAACTAGACGATTCAAATCATGATATCCATATATATGAAGAAACCCATGATCTTTCGTTGTATATGGACATCGCTTCTCGTGTCGGATTTACATTACTTGAAACCATGTCAATGCCGGAACGAACGATTATCGTGTTACAAAAAAAGGAAAAATAAAGTAGAAAAGCTCATTTAGCGTATGATGTTAACGAGGTGAAAATATGCTTACGTTCATCAAACGATTTTCGGGCTTTTTTTTATTGATTGGTGGTATAGTCGGTCTTATTGTTGTCAATATAGTATCAAATAATAACGAAAAAAATGAAGTTGTGGAAAACACAACCTCGCTTATATCTTCAACTAATGATGGTTATGTGCTTGTCGACATCAAGGGAGCGGTAGTGAGACCGGGAGTATATCGAGTTAGCGTGGGATCAAGGATTCAAGATGTTATCAATGCGGCCGATGGATTATTAGAAAAAGCTGATTTATCGGCGATTAATGCTTCAGTAATCGTCGTAGATGAAATGGTCATAATCATACCCGAGGTCCAGCAAGAGGATAATTTAGACCATTTTGTATGTGTCGACATCAAAGGACAAATTGCAAAGCCAGGAATTTATTGGTTGCCTGTTGGTTCTCGAATAGGTGATGCCTTGGTTCTTGCTGGAGGGCTGACAATCAATGCGGATGTGATGACCATCAATCAAGCCCAAATCGTCAGCGATGAAATGGTTATTTACATTCCTTCTCGGATGGAAACGAGTCAAATGACGACAACATCAGTGTTAAGTTATTGTTATGTTCAAATTACGGGGGAGATTATAAGACCGGGACTATATTATGTCAAGATTTCTTCTACTATTCGCGATGTCATTAACTTGGCTGGAGGGTTGTCAATTGATGCTTCAACATCGAATTTGGAATTGGCCGAAGTAATTACAGCGGGAATGACAATAAATGTTTTAAGTAAGGCTGAGGCCCAAACTATACAAAATGACAATATAAACCAGAATGCGACAGGATTGATTAACATTAATACCGCAACATTGCAGGAGTTGGATAGCCTTTACGGAATCGGTTCGGTTCTCGCGCAAGCAATTATCGATTTTCGTGCCGAATATGGTTATTTCGCCTCAATTGAAGATATCATGCTCGTTTCTGGTATTAAACAAAGTGTATATGAAAAAATTAAAGACGATATTACTGTGTGATACTGGGTATTTTATCCATTTGGCAATAGTAATGGTTTTAACACTTATTAGTATTAACCATCTTATTGTCCTTGGCTTATTGTTGGCGGAAGTGCTATATTTATGGAGTAAAATGCGGCGCCTGTTTTACGTGGCGCTTTTTTTTGTGGCTTTACTTGCGGGATCAATATTGATTCATGCTGCCCTTCTTGATTTACCTCAAAACGATTTTTATGAAGGGACGATAATTGAAGTGGCTGATAATAATTTTGTTATGCAAGCAGGACTTCGCAAGATTATCGTCTACCATGATGATGTAACGATAAAATTAGGAGATAAAGTTAGGGTATCTGGAGATCAATTTTCTAATAAAGGTTATCGAATAAGTCATCGGTTTGAGTACCGATATTATTTGGCATCACAAGGAATTGCCGCTACTATATATGCAGATGATTTGGTAGTTACTGGGCATTCATTTCACATAAATAGTATCAAAACCAATATTGTTGATTACTTTAAACGGGTTTTTTCGCAACCAGTTTGGACAATGATGGTTTTTATTCTGTTTGGAGATAATTACTTAGCTGATGAAACAACTGTAGCAATTCAAAGACTGGGAATTTCGCATTTGTTTGCTATCTCTGGAATGCATATCGCTCTAATAGTCGGTTTTTTGGACCGTGTCCTAAAACGATTGTATATTCCCAAAAAGGCAAAAGAGATTGTTATAATCTCCCTTTTGTGTTTTTACATGATACTAACTGGTTTTGCAGTTTCCGTGGTTCGAGCAGTGTTAATAGTTGTGTGTATTTATGTTAAGGAATGGAAATCACTCCCATTTTCTAAATTGGATTTAATGAGTTTTATCTTGATGCTTTTCCTGTTATATAATCCCTTTTTGATTCACGCTTTAGGATTTCAACTCAGTTTCCTCATCGCTTTTGCAATTGTCATTGGGAAGGATTTGTTAAAAACTACTAATCCGCTTGTGGCAATCATTAAAATCACTATTTATGCTAATTTGATAGCATTGCCGATTTTGTTGGAGGTCAATAAGGAATTTAATTATTTGACAATTCCCGCTAACTTGATTTTTGTGGTTTTCTTTGAAAAAGTTATGTTACCAATCACGTTTCTTGTCACATTCATCCCATCGTTAGAGATGGTCTTTGCCTATGTTATTGATGTTTTTGAAACGGGAATAATGTTTTTGGCTCAATTTGATACCGCGATAAAATTTAACTTTGCTTCTGATCTTGCCAAAGTAATCTATTTTCTCCTTATCCTTTCCCTTCTGATCAGGATTGAGACCAAGCGTAAATGCCATATTCAGATTGCTTCATTAATTTTGCTTGTTTTAGTAAATTTAACGTTTTCGACACTGCCGATGGTAACGTTTGTAAAAGTATTTGATGTCGGGCAAGGCGATGCCATTTACCTTCATGACTCGGAATGTGACATTTTGATTGACACGGGAGATGTTGACGATTATGATACTTTAATTACTTATTTCAAAGGTGAGAATATTACCCATTTGGATCAATTGATCATCACTCATGATCACAGCGATCACTGTGGGGAAATTCACGATTTACTCGCAGAAATTACGGTTGGAGAAATCATTGTTGGTAAAATTACCCCAACGCTTAAAGATCTTGATGTCCGTGTTGTTTCTGAGGGTGATACTATCGGGGGGAAATATATAAAACTAACCGTTTTGTCCGCATATCGAGACGATACAATCGAAAATAACAACTCATTGGTTTTATATGGTCGAATTGGATTTCATAACTGGCTTTTTATGGGTGATGCCGAAACCGAAGTCGAAAAAGACATAATCAAACATGGCGATTTGGCAGTGGATATTATTAAGATTGGTCATCATGGTAGCAACACCTCATCAACAAAGACGTTTATCGCGGCAATTAATGCCACTGGCGCAATAATTTCCGTAGGACAGGGTAATTCCTTTGGCCATCCTGACGAAAGTGTAATATCTCGTCTTGATGAATATGACGTCACGGTATTTAGAACCGATCAAATGGGAACCATAACTTTTGTGTACTTGCCGCTTTGGGATCGAGCTATTGTAACCAAGGATGATCGGGACAATCTTTTTAATAATGATATTGCCAGATTTTTGGGGTTTTTTTAAGATTTCTTAAAACCATTAAAATAATCATGTTATAATAATATACGGTGATTTTTATGAACGGTAATTTGTATTTACTTTTTGGAACAGATACATATTTACTTAAAAAAAGAACAGATAAATGCTTTTCTGATTATGGTGTCGGCGCTGAAGACATCGAGGTTTTTGATATGGAAGAAGTCAGTGTTGAGGTCGCGATTAACGCCGCTATGACAATCCCATTTTTATCAGAGAAGAAAGGTGTCATTCTTAAGAACTGTCACTTTCTTTCAGCCACTAAAGCTCCCAAAGAAGCAAATTATTCACTTGCCTACCTATATCGCTATCTTCGCAATCCGAATCCAACGACCATGATGATATTGCAAGCTCCATACGAAAAACTTGATACGCGCAAACAAGTATATAAAGTTTGCGAAGAAACTTGCGTTTTCGAAGAGTGCGTTCCCGTTGAAAAAATGGAAATGTATGGGATGATTAAAAAAATCTTGAACCAATCCGATAAGACTATTGAACCCAATGCTTTGGAAGAATTTGTCAATCGAACTAAGGATAGCACCTATCTAGCACTCAATGAACTGAACAAATTAATTGCCTACATCGGTGATCAGAAAATAATCGATTTGCCGACCGTATGGAAGGTGACGACTCGAGATGTTGAGGACAATATTTATGAACTTGTCAATGCCATTCTTGCTAAGGATACACGTTCAATTACAAACATCTATCGTGACTTGGCCGAAGTTAACACCGAGCCAACAATCATTATAAAAATGGTGGCTGACAAATTTCAAGAAATCCTTTACACTAAAGAATTATTTCGGACAAATCGTACATATGATGATGTCATGCGCTATTTTAACGCCTCAAAAGGCCGGACTTATTATATAGTAAAAAACGCCCGAGAAATCTCAGACGAATTGCTAAAAAAATATATGGAAGCATTAGAAGAAGTTGACTACCGAATCAAAAGCGGGACCATTGATAAAAAAATTGGCGTTGAACTGTTTCTCTTGGGAATATAAAAAAAAGCCAGATGGCTTTTTTTACATTAAATTAACATTTTGAGCCAAACGAGATTTTTCCCGATTTGCATAATTCTTGTGATGGATATTCTTTGAAACTGATTTGTCTAGTTTCATATAAGCTAAGTTCAAAGCTGCAAGAGCAGCGTCTTTGTCCTTGCTGGCGATAGCAGCATCGACATTTTTGAGCGCTGTTTTCAGCGAGGTTTTGAAGGAAGCATTTGCCAATTTACGTTTTTCGTTGGTAAGAATCCGTTTCATCTGCGACTTAATTTGTGCCATTTTGTCACCTCCATCGTCATAAGCGTTTTAATTGTATCAAATATATGATAAAAAAGCAAGAATGAGAATTAAGAATTTTACATTGACAAGCAACAGATAAGCCCAAAATATCTGGTTTTACCCTGCAAAAAAATTATTTTTCCGGTTTTCCCGAAAATATGACAAAAAACCGGGGTTTCCGAGTAGTTTTTTTAAGTTTTTATTTTCGTTTGCTTGGAAATTTGGCTTTTTAATTATATAATAAAGGCACTTATAATGGATAGGTTTTTCTTGTCATTGATTTGATGGTTTGACAAATGCTTTCTTAGGGGGACCATTGTGGAAAAATTGTACAAACACCATTTCATCGAGTTGTGTAAGCGGCTGAATTACAATACCATCGTTTTTATCAAAGAAACCAATGAGGTTCTTGGCATAAGGGATTTGCGTTTTCCCAATCGCGCCATGCCAAAGACCGCTTCTTTAAATATCGATTATGAGATGATATCCATTGATAATAGTCGAGTTTTCTATGGACTAAACCTTGCGCTTGATAATCAGACATTAATCTGTAGTGGATCAATTAATGTTATTGATATTGGTAAAGAACATGTTGTCATTGTTTTCTTTGAACCACGAATTTCAACTTTTCGGGACAATCAGACTCCACGAATTATGTGGAAGGATACTAGTTCGCGCTATTTAGGTTGTAGTGATTATGTGGCATATGAAAACGGTTTCGAACACTCGATGGTCGGATATAAAGACGATGAATTATTTGATCATGAGATGCTTTATTCCTTTAAAGCATCGGATGAAGCCATCTTTTCCAATGGCAATTGTTTTTGGGGTTTAATAGGTCAAATAAAAATTAGAATTAATGTTAATCCCATTCTTGTAAAATTAGAAAAATTTCCATATTATTCTCTTGAAAATACTTTAATTGGTTGTATAATCGTCTATCAGACAATCAATCAAGGCGTTGCACGAAACCCAGAACCATCAACGGGAATTCAAACACCTATAAATCATCTGATTGTTGGCAGATTACTTGAGGCGGCCAGTATTTTCATATTGATACAAGACGTAGAAAAAGAGCCATCAATCGATTCTTTCAGTAGCAATCTGGGAATTCTTGGATATGATGAAAAGGATATTGCTTCAGGAAAGATTTCTCTAAAAAAAATTATATACCCGGGTGACTATGATCGGTTTAATGATGAAGTAAATATTCATTTATATAGCAAAAAAGAAACCTTTTGGACATCAGTAAGGATAATGAGTGTGAACGACGAAATTATTCCTGCTCGGATATATTTGACTCCATATCTTGGTAAAAATCAGAAGATATATAAAATTGGTATGCTAATTAGTTGTGAAAAAATCGCTGAAGATTTAACACAAAACTATGAAAAACTAGCAACGATTGCCAATCAAATGCCGACAGTTTTTACTACTCGAAGGGCTGATACAGCTAACGAAATCACTTTGATAACGGAAAATATCAATCAATTTGGATATTCTGCTGATGAATTCATTCATCTGCATCTTCCCTTTCGAAATATTATTCATCCTGATGATTTGCGGGTGTACGACGATGCGGTTTCACAGATTTTGAACCATATACGAATGCGAATAGTATGTGAATATCGGTTGCTTTCTAAAAAAAATCAATCTTTTTGGGTTAGAGAAACAATGATGATGACGACAATCAAAGGTGTTGAATATATTGAATCGGCGATTGTTAACATAACCACGTCAAAGGCCGCGTATGAAGCCTTGGAGCACATCCATCTATATGAAGATTCTCGGATGAATAATATTCAGCAATTATCAAACAGTTTTAGTTTTACTTCTGCCGTACGTTACGCCAATGTTCAAGGAATCATTGATAAACTTGCGAAAACAATTCGGGCTGATGTTGCCATCTTTGATATTAACGATCAGCTCGTGATGACAACGAATGATAAATCGAAACTGATTGAACAACTGATGAGTCAATTCATTGATTTTGCTTCATTTACAGTCAATGAACAAATCAAATGTCAAGACGAGAACATAGTTGTTATTGCTTTACCAGTCAAAAATGAAGATTATCGCATCGGTACCATGATTATTTTTGGTATTATTCCAGACAGTCAAGCTAACCGGGTTTCACGGGCTAATGTTGATTTTTATCAAAGGCTTCATATCATTCAAAAAGCTGATTTACCAATCATCAAAGCATATGGAGAATTGGTTGCCGAAAACATTGGGGTAATTATTTTTTCAACCGGTGTGGCTTTGATGCAGATTCAATCCTCTTCCCAATTTGCCGGCGATTTTTCGCGACAGAAAGTCAGTCACGAACTGCTATTAGAAATACTTAATGTTGCTAATGCAACGGACGACGTTGAGGAATGCTTCAATTTGATTATGCCAAAAATTGGCGAAGTAATGGAACTTTCACGATGTTCAATGTTTCAATATGAGGAATCTACAGACTTGTATAGTCTCGTATATGAATGGTATACGGGACCAGAAAAATCGCGAAAAGAAGTCTACCAAAAGATTAAAAAGGATGTAAGTTTCTTCAAAAAATGGGATTTTGACAAACAAGCCAGTTTCCCCATTGATTATGACGATCTATTCCCTGACACCAAGCATTTTCGGGAATTTGCTCGTGCAATTGTTGGTGTTAGACTTTTTAACGAACAAAAAAGATACGGTTTCTTAAATTTCGTTGATAACTTCTCGCCTCGCAAATGGACAACGGAAGAAGTAATGTTTTTTGAGGATGTTGCAAATATCATATCATCAATCATCAGTCGTGTTACTAGTAAACATCAAATCAGTCATAATGTTCAGGAGTATTATCGATCATCAGAGTCTATGCCAGCGGCAATTGCGATGGTGGAAACCAAAACGATGAAATGCCGCTATGCAAATCAAAAATTTTGGGAGTTAGTTCCACATACTAGTAAACGTTCCGGCCATCAAATAAAAGACCTTGATGCTTGTATTCAAAGAATTGTCAGTGTTGTTCGCGATAAAAATGTTGACAGAGAAATCCATTTTACTGATTCAGACAAATGGTATGTAATCAATCAATCAGCGGTCAACTTTGATAGCGAAGTAGCAACAACCATGTTAATTTTAACCGATATCACGCAAAACAAACGAACACAAGAAACCATTTCTTCGTTAGCATTCTCTGATATTTTAACCGGTATTCCCAATCGAATTAAATTTGAAATAGATCTCAAAGAATTATTTTCACATGATCGTTTGGAATATAATAACAGTTTTATCTGTTTGTTAAATATTGATAATTTCCGGATGATTAATAACACTTTCAGTTATTCCTTTGGCGATTCGCTTTTAAAAAATGTTACCAAAAAATTGCAGGAACTTCCGGAAATAGCGGAGCAACTATATCGGTTTGGCGGCGACGAATTCTGTATGTTGATTCATCAAAAAAACGATACCCCTGTGTATGATCTGGCTGGCATGATAATGCAAATTTTTGAAAAGCCATTTTACATTGATGGTTATGAAGCTAAATGCACCGTCAGTATGGGGATTGTATTTTTGAATGATTCGCAGTGTAACGTTAATGATTTGATTCGTCAGGCTAATTTAGCTTTGAAAGACGCGAAATTATCTGGTAAAAACCGATTCATGGTATATGATGCGTCGTTAAAAAAATATGAAGAAGATACGCTATTAATGGAACAAAAACTTAAAATAGCCATCGATAATGGATGTGAGGATTTTAAGGTTTTTTACCAACCAATTGTCACAACCGCAACCGAGAAAATCGTTTCTGCAGAAGCTCTAGTTCGTTGGTTTTCACCTGATCTTGGATTAATTAGCCCGGTAAAATTTATCCCAATTGCTGAATCGACCGGTTTGATAGTTCCTTTAGGAAAATTCATCTTAAATTCGGCTTGTAAGGAAGTTAAAAAATGGTTGGATTACGGCTACGATATCTCCGTTGCGGTGAATTTTTCGGTTATCCAGACATTACAATCAGATTTAGTAGAAACAATTACGAAAGCATTGAATACCTACCGCGTTCCTCCCAAAAACCTGGTGTTTGAAGTGACCGAAAGTTTGGCAATCAACGATATCAATAAGGTTATAGAAATCTTAACTGCAGTTCGACAAATTGGTGTTCGAATTGCTATGGATGATTTTGGGACTGGTTATTCTTCATTAAATCATCTCCGAAAACTCCCACTTGACATTGTCAAGATTGACCGCAGTTTTATTTTTAATATCGAATATGATCCATATACAATTGCTTTTGTGAATACGATTGCGCAATTTTGTCATATGAAGGCTACCCGGGTATGCTGCGAAGGTGTCGAAAGTGAAACCCAAAAGAAGATGTTATCGGAAATACATGTTGATGACATGCAAGGATACTTATTTGGCAAACCATGTTCTGCCGAAGACTTTTGGGCACTCTTAATCAAAACTAATTGACCAGCAAATCAAATAAAACTGATTTAACTTAGTATATAGTACTAGATAGAAAGTGTGGTTGGTATTATGTTTAAAATCGAAACAAACGAATTCAATCAGGATGAAATTATAAAAAACGGTAATAAGTTCATAATCGGAAACGGATTTTTTGGATATCGCGGTACTTTAGAAGAATATTCGCGGGACCAAATGGTTTCTTTAAACATGGCCGGTTTATATGATCAAAACGGAACTAAATGGCGGGAATCAGTCAACGCTTTTAATCCGCTTTATACATATCTTAAAGTTAACGGTAATATGCTTAATCCTTTGAAAATCACACCAACAAGTCATACTCAAGGTCTTGATATGGAAGTTGGCACGCATTATCGAAAAACGACATTTACTCTTGACGATACGGAGATTACGATAACTTCCGAACGGTTTTCTGGGCAAGCCAACTACCGAGTATTGGTTATGAAGTATTCCTTTTTTGTCAACAAGCCAGTTGTTGTCGATTTGTTAACCGGAATCGATACATCGGTGTATGATATCAATGGACCACACTTAGAAAACATGATTTTTCACGATGCTTTTGGATCATATACGGTTGTTGCGGAAACAGTCGAAAATAAATATAAATTAGCGGTATCAGAAATCGTTAAGTGCGATTTTTCGGCGGAAGACGAGACATTGTTAATCAATGGTTTAGCGATGCGACGGTTCCGCGTCAACGCCGAACCAGATCAAATTTATTCAATCTATAAATACGTCGGCATTGAGCACACATGGGCTGATTCCGAAGAAAAAGCTCGTTCAGCGGCGATATGGGCGGCTGAACAAGGCTATGAAAACCTATGCAACGAAAATATCGCTTTTTGGAAACAAAAGTGGAATTTTTCTGATATCGAGATTAAAGGTGATGCAGAAGCCCAGCTGGCAATTCGCAATAGTATCTACCATTTAATTATTGTTCGACCCTGGAGTGAATACCGTGGAATCCCGATTCGGGGATTATCTGGACAAGTGTACAAAGGATCAGTTGCTTGGGACACCGAAATATTCATGCTCCCATTTTATTTAAACACGGATTTGGATTCAGCCAGAAAAATTATTATGTACCGGATTCATACGCTTGAAGGAGCAATGCGAAAAGCTAATTCATATGGATATAAAGGGGCATTTTATGCTTTAGAAAGCCAAGATACTGGTGATGATGCTTGCACTGATTTCAACGTTACTGATGCCGAAACCGGAACACCGATTCGAACTTCAGTCAAAGAACAACAAATTCATATTTCCGCTGATGTCGTTTATGCAATCGACCGTTATGTGAGTCAAACCAACGATCATACTGTATTAATTGATGGTGGTTTACGAACGATTATTGAATGTGCTCGGTTTTATCAATCATACGTTTCCTTTTCATTGGAAAAAAATTGTTATGAAGTTCGAAATGTTGTTGGGCCCGATGAATATCATGAGGGAGTAAACAATAATGCTTATACCAATAAGATGATATCTGCAACTTTTGCTTCCATGATTCGATTAACAAAAATGGTTCGCGGAATTGACAACAATTGGGTAAATGAGTTGATTAGAGAATATGATTATGAGACCGATATTGAAGCTATAAAAGTGATTGCAAAAGCATTATATGTTCCAAAACCAGACGAAAACCACATAATCGAACAATTCGATGGCTATCATTTGTTGGAAAACATCCAAATTGATGATTTAAAAAAACGGATGAAACATCCTAATGAATATCTTGGTGGTGCGCATGGACTAGCAACACCAACACAAATTATCAAACAAGCTGATGTCGTGACGATGATTACCACTTTTCGTGATGATTATTCAAAATTGGTAAAAATGGCAAATTGGAAATACTATGAGCCAAGAACGGAACATTTTGGTCCAAGCCTGTCTTCGGCTATGTATGCACTTCTAGGATGTGAAATTGGTGAATACGATTATGCTTTCGCTCAATTTATGCAATGCGCAACCATTGATTTAAACGGTGAAGGCAGATCATATTCAGGCGGAATATATGTTGGTGGTACTCATCCTGCGGCGAGTGGCGGAGCCTATATGGATATTGTCTATGGATTTGCCGGTATAAAACACCTTAATGGGCTTTTGTCTGGTGATTCACGTTTGCCAAAGCGGATTACCGAATTGCGGTTTAAATGTACCGAAATGGGGAAAGTCGCCAATGTATCGATTAAAACGAATGGTGTAAGGATTACATGGGAAAAACGGAAGAATATCCAAGCAGTTATCTTTGATTTGGATGGAGTAATTGTATCCACGGATCATATGCACTATCAAGCTTGGAAAAAGATTGCCGATCGAGAGAATATTCCCTTTAATCGGACAATTAATAAAAAACTTTTAGGCGTATCAAGAATGGAGTCTTTGGAGATTATCCTGAAGAAAGCGGAACGCAAGTATACTCAAATTGAGAAGAATAACATGGCAGCTTTTAAAAACGCTGAGTATATCAATCTGCTAAGCAAATTAACTACCAAGGACATTTTGCCTGGAGTCGCCGTTACTTTTGCTTTCTTAAAATCGAAACGAATTAAGATTGCCGGAACATCTGGCAGTCAAAACGCGGCGTTAATTCTGCAACAAACCAATTTAGGTTCAGCTTTTGATGTGTTTATCGATGGCAATGATGTTTCAACGCCCAAACCCAATCCCGAGGTTTTCTTACGAGCGGCAGCCAAATTAGAAATAAATCCCGAAAATTGTCTGGTTGTTGATGATGCGATGATTGGCATTCAAGCCGCCAAAGGAGGAGGGATGTTTGCCGCAGGAATTAGCGAAGCTGAGGACAGCCCGATGTGTGATTGGAAGTTAAAAGAGTTGACAGATTTAATCAATTTGTTTTAACGGCGGAAACGCCGTTTTTATTTGGTTGCGTTTTCATATATATTCAGGATTGACAAGTGTTGCAGCGAGGATTATGATTATAGCGCATGACATATTAAAATATTGTTAACTTGTTTTTATGTTTGTGATAGCTAAATGGAGAATGAATTGACAAAAACGGGTTTTTTATGTACAATTGTACAAGGAGTTGATTGAATCATGGAAGGTAAAAGTCAGAAATTTTGGGGTATCGTCTTAGTAATTGTTGGCATCGTTTTTTTGCTAGATCGATTGAATATTATTCCGGTTGACCTATTTTTTTCCGGATGGTGGACGTTGTTTCTAATCGTTCCGGCAATCTATATGATGTTCAAACAAGGAGTCAAAATTGGCAACGTGATTCTACTGGGCCTGGGAATTTACTTTTTCTTAAATGAAAGAAATTGGGGATATTCATATCTTATTTTGCCGGCAGCGCTAATCATTTTAGGATTGGCGATAATATTTAGGAAGCGGTAGTTATGTGCATTTTTTGTGAATTAAAATCGCAAAAATCACAACACATTTTTGAAAACGATTATGTATTTGCCGTTTTTGACAATTACCCCGTTACAAAAGGGCATGCATTAATCATCCCAAAGCGCCATTTTGAGACCATTTTCATGGCAAATAATAACGAGTTAATTGCTATCGGCGAGGCCTTAAAAACGCTAAAAATAGAATTGGATCGGCAATACCAGCCTGATGGCTATAACGTTGGTATTAATAATGGCATTGATGCTGGACAAAGCATCATGCATATGCATGTTCATCTAATCCCCCGTTATCGCGGTGACTCACCCCGTCCTCGGGGAGGTGTCAGGGGTATAATCCCTGGGAAGCAGGAATATTAGTCGCCGCAACCGACTTCGTTTCTGGTGCCTAGCAGCTATAGACCGACGTTGATGCCGGTTTTTTATTTCGAATATCATTGAAGGAGGAAAACGTTATGGAGACATTAATTATTTCAGTTGGCGACCAATGGGTTGGACACACGCTTGCAGACCTTATTGACGTTTTTTTCGTTGGTGATAAGAAACATCGAAAAATGCAGGAAGCAAATGTGATTCAAATTAACGATGAATTTGCTTCTTTCGCCACTATATTAAAACCAAAGGACGTCATTAAAATAGATTTGACTCTATTTGAAAAACGCGATTATATATCCGAAAACAAGAAAATATCAGTATTATATGAAGATGATTGGATGTTAATTATCGATAAACCTTCCGGTATTATTATCTATCCGGAAAAAAAAGATCAAATTGGAACCCTTGTTAACTGGATTTCAGCCTTTTATGAACATCGTGGTTACAACCGACAGATTCGATATCTACATCGATTAGATAAAGATACAACGGGATGTTTTGCGATAGCGAAACATTTCCTTGCTCATAGTTATTACTCCCACCTTTGGGATCATCACCAAATTGAAAGAAGTTATCTAGCTTTAGTATCCGGGAAGTTAGAAAGCAAACAAGGAACGATTTCTATGCCTATCAGCAAAGATCGTCATGTTAATAATAAGTTTAGAGTTGCATCAACCGGCGATCCAGCAATAACGGAATACGAAGTTGTCGAAGAATATGTCGAATACTCGTTAGTTCGCTTGCGACTCGTTACCGGAAAAACGCACCAAATCCGCGTTCACATGGCATATATCGGTCACCCATTATTGGGAGATCCTATTTATGGTGGCGATGCCACATTAATCAAAAGAACGGCTTTGCATTCCGAAACAATTTCGTTTTCCAATCCGTTTAAAACCACGCCGATAACGGTAATGGCACCATTGCCAAAGGACATGGCTTCTTTGATAAAATCACGGAAACCATAGAAAGAGAGAATCATCATGGAAATTAGAAATATTGCGATTATCGCTCACGTTGACCATGGAAAAACCACGCTTGTGGATGGATTATTGCGTCAATCGCTATCAATAAGAGATACTCAACATCTTGCGGATCGAGCGATGGACACCAATGTCATCGAACGCGAGCGCGGAATAACCATTTTGGCTAAAAATACAGCGATTAATTATGCTGGTTATCGGATTAATATTCTTGATACTCCTGGTCATGCTGATTTCGGCGGCGAAGTTGAACGAATTATGAATATGGTTGATGGTGTTGTTTTATTAGTCGATGCTTTTGAAGGTACTATGCCACAAACGCGATTTGTTTTAAAGAAAGCTCTAGAAGCTCAAGTAAAACCAATTGTTGTTATCAACAAAGTTGATCGCTATGCGGCTAGACCAATTGAAGTCGTTGATGAAGTGCTGGAACTATTCATTGAACTTGGTGCCAACGATGATCAACTTGATTTCCCCGTCATTTTTGCTTCGGGTATCAATGGGCAAGCAAGTTACACTCCTGAAGTTAAACCCGGCGATACGATGATTCCTTTGCTGGACACCATTATTAAAGCAATTCCAGCGCCAAAAACGGATATAGATGCTCCACTACAGTTTCAGCCATCTCTATTAGATTACAATGATTATGTTGGCAGAATGGGTATTGGTAGAATTCAATCAGGTAAAATGAAAGTCAACGAAATGGTGACCTGTATTCGCGTTGATGGTTCGTTCAAGGAATTCCGAATTCAAAAATTATTTGGGTTTATGGGACTTGACCGGGTAGAAATATCTGAAGCTTTTGCTGGCGATATCGTTGCGATATCTGGGTTACCGGATATTTATGTTGGTGAAACGGTTTGTGATATTGGATTTGAAAGGCCACTACCGCTCATAATGATTGGCGAACCGACCGTCATGATGACTTTTGGAACTAACACAAGCCCATTTTCGGGAGAGGAAGGGCAACATGTCACTTCCACAAAGATTGATGATCGACTATATAAGGAGACCCAAAAAGATTTAGCTCTTAAATATCAACGTCTTGGACAATCGGAGCAATGGATTGTATCTGGACGAGGAGAATTGCATTTGGGAATTCTTATTGAAAACATGCGCCGCGAAGGTTTTGAGTTCCAAGTTTCACAGGCAAAAGTCATTATTAGGGAAATTGACGGAATAAAATGCGAGCCTTTTGAAAGTGTACAAGTCGATTGTCCTTTGGAAAGTGTTGGTCCTGCCATGGAACTGATTGGTAATCGTCATGGATTGCTTGAGTCAATGTCAACTCATGAAAATCAGTCGCGACTGAACTATACGATGCCATCTCGAGGGTTAATCGGGTTTATGACCGATTTTATGACCGCAACAAAGGGATATGGAATTATTAACCATACATTTTTAGAATACCGGCCAATGGAGTCAATTATGGCAGGAAAACGAAAAATTGGTGTTTTAGTTTCCATGGAAGAGGGATTAACCACCGCATATGCAATTGGTGGGTTGGAAGAAAGAGGAACGATGTTCATTGAACCACGGGTTCGTGTTTACGAGGGCATGATTATCGGCGAAAGCAATCGCGAAGCAGATTTGGCCGTCAACGTCGTTAAGGAAAAGCAACAAACAAATACTCGTTCATCAGTTAAAGATTTCACCACCGTCCTAAAAAGGCCACGAAAAATGACACTTGATATGTGTTTGGATTATATAAATGAAGATGAGTTGGTGGAAATAACACCAAAGTCGATTCGGATGCGCAAGATGCTTTTAAATACATCAGAACGAAAAAAATGGGATTCGCGAAGACTGCGGCAATCAGAAGAAAACTAGGCAATTTTAGTGAAAAAATAAAGAATCAAAAAAGCATTCTGCATGAATGCTTTTTTATTTTGAAAGGTCTGTTTACATGTGGTTTTGCTCATAGTATAATGAGGAAAACGCGTTCGGATATCATTGTGAGCGCAAGTTGGAGGCATTTCGTATGGAAAAACCGACAATCAACAAAAAAAATGGGATTGGAGCTAAAAACTGGACAATCATATGGGTTGCCGGATTAGCCGGTCAACTTTGTTGGAATATCGAAAATCAATGGTTTAATACTTTTTTGTATGAAAAAATCATACCTGATCCGGATATCATTTTTTGGATGGTCGCCATCTCAGCGATTGTCACGACATTATCTACCTTTATTAATGGGACGTGGAGCGATCGTTTAGGTAAACGTCGGCAGTTTATCGCAGTTGGTTATATTATGTGGGGTGTAACGACGGTTCTCTTTGGAACGACAGAGTTTTTACCACGTGGTAACTATATGTTGATAGCGACATCTGTTGTTTTCGCTGATGCCATAATGAGTTTTTTTGGTTCTTTGGGTAATGATGCTGGTTTCAATCCGTGGACAACGGATATCTCTACTCCCACCAATCGCGGTGGGCTTGGAGCGGCTATAGCCGTTCAACCCGTCATCGCTACCATTATTGGTACAGTTGTATCGGGAATCATAATCCAGCAAGTCGACTATTTTGGATTTTTTATTATCATGGGAGTCATGATTGCCGGTGTCGGTGTATTTTCTTTCTTTATGGTAAAAGAATCACCGACTTTGAAACCAAATAAAGATCCAAAAGGATTTTGGCATCAATTTGGAAGCGCCTTTAACTTTAAACTTTTTAAGAAACATGCCTTGTTGTTATGGACTTTGATCATATTTGCGGCTTTCTTTATCAGTTTCAATGTCTATTTTCCGCATATTCTTAATTATTTGATTTATACTTTGCATTATTCAACCGGCGATGCTGGGCTAATTATGGGGGTTGGACTAATTATCGCGATTCCGGCGACAATTCTAGCTAGTAAGTTCATTAATCGTGGTCAATTTCCTTTGGTACTTACTGTGGCAGTATTAACAAATATTGTCGGATTATTCGTTATCACTATCCCTAACATCGTTGGTTTGATTGCGGGTATCACTTTAGTAGGGGCAGGATACATGTGTGTCTATCAGGCGCTGATGATTTGGGTAAAGAATCTATACCCTGAAGATCAACGTGCTCAGCTAGAGGGAGTAAGGTTATTCTTTTATGTCTGTATCCCGATGGTCATTGGACCAGCAATCGGCTCATTGATAGTCAAGACATTTGGCTTCCCCATGGTCAACGAATATAATGAAGCCGGATTTTCTGCATCCAATGCATTGTTTTATGTGGCCGCGGCCATGGCTTTATTAACATTAATTCCCATCTACATTGCGGCGAAGGTTCAGAAACGAACTGCTCAACCACCGATCAGTCCCGAAACCAACATTAAATAAGAAAAAAAGTTTAGAACCGACATCGGCTCTAAACTTTTTAATTTTAATTTAAATAATGCCATCCCAATCAATGCCTAGCTTGCTATTAATTCGGGAATAGAAATTTTCGAGAGCAACAACGGCTTTTGATTTTTTGAATATCCAGTATACGGATTCGCATAAAGCTATTGCAACAATCGTATCGATGATATAATGCTGTTTGGTGGTTTGGGTAGAAATCATAATGGCTACCGATAACAAGATGATAAATAGTTTCGCTGAAAGTGGCATTTTCTTATCTAGTCGGACACCACAAATGGCAATCCAACACATAACGCAGTGCATTGATGGTAAAGCATTACGGGGCCCAGCAGAATTGTATATTGTCAATACTAGGCGTTCTGTAAAATTCAGTTCTGAAATTGGTCGAACAAACAAGCCAGAAGTGTCACGCCAAGCTTGTACATCGGATTGGAAGAAGAAATACCATAATCCACAAATGCCAAAAGTAATAAGGCTGATGAGCAAAATGGTATAAATATTGCGTTTGCTACGATAGCCGATATAAAAGAAAGTCAAAGGCCAAAAAAGGTATGCGGAGACATATGGATAAATGGTCCAATCAAGAAAAGGTATGGAGTCATTAAACTCCTGAAAAATAAAACTATAGTCAACTCCAGGATTGCCAAAGTTATCAGCGTAAACTTGATTTAACCAATATGTAATTAAAAGGGCCACAACCATAGTGACAAAAGGCAAAATCGTGTAGTATATTCGTTGTTTTTTCATTAATTATTCCCTCATTTTGCGTTAATTATACCAAATATGATGTTCATTAACAATCAAATTTACACAATTTCCACAGGAATTTTTTGTTGATGGATAAAGGCCAGTAATTGATGTAAAAAATGAAGTATTTCGTTTAAAATAAATAAAAAATACGGAATGGTCTTTTACATTAATGCCATATTTAGGTGAATAACCTTGAATAATATGGAGCATTATGATAGAATCATTACAAATGTTTATCGGAGGACGATTAGACTATGTTTGGAATCAGACCCGACGGGAAAAAGATCAAAACTATTGATCCACTTATGAAACTTACACCTCATATTATGACTCAGCGAAACGATGCCATGGTCATGACGCTTTACGAAATCAATTGTAAAGGCATGGATGAATACATCTTTAGCAAACGAAAACAAGATATTCACATGACATATATGGATATTTTGATTGCCGCGATTGTTAGAGTGTTGGCTCTCCGTCCGAGACTTAACCGTTTCATTATGAACGGTCGTGTTTTTAAACGTAATGATATTGAAGTCGCTTTTACAATCAAAAAAGCATTAAAAGATTCTGCCGATGAGACGACAGTTAAATTGACATTTGCCGGTACTGAAGATTTGCTTACAATCCATGAAGCTTTGGAAAAAGAAATCCGAGCTAATTCAAAGGTTGTTGCTGAAAATGATACCGATAAATTGGCAAAGCTTTTGACTTTCGTACCCAATGGGATGATTAAATTTTTAGTAGGAACCCTAAAGTTTTTTGATAAACATGGAATGTTGCCAAAATCAATTCTCAAAATATCACCTTTTCATACATCATTATTCATAACCAATATGAAATCGATAAAAATGGGATATGTTTTTCATCATATCTATAATTTTGGAACGACATCGATTTTCCTTTCTATGGGCAAAGAAAAGTATGAACCCGTTGTTCTTGACGCTGAAGACGAAAAATTTGGGATCGTTAAGATTATGAAAGTCGGAGCGGTTATCGATGAACGGATTTGCGATGGGTTGTATTTCGGTAATTCGCTTCGTGAATTTAAACGGTTACTTGAAAACCCGATTTTAATGGAAACACCAATTGAAAAACGCATTGAAGATATCAAATAGTCATAAATAATCGATAAAGGATGCCTTGTTTCCACGCCGTTAGCTTGGATTAAGCATCCTTTTTTTCTTTGATTCTGTAAGATTGATGTAAAAAATCGCGTACAGAGTAAAAAAAATGTGATAATATAATAATGATTATATAGGAAGGTGATTGCAAATGGCAAAACTAGTATACGTTCTTGATGATGACGACCATATTCGCGCGATCATCGAAAAATTCTTGATATATGAAGGGTTCCAAGTTAACACTTTTCGAACGGGCAGAGAGCTATTGACCGCCATTGAAGATCGGATTCCCGATTGTTATGTTTTGGATGTTATGCTACCAGACATCAGTGGTTTTTCCGTGTGTACAAGGATTCGGGAAAAAAGCATGGTGCCAATCCTGTTTGTTAGCGCTAAAGGCGAGGAAACTGACCGAATTCTTGGATTGGAAATTGGCGGGGATGACTATATTACAAAACCCTTTTCGGGACGTGAATTGGCAGTTAGAGTCAAATCCTTGATTCGCCGGAGTATCCAACTCGAATCTGCAGACGATTCGGGAACTTTTACTCTGGCAAATCTCACATATAAAATGACGGAACGGGAAATTACCTCTCCTGAGGGACCGATTGCTTTTACTTCCAAGGAATATGATTTATTCCTATTGTTATCTAAAAACGCTTTTAAAGCTTTTTCTCGGGAAGAGTTACTCCGCAAAATTTGGAAATGGGAAGTCATTGAAGGCACACGTAGCGTTGATGATTTGGTTAAACGGATTCGCAAGAAATTAACCATCGCCAAAGCCAAAGTCGAGATTAAGACCGTTTTCGGATTCGGGTATAAGGTCGTAGATGAAAGCGCACGAAACGAACATGAAAATACGGATTAAACAGATTCTGTATTTCGCAATATTATTAATCATCAGTTTTTTTGTGGCAGTCATGCTGACTCGTTATTTTTTGACAGATGCGATTGATCGTTTGGTGTATTCAAATGTTGTTGATATGAATAAAAACATTGTCAAATCACTTGATGGCGAAACAATCGAGGAATTGGTTGAAGACTTTGAAACTGTCAAAGGCGTCACTGGTGTGGAGATGATGGTTTATACAGGCGATACGATGGTGCATTCAACTTTCGATGTTGGATTTCCGGATTTATCGACAGCAATAGTATCACCGATAGGATATGAAGTCTATACTGTTTATTTTGAAGGCCAAGAGTACTATTATACTTCTGAACTTGTTACCGGAACACCGTACCGAGTACTAATCTTCCGGGGTCCAGATTTGGTGATTGAAGAAGATCGAATTTTTTATGCTGGATTTATCGGCATCGCATTTTTAATTCTATCAATTTCGACGGTATCTTTTTTTTCAACACGATCACTTACCAAACCGATTAATGAATTGGCTGAATACGCTAACCACCTTAATCCCGATGCCAAGCCAGAACCGCGACCAGTTTTTAGTACCTTTGAGTTCAATGAATTGGGTATTGCACTTGAAAAGGCCAGCACGCGACTTTATGATTATCGTCAAAGCGAACAAGAGTTTTTGCATAATTTCTCCCATGAGATGAAATCACCTTTGACAAATATTTATGGTTACGCTGAAGCCATGAAGTATAACATGCTCTCTGATGAGGAAAGTAAGAATGCTTGTAGTATTATTATGGCCGAAAGCGAGAAATTAAAAGATACAATAAATCAGATCTTATTATTAGGACGCTTAGACTCAATTCAGGAAGCCTTTCATTTTCAAAGAATTAATATTGTCGATGTCATTAGTGATGCCATGAATGCTGTCCAGATGGCTGCTAAGGACGCTAAAATCGATTTGAATTTTCATAACGCCGAAGAAAATCATTACTTAACCGGTGATCCAGAGCGGTTGGAAACAGCCTTCACCAACATTCTTTCAAACGGTATTCGTTATGCTAAGACCCAAATAGCAATCTCGATTTCTTCGGGGCCAAATTACCTGCGAATCATATTCGAAGATGATGGACCTGGAATCCCAGAAATGGAACGCGAAAAAGTATTTGAGCGCTATTATACCGGCTATAAAGGCCACACTGGATTAGGATTAACTATTGTCAAAGCGATAGCTGACCACCACAATGCCACAGTAAAAGCCACGGAGAGTGCCGACGGCGGAGCGCGATTTGTGATTGCTTTCCCCCAAAAAAAGACGGAAGCCAATACCAAACCAGAAAAAAAGAAACGAGGTAATTAAATATGGATCCACAATTATTTTTGAAGATACTTGGCATTTTAATTGGTCTTTTCTTTATTTTAATCGGTTGTCAATTTTTGTTTCGCAGTACAAAAATTATACAAGCCATCCAAAAACGCAAATATAAACAAACCTCTGAACCTCGGAAAGAAGAACTTCTCGTAGCTCGCATCACAGGTGGTTTATTGACTTTAGCGGGCTTATATTATACGATTTTGGCAGTGTTATCACTGTTTTGATTCTCAAGTTCTGCGAAAACGCGGAACTTTTTTTTGCTTAGTCGAACTTTTAGTGCTAAGTTTATAGGACGCATGTTATAATAAATAAAGTCTGAGAAACTCGACAACCACGGCATTTAACCGAAGGGAAGTGATCCAATGAGCTTATTAAAAATATCAAATCTAAGGAAATCGTTTTCGGGAGAAGTATTATTTGAAAACGTTTCTTTAGATATCAATGAAGGGGAAAAAGTTGCTTTAATAGGCGAAAACGGGGTTGGAAAATCAACCATTGTTAAGATGATATTAGGAGAACTTCCAATTGATGGTGGCGAAATAACCATCGCTCGATCGACGGCAATCGGCTATTTGGATCAAAATGTGATATCAGATCTTTCCAAGACCCTTATTGAAGAAATGTCATTAGTTTTTCATAGTTTAATTGTCTTAGAGAATACCTTAAATGAAGTTGTGGCCGAACTTGCTATCCACAGTGATGATATTATCTTGAAAAGATATAGTCAAATTGAAGACGAATTCTTACAAAAAGGTGGATATGAATACCATTATTTTATCGATATGATATTGACAAGATTTGGTTTTAAAAAAGCCGATTATGATCGCGTTATTTCGACATTTTCCGGAGGCGAACGTACGCGAATTGCTTTTGCCAAATTACTGTTGCAAAAACCAGAGCTTTTGATTCTTGATGAGCCCACAAATCACATGGATATAGAAATTATCGAATGGCTTGAAGATTATCTACGGAAATATGATGGAGCCGTTTTAGTTATTACTCACGATAAATACTTCATCAATAAAGTTGTTTCTAAAATATATGAGATTGACCAGAAAACAGCATCAATGTATCTTGGTAATTTTGATAGTTATGAAATCGAAAAAGTCCGCCGATTTGAACTGCTTCTTAAAGCATTTAACAAACAGACAAAGGAAATTATGCATTTGCAAAGTTTTGTCGATCGGTTTCGCTATAAAGCCACAAAAGCTAAATCAGCTCAAGATCGGATAAAAAAAATCGCTCGGATTGACCGAATTGAAAGGCCTACAAACGGTCATGAGGCTGTTCATTTTGCCTTCAAGAGCAAACGGCCTACTGAAGCAGTAATCTTAGAAGCGAAAAATCTGACCGTCGGTTACGACAAACCTTTACAAACCGATATCTCGTTTGTTATGCGCGGATATGAAAAGATTGGTATCATCGGCCCCAATGGTATCGGTAAAACCACCTTGATAAAAACTTTGATGAAAGACATACCAGCTTTATCTGGAGAGATAATCATTCATAAGCCGCAAAAGGTTGGCTATTTTGATCAAAATTTAGCCGGTTTGAATGAGGAATTGACGGTTTTATCAACGGTTCATGATCGATATCCACAAAAAACATTAGGTGAAGTACGCAGTCTTTTGGCTCGATTCTTATTTGTCGAAGAAGATGTTTTTAAAACCGTTAAAGTGCTTTCCGGTGGCGAAAAAGTCCGATTGACCATCTGCCTTTTAATGCTCGAAGAGCCAGAACTTTTAATCCTTGATGAACCGACAAATCATCTTGACTTAGAAACAAAAAATATTGTCGAGGATGTTTTTGAAAGTTACGAAGGTCCGATTATCTTTATTTCTCATGACCGTTATTTTATCAATCGTGTAGCCACAAAAATTGTGCATTTGGATACCGAAGGAACAATCATCTTTGATGGCAATTATGATGAATTTAAAGAATTTGTTAGCCAAAAAGCGATTGACAAACCGAAAAAAACGCAACGAGAAAAACCTTTAAGTAATAATGCGGAAATCCGACGTTTGGAGGCGGAAATCGATAAATTCCATCATGAAATCGAAAAATTACGGCAATCACAGTTTGAGGAATGGGTCTATAATGATCCCAACGAATATGCTCGAGTAGTTGCGGAGATTGACGAAAAAACCGCATTGATTGACGCGCGATTTGCTAAAATAGCTCAATTGTCGGATGATTGATTTAATATTTGTATTATTTTAAAATAAATTATGCTAAAATAGTATTTGGTATCAAGGGAGGAGTGTGAAATGATGGGTCCACTGATGGTTATTACGGATTCGCTAGTCGAAATCCCACCCAAAATAACTGCCAAAGAAGCTGTGCGAGCCGTTATTATTCACGACAACTTGATATTACTTATGTATTCTAATACTGACCAAATGTATGGGACTCCTGGAGGTGGATTAATCCTCAATGAGTCTAAATTGGATACTTTACACCGCGAACTTCTAGAAGAAATCGGAGCTACTCAGGTAAAAGTCATTGAGCATATCGGGTATACCGAAGAAATCCGGGAGTCACGTTCACTGTATGGTAAAGTCGCAAAAATTGTTTCCGACTATTATCATGTGGACGTGATGCATTTCATTTCCTCCAAATTGGAAGACTATGAAGAGGAAATGGGATTAATTCCAATGTGGGTGAAAATTGATGAAGCAATCAGGCAAAATCAACAAATGATCAAAAGCCTGAATCAGACTAAAATCAGTTTTTACTATACACAGACCGAAATGTTAAAGTATATCAAAAGTAGATTTGGTCTCTAGATGGAGTCCGAATTTATTTTTTTATTTAGGGAGGGGTGACTATCATGATCGATACCATTAAAACCAATCTGAAAACGACATTAGAAAATGTCCTTTCAGCTCAATTTAATAAACCAATCACTGTGATTGTTGAAGAACCGAAACGACTCAATCAAGGAGATATTTCGATTCCGGTTTTTGCAATTGCCAAAGCAATTAATCTGCCGCTTTCCCAAACGGTTCAAATTGTTTCGGATGCCATTATGACATCAAAATTAGCGGATATGGTAGCTAATATCTCGAGCATGGGTGGGTTTATAAATCTGTCATTAAACAAATCGATCGTGGCTAAGGGGGTTTTTGATACCTTTGCAGCGAATGAGAAAAATTACGGATCAATGCAGATTGGAACAGGAAAGACGGTATGTATTGATTATTCATCACCAAATATCGCCAAACCATTTTCAATCGGACATCTCCGGTCGACCATTATTGGCGCAGCAATTGGCAACCTGTACGAAAAATGCGGATTCACCGTTGTCCGAATCAATCATCTTGGTGATTTTGGTACTCAGTTTGGCAAAATCATCTTTGCATATCAGCATTTTGGCGATGAGGAAATGGTCAGAAAAGATCCAATCAATGAACTAGTTAAGCTTTATGTAGAATTTCATGAATTGGTAAAGACAAATCCAAAAATGGATGATGAAGCCAGACGAATCTTCAAAGAACTCGAATTGGGAAATCCGGAATATGTGGCTTTATGGAACTGGTTTCGGGAAGTTTCTCTTGCCGACTATATGAAAGTATATGAATTGTTGGATGTCAAATTTGACTCCTATGATGGTGAGGCATTTTATAACGACAAGATGCAACCAGTCATCGATGAACTGGCGGCTAAAGGACTACTAAAAGCCGACCAAGGAGCAATGATTGTTGATTTGGGCGATCAACTACCACCGGCTTTGATTCAAAAGTCAGATGGCTCTACATTATATATTACTAGAGATTTAGCTGCCCTCTTTTATCGCAAACAGACATATCATTTTTATCGATGCTTGTATGTCGTTGGTAATGAACAAAAATTGCATTTTGAACAATTAAAGGCCCTCGTAAAGAAAATGGGCTATAATTATTTCGATGAATTTGAACATGTAAATTTCGGGCTTGTTCTTCAGGATGGCAAAAAAATGTCAACCAGAAAAGGCAAAGTTGTTAAATTAATTGACGTCTTGACCGAAGCGATTGAGTTGTCAAAACAACATATTGAAGAAAAGAATCCCGAACTTGAAAATAAAGATGACATTGCGCAAAAGATTGGCGTGAGTGCCATTATCTTCAATGATTTAAAAAACTATCGTGCTAACGATTTTGAGTTCAATCTCGAAGATATGGTGAAATTTGAAGGCCAAACGGGGCCGTATCTTCAATACACGTCAGTTAGGATTACTTCAATTCTCGCACTCGACCAATTTCGATATGATGGCGAAATTGATTTTAACTTGCTTTCACAAGATGTCTTCTTTGATATTATTAAGACCGCTGGTGATTATGGCAAAACCATTGAAAAAGCTTGTCAAGAGGCTGCACCTTCGATTTTAGCGAAATATTTACTTAATCTAGCCGCACAATTCAATAGTCTATATGGCAAAGAACGGTTTGCGGTAACCGATTTACAAGAACGTAAGACAAAGGAACACTTGATTTATTTAATCCGGGCAATCCTGGACGATGGCATGAAGATATTAGGCATGCAAACGATTGCGAAAATGTAATTAAAACTGCACCTCAAAGATCCATATTCGAAGAAACGAGGTGATTGATATGGATGCTTCACAATTAATGGAAAAAACCAATAAGAAGAAAAACAGCTCCCTCCGATTGATGTTCAAATGGATGGGAAAACATTGGTATTTGCTGATTATATCTTTTGGTTTATTATATGTAATTTCTTACGCACGGACACTAATTCCGCTATTCACTCAGCACATTATTGACTACGTATTGGATTACAGTAACAACGGATCGACTCTACCAAACTATTTATATGTATTGGTTGAAGCACCGGACACGAAAACGCAACTAATTTTAGCGGCATTGATGATAATTGCCGTTGATTTGGTACGTTCCATAGCAATCTTTTTCCGCCGAGTATCATCGGCGTATTTCGGCGAACGCGTCGCCTTTAATTTGCGTAACAATCTTTATCGTAAACTCCAAAACATGGGATATTCATTCCATACTCACTCAGAAACGGGAGATTTAATCCAACGTTGTACCTCTGATGTGGAAACATATAAATTCTTTGTTGCCGACCAAATTATTGAAGTTGCTCGTTTAGTATTACTTGTTGGGCTGTCGATATGGCAAATGTCGAAACTGAATGTTGATTTAATGTTTATTACGCTTACGGCTTCACCAATTTTACTAGGAATCGCGATAGCATACTTTAAAAAAGTCGAAAAAATGTTCACAGTTATTGAAGAAAATGAATCCAATATGACAACTGATGTTCAGGAAAATGTCAGTGGGTCCCGAGTAGTTAAAGCCTTTGCAAATGAAAAGTATGAAGTCGAAAAATTTGAAGTGTTAAACCGAAAATTTACCGACTCAGATATCCGCCTTACAATAAAAATGGCGTCTTTCTGGTCGGGAACAGATATCATTTGCTTCGCTCAATTTTGCATAATATCCGTTGTTGGCGTTATATATGCCGCCAAAGGCATAATCACACTTGGCGTCTTCACGGCCTTTTTAGCATATGCTGGTAATATCATTTGGCCGATGCGTCATCTTGGTCGGCTTGTTGGTGATTTTTCCAAAGCAACTGTGGCTATAACGCGTTTAGATGCGATTTTGTCTCAAGACGATGAATACGCTCATGAATCCGCTTCGACAACACCAAAAATCACTGGCGAGGTTGTTTTTGAGCATGTATCATTTCAATTCCCGGGATCAACATATCATCAATTAAACGACATAAATTTCCACGTTAAACCCGGCGAGACAATTGCAATTGTTGGAAAGACAGGTTCGGGAAAATCAACTTTGATGAATTTGTTGGTAAGATTGTTAGATACCGAAACCGGTGCCATCTATTTTGACGGCATCGAAATTAAAAATATCGAAAAACATCATTTACGTAACAATGTTGGCATCATTCTTCAGGAACCATTTTTGTTTTCTAAAACCGTTGAAGAGAACATAAAGATTGCTGATCGAAATCTCGATCAAGAACGGGTTAAATCAGTAGCAAAAATCGCACGGATTCATGAAGATATTGTTGGTTTTGAAAAAGGGTATGAAACCCTTGTTGGAGAACGAGGAGTCACATTATCTGGGGGCCAAAAGCAACGAGTGGCAATTGCCAGAATGTTACTTAAACCCAAGCCGATTCTAATCTTTGATGATTCATTGTCTGCTGTTGATACCGAAACGGATTTGGAAATTCGCGGAGCTTTGAAAAAAGAGTGGAAGCAATCCACCGTCTTTATTATTACCCATCGTATTACAACCGCTCAAGAAGCAAATCGGATTTTTGTTTTGGACAAAGGTGTTATCGCTGAAGTCGGGACGCATGCTGAATTGCTAAAAAAAGGCGGAATTTATCAACAAATCTGGGAAATTCAGTCAAAGATTGACTTCCAGATTGAAGGAGGTGAGCAGGATGAGTAACAATGACGAATTGTTCGAAGAAGAAAGTTTTACTTCGCAAAAAATTGATTTTAAGGTTTGGAAGAAGATCCTCTCATTCATGCTACCATTGAAAAAGCAAATTTTAATTGCCATCGTTAGTATGAGCCTTTTGGCATCAACGGATGTGATATATCCATTATTTTCCAAATACGCAGTTGATTATATTCTGCGACCGGGATTAAATGATACCGTCAATCCGAATTATGATAACATCGGATACTTTGTCTTGTTTTATGTTTTATATATCATTTTCTCAGCAATCATGGTGTATCTATTCATCAAGTTTGCTGGTCGAGTTCAGGCTGAACTTGCTTATAACATTCGCAAGAAAGCTTTTCATCATTTGCAAGAACTGCCATTTTCCTATTATGATCGCACCCGTACAGGTTGGATTATGGCGCGCATGACCGCTGATACTAGGAATCTTTCCGATATCTTGTCATGGGGTGTCATTGATTTAACTTGGGGCATTGTGTTAATGGTTTTGTTGATTGTGGTCATGTTTGCTATCAATTGGCAACTGGCTTTAATCACAATTACGGTCGTACCGATTCTGGCACTTATCTCAACTTGGTTCCGTAAATATATTTTAAGGTCACAACGAGAAATCCGGAAAACCAATTCCAAGATCACCGGGGCTTTTAATGAAGGCATCACCGGGGCTTTAACAACTAAAACACTTGTGCTTGAAAACGATAATTACAATGATTTTAATGGGCTGACAACCGATATGCGAAACAAATCAATTAAAGCGGCGGTAATTCGGGGATTTTATTTTCCTTCAGTAATCTTTTTAATTGCTCTAACCACAGCGGCTATCTATTATGCCGGTGGGTCGATGGTTATCAATGATGCATTAAACATCACGACATTGATTTTGTTTACCACATATGTTTGGCAATTCTTTGATCCGGTAAATAACATTGCAGAGACGTACGCGAGAATGCAACAAGCTCAAGCATCAGCGGAACGGGTTGTTTCATTAATGGAAACACAGCCCGATATTGTCGACACCGATGCGGTTATTGCCAAGTATGGAACATTATTTGATTACAAACGCGAAAACTTTGAACCGCTTAAAGGTGATATAGAATTTCAAAACGTATCATTTAAGTACCATGTCGGGGAACAGGTTTTAACAGATTTTTCGTTAAAAGTAAAAGCTGGGCAGTCAATTGCACTCGTTGGTCATACTGGTGCTGGCAAATCGACGATTGTCAACCTGATTTGTCGATTCTATGAGCCGACAGTTGGCAAAATTTTGATTGATGGTGTCGATTACAAAGAACGTAGTTTGGGATGGTTGCATTCTAATTTAGGGTACGTTTTACAGACGCCGCATTTATTCTCAGGAACTGTCATTGATAATATCAAGTATGGCAAACTTGGCTCTACTGACGATGAAGCAATTGCAGCGGCGAAAGCAGTAGAGGCTCACGAATTCATCATGAAGTTTGAAAATGGTTATCAAACCGAATGTGGTGAAGGCGGATCCCATTTGTCAGTTGGACAAAAACAGTTGATTTCGTTTGCTCGAGCGATTCTTGCCGATCCCAAAATATTGGTTTTAGACGAAGCAACATCATCAGTTGACACGGAAACCGAAAAAGCAATTCAGACTGCAATTTACAAACTACTTAAAGGGAGAACATCGTTCATAGTGGCTCATCGTTTGTCTACCATTGTTGCCTCGGACCGAATCTTAGTGTTAGAACAAGGTATTGTTACCGAAGAGGGAAGTCACCGTGAACTGATTGCCAAGCAAGGTCAGTATTACAAATTATATACTAATCAATATACAGAAGACATGTTAGAACTTTCAAAGCTATAACTTTAAAACCGACTCATTAGCAGTCGGTTTTTTTGATCTTAACTTTTTAATTTACAGAAAATTTTACTTTTCTTTTTACGAAAATATAGTATAATAATTAGTGCTATGCCAGTGTGGTGAAATCGGTAGACACGATGGACTCAAAATCCATTGCCCTTGAAAGCGTGCCGGTTCGAGTCCGGCCACTGGTACCAGTGGCATTATAGCCGTGAGAAAATCACGGCTTTTTTTATGCTTAATTATTTTTAAAAAGATAAAACTTTTTTGAATGTCATATTGACAAGTGAAAATGGTGGTGATACTATTTAATCAAGACGTGAGCCACGGCTCACAAGATGATAAAGGAGAGTTGTCATATGGCATATAATGGTTATGCAATTGATGAATACTTGGATGCTACTTCTATCACAAACCAATTGGATGAGTTGATCAAGAAGCCAGTTTACTCGCTTAAACGTGAATATCTTGATGATTATGTAGCCAATTATTTTAATCAGAAATGTCTTAAGTCTAAAGCTATGATTGATGAAGCTAAAGCCATCATACCCGGAGGAGTTCAGCATAATCTTGCCTTTAATTACCCATTCCCAATTGTCATTACTAAAGCTGATGGTGCTAAATTATATGATCTTGATGGCAACTGGTATTATGATCTTTTGCAAGCGGGTGGACCAACGATTTTAGGTAGTAACTCAGTCGCTGTTCGTGAACAGGTTATCAATCTTTTAAATACTTGTGGTCCATCAACCGGATTGTTTCATGAATATGAATTTAAACTAGCTAAAAAAATATCCGAGATGGTTCCATCAGTTGAGATGTTTCGCATGCTAGGATCAGGAACTGAAGCTTGTATGTGTGCTGCCCGGATAGCGCGTTTAAAAACCGGACATAAAAACATTCTTAAAATGGGAGGAGCTTACCACGGCTGGTCTGATCAACTGGCTTATGGAATGCGAATTCCAGGTACCAAAGGGATGATGTCTAAAGGGGTTCCTTCTTTTGTCTTTAAGCATACCGATGAGTTTTTTCCCAATGATTTACATGATTTAGAACGGAAACTTCGACGTAATCAGTTTACTGGGGGAACGGCTGCAGTCTATATTGAGCCAGTTGGTCCAGAAAGTGGTACCCGTCCACTTTCGAAAGAATTTGTCGTTGGTGCCGAACAATTGGCTCACAAATTTGGTGCGCTTTACATTTTTGATGAAGTAGTAACCGGCTTTCGTATTGGACAAGGTGGGGCGCAAGGATATTTTGGTGTTGATCCGGATTTAACGATTTTTGGTAAAATTATTGCCGGAGGTTACCCCGGTGCCGGTGGAGTTGGCGGACACAAAGACTGTATGGCACATTTGGGCGCCGGACTTGATTCATCAGGCAAAAAGATCCCCAAAGCATTATGCGGAGGTACCATGGCCGCAACACCGGTTTCGTGTGTTGCAGGATATTATACTTTATGCGAAATTCAAAGAACGAATGCTTGCGAAGTTGCCGGTCGCATGGGCGACAGGCTGACAAAAGGTTTGCAGGAATTGATAAAAAAATATAATCTTCCTTTTGTGGCTTTCAATCAAGGATCAATCTGTCATCTTGATACGGTTGGGACGATGCATTTTTGTGTCGATTGGAAGCGAATTTGGAAGATCCCTGAGATTTTGAAGCAAACCAGTGTCCGTCAAAAGGAAATGGAGCATATGGGTGCTGCTTATATGGCCGAGGGTATAGTAACTTTGGCAGGATCACGTCTTTATACCAGCGCCGCTTATACTGAAGCGATGATTGATGATGTTTTACAAAGATTTGAACGAGTAATGTCCAAATGTGGGCTTTTGGAGGATAGAAAGTAAGGATGATGTATTCAGAAATCGAAGCTAAAAGACTAGTGATTCAGGCTGGTAAACAGTTAATAAAAAATGGTTTAATTGCGCGAACATGGGGTAACATTAGTGCTCGAATATCGGATACACAGTTTGTAATTAGTCCCAGTGGTAAAGCCTATGAAACACTTTTACCAGAACAGATTGTAACGGTTAATATTAGTGATTGTTCATATTCGGGTAGCATTAAACCTTCTACTGAGAAAGGAATTCATGCGGATGTGTACCGATTACGACCAGAAGCCAATTTTATCATACATACTCATCAAACTAAGGCATCAGTAGTTAGTATAGCCGGCGAAGATATACGGGGTTACGCGGACGAATTTGCGGAAATATTTGGGGATGTTATCCCATGTGCTGAATATGGAATATCATCAACAAAAACCCTTCGTAACGCCGTCGCTGATGCCGTTAAGAAACACCCTAAAAGTCAAGCTTTCTTAATGCGGCATCACGGGGCTCTTTGTATTGGCAAAGATTATTCATATGCTTTCGTCATTTCTCGAACATTGGAAACGGTTTGTGAAAAAGCAATCGGAAGTTATGTTCTTCGTGGTCATAACCTTACCTCCTATTCTGATGATGCCCGTCGAAATCTCTATCTTAAAACTCAAGCTAAGGGAGCGACATTGCCTGTGGACTGCCCAGACATGGGCAGCAGCAAACGAAGTGGCGATATATTCACGTTGGAATATGAGAATAAGACTTATTCTTATGATTTAAACGCTTTACCAACAGATCTCTTTGAACCGGCGATTATTCATGCCAAAATATATCTTTGCAGTGGTGTCAACAGTATTATTCATATCACTGAACCTGATGTTTTGGCTGTTAGTGCGACAGGAAAAACCATGCATCCAGCCATTGATGATTTGGCCCAAATCGCCGGAGTCAGTATTCGCTGTGGTGATTCAAAATCGGCATGTAAAAAACTGAAGAACAGAAATGCGGTTTTCATTCGAAATGCCGGAGCTTTATGCACAGGAAACTGTTTTGAAGATGCCGAAGCGGTAGGGATGATTTTAACGAAAAGTTGTGAAGCGGAGATATTTTCCACATTTTTACCAAAGCGGCATCGATTAGGAATTTTTGATGCTTTTATTCAAAGAACATTTTATGTTTTGAAATATTCTAAACTCAAAAAGTAAAAGGGAGGTAATTCATAATGCTAAAAAAGCTGACGGATGAAAAAATCGGGGAAATCTTAGAAACCGGAATTGCGGAATTCGCCGAAAAAGGCTTGGACCGGGCAAACATTAACGTGATTGCAAAGAAAGCCGGTATCAGTGTTGGAGTATTATATAAATATTACCAAGATAAAGAGGCTTTCTTTTTAGCATGTTTACGACGAAGTCTAGATTTCCTTGAATCAGTAATTAATGATTTTATGAGTGGCGAAGAAAAATTGCTTGCCCGGGTGGAAAAAATTATTCGTGCACTGCAATTTTATTCAAGAGAACATACTAATTATATCAATATGTATAATGAGATAACTTCCGGCAGTAGCAAGAAATTCGCACCCATTCTGGCAAAACAAATCGAAAGTGTATCTGCTAGAGTATATACTCAGTTTATTGCTAAAGCCAGGGAAGATGGCGATATTCGCAGCGATATCGACCCTAAGATGTTTGCCTTCTTTTTTGATAATTTGCTGATGATGATGCACTTTTCGTATTGTAGTGAGTACTACCGCGAACGGTTTAAAATATATTGTGGAGAAGATATTTTGGATAATGACGAAAAGGTTGTCACCGAACTTCTCAAATTTGTGGAATCTGCATTTACATTCGACCAGTCAGCCATTGTTCACCATAACAATGGGGATAAGTCACTATGAAATACGTAATCGCCTATGACATTGGCACCACCAGTATTAAGACGTGCCTATTTTGTATCAATGAGCGAATCACTTTAGTAAACAGTGCTAATCAAGGATATGGGCTTTACATCATGGAAAACGGCGGAGCTGAACAAAATACCGATGAGTGGTGGAAAGCAATGTGCGATACCACGAAAACTTTGTTAAAAAATTCTGACATTACCCCATCTGAAGTCGCTGGAATATCCTTTTGCTCACAAATGCAAGGAATTGTCCTTGTTGATAAAAACGGCAAAGCTGTGCGTCGACCCATGAGTTATATGGATCAACGGGCAAAAAAGGAAATTCAAAAAGGGATGGCAACGGGAATTCAGATTTCCGGATGTAATATTTATAAGTTATTAAAAAGTATTATTATAACCGGTGCGGCTTCGACAAGTGTAAAAGATCCTTTATGGAAATACAAATGGTTAGAAAAAAACGAACCGGAAAATTTTAAGAAAGCTTATAAATGGCTTGATGTAAAGGAATATTTAATTTGTCAGTGTACTGATGAGTTTGTGATGACTGAGGATTCAGCTTTTTCGACATTTTTATATGATACTAGGAAGGGAAAAACTGGCTGGAGCAAATCACTTTGTAAAATGTTTGGGGTTAATATGGCGCATCTCCCCAGAATCATTAAACCCACAGATATGGTTAGTGGTCTAACCAAGAAAGCGGCTACTGAACTTGGACTTGTGGAAGGAACACCGGTGTTTGGCGGTGGCGGTGACGCCACCTTAATTGGTATCGGTGCTGGTTGTGTCAATGTTGGTGATACCCATATTTACTCTGGCACATCGGGATGGGTATCAACAATTGTTGATAAACAATATGTCGATACCGATGCGATGATTGGTGCGATTGTTGCCGCTCAAAGTGGTCGGTTTAATTATTTTGCAGAAATGGAAACTGCGGGGAAATGTCTTGAGTGGGTCAAAGATCATCTTGCACTCGATGAGATTGGGGTGTATTTGGAAAAGAAACATATTACTGAGAGTCATGAAGCAGTCTATACCAGTTTATATGATTATTTGACAAAAACGGTTAAGGATGTGAAGCCAGGTGCCGGAGGCTTGATTTTTACACCATGGCTTCATGGGAACCGCTGTCCATTCGAAGACCCAAATTCGGCGGGAATGTTTTTTAATGTTAAATTAGAAACCGGAAAAACCGAATTGATTCGAGCCGTATTAGAAGGTGTGTGTTATCATCTGCGTTGGATGTTAGAATGTCAAGATATGAAGATAAAAACGTCAAACCCAATTCGCTTTGTAGGTGGGGGAGCTTTGTCTGATGTGACAAGTCAGATTTTGGCAGATATTATTGGCCGAACTGTTGAGGTGGTTGCTAATCCTCAAAATGTCGGAGCTGTTGGCGCGGCAGCAATCATCGGAGTTGGTCTTGGGGTAATTGATTATTTAGAAAGCATCAAAAAATATATTCCGGTCGTTCATGTCTTCAAGCCAAATTATGACAATAAAATAATTTACGATAAAGTATACAAAGTATTCAAAAAACTCTATGCCGCCAATAAATATAATTTTAAAGCTTTAAATACTTAATTTTATAGAGTGATAACAACGACGAGAATCACAATTCGTCGTTGTTTTCTTATCTTGTTTGGCGAGTTTAGCTTATTGGGAAAAAAATTCCATCGTTAGCCTTTTCTTTCCGTTTTTTGATACAATATATAAGTAACCTTGAGTGATAGTCAAGAAAAAAAAGAATCAAAATAAACATGTTTTATTAAAATATTGCGTTTGTTGTGATGTGAAATTGTGGCATTTTTGTCAAGAAATATTTTGGTTTTTATCATATGATATAATGAAGTCGGAAATTGCGAATGCCCGAATTTGATTTGCGGAATAGCGCCCCTCGACATGGGAGAATCTATGCTAAAAAAAATCGAGAAATTTACCCTATCAACGCCGTATTTGCTAATTTGTAGTGCTATGGCAATTATCTTCTGGACGTTTCGATTGGAAGCAATCGGAGTGCCCATTATCTTAGTTTTGATGTTTGTTCAATTTGTATTATTCAAAGATGCGATGCCATCAGTTCCTTTGTTACTATCGGGTTTATTTATGGTTAGCCAAGTTTTCACTGATTTTTCTGATATTCCTTTTTATCTGTATATGACACCGCCGATGATAATTGTGGGAATGATTATTCATATGATCCGTTTTAAAACCAAGTTTTGGCAAGGTAAAATGCTTTGGGGTATCATGATTATGTTTTTGGCGATGATTTTATCAGCGTTTAATGCTGAAGAAGTAACGATCTATTACCTTTTTTATTCATTAATTGGGTTGTTGTATGCCTTGATTTATTTATTCTATCGTAATTCATTGGATAACGATCATATTCAATATCTTTTAAAAACCATGGTTTTAATGGGAATTGTCGTCGCCATGGAGACTTTAATCTATTATTTACGGGTCGATGATGTCTTATATGCTATTGAGAATAAGACAATTAAACTTGGTTGGGGGATATCTAATTATATAGCAACATATTTAGTTATGTTTATCCCTGCGACAATCTATTTTGCTAAAAACACAAAAGGGAATTACTTTTGGATTTTAATAGCGATTTTTGAAGTAGCAATGTTGTTACTTACGGCATCGCGAGGGGGAATTCTTGCCTTTGCAATTATGGCGATTCCGTTAGCAATCTACTTATTCAAATCAAAAAATTGGCGGATTTCTTTAATTACTTTTGTCACTGCTGTTGTGGGTATAGGTATGATTGTTTGGATTAATTATGATTGGTTTGTAGCCCTTTTTAATCGCTTTGAAACAGTCATGCTGGATGATTCGGGACGGATGGAAATTTATGCAGAAGCTTTGCGGGTATTTACTGAGCACCCATTATTTGGGGGCGGATTGTTTGCCCGTATTGATGGCAACGATGTTTATCACATGTATCACAACACGTTCTTGCATACACTTGCAACTTTGGGAAGTGTCGGTTTTGTCGGTTTAATCTGGCAATTATACGTTCAGATTTCGGTTCTTTTAAAACACATCACCCAAGCAACGATTATTCTATTTATTTCCATTCTTGGAGCTCATCTCCATGGAATGGTCGATAATATTTATTACATGCCTCAATTTATGATTTTAATGCTGATTATTGTTGCTGTTGTTGAGAAAAGCAACCTCCTCCTGGTGGCTTCAACTACGCCAATCACAACGGTATCGCAATAGTAACAATAATAAAAAAAACCGTGGATCCGCAAAGGAATTCCGCGATTTTTTTATTATTAAAACAGTTTTCTAAACTACATAAATTAAATCTTTAGTAACGTTAATGTCTTGGCTTTGGCTATTTCGATTACCATTACCTTGGCCTTGTCCGTTACCGTTGCCATCACTGTTGCCGTTGCCGTTTTCTGAGGCTTTATCGGTACGAGAGCCAGTATATTGACAGGAATCTGATTGATTCCCATGACGATAGGTGACCATAAACCGATATTGATATGAAGATGAAGTCTGATTGTATTCAACGGCAACATCAATGTCGCCTTCTTCATTGTTATCGTTATTTTTACATGAGTACCGGACTCTGATTTGGGCTGTTCCAGAGTTGTTTTCAACTCTGGATATTTGAAACTCAACAGTATCATCGTCTTGTTCATAATTGACAGTAGCACAGATACGGTTGTCAGTTAATGTCAAGCCCATTTCTACTTGTTGCATTTGAATGCCATTTTCGTAAACGGTATAGCGATAACTTTGCTTTGATTTTGTTGATTGATCTTCAATGGAGACATAATTATTTTGGTCAACACAAGCAAAGAGATTGATACTATTTCCCGAAGCGGTCTCAGTGATGGTACCGAGCAAAGCATATTCGTTTTCGGATTGAACCATAACGCCTTCAAGATGAGTAACATTAGCATTTTCTAAATCGAGAGTTTTATTGAAATATAAACCGTAGGATACTACTTGATCTAAAAGATCGATTGATTCGAAATGAACATAATATTCATATTCAAGACGACTAGATTCAGCGGTTTCAAAGGTTATGCTATCTTTATCTCCTACCAAAGTTTCCAAAACATTTATATATGTGTTAAGATTGGTAATCTGATCGGCGATGTCCGGTGTTACAGCGGGTGTCTCCAAAGGTAGATATGCTAAGGAAAGGGGTTCTAAGGAACCGATGAATGCGGTCGCGGAAATTGCTTGAAAACCAATTACCTCTTCATCGGATATTAATGCTTGTGGAGTCACATTTGAGTTTGTCACTAAAGCATATACAATTACAGAAGTGAAACCAAGAACTAGTACCAAAACTGCGAATTGTAAAACCCTGGAAAAACTAAAATGGCGTTTAATCGGGTTGGTATTTTCAACTTCAGGGATAATATTAATGGTAGCTAAATCAATTTTAGCGTAAACATCCGGCATTTCGTTTTCGGCAGTCTTTTTTATTAATGCTTTCAACATATTTAGTTTCATGGTTTTCACTCCTTTCCTAATGATTTTTTCATTTTTTGTAAAGCTTTATTATACATTCCCAAAACTGTTCCCAAGGGCTTATTAACCGTAGTTGCGATATCTTTAAATTTGGTTTGAGATACAATTCTTAGTAAGACAATCTGGCGTTCGATTTCGTTTAATGGCGTTAACAATTCTGCCATAGTATAGTCAGTTTTGGGACCTTCACGATTTGGTTGATTAAATAGATAAGCTTGTTCTTGTGGATCAGCATAGATGATTGGTTTGGTTTTACGAAGATGATCATAAGCGATGTTTTTGGCAATTTCGAAGAGCCAGGCGGCAAAATTACGTCCACGTTGGTAAGAATGAAGGTTTGCGATCATCTTGGTATATGTGTCTTGCATCAAATCTTCAGTGATGCCACGATCCTTCACAATCGCTATGATAATGGAGTAAACACCACGCTTGGTATGATCATAGACATATAAAAAGGCGTTTTCGTCTTTTTCCATCAATAAATCTAAATAATCATCAAAATGATGTGCCATTGTCTCACCCCAGCTTTTGATGATTATTATATCACATGAAGCCGGGATGGGAAACAATGCAGTTTATATTAATTTTATTTCTGATTAGTTATTATTGCCAGAATGTGATTGCTGATTTTGCGTATGATTGCCATACTGATTGACATGTCCTTTTTGATGGGAATATGCTTTTTGCCCATCGGGTTTGACATTATAATCGTAAGTTGTAATTCCTGTTACTTCATCGTAGGTAGCGGTGATATGAATCATGCCAGTTTCGACGATGTCATTGTTTTCGATTTCATATTTAATCTTGATATAAGTGACATTATCTTCGGTTTCTTGAGTGAAAACATATTTTCCACTAGCAGTACCTTCGATGAATTCGAGTCTTGTTTTTATTTTGTTATCTTCAGTTTCGACTTTGACTTTGCTACGATTGATGATGACACCATCAGTAACGACTTCATAAAAGAACTTTTGATCATTGTCTTCGGAGTCAATTTGGTAAATTACTTTAACGTAATTATCATGATCGATATAAGAGCGAAGAATCATAATTTCTTCGGTTCCATCAGTGATTTTTTTGCCTTCAAGATTGTAAGTGGTTTCGCCAACAATTAAAATGCCTGAAAGCAGATAGTTAATCTCATTATCGCCTTCATCGTCAAATACGCAGTCGTGATTCTGGTCGCCATAAGCGAGCGGTTCGGTTGTTGTTGTTTCTTCGTCGGTTGTAATGACATCGTCATCTACGGCGGTTAAATCTTCAAAAAGTACTTCGTTATAATATAACGTGTATACGATGTCTTCACCCAGTAGGTTACGTGTTGTATATATGATTTTTACTGCATAATCAACTAAATCAGACTCAACAACCGTGACAGCAAGACCATTGTCATTACCGAGAAATTGTTCCATCATGGTAAGGTATTGATCCAAAACATTTATTTCTTCCGTTCCGATTGGTTCTTCGCCTTCGGTTGTGGTTGGCTCGTCAAGTAGTGATAGTTGGGGATTGCTAAAAGCACTCACACTCAAGGGCAAGGCGGTGAGAGAAATGGATTCTTGGGCTCCAGCTAATAATTCGGTTGCGGAGACGGCTTGAAATGCATAGACGTCATCTGCGTCGGTGAAGGTTGAAACACTTTGGGGATTGCATGCCGTCAAAGCGATTCCTAAGGTCAAAACAAATAATCCTAATACTAATTTTTTCATCATATTTCCTCCTAATTTTTGTTGTTCACATAATATACGGTATCTTTCAACGTTTTATTGCAAATAGTCACAAAAATCATTCTTTTGTAAGGAAAAATGGTTTTGACAGGATTTCTAATGTATAATATAATGGATTGATAATAGAACAATAGAGGCACATTATGGATAAGAAAAGCAAAAACCGAGTTTGGGAACTGGATTTTCTTCGCGGATTTGCGATTATTATGATGGTGTTTGACCATCTTCTTTACGATTTAGCCAGTATGCCAGCATGGTTTTCTAATTATACAGCTATTAACAATGAGGCAATGCAAAGCGTTGTCAGGTTTGGCCAAGATTATTGGGCATCGGGCCTCCGTGGGATTGGACATCATGTTTTTATTGCCATTTTTCTATTGGTATCAGGAATAAGCTTTACTTTCAGTCGTTCCAACTGGAAAAGAGGAGTCAAATTTTTGGCAGTAGCCTTGGCAATTTCAGGAACTACGATTTTAATTGAAGCCATCAGTAATTTAAATATTGGCATTTATTTTGGGATTATCCATATGTTTGCATCGTCAATTCTGATTATTGCGTTATTACGTAAAATTTGGAATAACGACATCTTCATTTTGATATTAGGTGCGTCAGTTATAATTTTGGGATTATCATTTGAGTACTATCATTTGGCATCTTTAGAGGAACTCAGCATAGCAAACTTTTGGGAACTGATTGTGGGAACGAAAAGCTATGGAGCCGATTCATTTGGGATTGTTCCCTATGTCGGAATTATAATGCTTGGTACCGTGATTGGAAATGTCTTTTATAAGAATCGCGTCAGTCTGCTGCCCCAACTTGATGGTAAGTGGCATGGAGTGTTTTCATTTACTGGCCGTCATTCATTCCTGATTTTTTTACTTCATCAAATTGTAATTTTTGGTTTGGTGATACTACTTGGCACTATTCTTGGATATCGTTTCTAAAAAAATAGAATTATAGGAGGCCATCATGAACCCTCGACAGTCATTGTATGCAGCTATCATGGATTCATCCAAAGACAACCCCAAAAATAAAGCATTATTATTTATGGGCAAATACATTACCTACCAGACTTTAATCAAACGGATTGATCAAGCGGCGGGAGGTTTGAAGGCAATTGGAATTAAGAAAGGTGACGTTGTCACTATTTGCATGCCAAATATTTTTGCCTGTGTCTATGCCTTCTATGCTTGTAACAAGATTGGGGCCATCTGTCACATGGTTCACCCCCTGACACCGCTTAAGCAAATGGAAGGGTTTTTGGAAACAACCAACAGCCATTATCTATTTATCATCGATACGTTTTATGACAACTATTCGTCTTTGCTTGTTAATCAAAAATTGCTTATCGTTTTATGCAATCCGGTGGATAAAATGGGATTGATAAAGCAAATCGGATATGCAATTATCAATCGTAAGCGGTTGAAAAACATTAATTTCTCTGATCATGTTGTACCGTTTAAATCATTGTTAGCATCCAGAAACAATGTGGCAGAAGATGCTATTCCTTGTCAAGATGATGCGGTGTATTTACATAGCGGCGGAACGTCCGGTAAACCGAAGACTATTGCATTATCGAGTTTTGCGATCAATTCTTTGGCAATGAAGACTGAATATATCTTGGATGAAAAACAATTTCAAGATAAAACAATGCTAGCAGTTTTACCGATGTTTCATGGCTTCGGTCTTTGCATGGGAGTTCATGCCTTGTTATGTTTTGGTGGTTGTGACGCTTTAATGCCTAAGTTTAATGCCTATGAAACGATTGCCTTACTTAAGAAAAATCGGGTTAATTATATCATTGGGGTTCCTTCGCTATTTGAGAACCTGCTCTCAAAACCTGAATTTGCAGGCAATCATCTAGGTAATCTTCATCAGGCTTTTGTTGGTGGCGATTTTGTCAGCCCAACACTCAAAATGAAATTTGATGATTTAATGCATAAGTGGAAATCAAAAAGTCAATTGCTGGAAGGATATGGATTGACTGAAGTAGTGACAGTCTGTTGTGTTAATACTCTAAAAGATCACCGAAATGATAGTGTTGGCAGGCCTTTACCCGGATTCCGTATAAAGATTGTAGATTTAGAGACAAGAAACGACGTTCCAATCGGCGAGTCTGGCGAAATAGCAGTAGCCGGCGATACACGTATGAATGGGTATTTCCATGATCAGCAAGCTACTGATAATACTTTTCTTTCAGACCCGGATGGAACAATCTGGGTTTTGACGGGCGATTACGGATATATGGCTGCGGATGGCCATCTACATTTCAAGCAAAGACTGAAACGAATCGTAAAAGTATCAGGTATTCCAATCATGCCATCGGAGATTGAGGCTCTTGTAACATCGTTACCTGGAGTGGCAGAAGCAGCAGCCATCGGCATTGACGATGTTGATAAAGGTCATATGATCAAATTATTTATCAAGATGAAGCCGGATGCCGAAAAAATAATTGATGCAGATTTCATAAAACTTAAAATCAAAGAGGAGCTTTCCATCTATGCTGTCCCAAAAACGATAGAGTATCTTGAGGAAATGCCCCATACGATTGTTGGCAAAATCGACACAATTAAATTGGAAGCAAAGGAAAAACAATAAAAAAAACGTCCTCAATTTTGAGGGCGTTTTATTTTGAGCAGTCTTCTTAAAATAAGCGGTTTTGAACGTCTCTAAAGTAGAAGACAATCATTTGCACGATAATATCTTGAATCTTCTTGACATCATTCACATTGTCTTTGAAAACCACGAACAAAGCTTGGATGAAACTTGCAGCGACAACTTTTAGGAAATAGTCTTGGAACAGTCCTGGATAATATTCCTTAATCTTGGATACAACTAGTGTTTCCAACTGATTTTTAACTTGATGGTAATGAGTTCCGTTACTGTTAAAAATCATAATGAATATTTCTTTCGTATAAGGACGTAAGACATTCATCACATAAGTGACAATTTGTGTCGCTTCTTTTTGGTTTTCAATGTGAGTTATGTGCAACTTCCGGTCGAATGACTCTAAATCATTGATGGCTTTCTGAGCCGGCAGCAGGACAGAATTAAACAAGGCTTCCTTATTTTCAAAGTACCTGTAGATATTTCCTACTGTGATTCCGGCACTGTCAGCAATTCGGCGCATGTTAGCGTTTTGGTAACCATGCTCAAAAAACTCAATAATTGCGCCATTGAGAATAGCTTTTTTAACCGATTCTTTCAGTACTTGCATATGCAACCCTCCTTCTGTCTTTCTGATTTCATAATAACACGCTGTAAATTGGTTGTCAACCTCACTAAACCGCAAATTTATGATTAACAAACAAATTACCGATTCATTATATCGAAAGCGTAAATATAATGCAATAAAATGATTCAATATAGCAATAAATTACCGATATTTGTGACATTTAATGTCGTATTTTTGTTTGAAGTTCATACCATATCGGTCATTTTAAAGTGTTGTGAATGTATAAACAACAATGATGATTTTTTGTTGATTTATAGCGATATAACATTAGGGTTAAATATTCGATAAAAACGTTCTCGATTAGTTCGGATTACCTTGTTGACATTACTAAATTATCGTTATATAATCTTCTTATATGAAACAAAGAGGTGAATTGAATGAAGAAATTCTTTGCCAATGTCATTATCTTGCTTTCCATACTAACGACAGCCTGTGTTGGCGTTCCGTTTACGGCCATCGTTAGTTATCTCCCTAGCCTTTCTATTCTCACTTCGGGGTATAACGAATTATATATCAAAGCCGGAGTCGGTGGCTTAATGTTCTTATTCAGTTTGATATATTTCATTGTTGCGATGGTTGAACATTCGCGATATGAACATGTAAATAAATCAACAGGTTCTGCCGCATTCTTGCCAATGTTTTTATTCACCATCTTTGCATTAACATTTACTTTAATTTTGGCATTGTTCACATACCGTGACAGTATGAGCTCTGGCACTGAAACGGAGAAACTATTTAATTTGATTGTTCTTGCTGCTATTGCAGTACTTATAGTCAATTTAATTATTGGCGGACATCTCTTGTCGATTACTTTCCGGGAAGGAAAAAATATTCGTCGTATTTTCATCTTCGTTGTTCTTCTAGAATTACTTGGCGCTAGTGGTGCTATTGCCTATTATTTATATAAATTTTACTACATGACCTATTATCCGGGATGGTACACCAACTATTATATCGTAATTCCTGCTGCGGCCTTAGCTTTTTACATTCTCCATTTGATTATCATGTCTGGAAAAAATCATCGTGAAGAAAAATATGATGATCTTGAACAGGAAGTCAATGAAATTCGTAAATCCGGTAGTGATAGCGGGCACGAGATTGCCAAGACTGACAACAAGCCCAAAACCAAACAAGAAAAAGGTCGTTTGCAAGAAGAACAGGTTCAATCCGGGAAAGGCAAAAAAACCTATATTGTATCAAATGAACAAACCATCATTTCCGGCGAACAAAACATCGATCCAACCGACCTTCTCTACGAAGAGGTTGCTATCGATCAGGAATTTAACAAAACCAACAATCTTGATAAACAAGTTTCCAGCATTGAGTACTATATCGAAAAACCCAAGATGTTCAAACCTTTAGACCCAACATTTGATGTCTTAGTGGCCTATGTTCGCGAACTCCCCAATGTTGTGACCAAGATTACCGACGAACGAATAACTTTTTACATTGACCGGAAACCTTTCTTGATTTTGATGAACTTTGGCAATTATTATCGGATGGCGTTTCGATCCGATTTAGAGAAGGGGGTTCGTTTGATTATCAAATACCCCACAATTTCAAAAAACAAAGGCACAAAAGATACATTATGGTTTAAAGCTAACAACTATGGTGATTTACCAAAAGAGGTAATTTACGATATTGTTAAGTCGGCTTTCGACAACGTCAACGCATGATAAAGAGCAACTTTTAAAGTTGCTTTTTTTCTTGGGTAAAAGGCGGAAAACGATTGAATGTTACCGCTATCTATGTTAAAATTATAATGAGGTGATTGATATGAAAGTTCAAGAGGTAGAAACACTCAAACAAACTTTGCTCAACAAGAAAAAGGCCATCTCCGAAGTATCTCTCGCAGCAATCGCAAATGAGTTTGATAAGCATTATATTTTCGAATCAACTTGCTTTGATAATGGCGATTTTACGTATGAAGATGTATCTTTCTTGTTGGAAGATCACTCGCGACTGTTTCCCGATAAAGATGAGTTGGTCCGTAAAGCCATCATTAACAACCACCACGCATTAAAAATGGTCCACAAACTAGCTTTAGAAAAGCGACCAATCACTGAATCAATTGTTAAGGATTTACATCAAATTCTTGTGGAGGGTATAATCCCAGGGGGTGTTTACCGAAATCGCGATTTATTCATCCTCGGAGCCAAGCATGTTCCCCCCTCATATCTGAAGATTTTTTCTAAAATGGATACCTATTTTGCGGACATGAACGATCCAAAACTCCAAGGTATTACAAAGGCAGCTTTCGTGCATTTGGAAATCCAAAAAATTTATCCTTTCATGGATGCCAATGGTCGTTTGGCCAGACTGCTGTTAAATTATCAATTGGAACTTGATGGGTATCTCCCCATTTCCATAACCAAGGGTATTCGCAATGCTTACTTCAAAAACATCGACGAATATAAAATTAATAAAAACATTGTTCCCTTTACCGAGTTCTTAGCCGAACTCGAATTCAACCGCATTACCGACTTCTTAAACAGAGGGTAAAAAAAACCCTCTTTTTTTCGTCATTTGATATAATTAGGAGGCAAGTTTATGAAATATGTCAGCTATCCTTTTACAACTGTGCAAAGACTGTCATTTTATCTTGCGACGGAGGAGTATTTAGCATTGAATTACCCCGCTGCGGAGTACTTTTTTATGTGGCAAGTTGAACCATCGGTTATATTTGGACGTAACCAACTGATTGACAATGAGATTAATTTAGACTATGTCCGTAGCAGTGGAATTCGGATGTATCGTCGCAAATCGGGGGGTGGGTGTGTTTATGCCGACTTTTCGAATATCATGTTTTCTTTTATCACTCCCGAATTTAACAAGGATTTTGTGTTTGACAAGTATTTAGGAAAAGTTGTCGATGTTTTGAAGGGACTTGGACTAGATGCCCATTTCTCGGGTCGCAATGATATTTTAGTCGGGGATATGAAGGTTTCTGGCAACGCTTTTTATAAAGTAATTGATAAAGCTATTGTTCATGGAACGATGCTTTTTAATACAGATTTATCGGTAATGGTGAAAGCAATTACTCCGACTAATGATAAATTGATTTCCAAAGGGATTGACTCGGTTCGCAAGCGGGTGATGAATCTTTCAGAAAAACTAACTATTGATATTGAAACATTTAAAAAAGTTATGAAAGATTCACTTTGCGATCAAGAAATCGTATTAACGGCGACGGATATTGATGGTATCAAAGAAGTAGAAAAGACTTATCTTACTGATGATTTCGTTTTTGGAAAAAACCCCCGTTATACAATGGTGAAAAAAGGGTATGTCAAAGCCGGATATATCGAAGCTAGTCTAGAAATCAAAAATGACATCGTTAAGAAGATGAACATCCAAGGCGATTTTTTTCTGATTGGCGATTTGGATAGTTTTATAAATAATTTTCTTAACATCGCGTTTACCAAGACGGCTTTTTCCCAGGTGTTAATGGCAAATGATCCACAAGCTACTATCATGCATCTAGATCAAACGGATTTTCTAAAAATCTTCTTCTAAACGATTTATATTATGATATAATAAAAAATTGAGGTGTAAAAAAATGGATGAGATTTTAAAAACCTGTCTTTATGACAGACATGTGCAACTGAGTGCAAAAATGGAACCGTTCGCTGGGTATTGGATGCCAATCAGTTATTCTGGGATTATTGAAGAACATCAGGCGGTTCGAAACCACAGTGGGATGTTTGACGTTTCCCATATGGGAGAAATTCGCATTACTGGAAAAGACGCAATTCCGTTCGTTGAATTTATAACCACAAATGAAATTAATTCCAAGCCTTTTGGTAAAGTAATTTATGGTCTGTTTCTTTATGATAACGGCACTTGTGTGGACGATTTGCTGGTATATAAAGTCGCTTCTGATGAGTTATTTTTAGTTGTCAATGCCTCCAATGTTGCCAAGGATTATACTTGGATTGTTGAACATACCGAAGGCTTTGAGGTGCTTGTAAAGAACGAATCAGATGATTGGTCAGAAGTTGCTGTTCAAGGACCGGAAACCGAAAAAATCGTGATGGAAATGATGCAAATCGATTTAACGGATTTGACCTTTTATACCTTTAAAAACGTTATTTGGAATGGACATAAATTATTAATCTCCCGAACCGGTTATACGGGCGAAGATGGGTTTGAAATTTATGGTGATGCCATAGCGATTCCGGAAGTTTGGGATTTATTATTATCCTCTGGAAAAATATTACCATGTGGATTAGGTTGTCGAGACACTCTTCGGTTTGAGGCATCATTGCCATTATATGGTCATGAAATATCAGACCAGATTCTTCCTATTGAAGCGGGATTGGGCAGCTTTGTTAAAATGGAAAAACCAGATTTTATAGGAAAAAAGGCACTTTTAGCTCAAAAGACAGCCGGACTGGTTCATAAACTAGTAGGGATTGAGCTGACCGAGCGGGCAATACCACGACAAGGATATGAGGTTTATTCTGGTGACCAAATGATTGGCCATGTTACCACTGGATACTTATCGATTTCTACGGATAAGTGTATCGCCAACGCTTTGATTGCCACCAAATATGCCATTATTGGCGATCAGATTTCGGTTTTAATTCGTAAAAAGATGGTTCCTGGTGTTATACGAAACCGTCAATACTATAAAAAAAATTATAAACAATAGGAGAAATGATGTATGAGCAAAGTTGTAGAAGGTTTGTATTACGCCCAAAGTCACGAATGGCTTAAAGTTGAAGGAAATATTGGTATCATTGGTGTCTCAGATTTTGCCCAAGCCCAGCTTGGGAGTATCGTCTTCGTTGATTTGCCAGAAGTGGGAATTCAAGTAACGAAGGAAGTTGAATTTGGTGCTGTCGAATCGGTCAAAGCCGCCTCGGATTTGTTAAGCCCAATTTCCGGCGTAGTCATTGAAAATAACCAAGCCGTCATTGATGATCCTGAGTTAATCAATAAGGATGCTTTTGCTAACTGGCTAATCAAAGTTGAAATCGCTAATCCTTCCGAAATTGATCAGTTGTTGTCAGCGGCAGATTATCGTTCCATCAGTAAGTAGGTGAAGCCGATGTTCAAATATTTTCCCCATACGGAAAATGATTTGTTCGCTATGAAAGCTAAAATCGGTATCCGTAATACTGCCGATTTATTTCGCGACATTCCGGAAAACGTCGCTTTCCGGCGTGATTACGACATACCATCAGCAATGTCGGAAATTGAACTGCGGAAGCATTTAGAAGCCTTAGCCGCTGAAAATAAAACACCGATTGTTTTTAGTGGCATGGGCGCGTATGATCATTACAATCCGGCAATTATCGCTCAATTGGTAAATCGCGAAGAATTTTTAACTGCTTATACCCCCTATCAACCAGAAGTGGCGCAAGGGACGTTACAGTACATATTTGAGTTTCAATCAATGGTTGCGATGCTATCTGGAATGGAAGTAGCAAATGCTTCGATGTATGATGGAGCCACAGCTACAGCTGAGGCGATGTTTATGGGTTTGGCAATCGCCAAACGCAATAAATTTTTAGTATCCGCAACCGTAAGTCCCTTTGTTCTTGATGTAATCAAAACTTATGCTCACTTTCGGGGCGTTGAAATCGTCATGGTTCCGATGAAAGATGGCGTCATTGATCGTGATGAATTACTTGCCTTGATTGGTGATGATATCGCTGGGTTGATCGTTCAAAAACCTAATTTTTACGGTATCATTGAAGACTACACGGGAATTGCCGATCAATTACATGCAAAAAAAGCCATCCTAATTGAGAATAACGATATTTCGACACTAGCAGTTTTAAAAACACCAAGTGATGATGGTGCTGATATCGCTTGTGGTGATTGTCAATCACTGGGAATGCCTTTAGCATTTGGGGGACCTTATCTGGGATATATGGCAACTAAAAAAGCCTATGCTCGTAAATTGCCAGGCCGGATTGTTGGTCAATCATTTGATAAAAATGGCAAGCGAGCATATGTATTAACATTACAAGCTCGCGAACAACATATTCGTCGGGAAAAAGCCAACTCCAATATCTGTTCGAATCAGTCTTTGATGGCGCTTTATGCCACAATTTATTTAGCTTTGATGGGGCCTGATGGCTTAAAAGAAGTAAATGAAATGGCATATTCCGGAGCTCATTATCTCTATGATGAGTTGCTCAAAACCGGTAAATTCTTTGTTGCATTCGAACAACCGTTTCTCAAAGAATTTGTTGTAAAAACCAGTTTACCACCCGATTTAATACGTCATGCTTTAGATGAGGCAGGGATGTTTGCAGCCGTTGTTATTGATGAAACCGCTTCGGGGATGCAAATGTTACTTAATTTTGCGGTTACAGAAAAACGGACTAAGAAGGAAATTGATTGTTTAGTCGCAGTATTGGGAGGTCTGTCATGTTAAATTACGACCGTCTCGTTTTTGAACAAAGTGTCAAAGGACGCAAGGGTTACTCGCTTTTGAATAACACTTATCCTTCTAAATATCAAATGGCAGATTTAGGTGCCAAGTTGCGCTTGAAAACCGTGCCACTGCCAGAACTGTCGGAGTTAGATGTTGTCCGACACTATACATTATTATCACAGAAGAATTTTGGCGTGGAAACCGGTTTTTATCCTTTGGGATCTTGCACAATGAAGTATAATCCGAAGATTAACGAAGAACTAGCGGCACTACCTGGATTCACTCGGATTCATCCACTGCAATATCCATCTTCAATTCAAGGAACTTTAAAAATATACCGATATCTGTCAGAAATGCTATCAGAAATTGTCGGGATGGATGCATTTACTTTGAATCCGTTTGCGGGGGCTCATGGCGAACTTACAGGCTTGATGATTATGAAACAATACCATCTGAATCGTCAAGATTTCAAACGGACAAAAGTGATCGTTCCCGATGCTGCTCATGGAACAAATCCTGCTTCATCAGCAGTGGCTGGGATGGACATTATTGAAATTCCTTCAACGGCTTCTGGACTTGTCGATATTGAACAACTCAAAGCGGTTTTGAATGACGATGTAGCCGGGATGATGCTCACTAATCCGAATACTTTAGGAATATTTGATCGTAATATTTGTGAAATTTGTCGCTTAGTTCATGAAGCCGGCGGACTAATGTATTACGATGGGGCAAATCTTAATGCTTTACTTGGCCAGGCTCGTCCGGGCGATATGGGATTTGATATTGTTCATGTCAATTTACATAAAACATTTTCCACCCCTCATGGCGGTGGCGGACCGGGATCGGGTCCGGTGGGCGTCAAGAAAAAATTAGCTCACCTCTTACCGGGTCCGCAAGTTAAAGAAACTGATGGTTTCTGCTATATTGAAACAAGTGCTGAATCAATCGGACGAGTCTCAGGATTTTTTGGAAATACATTAGTATGGATTCGAGCATATGCTTATATCTTGACTTTGGGTAAGGAAAACATCAAACAAGTTGGAGAATTAGCAACAATTAATGCAAACTATGTTAAGGAATCATTGAAAGACGATTACTTATTACCAATTGAAGGCCCTTGTATGCATGAATGTGTTTTCGATGGTCTTTTGGATAAATCAACAAATGTAACAACACTTGATATTGCTAAGCGACTCTTAGATTTTGGTTATCACGCCCCCACGATTTACTTTCCGCTTTTGTTTCACCAGTCAATCATGATTGAACCAACGGAAACGGAATCGAAGCAGACTTTGGATGATTTCATCGCGGTGATGAAAACCGTCGCAAAGGAAGCCAAAGAACATCCGGATATCGTTAAAGAAGCTCCGCATGCGACTTTAGTATCGCGAATTGATGAAGTCTATGCTGCTAAGAAAATGATTCTCACATATCAGGATTTATTGGAAGAAAACGCCAAAATTAATGAGGTAAAATGATGACATTAATTGAGTTTGGAACCTTTGGAATTGGTATTATTGATGTTATACTAGTGGTGGCAGTTGTTATTTTTGCCGTTGTTGGCTGGAAAAATGGATTCTTAGTCAAAATTGTCGAAATGGCTTCGGGAATATTTGGCTTAGTTGCTTCGATTTTATTGACACAGCCATTTGTCCCAGTTGTTGATTCTTGGATGGGTGAAGTTGTAAATGAAAAGATTGGTGAGTATTTATCTCAATCGGATTTGTTTAGTGCCACCTTATCCGAAGAAAACGTTCGAGCAGCATTTGGGCAGATGAGTTTACCACAATTCATGATTGATTGGATTGTAAAAGGCATTGATTTTGATAGTTTGGCCACTTCAATAATTGAAGCAATCCAACCGACAATTAAGACACTTGCCTTATTAGTCATCTCATTTGTCATTCTCTTTTTTGGGTCAATCATTGTCTTTTTTATCCTAAAACTGTTAGCCAAGGCAATTACATCGATTCCAATCATTAAAGAGATTGACAAAGTGTTTGGCGTTTTATTTGGCATCGTCAAAATTGGCGCCATTGTCTATATCTTATTCTTTGTTTTAGCTTTGTTATTGACGATTCCTGCAATTAATGATGCAATCGGGCCATTCTTAGCCGAAGACATGCAATTGGGAGCGGATAGCTTCCGGGTTTCTAAATGGATTTATGATAATAATATTTTGAAACAAGTCATGGAATTGTTTGGTTAAATTTTCTTATTGTTTGCGATGGGGACCGTTGAATGTGACGGTCCTTTGTTTTAACGGTTATGACAGGCAAAAAAAGCCTCGCTTGGTTATCAAGCGAGGCTAGAAATATTATGTATGATAATCAATAATGGCTTGTTTTAAAACGGGAACAATATCCGTTTCCAAGACTTTTTTTAATTTGATTCCATCTACATAAAGTAAAGCTTCATGAGTACCACCGCACAGCGCAATGTTGGCCTCTTTGGCTTCACCAGGCCCATTAACGACACAACCCATAATCGCAACAGTGATGGGTTTCGGAATGGTTTCCAAAAACTGTTCAATTTCCGTAGCGATAGGAATCATATCATATTGTGTCCGGCCACAAGTTGGGCAACTAATCAAACGCGCTCTTTTGATAAAACCCAGTTCGGCAAGAATCGTTTTTGCAACTCTGATTTCTTCAACCGGATCGGCAGATAATGAAACTCTGATTGTTGACCCAATGCCATCGCGTAAAAGAATTCCCAAACCCAAAGCACTTTTGATGGCACCACCATAGTTAGTTCCCGCCTCGGTAAAACCAAGGTGTAAAGGATAGCTAAATTTGGAGGCGGCTAACGAGTTAGCTTTAATAGTCTCATTGAAATCCGTTGATTTTAAGGAAATAACAATATCAGTAAAACCAAAATTCTCAAGTAAGGAAACGTGATATTGAGCACTCTCCACCATTGCTTCAGCGGTTGGATGACCGTATTTAGCAAGTATCGAGGGCTCAAGAGAACCAGAATTGATGCCAATACGAATAGGAATTCGATTGCGGTGGCAAGAATCAACAAGGAGTTTGACATGCTCATCGGAGCCAATATTGCCTGGATTAATGCGAATTTTATCAACACCGGCCTCACAAGCCGCCAAAGCAAGGCGATAATCAAAATGAATATCAGCTACGATGGGGATGTGAATTTGGGTTTTAATTGTGCGAATAGCTAATGCATCTTCCATATCTAAAACGGCGACACGGACGAGGTCACAACCAACTTTCTCCAAGGCGATGATTTGATTAATGGTAGCAGTAGTATTTTTAGTGGCGGTATTAGTCATGCTTTGAATGATGATGCAGTCATTACCACCAACTTGGATTGAGCCTATGTGAACCGGTTTGGTATCATGTCTGTGTATCATAATTATCACCTGTAAATAATTATACACATAAACCGTTAAAAAAGGAAAAATGTTCAGTTTTTTTTACAAGAAAAGACGACTACTTTTCAGTAATCGTCTGAATTTATTGGGACAAAGTTTGTAAAAATGACAACTTATTGAACCGCGAAAATGATATATAAAATAGTGCCGGTTATAAAAAAAGAGATACTTGCCAACCAAAATGAACGGTATAATGATGGTTTAACTTTGGTTTTTTCGTTAACATACTCGATGTATGATTTCTTCATCTTTTTGCCAAAGACACCTTTCCAAAAAGATTGAACTCCGTATACCATTAAATCAAATAAATTGTTGTTACTGGCATAAAAAAACCAACCAATCGTAAAAAGTAAAAATCCTGATACATATACAGCATCGACAAAACCGCTAAGTGATACATTCAGTGAGTATAGTAACATTAAGCCCATTAAGACCAAACCCACCGCAGTATCAATTAAAATATAGCGAAAATAATCGTTTTTCCATAATACTTTCATGAACATTCGCCTCAAAATCAAGATATTTATTGCAAGTCTAATTATTTATTATATCATATTCAATTTCTATGTGTGACTTAACCGCACACTTTAGCGAATGAAAACGTTTTCATCTTTAAAGAGAATAAATAATTTAGTGGGTTGTTGACTTAAAATATTAATCGTAGTAAAATCTCTATAAGCAATAAAATAAGGAGGAAAGTAAAAAAGATGAAGAAATTCTTAATGATGGCCCTGTTCTTTTGTTTATCGATGGTTGTTGTAGCTTGTACTCCCACAACAGCACTTGATACTACAAAACCAGTCATCAGCGGTCAAGCCAATGTAGTTTACTATATCGGCTCTAGTGCTACTCCGAATTATGCAACAAATGTCACCGCAGTCGACAATTTCGATGGTACTATTACTTCAAAATTGGTTATTAATTCGACAGCTGTTAATCTAGCGGTTCCAGGAACATATGAGGTTGTTTATACTGTAACCGACCTTTCCGGAAACACTCAAACAGCTACTATTACTGTGACAGTTGTTGATAACACGGATCCCGTAATTACCATTACTTCAGGTATTAGTTATGTGCTTGCGGATCCAGCTCCAAATTACACTGCTGGTGTAACAGCAACTGATGATGTCGATGGAGATATTACCGCTGACATCGTTGTAGACTCAACGGCCGTAAATCTACTTGTCGTTGGCGTTTACACAATTACTTACACAGTAGAAGATTCTTCTGGAAACATTGCTACTGTAAATAACTACGTACAGGTAAAACAGTACGCTGATGATGCCGACCTTTTACCACCGGTTTTCAATGGCGTAGCCAACATTACCTATATTATCGGAATTGATGACGCAATTGATTACACCGATGGCGTTACTGCTATTGATGGAGTCGATGGTGACGTTACTGCCGATATCGTTGTTGATTCTTCAGCCGTTAATCTAGCTGTACCAGGAACCTATTTGGTTACTTATACAGTACTAGACTCAGTTGGAAATCCAGCAACTCGGACCATTATGGTTACAGTAGAGAATGAAACCGTTCCTCCAGTCATTAGCGGTGTTCACACCATTAATGGTACTGTTGGATCAGCTCCAAACTATCTGCTTGGCATTACTGCTACTGACAACGTTGATGGCAATATTACCGCCAATATCGATGTTGATGCAGGACTAGTTAATTTAAGCTCTGCCGGTACTTATACTATTACCTATACTGTTACCGACGCTGCTGGAAACACCACAACTGCAACTGCTCAAGTCGTTTTAGTATCTAGCAACTATGATGTTGATACTCCTGACTTGACAGCAATTTATCAAACATACACAAGCGGAACTGACAACCTCAATCCTTATTCTGAGATGTTGAATACTGCTTCCGAACTGTATGGATATTTAACCGATGCACTCTACACCGGTGATTATGATTGGGCTGAAGCCGAAGCGATTTTAATTGCTGAAGGCGAAACTATCGTTGGCGATATGGACTTTGATGATTGGTATGCAGCTGGTAAAACCGCTGACCAATTACCATACAATCGTTTCCCAGCTATGGCTGCTTCGGAACCAGTTATGATGGACACCGAAGGAACAATTTGGCGGATCACTCTTCGCACGGATTTAGTATTTGAAGATGGCACACCAATTAATGCCGAAACATTCAACTATTCATGGCAACAATTACTCGATCCATTCCTACTCAATCAACGTGCTTCCAATCTGTATGATACTACAAGTCTTCCGTTAAAGAATGCTGAAGGCTACTTCAAACAAAAATCACCAGCTACCGACGGATTAGGATACGTTTATTACATGGTAGAAGGAGTCAAGTATTCTCGTGAAAACGCATATTATGGCACCGTTATTGGACAACCAACATGGCCATTGTATTATGTACAAAGCGGTCCATGGGATCCAACTCACCTTGTAGGACCTTCTGGCGCACAAGCTTATCTTGAATATTGGGGATCAAGTTCTGCAGCTTACGGAGAAGATGGCTTTGTTCTTGAAGATGAAGCCGGCAATTGCTTCAGATTAACAGCTGGAGGCGCTTTAGTTGCTCCATCAGCTGGATGGCTCTTAGATGGTGTTGAACTCCCGACTACTGGACAAGGTTCAGGCGCTGCTTCCTATGCTGGCACGCTTCCCGCATTCATGAACGCTGCAAAAGAAAGATGCGCAGTCGATGCCAATTTGCTTCCTGCTGGTGGCGTAGTTGAATATTTGAACCCTGAATATGAGTGGTCAGATGTTGGATTTAAAGTCATCGATGAATTCACAATCGAATTAACTTTATCAAAAGGTAAAACTGCTTGGGATGTCATGGGTAATTTAACAAGTGGTATCACCGGCGTTGTTCATCCTGCAAATTATGAAGCCGGTATGAATGCTACTAGAACTCAGACTACTTATGGCAACATCGACAATCCGTTAGTATCATATGGACCTTACAGACTATCTGTATGGCAAACTGGAACTCTTTATTATTTCACTTGGAATCCGACTTATTATGCGAAAGAAGATTATCGCATTCGGACAATCCGTTATGATGTTATCACTGACCAAAGCGTTGCCATTGATGAATTCAAAGCTGGTCGTTTAGACGTTGTTGGTGTTGGTGGGGCTTATTTCCAAGAATTCAAGAACAGCCCGAATCTAAAACTTACGCCTTCTACAATATTCTTCCGCTTTGCATTTAACATCGGTGGTGGCGTCTCATATCAAATTAACCCGATTTTAATTTATCCAGAATTTAGACAAGCGTTCTATTTCTCAATTGACCGTTCTACTCTATGCTCCGATGTTCGTGCTCCTTCATTCCCAACTCACGGACTTCTCGGACCAGTCTATCTGTCAACGGAATACAATTCGATTCCTTACCGTGGATCAGATGCTGGTGTTAGCGTTTTAGCAGACTATTCACCTGAATCCAATGGCTATGATCCAGTTAGAGCTAAAGAATTATTTGATACCGCTTATGCTCTGGCTGTTGCCGCTGATGCAATCGAAGATGGCGATTTAGTCACTGTTGAGTACAAATTCTATGATGTTGAAACCAATTGGCAGATTGCTAACTGGATCAAATCACAGATGGAAACCACTTTCAATGCTGGAGAAGCCTCACCAATCTTCCAGTTATCATTAGCTGCTGTTTCCTCAACCGCACTTGACACCGATTGGGACAACAAAGATTTCGAAGTCACCTTTGGTGGATGGCAAGGTTTGAATTTTGACGCTCCAAGTATGCTCGGTCAGGTTTACAACAGTGCTGATACTGAAACGATGCTTGAGTCCGGATTTGACACAGAAAATGCTGTGTTAACAGTTTCCTTACCGAATTCAAAAGTCGCTTTACAGGCTTGGGTTGCCAATTATGAAACCGTCTATGCTGAATACTTGGCATGGGATGGCGAAACAGAACCCGCTCCATTAGTACAACCATCAGTTACCGCTCAAGAGAACTATGATGGATGGAAAGCAATGCTTCTGAAGTTTGATGGTGATATCCTTACATGTACATACAATGAGCTGTTCCATTATGCTTATACAGAACTGTACAATGTTGCTGATGTCAACTATACAGGCAAGACCGATGACTTCGACAATATCACTGGTGCTTTAGAGGGCGAATTGCTCAGACAGATGATTAATATTCCTCTGTTCACTACAGTTTCCGCTACAACATATAGTGATCGTATTGTTTTCGAAGCAAATGCTTACCATGCTTGGATGGCTTGGGGTGGATTGAAATACATGTACATTGCAAGCGAGCTTGAAGAGTAGTAATTTTAATAACCATTAGATCTTTGCTAAAGAAATAAGTTATTGACATCCAACCCTAATGGTCAATCGGCCATTAGGGTTGTTAATGTCGACTAGAGGAATGGAGTTCTTGTCATGAGAAGATATATTTTAAAAAGAATTGGTTTAATTTTTGTTACCGCAACAATAATTATCTTTTTAGTATTCTATTTTGTAAAATCATTACCGACCTATAATAGGGTCATGCTCGGCGTAGATCCGGAAACATTTTATCTTATCCAAGAACGGGAAGGATACAATCGACCAGTCGTTGAGCAATTTTTTATCTGGATTGGCAATATTATCGAAGATGGAACCTTGGGGAGATCATTTACCATTAAACGTGATATCTCAAATATTCTAATCGAAAGAATCCCAATTTCCATGCGTTTAAATATTTTTCCTTATGTTCTCTCATTGCCGATCGGAATTGCATTTGGTATTTGGGCAGCCTTAAAAAAGAATAAACTCACGGATCAATTGATTTCGATCGGTGTTATCATTTTGATTTCGGTTCCAAGTTTCGTTATCGCAACCATGCTTCAATATTATGTTGTTTACATTTTTGAATGGATTGATACGCCTTTTGTTGCTTCTGACCTCGATTTTGCTTTAAATCCGCTCAGAGGCGTCACGTCATACTTTATGCCGATGTTTGTCATGCTGTTATCTGGTGTTGCTTCGTTAACACGTATTACTCGTGCCGAATTGACCGAAGTATTGACGCAAGATTTTATGCTGTTATGCCGAACCAAAGGCTTGACAAAACGGCAAGCAACTTTCCGTCATGCACTTCGGAACGCGATGGTTCCAATTGCCCCATCAATCATTGGTGGATTTATTTCCATTATGAGCGGTTCCTTGGTAATTGAACGTATTTTCCGGGTTCCTGGTATCGGCGGTGTTTACTTGGAAGCATTCCAAAATCAAGATTATCCTTTGATTATGGCTCTGATGATGTTTTATACTGTCATTGGATTAGCGGCTTCATTGATTGTCGATCTTTCGTATGGGGTTATTGATCCCCGAATCAGAGTGGGGGCAGGAAAACGATAATGGAAAACATTGCAAAAGAAAAATTCATTCTCGTCCAACAGGACGAAGTACTCTACGATGAGCGAATCAAGACTAAATCAATTGGCTATTATAAAGATGCTTTTTTAAGATTTAAAAAGAACAAAGCATCCGTTATTGCCGCCATCATATTAATATTTTTGATTATTATGGCAATTGTTGGCCCGTTTTTAAGTTCATACAATCTCTTCGATGTTAATGCCAAATGGTCGGCAAGATTAAATGACATGCCACCTAAAATTGAAGGCTTAGAGTGGCTAGGCTTCAATGGTGAAAAGCAATTGACAGGCTATCCCGAAAATTTTTCAAATATTCCTAATGGTATCGTTTTACGGATAACTGGACGGAATAATATCGGTCAAATAACGGTTGTAGTTGATTATTACGCATATATTAATTACATATATAGTTGTGAAATCGACACCGCTACTCAAGATTTTACAACATCGTCTTACACAAACTTGACGATTTCTGAATACGAAGCTGTCAGAGCTGCGGAAGCGGCCACGGGTGACACGATTATTTTAGAAGATGCTCCCTTAGTTGCTGGATCATATCTTGTTCGAGTCGATTATTACAAATTCCTATACCATATTTATGATGTTCAAGAACCAGCATTTTGGTTTGGATCTGATCCTCAAGGTCGCGATTTGTTCACTGAGTTATGGAAAGGTGCACGGTTATCTTTACTCATCGCTTTTAGTGTTGCTTTAATTAATATTCTCGTTGGTATCATTTGGGGATCAATCTCTGGCTATTTCGGCGGAACGGTCGACTTAGTAATGGAGCGGATTAGCGACATTTTGGCAGGATTACCATTTATGGCAATTTTGACCTTGTTATTGTTACGCTATGGTAATTCTCCTGGGGTAGTCATCGTGGCATTTACTCTCACCGGGTGGCTTGGCATTGCCTCGTTGACTCGTGCTCAGTTCTATCGATATAAAAATCGTGAATATGTTTTGGCAGCTCGTACATTAGGCGCTAGTGATTCGCGGATTATCATTCGTCATATCTTTCCGAATGCAGTGGGAACGTTAATCACAAGTTTAGTTCTCTACATTCCGGCAGTAATCTTTTCAGAATCGACATTCTCTTTCCTTGGTATTATCAATTATGCCGAAAATACCAGTGTTGGGCGCTTATTATCCACAGGTCAATCGGTAATGAAAGAAAGTTTCTACCAAGTATTGTTCCCATCGGTCTTCATCTCACTATTGATGTTGTCGTTTAACCTATTTGGTAATGGGCTGCGCGATGCGTTTAACCCATCATTGAGAGGGGTTGAAGAATAATGGAAAAAGAACGTATTCTTGAAGTTAAAGATTTGCGAATCTCATTCCGAACCCAACAAGGAATCCTAAAGGCCGTTCGGGGAATTAATTTCGAACTTTTTAAGGGTGAGACATTAGCTATTGTTGGCGAAAGCGGATCAGGAAAGAGTGTTACTTCACGAGCAATTATGGGTATTTCTGCTGGCAACTCAATTCATGAAGGTGGGTCGATTTACTATTACAACAGCGGAATAAAGAGTTTTCATCAAGTCGAAGACTCCGAACACGCTGAAGAAGAAGACATCATCGATTTAATGAAAATTGATGAAGAGCATTTTCATAAATTAAGAGGAACCAAAATCTCGATGATTTTTCAAGACCCCATGTCAAGTTTGAATCCAATCATGAAAATCGGGAAACAGGTGTCTGAAGCTTTATACTTAAAATTAGGTTTATCTAAATCAGAAGCAAAAGTTCGAGCCATTGAACTGATGAATGATGTCGGCATTTCCGAACCAGAGAAACGGTTTTATCAATATCCGTTCCAATTTTCTGGCGGTATGATTCAGCGGATGGTTATTGCCATAGCTTTAGCCAACAATGCTGAAATTTTGATTTGCGATGAGCCAACAACGGCTTTAGATGTAACCATCCAAGCTCAAATATTAGAATTGATTAATAAGAAAAAAACCGAACGTAATCTTTCGATTATCTTTATTACGCATGACTTAGGTGTTGTTGCTAATATGGCTGACCGCGTTGCTGTCATGTATGCGGGAAAGATTGTTGAAGTCGGAACCGTTGACGAAATATTCTATAACCCTAAGCATCCTTATACTTGGGCATTGTTATCGGCAATTCCGGATTTGGATTCAAAGGAAACTTTGTTTGCCATCCCAGGAACACCGCCGGATTTGCATTTCCCACCTGCTGGTGATGCTTTCGCTCCACGGAATAAATATGCAATGCAAATAGACTTTGAAGAAGAACCCCCAATGTTCAAGATTAGTGAAACTCATTACGCGGCTACTTGGTTGCTTCATCCAGATGCTCCGAAAGTCGAGATGCCAAGCAATTTGAAGAACCGAATTGAACGTAATCTGAAAAAAGCAAGGAAGGGGGCTTAAACTAAATGGAAAAATTACTCGAGGTTAAGCACCTAAAACAGTACTTTAAAGCTGGATCTGGCAAACGCAAATTATTCGTCAAGGCAGTCGATGACATCAGCTTCGATATCTATAAAGGCGAAGTTTTCGGAATGGTTGGCGAATCGGGATGCGGAAAAACAACAACCGGTCGTTCCATTATCAAATTATATGATGCGACCGACGGCGAAGTTTACTTCGGTGGCAAACGAATTGGTGGCGGTATTGCTTCAATGATTGAAACCATTAAAGCTGCCAAAGTTAAAGCTGCTAAGGAAATTGTTGGCTACCAACCAGCAAAACTTGCAAAGGCTCAAATTATTCAGGAAGCCGAAGCTCAACTAGCACAAATCGATCCAAAAGACATTGAGCATGTTCAAATCGTTAAGCGTGAAAAAGCACAGAAAATGGCTGATTTGAAGGCAAAAATTCAAGCTGATCCAACCAAATTCGCTGACAATCAAGCAGAAATCGACAAGATTAAAGCTGAGTTAAGAACACTAATCAATGTGGAAAGAAACAAGATTACTGCGTTAAAGAAAGACAATGCGTTCCGAGGCGAAACTCTGGAAACGATGAAAAAAATCCAGATGATTTTTCAGGACCCGATTTCCTCACTCAACCCGCGGATGACGGTAAGAGAAATCATTGCGGAAGGTTTAGTTGTCTCTGGCGTTAAAGATCGGAAATATATTGATGAGCGAGTTTCACATTTCTTACGAGTTGTTGGTTTACTACCTGAACATGCTTTTCGGTATCCACATGAATTTTCTGGTGGACAACGACAAAGAATTGGTATCGCTCGTGCTTTGATTGTCGAACCAGAATTATTGATTGCCGATGAACCAATCAGTGCTTTGGACGTTTCAATTCGGGCACAGGTAATCAACTTGCTGAAAAATTTACAGAAAGAATACAACCTCACCATTATGTTTATTGCTCATGACCTTTCCGTCGTTAAGTACTTCAGCGACCGGATTGCGGTTATGTACTATGGTCATATGGTTGAGTTAGCTTCATCGGAATTGCTGTTTAGACATCCGTTACACCAATATACAAAATCATTGTTGTCTGCTATTCCGTTACCCGATCCACATTATGAAAAAACCCGGAAACGCTTCACATATAATCCGGCTTGTCATAACTATAGCGCCACTAACAAACCTTCATTTGTGGAAATCGAACCCGGACATTGGATTATGGCTTCACCGAGTGAAATAGAGCAGTTCAAGGTTGAAATGGCTCAAAGTGACAAAGATTTTTTTGAAAAACTTACAGAAAAGTGATTTTATAAAGGGACGATCCAGCATCGTCCCTTTTTATTACAAAAAGACTTCTTGCGAAGTCTTTATTTAAGAATCATTGTGTGTTGCTACGATGGTTTGAAACACAGCCTAGTATTTATTGATTAGGAAGGTAAAACTTAACCCAAGAGCAATTTACGCGTTTTAGAGCGCTATATGAGACTAAGTAACAAATCAACTGCGTATTTATAATAGATTGTGGGATAGAATTTGTCACTATGAAGGAAATATAGTTTTTGCGTTTCAGTATTAAAGAAGCCATTGATAGTGACGATATTATAACCGACTTGTCGCTCAAAAACGACTTGATCAGTAAGATTCTTTTCAGCCTCGGTCAACACGGGACCCGATTTAATTAATAGGATTGAATAATTGCGGTAACTCTGTTTTCGTTTGGCACAATCGTCTTCAAGACGATTAATCGTTTTAGTGATGTTTGCGTCCGTGTAAGTCATTGTTGGTTGTTTAATGACAACGAGGATTTCTAACATTGATCGATGAATGATTGTTTGGTGAGTGTTCTTAACGATTCGGTATACCATTGTGAAAGCATCCGAGTCAGAAAAGATAATAAACTTTAATTTAATTAAATATGCAATCCAAAGACCAATTGATAAATCATATTTAGTCGCAATTGGAGGATTTTGGCAATTTTTTAACCGGATAAAGGCAAACTGTTGGGAGTAATAGAATAACCGTGGTTTGAACCACATTAAAATAATAAGTAAGATTATTAGCAGTACAAGAACCAAACTCAGTTTCAAATCAACTGACCATGAAGTTATCGCTATAAGGATGGCGATACCAATGGCAATTGCGATCGCCACGAACAATTCTATCATCAAAATTTGGTATTTTTTGCGGATTATCGTCATAGGATGACTCCTTTGGGTAAGTACTTTCTTCTGGAGAATATCATACCATTATTTTGATTAAACCGCAAGCCGGGTTTTTTTGTAAAAGCATCGGGTCTTCTTTGCTTACGGTATTAATCGTGATATAATATAAATCAATGAAAAACAAACCCGTATTCTTTGTGGAGGTATCCTGATGACCAATATAGAACCATCTGCCAATGAAATTGTGGATCAAACATATCAGTTAATCGATAACACTACCATATCTCAAGAAGCAGCAACTAAAGTTGGGAAGCGATACCGAAAAAGATTTCTTCACTTTGCCATCGACTTGTTTGTTTTAGCGGGAATCGTTTTGATTTTATTAATCAGTGATCTTGTATCGGATGCTTCCGGATGGATTATGGCAATCGTTATTGAAATGGTTTTCTTGGGCTTTGCCGGGCTGTTTCTAATAATATATTTACGCATTGATCCCGAGAAATACGGAGTTTCAGTTCTTAATTATCAGATAAAAACCCGCAATCGCAATGCCAAAAACAATCCGACATATAATGAAATCCAAGCCGATGCTATTATTGACCTCGATGGAAAGAACGGTAACATGGTTTTCATCAATACTCAATCGGGAAAATGGCAATACCGTCTTAAATTTAAACTGTCTCCCATCTATGAAAGCAAGGAGTTTGCGGATGCGGTAATTACCAAAGATGGATTATTGTGGGAAACCGAAGCGGTTGATTATGCTCAACTGGAAACGGGCAAATTTGCGATGCGAATCCGTTATCAGAATATTGACAATGATTATACGGATATCAGTTGCAAAAATTACGAGTCTGCCCAACAATGTTTACAAATGATGAATCAAATCAAACCAAAAAACTAATAAAAAGTCGCTTCTGACGATTCAAAGAAGCGACTTTTACTTTAAAAAAGCTCTAAGTTCATCAAAATCGTATCATAATACTGACCATCGACAAATAATTGCTTTGGATATATACCTATGCACTTAAAACCATGGCTTTCATATAGATGAATGGCGTGGATGTTGTCGACGCGAACGGCTAAATGAATTATCTTGACAACCTCGGTTTCTTTGGCAAAAGCGATGATTTGTTCAATTAATGCTGTGGCAATTCCAATATGCCAATAAGCTTTCAAAACCGAAATTCCAAACGAGGAGGTATGTTTTATTCGTTCCCGGTCGGGAGCGGATAAATTGGTGGAAGCAACGATTTTATCGTCCACAAGGCCGATATACATAACTGATGTTTTCAGCAAATTGCTTTTAGTAATATAATCCCGTTCCTGCTCAACGGTAAAGGGGATGCCTTCAGAACCAAAAGTAAGGTTTCCCGATTCACTGCCAAGTTGGCTTAAATATGCTATTAAGGCGGGTGCGTCATCTGGGTTTGGCCTGCGAATGATCAGATTCTTGCCATTTTTTAACCGAATTGGATTCATATTGATAACCTTTCCTTTCCAAAAGAGCATGATTTTTTCTTATTATATCATCATTAAAATAAAAAGCCAGTGAATCAGAAAAAAAGTTGTCCGATTATATATTAAAAAAAGGCCTCAACTTGGGAAACGATGCTTGATATGGCAACAGGAAAATGTAAGCGTTTGCCAAAAATGTCTATCCTTTTACTGGGTATTGCGGTATAATATAATCAATTAGGATGGCCATCGACTTCTTTCATCATTGATGACCTCCATTTCTATGAAAGGATACCAAAAAAACATGGATAAACCAGAAATTATCAAGTTAGATTATCAGAATCTTGGCTTTAGCTACATAAAGTTGAAATATAATTATATTTCTTATTATCGTAACGGCCAATGGGATGAAGGCGTTTTACGGGGTGAAGATACGGTTACTATCGCCGCGACGTCCACTTGTCTTCATTATGGTCAAGAAGCATTTGAAGGCATGAAAGCCTTTCGTCGTCAAGATGGAGGCATTCAACTATTTCGACCTGATGAAAACGCTAAACGACTTCAACGCTCATGTAAACGGCTGTTAATGCCAGAAATACCGATTGATAAGTTTATTAACGCTGTTAAATTGGTTGTCAAAGCCAATCAAGAATATGTTCCACCATATGAATCAAAAGCCTCATTATATATCCGTCCCTATATTCTGGGGATTGGTGATAACATGGGGGTCAGACCAGCAAAAGAATACTTATTTGGGATCATTTGTACACCGGTAGGCGCTTATTTCAAAGGTGGGCTGGCGCCAGTTAATTTTAATGTTACCGAATATGACCGGGCGGCTCCTAATGGTACCGGTGATATCAAAGTCGGAGGCAATTACGCTGCTAGTTTGCATTCTCATGAGGTTGCAAAAGAAAAAGGTTTCGCTGACTGTATTTACCTTGATCCGTTAACGCACACCAAAATTGACGAGGCTGGGGCCGCTAACTTTTTCGCCATTACTCGTGATAATCGACTTATCACTCCATATTCAAAATCGATTTTGCCTTCGATAACTAGGATGTCTATTATGCAGATTGCTCGTGATTACTTAGGAATGGTAGCGGAACATCAGGATGTATATATCGACAAGCTTGATGAATATACTGAAGCAGGAGCCTGCGGGACGGCTGCGGTTATTTCACCAATTGGAGGAATTGAATACCAAGGAAAAATGCATGTGTTTCATAGTTTGACCGAAGTTGGACCAATAACCAGAAAATTATATGATTTATTAACCGGAATTCAATATGGTGATGTAGTCGCACCAGAAGGCTGGATTTATCTGGTTTAACATCATTTTACATCTGGAAACGCGCAAGAAACGGAGTACCTCCCCGAGGAACTCCGTTTTTAAAAAGATAGCTACAAGGGAGCGAAGCACATGGACAAATCATTGAAAAAGCGGGCTTTTATCTTTTTATTGTTTTTGGGTTTTATCAGTTTGTTGTCCGATTTTACCCATGAGGGTGCCAGGAGTATCTATGGCAATTATCTGGGACTGATTGGTGTCAGTGCTTTTTTAGTGGCGTTTATTTCCGGACTTGGTGAATTCTTAGGTCAGGGATTACGGATTGTGACAGGATATATCGCTGATAAGACGAAGAAATACTGGTTCATGATGATTTTGGGTTATGCCGTTAATTTATTAGTGATTCCATTATTGGGATTGATTGATGGATCACTATGGCAGGTTGCTCTGATTTTAATTGTATTAGAACGGGTTGGAAAAGCCATTCGTGCTCCAGCAAAAAGCGCTCTTACTTCCTTTACCGCTCCCCATCTTGGCGCGGGAAAAGCATTTGCGATTCAAGAGGCGCTTGACCAAATTGGGGCTTTCTTGGGGCCGCTATTAGTCTTCATTATTTTGGGAACGAGTGATGCGGATCCATTATCAAAATATCAGTTGTCGTTTGGTGTTTTAGGAATTTTTGCAATCATGACTTTAGTGTTGCTAGTGATTGCCAAAACCAAATATCCGCATCCGGATCAATTTGAACAAAAAACTAACAGTACTAGCTTCAAAGGTAATGCCATTTTTATAATCTATATGGTTGCCATTTGTTTTATTGCTTTAGGATTTATTGATTATCCGGTCATTGCTTTGCATCTTGAAAACGCCCAAGCGATAAATGTAATTTATATTCCATTGCTATATTCAGTAGCCATGGGAGTGGATGCTTTATCAGCACTTATTTTTGGCCACCTGTTTGACAAAATCGGCGTAAAATCGTTAGTCATTGCCATGTTAATCGCTATGTTATTTGCCCCTTTCATTTTCCTTTCTAATTCGATGGTAATGCAAATTATTGGGGTAGTCCTGTGGGGAATTGGCATGGGGGCGCAGGAATCGATATTAAAATCGGTGGTCGCAACAATTGTCTCTAAAGAAAAGCGGGCGACCGCATATGGAATCTTTAATTCGGTTTTTGGTCTGGCTTGGTTCATTGGGTCAACGATTGTTGGTTTGCTTTATGGTTGGTCATTATTAGCTGTGGTAATTTTTTCAGTGGTTATGGAAATAATTGGAGTGCTGTTATTGGTTGTCTTTCATCATAAACAAAAATCACTTCCAACTATGATGGGTCAGTCGACACCGGAAGTGACAAATTAACGAACAAGTTGGTTTCCGCAAAGGAAATTGACTGATAACGGTTTCTTTGTGCAAATTGGTTATTTTCTTTTTTACCAAAAAAGTGTATGATATTAACAAATCTATTGTAGGTGAACAAAAGAGAAAGGACGTTTCATATGGCGGATAAGAAACTTAGGATTGGCTTTTTCGTCGATGTCTTTTTCCCGATGATTGATGGTGTTGTCGTGGTCATTGACAACTATGCCAAACGATTATCAGAAACAGCAGAAGTCATTGTCTTCGCTCCCAGTGCCCGCAATCATAATTACATTGAAAATCGTCCATATCGAGTTGTTCGTAGTCAAAAAATTATGGTCATGGGTTTAGATTATGATTTATCTATGCCTTTTATGGATCTTAAATTCCAAAAGGAGTTAGCACACGCTAACCTAGACATCGTCCATATCCATTCTCCATTTGGAATTGGCATCATTGGCATTAATTATGCAAAAAAGCATCACATTCCAGTTGTGGGCACTATTCACAGCCAATATTACCGCGATTTTTTACAAAAAACAAAAAGTCATAAAGTAGCGGAACTGATGAATAAGCAAGTTATCTCAATTTATAACAAGTGTGATGAATGTTGGACTGTTAATCAGACTATCATTGATTTGTACCGCGGATTTGGCATCAAAAAGCCAATGTTGATTCATAAAAATGCTACGGATTTCGAACCACTTCCTCAAGATAGAGATATGGAGTTGCGAAAACAACTGGCAATCACTGAGGATGATCATATCTTCTTATTTGTTGGCCGCCTTGAGATTGTCAAGAATATTTATTTTCTTTTGGATGCTTTGATTAGTTTACATCAAAGTGGCATCAAATTCAAAATGTTATTTATTGGAACCGGTCCGGAAACCGATGAGATTAAAACTCGCATCAGTAGACATGGCATGGAGGATATCGTTCTCATGCTTGGTCGAGTCGAAGATCGCATGCTACTAGCTCGGTATTATCGTTTAGCGGAATTGTTTTTGTTTCCATCGCTTTATGATACAAATTCTTTAGTGCAAATTGAAGCTGCCAGTCAGAAGACGCCCACTGTCTTTTTGGAGGGCGCTGCCACGGCAGCGCTTGTCATTAATCGCCAAAATGGGTTTTTATCGCCAGATGACCCCGAGCAGTTTGCGCAATTAATAACTAATATCTTAGCTGATAAAAACTTATATGCTCAGGTTAGTGAAGGGTGTTTTAGGGATTTATATCGTCCTTGGAATGATACCGTTAAAGGAATTTCGCTTCGGTATCGGCAATTGGTAGCCAGTTATGCGCTTAAAAAATAAAAACGAATTCTAAATAAAGGCAGGAACAATATGAAAAAAATAATGTTGGTTTTATTACTGATGCTTAGTTCTTTGGCAACGATTGGCTGTTCAGCCAATGAAACGTTAGCTGCTTTCATTACTAAATTCACTGCTTCGACGAATCATCAGATGGTCTTGTCGATGTACTCGCCAGAACAAGGTTTTGTTTCATTGACATATCAAATTGATGGAAATAAAACTTTTACGGGTAATTCCACCGATCCATCATCGGATGTTTTCACGCTTAATTATAATGGCATCATGTACCTTTACACTCAAGATGAGGACACAAGTTCATGGGTTAGAGAGGTTTCTACCGATGAGCTTGATAGTGTCTTTAACATTGCTTCGGGAATGGTCGCTACTGATTTTCGGGAAACTGGTACCAATGAATTTACTCTAAAAAGCAATTTCCTTAATGATTATGAGATGGATTCTTTTGTTATTGAAATCACGGATGAAGGCGCAATTTTTACAATAACCGCTGATGGCATTCAAATGACAATCACAATTTCAGAGTTTGATAATATTTCGATTACTTTACCCTCCATAGCTGCAGAATGAGGCGTGATTAGTAAATAACATAACAGCGGCAAGTTTATATATTAGGGGATGGTTTGTGAATATGAAAGCAATACAAGGAAATGTTTTATATGGTCAATCGGGAGGACCGACTGCGGTTATTAATGCTTCCGCCTATGGGGTTATTAAAGAAGCTTTACGGCATACCGATATAATTCCGGAAATCTATGCCATGAAGTATGGCATTAGAGGTGCTTTAAACGGAGAACTTATCCAAATCCGCAACCAAGACGATGCGGATTTGGAAAAATTACCTTCAACTCCGGGCGCTGCCTTTGGATCAGTTCGCTATAAATTAAAAGATTTTTCCGTTGATGAAACTGATTATTGTCACCTTTTAGCAGTTTTGAAGCACTATAATATTCGCTTTTTCTTCTTAAACGGCGGAAACGACTCTATGGATACCTGTGACAAAGTGGATCGTTACCTTCAACGGGAAGGCTATCAATGCCAAGTCATTGGTATTCCGAAGACCATTGATAATGATTTGCCGATTACTGATCATTCACCCGGATATGGCAGTGCTGCAAAATACATTGCAAATACGATAATGGAAATCGTTTGTGACACGATTTCATATCCGAAAAGTAAAGTCGCAATTGTCGAAATCATGGGACGTCATTCCGGATGGCTAACGGCCTCAAGCCATATAGCTACCCATAATGGTTCGGGTCCTGATCTCATCTATTTACCTGAGATTCCGTTTAACTCAGAACAATTTTTAGCTGATGTTAAGCGCATATATACCGCTAAAAACCGATGTGTTATTGCCGTTTCTGAAGGTATTTCTGATCAAGAAGGTCATTTTTTGGGGCTTTCATCACGAGCGCGTGATGATTTTGGTCACGCAATGCTAGGCGGGGTTGCGCATTCATTAGCCGATTTGGTTTCGGAAAAACTCGGATATGATACTAGGCCAATGGAACTAGGTTTGGTACAACGCTGTGCATCCCATTTGCAAAGTAAGGTTGATTTGCAGGAAGCAATCATGGTCGGTAGAGTCGCTGTTAGAAGGGCGCTTGCTGGTGATAATGGAGTAATGATATGCATCAGACGAAAGCAAAACGATCCGTATGACGTCAGTTATTTTACCCACCCATTTGCGGATATAGCTAATGGCGAAGCCATGATGCCTAGAAACATGATTAACGCTAGTGGAAACGGTTTAACCGATGCATTTCTTGATTATGTCTTACCACTCGTTCAAGGCGAGGTAAAACCAAAATATAAACAAGGTGTTGTCGGCTTTTGTCACATAAAATAAAGTTTAGGATGGTCATTTTGGACATCCTTTTTGTTTTCGATGGAAAAAAAGTCCAAATATAAGTAAAGTAGTGTATAATTATAACTACATATTTTATAATGATGTAGTTATATATAAATGATAAAATTAGTAACATCGAAGGAGAAACACATTTAATGACTTTTGCAAAATTACAAATTATTGAACCGATTCAACGGGCATTAGCTGTTGAGGGTTATGAAATACCCACCCCCATCCAAACTCAGGCAATTCCGATTTTGTTAGCGGGAGGGGACGTTTTAGGTAGTGCTCAAACCGGCACCGGAAAAACAGCCGCATTTGCAATTCCGATTTTACAGAACCTCACGCAAACAACTTCTGTTGGTGGTCCCAGACTGATACAAGCTTTGGTATTGACGCCAACACGCGAGTTGGCATTACAAATTAAAGATAGCTTTATAGCATATGGCAAGTTTATGAAGCATCGAACCGTGGTTATCTTCGGTGGTGTCCCCCAACGTCCCCAACAAGCCGCTTTACGAGCGGGTGTTGATATATTGGTGGCGACCCCCGGTCGGCTTTTGGATTTGATGAACCAGAAAATCGTTGATTTATCCCATATTCGATTTTTTGTTTTAGATGAAGCTGATCGGATGCTAGATATGGGCTTTATCAATGATGTTAAAAAAGTAATTGCGGTATTACCTAAACGTCGTCAGACGATGTTATTTTCGGCAACGATGCCCGAAGAAATCGCCAAATTATCGGCTTCGATTCTGATTAATCCGACTCGAATTGCCGTTGTTCCCGTGGAAACCACCATTGATGCTATCAATCAAGCAATCTATTTTGTATCCAAAAAAAATAAAATCAATTTATTGATTGAATTATTAAACGATAAACGCATTACTTCCGCTTTGGTGTTTTCGCGCACTAAACACGGTGCCAATCGGATTGTTAAAGACCTTGGATTGGCGCATGTTGATGCCGATGCAATTCATGGCAATAAATCTCAAGGCGCTCGTCAAGCGGCACTCTTTAAATTTAAAAACAAACAGATGCGCGTTTTAGTCGCTACCGATATCGCAGCACGAGGATTAGATATCGATCAATTGTCACATGTCATCAACTTTGATTTACCTGAAGTTCCCGAGACCTATATTCACCGGATTGGTCGAACCGGCCGGGCGGGTCTGGAAGGGGCGGCCATCTCCTTTTGTGCCGAAGAAGAACTCGGTTTGTTAAATGATATTCAAAAGCATATCAAAAAAATCATTCCGGTAGTCAAAAATCATCCATATGCAGTCATCTATGTTGACGCACCCACGACTTTGACGGCCAAAATTACTGTTAAAAAACCAGCACCAAAACCAATGGTTCCCAAGAATTTTTCACCGCATGATACCAAAAGTAACCATCACCACAATTCACGAAAGGCAAGACAATAAAACTACCTGAGAGGTGCATAATATGATTATTACTAACCGATTGATTCTCATTGACCTCCAACCTGAAGAACTTCGATTTTGGCTGGATGATTGCTCGGCATTAGAACGAAAATACAATGTAACGTATCGCGGTGAAGATCTTTCTGGTGAATTTGGATCAATCGTTGCCAAACAAACAGCTGTGGTTGAAAATGATCCTAGTCATTATATTTGGCTAACATTTTGGTGGTTTGTCCGTCAATCGGATCGGGTTGTTTTGGGTAGTGCTTGCTTTAAGTCAATTCCTCATGATGGTCAAGTCGAAATCGGATATGGAATTGGATCAGATTATGCTTTGCACGGTTATACTACCGAAGCTGTTAAAGCATTATGCACTTTCGCTTTCACTTTTGCGGAAGTAAAAACCATCATTGCGGAAACGGATACCAAAAACATTGCCTCCCAAAGAGTTTTACAAAAATGTGGGATGGTTAAGTACCAAGCCGACGAAAAATCGATATGGTGGCGTCTCGAAAAATAAAAAATAAGTCGCTCATCCGTTGATGAACGACTTTTCTTTGATTACTTAACCGGTAATTCGCGGTTATCGGAAAGTGACACTTCTCCGCTCCGGATGTATATTTGGCCTTCGGACGTTGAAACCGACAACGATCCATCTAAAGCCATTAACCCAGCTTTTCCTTTATACTCTTGATTATCACGATAAAAAGTGATCGATCTTCCCACTAGGGAAGAGAAGCGATTACAGTACTTTAAGAAATCATCATTGCCACTGCGCCAAATTTGAAATTCCGCTTGGAAGGTTTTAGCAATTTCATCAATTAAAGCGTCAATGTCATAACTACGCTCGGTTTCGATGGCCAAAGAGGTTGATTTAACGACAATATCCTCGGGGAATGTCAGGTTATTGACATTGATGCCAAAACCAACGACAACACCTTGTAAAGCAGCACCTTCAAAAACACTTTCGACCAATACTCCAACCAATTTTTTTTCGGTCATAATAATGTCATTGGGCCATTTGATTAATATCCGGGGAACATAGTGCGAAAGCACTTTATGAACACTGGTAATAGCAACCAAGGGAATCCGGTCAATTAAATCGACTGGTATATCATTTTTGATTAAAATCGAAAACAACGCAGAATGACGATCATCATTCCAAAGTCGTCCTAATCGCCCCCGACCTTCAGTTTGATGCGTTGTCGAGACCAAGAAAAAATCCGCCAATTCACGATGGTGTTCTTTAAGAAAAGCATTCGTAGAGAGAATGGTGTCAAAGTGGATTTTTTTCATTGTTTTATCTCACTACCCCCCAAAGAGCATCAAGAATAAGCCGCCGACGACGGCCACACCGATTTGACCGGCGACATTAGGACCCATTGCATGCATCAGTAAGAAATTTGTTGGATCCTCTTTCTGACCCATTTTTTGGACAACACGGGCTGACATTGGTAACGCACTGACACCGGCAGCACCTATCATGGGATTGACTTTACCTTTCGAAGTCCAGCACATCAACTTGCCACCTAAAACGCCGGTAGCTGTAGCTAGGACAAATGCGACAATTCCTAATGTGAAGATCCCTAAAGTTTCCACGGTTAGGAATACTTCACCTGAGGCAGTTGCGCCGACTGTGAGTCCTAAAAGGATTGTGACGATGTATAACATCGCGTTACTGGCGGTATGAACCAAATTTGGAACGACACCGGATTCTTTGATAAGGTTACCTAACATGAGCATGCCGATTAGCGGTGCACTTGAAGGTACTAATAAGATACAAACTAAGGCGACAACAATTGGGAACATCAGTCGTTCCATGTGACTGACGGGACGGAGCTGTTCCATCTTGATGGCCCGTTCTTTTTTCGTGGTTAATAAGCGGATCACTGGTGGCTGAATAATTGGCACAAGTGACATATAGGAATAAGCTGCTAAGGATATCGCGCCTAACAAATGCGGAGCGAGATTCGATCCCAGAATAATAGCGGTTGGACCATCTGCGCCACCAATAACGGAAGTAGCCGCAGCTTCACCGGGAGTGAAACCAAAGATAGCAATCGCTCCTAAAAAGGTGACGAAGATACCAACTTGGGCGGCAGCCCCAAGTAACATGCTTTTGGGATTGGCAATCAGCGGACCAAAATCGGTTGTGGCGCCAATGCCAATAAAGATTAGGCAAGGATAGATTTCCGATTCGACCCCAAAATAAAGAAACCCCAATAAGCCACTATAACTGATATCTCCGGATACTGGGTCAACTGTTTTTATAAACAAATCAGATCCGGGCAAATTGACTAGTAACATACCCATGGCAATCGGAATCAATAGATATGGCTCAAAGCCTTTGAAAATGGCTAAATACATCATGGTAAGGGCAATAACAATCATGACTACGTATTTCCAGCCGCCTTCCGCAAAGAATTGAGCGATACCGGTTGATTCGAGAAAATCAATAAAAGTCTGCCACATATCGGTTACCCGATGACGACGAGAAGTTTATTGGCGTCGACGCTTTCACCTTTGGTTACTAAAACCTGTTTAACAATGCCTTCAATTGGCGATTGGATTTCGTTTTCAAGTTTCATCGCTTCTAATATAGCAAGAACGGAACCCCGTTTGACACTGGAGCCGACACTGACATTGACCTTAATAATCGTTCCTTGCATCGGCGAGAAGATTTTTGTGCCTTCAGCCGGTGTTAATGGAGAAGGGGCAGTTTGGGGAGTCTCGATTCTAGTAGTGGTTTCTGATACGCTTTCTAATTCAACTTCATACAGTTTCCCATTGACTTTGACTTTGTAAATTTTCATGTTATTTGATCTCCTTAACAGATTTGACGACTACGTCGGTCTTTAGTGTTTCCCGTGCATCGATTGATGCGATTATTGTCGCAACCATCATGTCTTCATCTTTAATATCATCGATTGACAATGGTTGAGTTTGTGGAACATCAATTGTATCTTCAGAAGTTTTTTCTTTGTCCTTGATATATTTGAATGGAGCGATTATTAATGTAAGTAAAAACAACAATGCATAAACGACTACAATTGAAAAGATTGAATCCTGAATGCCTTGGATTACCGTATAACCAATCATCATTTCAAAGCACCTCCGATATATACGTTGAATTCATCGGTTTCCACCGTTATTTGTGGTTCGGGTTGATATTTATTTTTCAGAAATTTTACCGCAACCGCTTCAAATAAAGCAATTGATAAGACATCTTCATCACAGCGGATTAAATCATGGTATTTTGCCTTCAAATTGGCAAATTCCGGGGCTAAATCGTCGGCGGGACGGTGAGTGATGACAGCATCATCCCCGATGATTTGATGACGGATTTTTTCATCGACAGGGGCAGGTGATTGGCCATATAATCCATGTAGATATTCTTTAATTTCGTTAGGAACCATTTTGTAACGAACACCGGTCATAACATTCATGACGGCTTGGGTTCCCACCATCTGCGATAGTGGAGTAACTAATGGGGGATAACCCATATCCTTACGGACTTTGGGAACTTCGGTTAAAACCGCTTCATACCGATCCATCGCTTTTTGTTCTTTCAGTTGCGACATTAGGTTAGAAAGCATTCCCCCAGGAACTTGGAATTTTAATACTTCGGGGTTAGGACTTAAGGCTTTAGGATTAAGTAAACCGTTAGCTAAATATTTGTCTTTGACTAATGTCATTTTGGCGGCGGCTTTACTTAACATATCTAAATTCAATTTCGGATCGTACGGGGTGTTAGTTAACGCGTATTGAAAAGCCTCAGTAGCTGGTTGGCTGGTACCCATCGACAGCGGAGATATCGCGGTATCGATGATATCGACTCCGGCTTCAATGGCTTTCATATAAGTCATTCCCATCGTTGCACATGTGCAGTGGCTGTGTAATTCGATTGGTAACTTGGTGTTTTGTTTTAAGCGAGTGACTAATTCAAAGGCATCATTGGGAAGCAGCACTCCCGCCATGTCTTTAATGCATATTGAATCTGCGCCCATCGCTTCGATTTCCTTTGCGAGATTAACATAATAATCGACGGTATGAACGGGACTAGTTGTGTAACACATGGCAATTTGACATTCACCACCGTATTTTTTGGTGGAATCAACAGCGCATTTTAAATTACGAATATCATTTAATGCATCAAAGATGCGGATGATATCAATGCCGTTCTCTAAAGCTTTTTGGACAAACTTATCAACGATATCATCTGCATAGTGACGATATCCTAGAATATTCTGACCTCGGAAAAGCATTTGCAGTTTGGTATTAGGACATCGAGCTTTGATAGCTCGCAGCCGCTCCCAAGGATCTTCATTTAAGAAGCGAAGGCAAGCATCGAATGTCGCTCCACCCCAAACCTCCATGGCATAATAGCCTACTTTATCAAGTTCATCGATGGCACTTAAAATCTCATTTGTTGTCATTCGTGTGGCAAATAAAGATTGGTGACCATCGCGCAAACTGGTTTCAACGATTTTGACACCCATTGTTAATTACATCCTTCCATATGAATCTTTTTTTCTCGTTTTTACAAAAAAATCGATTCGATTCAGCAATCGAATCAGGTATACTAAACTCGATGTCAATAGTTTTTATTGGATAAAGCCTGATAAAAACACAATATGGCATCTTATAATATTATATAACAAATGCAAGTAAAAAACGACATTTAATTGCATCAAAATGTGATAAATATTTTGCATGAGGAAATTGATTGTTTATTCACCATATTATGAAAGTAAATTGGATAATAATTAGTATTTTTGGGGGCCATTTTGTATATACTAAAATTCCTGTTTTTAGTTTCACAATATCATAGTATTTTATAAAATTATGTGTCATCACCACAGAAAATATGTTATTATTTTAATAACATTATTAACACTAAAATACTGACTAAATAGTTCTTTTGAAAGGCGGGTGCTAATCTTGCCATCATATAAAGAAATTCGGAACCGACTTTTGATTGCCGGAGCCAAACAAATCCAACCCATCATCGGCGAATTTGAATTGACTTCTCGCTGTAATTTCACGTGCGCAATGTGTTATGTTAAAGAAAACCTCCCAAGCACTGATTTAACAACCCGTACTTGGAAAACGATTTTTAAAGCTGCAGTTGATGCAGGGATGGTTTATGCGCTTTTGACTGGTGGCGAACCATTCACTCGGCCCGATTTTACGGAATTATATACCTTTCTTTTTGATATGGGGGTGAAAATTACCGTATATTCGAATGGGTCGCTATTGACCGATAAAATCATTGAAACATTTACTATCCGTCCCCCTGAATTCATCGGTATAACTTTGTATGGTGCTTCTGAT
>JAQVVR010000030.1 GCA_028698875.1 Candidatus Izemoplasmatales bacterium
CAAGAACTCGTCATATATTTTCATTGTTACTATCAATTGACAAACAGTAAGTCATTCCATTTACCAACTACATCTGTAGTCTATATTCTCATTATAACCGATTGTTTTTCCTGTGTCAATGATTGAAGATAAAAAAAACATCTCCCCCAAATAGGCGATGCTTTTTACATGATTACGAATATAAAAGTTAACACTAGGAGGGCCGCTATATATTATCAATAGAGAGGTCGTTTGCATCCTGATTATAATCTATATAGTTTATATATCGAAGTGTATCGTATTTTTGGTTTCATATACTATCAAAAAAAAGACCCGAAGGTCTTTATTCATCATCTTCTTCAGCGAATTCACTAGATTCTTTCTTTACAAGTTCTCTAAAGATTTCCTTAATCTTTTCCGAACCTAAAAACGGAATACATCTTGATGAATCAAAGTCAGGCAAATCGCCATTTTCAGCCGCATTATATATATCGATTACTTTTTCTCTGGAAATAAATGGAATCGCACTTTGAAGTGTAGTAACATCCTTTTTTTCAATAAGTTGATCGACAATATTATGAAGATTTTCTCTTCCTAGAAACGGAAATAAAGCTTGTAATTTAATGCCTTTTAGTTCACCTGAAATAATTTCATCCGCGATTTTTTTTAATTCATCTGAATCCATAAATGGTAATAAGTTTGTATATTTCATATTAATTCTTTTCTCCTTTTTGTTTATTTATAATATACATGAAAGTTTTTTCATGTTTTGAATCCATCATCATTTTTTCTTCAGTCGACATCATATCATATATCGAAGACAGATTTTGATCAATGTTTTTTGATATGAAATTACCAAGCAAGTATTTCCTTTCCGATATACTTAAATATGGCCATAGCATATCGACATCTAGTTTCAATTGTCTTGTAATGAGTTGATCAATTATTTGCCTTCTCTCCTTGGTGGTGAGAAGATAAAAGATATTTTTGATATCATCATTGATGTGATTAGAATTAAGGAAATGATAGATAACTGATTCCCTTGGATATTGCATAAACATCGATTGATAGTCATGATCATTAATCTCTGAACCATCAAGGATATAATCAATAGTGACATCAAAAAGCTTCGTCATTTCCACCAATGAATCAATACTGGGCAATGATTTCCCCATTTCCCATTTGCTAACAGCTTGTCTAGAAACAAATAATGCATCTGCTAGCTCTTCTTGTGTCATCCCTTTTTGCTTTCTTTTCGCTGTGATCTTTTTACTGATCAAATCTATATTTAGCATAATTAACCTTCCTATGTCTTAAGTATACTTCTGAAAGTAAGTTCTAGCAAGCAACTTTTGGTTGCGAAAAAAAGGAATCAAATCTTTTTATAACCAGATGTTTTAACAATTTTCACTGTTACTAGATTGCCGACTTTCAAAGCATTTTCTATTTTGATAATGTGATATTAAGAAATTTCGTTAAAAACAAAGATTTATATTTCTGTGTCAATTTAATACCTTAACAAGATATTTTGTTTTATATAATGTAAAAACCTGCTGTGAGAAATAGCAGGCTTCATACATAATCCTGTTTGGCGACTTAACGGTCATAATGCATTCGCATTTTAGACTTTCAGATTTACTTCCTTGTCTTTCAGCATGCTTGCCCTTAACTTAATATTTTGTCACAATTTATATCGCACAGCAGTCATTACTTTATTTGCTTGCATAATCTGCTCCAATACCTTCTTCCACTTCCACTGATGGTGCTGTAACCCCTTCACTGTAAAAATCTTTAGACAGGATAATACTCAGAGCCAAAATCATAATGAAAACAGCACAGACAATAACCATAGTCTGGATGCGAACAACATCGGCCAGCGGCCCAAAGATAGCCATACCAAGTGGCATGAAACCCGTGAACATAACATTAACCAAACTGAAAACTCTGCCCATCATAGATGGATTGGTTTTTTCCTGAACCATTGTGAAAACAGCTGTTTGAACGGCTGGAATGGTCATGCCGACAAAGAACATGAGCCCAGCAAAAAGCCAGAATATATTTGTGAAGCCAACGGCAAAAGTGACAATTCCATAAAGCATCGCTCCCAAGAAAAACGTCTTGTTTCTGTTTTTAAACCCTCCTGTCACACCAAGCAAAAGTCCACCAACTAGCGCCCCAGCAAAGCCTACCGTCTCATTGATAGCCATAAACATTACATTGTCGCCGAATGTTCGTTCAATCATTAGCGCTGTCAGGAACCCGGAGGGTACGCATAGAAAAATGTAGGCGCCATATATCGCAAGCATTCTTTTAAGAAATTTGTGATTCCAGGTGAACTTAAACCCTTCTTTCATCTCGCTGAACACAGACATTGACTTTGTCTTTTCGATCAACTGATGCTTAGGTATTTTTAATAAAAAAAGTATGCCGATTCCGATGATTGCGGTGGCAACATCGATAAACAGAATATTGTAGATAGGGCCGATGGCCATAATCGCTCCGGCCGCAACAGGAGAAACAAATTGTACAATCGACTGAATAGTTCCATTGTATCCATTCACGCGCGAAAGATTGTCTTCGGGGACGATTTGCGGAAGCATTGCGTTTACAGTAGGTGTCTGAACACCGCTGCCTAAAGAGCGAATGACTGAGACAATAATGATCGCAGGTAAAACAGCTTCACCTGTTTTTCCTGACTTCATAAATAATGCCAGCGCCAAGGTCGTTACGGCAATAACTGTGTCAGATATGATAATAATCCGTTTCCGGTCATATCTGTCTGCCCACACTCCTGCAAATAGTGACATGACCATTTGTGGCAGGAAGGCTGCCAATGTCAATACAGTAACCCATAACCCAGATGAAGTCTCCAAAGTTACGTGCCAAATAATCG
>JAQVVR010000031.1 GCA_028698875.1 Candidatus Izemoplasmatales bacterium
TTTCTCGTTTATCCTTCAATGAAGTGGATGGTGACAATATCTCGATGAGCAGGTCGGGTGCCCCCTGAATATTATGCCCTTAAGGTTGACCGTCGAATATTTGCGGTCGGCCTTGCCCGTAAAGACCATGTCGCTGGTGTACTGGAGAAGCGGGAACGTCGAGACAAAATCGCACTCGGTGCCGTCGTCGCCCCATATCGTGATTATGAGTTCCTTCACGCCCTTCTCAAAACATGATTTAAGTCCGGCTGAAACGGTGTTTTCGCCATGCTCATAGCCGGCCCAGAAGCGGTTCCAGCTCTGAAGCCCGGGCGCGAGCATCGGAGTACTTCCCATTTCCAGGTGCTTGTCTATCATATCGTTATAATCAGAGACCTTCGTGTGGTAATAGTCCCAGTAAACGAGATCGACATCCTGCGGTATCTGCTTTTTCATCTCGTCGGTTATGACGATCGACGTATCGTAGTAGCCGTGATTTTTCGAAAGCGCCCTGAAGAACATGTCGCTCCACATCATCGGACGAAGCTTGAGCTTCCGGAGGATTTCCATGACACTGTTGAGGTGCTTCGTCATTATCTCAAAAGGAGGCACATTGCCGTGCTTGGTCAGATAGTTGCCGCGTCCAAGGTCCCACGCTTCGTCCATCCCGATATGTATCCTCTTGGAGCGGAACGGCTTCACTGCGGCCTTGATGATCTTTTCGATAAACTTGAGAGTCTCATCTGATTCGCAGAGCATCACGGACGTGGTGTCTTTTATGCTTCCGTAGCAGTCGTACTGAAGGATCCTCTGCATATGAGCGAGCGCCTGAATGCACGGCACAAGTTCGATGCCGAATTTCGCACCCAGTTCGTCATATTTCTGAAGTTCCTTTATCATGAGCTTGCCGCGCATGTAACCGAACATCTTTTCACCGGGAACTTCGTAAGTATCTTCCGTGTAGAACATAAACCCGTTGATACCAGCGAGCGCCATGAAGCGGAACCATTCGCCGACGGCCTTCTCATTGAGCACGGCATTTCTGGACGCATCGAGCATTATAAATGTCTTTTCGAGGCGGCGTTTTTCGCTTAGCTTTATGTTCTTCAAATCCTTGTCGCTGCGCGCATTCGCAAGCCCGAGCCCGCGAAACGCGTCGTTCACTTCCTTGTAGTCGATGAAGAGTTTTCCGTCTTTGCCGCGCAAGGAAACACCATCGCCCTTTTTCGCGAAGACGATCTCGATGCCCTTTTTGCCGCTCAGCGCTAGCGGAACAATGCCCGCAAGCTCTTTAAGCCCGGCCTTGAGTTCCGAAGGAACCCCGGCCTCCTTCACATAGAATCTTTCCATTTCAAAAATCCTTTCCTTATTAAATATGTCCAGGTTTCACCTGGTATTGTTCCGACTGCAATTTATCAAAATACTTCATAACGGGCAGAAGCGCAGCACCTTCCGAAAGGTCAGCCATCCCGTAACCGGCCGGGATTATCTCCGTCGAAAGCCGCCAGTTGTGGACACCGTAATACCCCATTTTCCGCCGGACGATATCAAGAGTCACCTGCGGACACTCAGCCGTCCAGGGGTCGAGAAATATCGCTTCGGGATTGAATATGTACGCGAGATTAAGGATCGCATCCCCGATAAGCTCGAAGTATTCCGAGATTATCTGAAGAGAAAGACCGTCACCCTCCTTCGCCGCGCGTATGACCATAGGTAAAGTAACGTCAGGTTCCTTTTTCGTAAGATAATCCCGTACCTTTGTCGCGCCGCCGCTCTTGACAATCCCGTCGACCGTTGCAGCGAGCATCGAAAAAGGCTTTATGCCGGAAAGAGTCCCGTTCCTGCCGTCGGGCCCCTTCTCTCCGGTGCGGTCGAGCTGCATGTAGCCGACTTCGCCCGCGCCGCCCTGATGTCCCTGATAGAGCTGTCCGTTGAGGAATATCCCGAGCCCGTAGCCGCATGTAAAATAAAGAAAGTCCGACATCTCCGCGGCCTTTCCTCTTGCGTGCTCGTTGACAGTCATCAAATCGGCGTCGTTCATCAGCACGACGCTTTCGCCGAGCTTGTTTTTCAGAAACGCCTTGAGATCGAAATCCCTGTCCTTCCTGAATGTCGGAGAACTTATGACGATCCCGTTTTTCTGGTCCAGTATCCCAGGAAGAGAAATTCCAACGCCGATAAATTTTTCATCACTTACAGAATGCTTCTTTCGCAGTTTTGCTATCTGAACGCACATGAAATCCAGGCATTCCGCGGCCGTTGCGAAATTCTCATGAAAGGTCTGTTTTTCAATCGTATTCGAACACGCGTCGAGCATCGACAGCATGGCCCAGCCGCGCCTTATATAGATTCCGAACGAGTAAAAAAGCCCGGGCGACAAACTGAGCGGCGTAGGCCTCCTGCCGCCCGCGGCCTTAAGGGGGCCATCTTCACGTACGAGACCGTTCCGGAGCAGTCTCTCGACATCGTTCCGCACCGCAACCTTGCTTATATTTAGAGCTTTCCCGAGTTCGCTTCTGGTCCGTTCCGGCTTTTCCCATATGAGACGAAGCATGCGCACGAGCTTGTTGTTCTTTCTGGACAACAACTCGCCTTTAAGGGAAACTTCGATACTTTTAGAGCTTTTTTTAATCATAATTAAGTATAAAACTTAACTATATAATAGACAAAACAATAATTATTGCAATATCAAAGTATAAAAATTATCAAATTTAGCAGAATCAGAAAACAAAAAAGCCCGGCATCACACCGGGCTGTTTCTTTTCAGCAGAGGTTTTATTCGAACCATGAAGATAAATCATACCATGAACTTGAAGGCCATTCGTAGACGGAACAGTCGCGGCCGTTGACCTCTATCAACGCTTCTTTGCCGG
>JAQVVR010000032.1 GCA_028698875.1 Candidatus Izemoplasmatales bacterium
AAACGACCAAGTTGATACAAATCAACACCAAAATGATCTGATGCCTTTCAGAAACATCATGAATGAATGGTATGCAAGAGATATTAGCATATAGATAAGAACAGCATATAAAACAAAAGCCATAAATGGGGAGTTTACTGGAGCATTTCCTCCATATGGATACAGCAAAGATCCCAACAACAAGAACAGACTTATAGTAAATTTAGAACAATCAATGGTAGTACAAAAGATATTCAGTCTCTATATTGAAGGTTATACTGTTTATCGAATAAGCAGATATCTAAAAACAAGTCAAGTACCAACCCCCAGAGCGGACACATACGTGAATCATAAGAAATATCATACTGAAAACCTGGTGAAGTATCCTTATGATTGGGCGGGCAGAACAATCCTAACTATATTATCAAATGAGGAGTATTTAGGAAATCTGGTTTGTAATAAACACAGCACAAAATCCTATAAGGACAAGAGACTCAAACAAAATCCTAAGGAAGAATGGATTATTACCCCTAATACCCATGAACCAATAGTGGAAATTGGAACATTCAACAAAGCAAAGGGGATCATGGCTTTCCGAACAAAAAGGAAAGTAATCAAGAACGAACACCTCTTTATTGGGAAGATTAGGTGCGACAACTGTGGAAAGACCCTAACCTACAGCATTGACAAAAGAAGGAACGATAGAGGCATTTATGTATGCAGCACTTATCGGGTATTTGGAAAAGAAAGATGCTCAAGTCATTACTTAAGGTATGGCATAGTCTGCGATTATGTTTACGCTTCTATAAAAACGCTCAAGAATCAAGCCGAAAAGGATGAATCGAAGTTGTGCGAAATGATTTACAGCACTAAAATTGAAACGATGCAAACCGAACAAGACACCAAACGAAAAATAACTGAAGATAAGAAGAGATTTGACGATATTGAAACGATTTTTAAGAAATTGTATGAAGATTATGCGTTGAAAAGAATAACGATTGAAGACTATGATGATTTAAAACAAAATTTTGAAAAAGAAAAAAGTGAAATACAAAAACGAATAGATGATTATGCAGATGAATTTGAAAACTCGAGAAAAGTGAGAGAAAAGATTCGTGACCTTGTGAGCACAATTAAAAAAATGAAAATCGGATTAGAATTATCAAAAACAAATGTTGATTTACTGATCGATAAAGTTGTAATTGGCGATAAAAAAGATAAATATTGTTCCAGGGATATTTGCATATATTATAAAAATATAGGTATAATATAAATGTGCTTCATTCTGTGCACATTACTCCAGTAATGTATACAGACAGCGACGGCGACATGCCACAAATATTAATAGGAGCGCTTGTCGGGGCGCTATGTGGAGCAGCCGCATATGCCTTTTCCATTCTTGCAACTGGTGATGAATTTAACTTCGGTGAATTGGCAATTGAAACTCTTAGCGGGGCCGCTTACGGTGCGCTAATTAGTTCAGGAATTGGCGCTATTTACATTGCTGTTGGAAAAGTGGCTTTAGCGACAGTTACCTCAATTGCTCATAGCATCAACGACGGATTGTCTTTTATCGATACTATGAACAATGCTGGGATTTCTTTAGTGACCGCCGCAGCAGTTCAAACAGTATTTTGGTTTCTTCCGAAGTCACCAGCAAATATGGAGAATTTTTGGCAAAGAATAGACTTTTATCAAAATATCGGCATAAAGAGGTTCGTTGGCGGAGTGCTTCGCGAAGCGTTTTTGGATAACGATTAATAGGAGGATACTCATTATGAGCAAAAAAAAATTATTTATAGAGTTATTTCCATTAATCGATTTTGCAATCGTCATCTTGATAAACATCCTGGTCCAACTGGTGGTTTTACCCTTCATTATGTCTGTTTTCCTGCCATCCGAATTGTTTAATTATTCCTTCTTCATTCTCTCGTTATTGTTTCTACTCATTATTTCTATTCCCTATTTTATTCATCAAGTTTCAAATATGAAAATACGGAAAGAGGGAAAAGTGAGTCTTGCTCAAGTTGTAGGAAAATCCAAGTTTCGAAATATTGAGGGAGAATCTACTTATTTTCATGCGGTTGGTTCGGAAGACAATAAGGAGTTAGATTTCAACTTACAAATATATCCGTTCACAAAAACCAAAATTGGAAATTGTTACGTAGTCCATTATTCTGGTTCGGAGAAAAAAAACAAGTGCTATATAATGGAGGATGAAAGAATACTCTCCAAACTATACTATTTTTATACTGTATTCCATTTTTGCGTGTCGTTTGTTATTTCGTTTCTCATGTAGAATGATGAGGAAAAGCCGATAGCTGGGGTCTCATCGCTTCCCACATAATTTTTTTCAAATCTACATCCCCAGTTATGGATATTGCTGTACACATTACTCCAGTAATGTATACAGACATAAGCGGATATTTAAGTGAAAAAAGCACACTTCAATTCTTAAGTGGAGCCATGATCGTTGTTGGAGCAGTTCTATTATTAACAGGAGTTGGAACAGCTGCAGGTATTATTTTAATTGGAGCTGGGATTGGTTCTATCGTTGGCGGAGAAGTATCTGAAGCGTTTGGCTGTTCTTATGCATTAGGGTGGGCGATTGGCGGAATAGCAGGTGCTGTCGGTGCGTATTTTGCCGCACCAGCCATAGGTGGATTTCTATCTTCTTCATTTTCTTTGGGATTTTCAATCAACTTAGGCGG
>JAQVVR010000033.1 GCA_028698875.1 Candidatus Izemoplasmatales bacterium
ATCAGGACATAATTTCGCCACATATCTTTTTCGTACATCCCGACAAGAAGACTCAAACTTCCATTTTTTGCCTCTTCAACACTGACGGTTATCTCTTCTCTTTTCAGCTTTTTATAACTCATTCTTGCCTCCTGTCTACAAATACGTCTTTTAAAATTCTCAGCCCTTTTCCGCGAAGGACTGTTTTCTTTTTCTGCTCATGCGGATTGAGTTCCTTTGGGGAAACCGCACGCCGCTTTTTCGGGTCGCGGTTGACGTTGATGATAAGAGCCAGGATCGCCGATGTGTGATTCCAGTTGTCCTTGCTCTTCGCCTCGGCCATGATCAGCAACTCTTTCAGCGTCAAGGGGTCGGGATTGACTCCGGCGATTCCGGCAAGTTCCCAGAGGAATCGGTAATATTCTTCAGCGCGTCCTCGATCCTCTTTTCGAATATCGGACTGTCCAGATATTTGTCCGCCGTCTCGACCGCCCGGGTCTGAACTGTGTCGAACTTTTTCACCGCTTTGCGAAGCACCTGGCGCTTCGCATCCGGGAAAAAATCCACAAGTTCCTCCAGCAGCGCGGCGGTCGCGTGTTCAATCACGTCGCCGGCCATCGACTGTCCGAACTGTTCATCGGTAACATTCCGCTTGTCAGCGTCCGGCTTGCAGATTGCGTAAATCACGTCGCACAAAAGCATTGGGTCGGTTGTCAACCTCTCGATCAGGTCGCCTTCCACAGCTTTCATGAGATTCAGATTCAGCAGCGTTTTTACCCTTTTCATCGATGCGACATTGACGGATATATTCCATGACCGTCCTTCATTGTCTTTAAATGTTTTCATTATGGCGTTGCCTCCTTCCATTGCGGCGCTCTTGTTGAATAAGTCGGCTTGGCTGTGACACTTACAGTCATTGCCTCTTCGATGGGTTCCGACCTCGAAAAGCTTGTGATAGCGAAGTCGGCGTCGAGGCCCTCGCCATCCTCTCCATCGAGAATCGCCAGCGCGATCGCCGACCCGCTGAAATAGGCATTTTTTATTGCGACAAATCCGGCATTTGCAGTGTCGGGTAGGGCAGAGCGGTTTCCCGCTCTTTCCCCCCTAAGAACCGTACGTGAGAGTTTCCCCTCATACGGCTCAAGCCTTTGTAAAGCATCGCATTGGCGATACCTGGTGCAAAACTGAGAATCATATGCCATTGCAGGCATGGTGTTGTCTGTGGCAGTTAGCATGGAGAAGAGTAAGGTTGTCTTCCACATCGGTTCCGCCTTGGACTCTCGATTGGATATGGTGTGTGTTCCAGTCACGCTGGAATATTTTCCATTCCGAGTTGCTCCCAAGACGTTGTCCGCAGGCAGGACACCTTCCATTCTGACGTTGCCACAGGAGTCTGACCTCCTTGGAGTGCATTATGCTTCCACGAACAACCTTTTTATCCCTTTCGTCAAAATAAGCTTGCCATACCGGGTCGTAAGGATTAGCATCGTTTCTGACCTTGGTATAGTGTTTTATTCTGATTGAAGCGACGTTAAGGAGAGTCAAGCACTTTCCTTCCGGGGAATTTCCGAAGAAAATCCAGTTCCGTTTACCCTTTTGAGTGAAGTACTTGGCTTTGATCCATCCTTTGCTTTTGTTGCCGTGTCGCCGTTTGGCCCATCGCCAAATTGCACACCAAACATGGTGATCAATTGCGGAAAAGGTTCTTTTGCTGGCTGCGTGTCGGTAGTAGTTTGCCCAACCTCTAAGAATGGGATTGAGCGTACTAATCAGCTTGTATGCGGGGGCTGTCCTGTATTTCCGGATGGTTTCCCGTACTTTTGCAAGGAGGTTTTTAACACCTTGCTTAGAGGGTTGAACTGTGGGCTTCCCGTTGAATTTACGCATATTGAATCCGAGGAAATCGAATCCCTCTTCAATATGTGTTATTCGGGTTTTCTCTTCAGAGAGAATAAGCCCTCTTTTCGCGAGGAAATCCTTTATCATCGGCTTGACTTCACTTTCCAGGAGTTCTTTCGATTCTCCAGTGATTAGGAAGTCGTCTGCGTAACGAATAAGATTTACCCGTTTGTTCTTTGCCTTTACGGGCGGGAACCAGGTCATTTCTCCTTTGTACATGCGGCGGATTTTGTATCGGCGATTAAGGAGTTCTTCCAACCCATCAAGCGCCATATTCGCCAGTACCGGGGAGATAATTCCGCCTTGCGGCGTACCCGCTTTGGAGTCAAATAATGAACCATTTTCCATGTATCCCGCTTTCAACCACTGTCGCAGAATGCGTTTTTCCATTGGAATGAAATTAAGCATCCACTCGTGGCTGATGTTGTCGAAGCATCCTTTGATGTCGCCTTCAAGTATCCATTGCGCCGCGTCGCCTCTGCTGAGCGCACTAAACATTTGCTCGATAGCATCGGTAGTCGAGCGTTTCCGTCGAAAACCGTAAGAGACTTTGTCCGCTTTACATTCCGCCACGGGGTCAAGTGCCAGCAGGTAAAGAGCCTGCATTGCTCGATCTCCCATAGTTGGGATTCCTAAGGGGCGCATCTTCCCAGATGCTTTGGGGATATATACTCTGCGCAGAGGTTTTGCCCTGTACCGTTCAGGGCACAAATCCCTGACGGCATTCGCCTTTTTAACTGGCGAATCCCAGAGCACACCATCTACACCGGCAGTTTTCTTGCCATTATTCTCTGTTACTCGTTTTA
>JAQVVR010000034.1 GCA_028698875.1 Candidatus Izemoplasmatales bacterium
CCAGTAATGAATGTTGACCCTTATGGTTTATCATGGAAATCATTTTGGTCTTCTGTTGGTTCTTTCTTCACAAGCGTTGGAAATATTTTTTCTGGTGTATACGATTTTGTTACAAACACTAGCGAAACCGCGGTGATAGAAAACAAATTCATTTCGTTTTACAAGGGACAACTGGTTATTCGTCACAACATTCCAAATACAACCTCGTGGTCCATTTTTGGAATAATGTTTATTAACCTTGGTGTAAAAAATGACCAATATGGAATCGATACGATAAAACACGAATATGGCCATACGGTTCAAGAAGCGAGACTCGGAACATATTTGTATATTTTTAGGATTGCCGTGCCCTCGGTATATAATTGCATTATAGGAACAAACAATTATTATTCTCAGCCTTGGGAAAGGTCCGCAGATTGGTTTGGCGGGGTTAATAGAGGAAATTACAGCCCTGATTCTTTAGAAAAATCCTTCATATATTTTTTTACTGGGATTAATATAAAATGTTCGTTCACGGATATTGATAATTTTTGGGATATGGTTATCGGGGAATCCAACCAAATTGGTGGGTTCTAAAAAGGGGGATTTAAAATTGAAAAAAACTTTCTTGTTTTTGATCGGAATGCTTGTTTTTTGTTTGGCTAGTTGTGGGGATCAGTGGTCTTACCGAGGGAATAACTCAGAACTACATTCGGTCGCAGTTTATAGTGTGCTTGGAGTGGAAAGCAATTTTGCGGACGAAATAACCATTATCGAAGAAGATGGCCATGGCCGGGTTATGTTCACCTTTGTTCCAAGATACGCCATCAACAACGAAACTGCATATATGGTACTCCTGATATCACAAAAAACAGAAGATGATTTCGCCTATTTTTATGAAGACGTTAATTTTTTAATTACGACCGAGGAAACCTTCTCAGGTGGGCCATTGGTTTTTTCGGAAGAAGATATCGATAATCTAAAAACCATAAATGATTGGGGAAACGAGTTCGATGAATCAAAATGCATCAAAGTCCCGGTTAGTAACAAGAAAGAATTAGGAACAATTGAAAACGACATTATCGAAACGGCTTTCACAGAATCCATTTCGATTGAAGAAAACCACAATATTTGGATCTGCTTTCTCAATCAGGATGAATATGGCAGACAAATCTACTATATTCAATTGGCGGAGCAACTTTCAAATCCTGATGGCTTTATATACGAAAAAGGCTATGTAATAGTTTTTTATCAAAATGGAACATATGATGAAAATACTTATATTTTGGAGTTGGCCGACAAATTTAATTACCAAATCGCATTAAGTGAATTCAAGGCCCTAAATAACTGGCATCACCCGATAGAAACGGAATAATTGACTATTTTATATGTCAAAAGACTCTTTAAATTTTCTGCTCGTGGGAATTTGATTGATATGGTAAAAAAAATAAATGACTTACTATGTGGTTTGATTTGGGTATAAATTGAGAGGATGAACAGCACAACAAAGTAGATATTTAAATGGAGAAACACGCTAATGTCACAAAAAGAAACTTGATTTGTCCTCTCAAAATCAGAATAATCATATTAATAATAAGTTCTAAAGAGCAACTTGAGAATGTCAAATAGATAAACTTGCGTGGATTGCCCGATTTTCGTGATAAACTTGCGAATGACAAGACAAAATGATGTAACCGAACTAAGCATTGAGGAGGGAGAAAGATATTATGTCTCGAGCGAATGTTAACATAAGTTTTAGTGATGCAACCGATGAGCAGATTGATCATCTACTTCGTATTGTTATTCCGTTTCATGTGATTAAACTTGCTGAAGCTTTTTTGAACCAATTCGTTGCTTTTTATGTACAACAAATTTCATCACAGAAAATACTATCAAATGAGTATAGCCTACATATATTCTCTGAAGCAATGAATCTGAGTCTGTTTAAGATCGCTTTTGATGAAGGAACTGATGTGATTACGTTAAAAAAACTTGCTCACGAGTTGTATAAACGTAATTATAAACTGCTTGACGAAGACTCTAGAACTACATTTTTAACAATAAAAGCTGATATTGATTTGATATTTACGAATAAGAATTATCAAAACATTAAAATAGTAGTAAAGTCGTTTCGTAACAACCTAAACGCTCATATACTTATTGTTCCAATTGAAGAAAAAGCAAAGATTGAACGTCTTTTGGACCAAGAGAGTAGATATGTCAGCCTAATTATTAAAGACATTATTAAGGCTGCTAAAGAACTGCTAGATTTTTATGAAATCAAAAGTGATATTGATCTATATGTTGATTTTGACAAGGTTTGCGAAAAACGCATTAAAATGATCAGAGACAATATTGAAAATATTAAGTCTGTTTCAAACAACTAAATATGAAATTAATAATTGAATTGTGGCCACTATTAATGAACGTGCAACATTTCTATAGATAATATTTCTAAATCATTTTCCCTCATATTTCCTTGATATGCTATTTTTGGATTGGCATGGATTTTAATGAGTGGGTTGGAGTACCATATGTAGAGGTGGGAGATGTCCCAGTCATGCCAAGGAATAACTTAAAACAAGAATAAAAGACTGTTTTTGGTCAAAAAAAGCAACTTGGGTATGACAGT
>JAQVVR010000009.1 GCA_028698875.1 Candidatus Izemoplasmatales bacterium
GCGAGAGTAGGACGTCGCCAGGCTTCTTTCTTTTTTATTAAACTTAATGAGCCTCAGTAGCTCAGTTGGTTAGAGCACATGACTGTTAATCATGGGGTCCTAGGTTCAAGTCCTAGTTGAGGCGCCAATGTGTTCTAAAGATCTCTTGCGGAAAACCGACAAGGGATTTTTTTATAAATACCAAACAATATTTTTAGCGCATTTACAAAAAGAATTTTTTGTAGTTGACACTCCTAGATGTGTGGTGTATAATATTGTTGCTGTAAAAATGTGAATCACGAGGTTGCGCGAGCAACCTTATAAAAAAGAAACAAACGCACCTCCTGGGTGTGTGGGTATGAAAGGAGGAAAACAAATGCCTACTATCAATCAACTGATAAAGAATGGTCGTCATGACAAAATTAGAAAGTCAAAAGCGCCTCAACTTAACATCGGCTTTAATACATTGACTAAACATTACACCGCTCTTGCGAGTCCTCAAAAACGTGGAGTCTGTGTACGTGTTGCTACAATGACGCCGAAAAAACCAAACTCCGCTCTTCGCAAATACGCCCGTGTTCGTTTGTCAAACGGCGGCGAAGTCAACGCCTATATTCCTGGCGTTGGACATAAGTTGCAAGAACATAGTGTAGTGCTAATTCGTGGCGGTCGTGTCAAAGACCTCCCTGGTGTTCGATATCATATCGTTCGCGGCACATTAGATACTACTGCTGTCACAGACAGAAAACAAGGACGTTCCAAATATGGAGCTAAAAGACCGGCTCCGGCCAAAAAATAACACCAAAACAACTGACATAATTTAAAAATTCCATTATTATTCGAAAGGAGGAATTTCTTATGCCTCGTAAAGGAAAAGTTGTTAAAAGAGATGTTTTGCCTGATCCGATTTATAACTCCAAATTGGTCACCAAACTGATAAATAGCATCATGATGCAAGGTAAAAAAGGACTAGCTCAAAATATTTTATATGGCGCATTTGCGCATATTAAAGAAGCTACTGGTCGTGAACCTCTCGAAGTATTCAATGATGCCATCAATAACATCATGCCACTCGTTGAAGTAAGAAGTCGTCGTATCGGCGGCCAAAACTATCAAGTCCCAGGCGAAGTAAGACCTGATCGCCGCCTCACCCTAGGTTTGAGATGGCTTGTTCAATATTCTCGTTCAAGAAACGAGAAGACGATGGAAGAACGTTTAGCAAAAGAAATTATTGATGCTTCTAACAATACTGGCGCATCAATTAAGAAAAAAGAAGATATGCACAAAATGGCCGAAGCCAATCGGGCTTTCGCTCATTATCGCTTTTAGTTGGGAAGGGTAAGTTATGGCACGTGAATATACATTAGATAAAACACGAAATATTGGCATCATGGCTCATATTGATGCTGGTAAAACCACCACCACGGAACGTGTATTGTATCATACTGGCAAAATCCATCGGATGGGTGAAACCCATGATGGAACTGCAACCATGGATTGGATGGAACAAGAACAGGAACGTGGAATCACCATTACCTCTGCGGCTACCACAGCTTTCTGGAAAAATCATCGAGTCAATATCATCGATACCCCAGGACATGTGGACTTCACCGTTGAAGTGGCGCGTTCATTGCGTGTTTTAGATGGTGCCGTAACGGTTCTTGATGCCTCATCAGGTGTTGAACCCCAAACCGAAACGGTATGGCGGCAAGCTGACGAATATAACGTACCCCGAATTGTCTATGCCAATAAAATGGATAAAACCGGGGCTGATTTTGCCTACTCAATTGAAACAATTCACAAACGTTTAGGAGCTAAATCTGAAGCGATTCAATGGCCAATTGGTGCCGAAGAAACCTTTAACGGTATCATTGATTTAGTAGAAATGCATGCAATGCTTTTTGATGGTGAACCGGAAGAAAATTACGAAACAACTGCTATTCCCAATGATATGATGGCTTTAGCAAAAGAAAAGCGTAATCTTCTTATTGAAGCAGTCGCTGATTTTGATGAAGAATTAATGATGAGTTATCTCGATGGCGATGAAATCACTGTAGAAGCGCTTAAAAGAGCAATTCGCAAAGCAACCTTAAGCGTAACCTTCTTCCCCGTTCTATGTGGTTCATCATTCAAAAACAAAGGTGTCAAACCGATGTTGGACGCAGTCATAGATTATTTGCCTTCGCCAGTTGAAGTTCCACCAATTAAGGGGACCGACAAACAAGGCAATGAAATTGAAATCGCTCATGATGATGATCATCCGCTTGTGGCTTTAGCTTTTAAGGTCATGACGGATCCATTCGTTGGACGACTCACATTTATCCGTGTATACTCGGGAATGGCAGAAAAAGGTTCCTACATTCTAAATACTTCTAAAAACAAAAAGGAACGGCTCGGAAGATTGTTACAAATGCATGCCAATCATCGAACCGAAATTGACCAGGTTTACTGTGGCGACATTGCCGCTGCCGTTGGTTTAAAAGATACAATTACTGGTGATACCCTTTGTTCTGAGCATAAGTTCGTAATTTTGGAATCAATGAACTTTCCTGAACCGGTTATCTCGGTGGCTATTGAACCAAAGACCAAAGCTGACCAAGAAAAAATGGGCGTTGCCCTTCAAAAATTGGCCGAAGAAGATCCGACATTCCGAACTTATACGGATAAGGAAACTTCACAAACAATCATCTCCGGAATGGGAGAACTTCATCTTGATATCATCGTTGACCGTATGCGTCGCGAATTCAAAGTTGAAGCAACCGTTGGTAATCCTCAGGTTTCATATCGAGAGACCATTAAAACCAGTGCTGAATGTGAAGGAAAATTCATTCGTCAATCGGGTGGGCACGGACAATACGGTCATGTTTGGATTCGTTTTGAACCTAATCCCGGAAAAGGGTATGAGTTCGTCGACAAGATTGTTGGCGGAGTCGTTCCTCGGGAATTTGTTCCCGCCGTTGATAAGGGTTTACAAGAAGCTCTTGGTGGCGGAATCATTGCCGGGTATCAAGTTTTGGACATAAAATGTACACTTTTCGATGGATCATATCATGAAGTGGATTCTTCGGAAATGGCATTCAAAATCGCGGCTTCGATGTCGCTTCGTCAAGCAAAAGAGAGATGCAAACCAGCATTACTTGAACCCATCATGGCTGTTGATGTCGTTTGCCCTGATGAATATCTGGGAAATGTCATTGGCGACTTAACAAGTCGTCGTGGACGTATTGAGGGACAAGATTCTCATGGCAATGCTCAGAAAATTACCGCAAAAGTTCCATTGGCGTCAATGTTTGGATATGCTACTGCGCTTCGTTCCAACAGTCAAGGTCGGGCAACACATACAATGCAATTCTCGCATTACGAAGAATGTCCGAAATCGATCACTGAAGCGATTGTAAAAGAGCGAAACAGTTAATAAAAACAAAATAACTTTGTTATTTGTACCCCTAGACATCTTACTATTGCTTTATTATCTAACTTGTTATAAAATAATATCGTTGACAAGTCTAAAAAAAACAAAAATATAAAAGGAGAATACCATTATGGCAAAAGCTAAATTTGAACGTACCAAACCCCATGTAAACATTGGCACTATTGGCCATGTTGATCACGGAAAAACCACTTTGACCGCAGCAATTACCAAAGTGTTGGCTCAACAGGGCGGAGCTTTGTACCGTGACTATGCATCAATCGACTCGGCTCCAGAAGAAAAAGCAAGAGGAATCACAATTAATACCGCTCACATTGAATATGAAACCAAAAATCGTCATTATGCTCATGTAGACTGCCCAGGACACGCTGACTATGTTAAAAACATGATCACCGGTGCTGCGCAAATGGATGGAGCAATTCTTGTTGTATCCGCAGCTGATGGTGCAATGCCTCAGACTCGTGAACATATTCTTCTGTCTTCCCAAGTTGGAGTTCCAAAAATGGTCGTCTATCTAAACAAGGCCGATATGGTCGATGATCCGGAATTAATTGAACTTGTCGAAATGGAAATTCGGGAAATGCTAACCGAATATCATTATGATGGTGATGCAACTCCGTTTGTTGTTGGGTCTGCTTTAAAAGCTCTTGAAGGTGATAAAGATGCAGAAAAGACGATTCTTGAGTTAATGGATGTTGTCGATTCCTACATTCCACTACCGGAAAGACCAACCGACAAACCATTCTTAATGCCTGTTGAAGATGTCTTCACAATTACCGGACGTGGCACTGTTGCTACTGGACGTGTTGATCGTGGAACCATCAAAGTTGGCGATCCTGTCGAAATCATCGGCATCAAAGATACTAGAGCATCTGTTGTTACTGGTGTTGAAATGTTCCGTAAACTGCTTGATTATGCTCAAGCTGGCGATAACGTCGGATTATTACTCCGCGGTGTTGCACGTGAAGAAGTTCAACGTGGACAAGTAATTGCCAAACCAAAATCAGTTACTCCTCATACCAACTTTACTGCTCAGGTATATGTTCTGACGAAAGAAGAAGGCGGACGTCACACGGCATTTTTCTCCAACTATCGCCCGCAGTTCTATTTCCGGACAACTGATGTTACCGGCGTCATTCAATTGCCAGAAGGCGTTGAAATGGTTATGCCTGGTGACAACATTGAAATGTTTGTGGAATTGATTCACCCAATCGCTTTGGAACAGGGAACAAAGTTCTCTATTCGTGAAGGCGGACATACTGTCGGTGCTGGATCAGTTGTATCAATCATAAAATAATTGTTTTTTAAAACCAGAGGGATGCTTTTGCATCCCTTTTTTGTTTTGATGCCAAACTTCGTGGTATAATTGATATAAAGTCGGGTGAGAACATGTTAATTGATTCCCATTGCCATTTGAACGACAACCTTTTATATTCGCAAGTTGATGATGTTGTTCACAATGCAAAGACCAATGAAGTAGGAGTAATGATTTGCGTTGGATACGGTCCTTTGGCGAACAAACGAGCTTTGGAAATTGCTCATCGATATCCGTTTATTTACGCGGCCATTGGGTTTCATCCGGAAATCGCTTCGGAATTATTAGAGGCTGATTGGCTTCAATTGGAAGCTGATCTCACTGATTCCCGTGTCGTTGCCATCGGCGAATGTGGATTAGATTATTATTGGGATAAAACCCACAGTGATATACAAAAAACAGTTTTCACACGCCAAATATCTTTAGCTCGAACCCATAAATTGCCTTTGATAATTCATATGCGTGATGCCACTGAAGATACATATACAATTTTAAAAAATAATAAACCAAGTGATATATCTGGAGTTATGCACTGCTATTCAGGATCCGTAGAATCAATGTTTTTATTTGTTGATTTAAATATGTATATCTCACTAGCAGGACCGGTAACATTTAAAAATGCTAAAGTTCCAAAAGAAGTTGCCAAAACAATTCCCGATGCTAGACTGATGATTGAAACCGATTCCCCTTATCTCTCGCCAGTTCCTTTACGGGGGAAAACAAATGAGCCAAAACATTTGCGGTATATCTGCGAAGAGATTGCATCATTACGAGGTATAACATATGATCAAGCGAAAAAGATAACTGCGATGAATGCGATTAAATTATTTAACATTAATTCCAAGATAATTAGCGATAGTTGTGAAATCGACGAATAAGTCGATTTCTTTTTGGCGTTTGCCTGCACATATCGGGGTATTTCTTGAATAATCAAGGGGTTTTTGGTACAATAGAAACAGACATTCAATAGGAGTTGAAATCATGGGATTAACAGCTGGAATTGTCGGTTTGCCAAATGTTGGTAAGTCGACTTTATTTAATGCTTTGACAAAATCAAATGCTTTTGCGGCAAACTTTCCGTTTGCGACGATTGACCCAAACGTCGGCATTGTCGAAGTACCTGATACTCGAGTTGATACATTAGTAAAGATGTACAATCCCAAAAAAACAATTTATACAACTTTTGAGTTCACCGACGTTGCTGGCTTGGTTCGTGGTGCATCCAAAGGAGAAGGACTTGGAAATCAATTTCTTTCTTATATTCGAGCCTGCGATGCAATCTGTCAAGTGGTAAGATGTTTTGACGATGACAATGTCATTCATATAGAAGGCAGCATTGATCCGATTCGGGATATAGAAACGATATTACTCGAATTAATCTTTGCGGATATCGACACAATTGAAAAACGAATTCCGAAAATTGAAAAACGAGCGCAAATGAAAACGGATAAGGATTCCGTGATTGAATATGAGTTGCTTAAAAGAGCGATGGTTTTCTTGAAAAAATCACAACCTATCCGCTCAATGGATTTATCGATTGAAGACAAAAAATTGTTACGAAATTTTAATTTTTTAACCGCCAAACCAACACTGTATGTTTGTAACGTTTCGGACCAGGAATTGACTGATTATAGCCATAATACGTATGTTAAACAAGTGATGGAAATTGCTGAATCAGAAGGTTCAAAAGTGTGCGTTATCAGTGCTAAAATTGAATCTGAATTAGCACAGTTACCTGATGATGAAAAAGCAATATTTCTTGAGGAATTGGGAGTAAAGCAACCCGGCCTTATCGATTTAATTCAAAAGAGTTATGAGATGTTAAATTTACAAACATTTTTAACGGTTGGTAAAGATGAAGTTAGAGCCTGGACATTCAAAAAGGGATCCAAAGCACCGGAATGTGCTGGGATTGTCCATAGTGATTTTGAGAAAGGCTTTATTCGTGCTGAGACGATAAGTTATGATGATTTAATTGCTTGTGGATCAGAAGCTAAAGCGAGAGAATTAGGAAAAATTCGTCTCGAAGGTAAAGAATACGTTGCCAATGATGGCGATATTTTCCATTTTCGCTTCAATTTATAGGTGGGGAAAATGACAATTGATACCAATTTAACTAGAAGAGTTGTATATGAAGAAGAATATACTTTATATAACATCAACTCTGAGGAGACAATGTTGTTACTAAAAGAAAAAATCCCGCACTACCGAGACGTTAAAATCAATGTTTCTGACGAAAATGGGGATTTGATTATTCAATTCTATACTGAAGCAGAAGACCAAAGGCATTTTAATCGCACTTTAAAAGTCTTCAAAAAAACATTTTGTGATTTCATCATTACGCCACCAAACACTTCACTTGAGACTGTTCTGTTCCAATTAGTGCGTGACAAAAAATATCATATTTCCACTGCTGAATCATGCACCGGGGGCATGCTTTCGTCCCGAATTATTAATGTGAGCGGATCATCATCAATCATAGAAGAAGCATTTATAACTTATTCCGAAGACGCAAAAATGAAGATTCTTGGAGTCGATGAATCTTGTTTTGAAGCATACGGTACTTTTAGTATCGAATGCGCCGAGGAAATGGCCAGATGTCTGAAAAAAATCACTAACTGTGAATTAGGAATTGCCATCACGGGAATAGCTGGTCCAAGTGGTGGTACTGAAACTAACCCTGTGGGAACAGTTTACTTTGGTTTTGCCTTTTTAGATAAACTGTTTTCGTACAAAAAATGGTTTTCCGGTGATCGAACGATGGTTCGGAAAAAAGCAGTTTCTTTTGCTTTGGCGGAAGCCATCGTAATCATCAAAACCACCAAATAAAAAGGAAAGTAAATTTGATATGATGAAACCAAAAAACAAACGCAATGAAACGCTGCTAATCATTATGTTGATGTATGTCATTGCTATCAGTGCTGCTGGGGCGGTTTTTTTGATAATGCCCATTGAGAATGCATTAATCAAAATGTTCGTAGCGGACATAATCGCGACACTTATTATATGGGGCTTCGGTTTGTTGGTTAAAAATGCGAGTGTATATGATCCATATTGGAGTTTTATGCCTCCAATTATCATCATTGGATGGATGCTGGTTCTTCGCTCTACTGTTCAACTTAGTGTTGTACTGTTAGGATTTGCCATCGCATTTTGGTCTCTTAGATTAACACTTAATTGGGCTCTTGGATGGGTGGATTTCTCGGTTCAAGATTGGCGATACACGATGATTCGTAACAAACGCCCACATTTATGGTTTTTAGCCAATTTGATGGGGATTAATGTCATGCCCACCGTCATTGTTTTTTTTCAAATGGCGAGCATATATTATTTTTTACAAGCCAAACCAGAGATGAACTTAATAATTGGCATCGGATTTGTAATGTGTATTTTGGCGGTACTTATCCAATATATAGCAGATCACCAAATGACTTCATTTAGACTTCGCAATCAAGGAAGACATCGCTGTATCGATGAGGGATTATGGAAGTATTCTCGGCATCCGAACTACTTTGGCGAGGTTTTAATGTGGTGGGGTGTATGGGTGATGTATTTTGGCGCATTTCAATCATTTAATGTTTTATTGATAGCGCCAATTTCAATGACTGCTTTATTTTTATTTATAAGTATACCCATGATGGAAAAGAAGATTTTGGCTTCTCGTCCCGAATATAAAAGCTATCAAAAATCGGTATCCTGTTTAGTACCATTCTTTCGCTTGAAACAGCACCTCGCTGATGATATAGTGGAAAACGAAGAATAAGGGTCGATCGTTGGCTTTTAGGTTTAGAAACAAATTGGCAAAAGTCTTTTTTTATAGACAAATATATATTCATATGTTATAATTATCGGGCGTGAGAAATCTCACCACCTTGCTGCAAAGGGTTTTGCAGCCACTAGACCATAAGGAGGAACGAAAATGAGAAAATATGATGTTATGTACATCATTCGTCCAACCATCGAAGCTGAAGCCAGAAAAGCATTAATTGAAGAATTAAATGCGATTTTGACATCACGCGGGGCTACAGATTTGGTTGTCAACGAGTGGGGGACAAGAGAACTAGCCTATGAAATCAAAGATTTCAAAAAAGGCTATTACGTCGTCTTGACTTGCCAAGCTTCAGTCGAAGGCCTTAACGAATTCGACCGGGTTGCCGGCATTAAAGAAGACGTTCTCAGACACATTATCGTATCAAGAGAAGAAAAATAAGTTGGAGGGATATCAATGTTAAACAGAGTCGTGCTTGTCGGCCGTTTGGTGAAAGATCCCGAGTTAAGACACACCAATAAAGACAATATTGCTTTTGTTTCTTTTACCATCGCTGTTAATCGGCCGTTTTCAAGCGGAAGTAATGGCAGTGATAATTCCAACAGTAATTACAATAACTCTGCTACCGACTTTTTTCCATGCGTTGCCTGGAGAAAGCAAGCCGAAAACATTAGCAAGTATGTCAGTAAAGGACATATGGTTGCCGTTGACGGTCGCTTGCAAACCCGTGATTACATGGATGAAAAAACTAATGTGAAACGATATGTTACTGAGATAATCTGTGATTCCGTAGAGTTCTTAGAACCCAAAGGGCAATCCGGAGATAACAATCGTTCAATCGAAAAGGAAACCACCGTCGAAAAAGACAATGACATTCACGTCATTGAAGACGATCTGCCATTCTAAATAGGAGGATTAAAGATGTATACCAGCGGAAGACCGCAAACTGGAGGCCCAGGGGGCAACCGGAATATGCGAAGAAAAACCAAAAAAAGATGTTACTTTACTGACAATAAGATTTCATATATCGATTTTAAAGATTTTGAACTGTTAAAAAAGTTCATTTCTGAGCGGGGAAAAATTCTTCCAAGACGTGTAACCGGTACGAAAGCTTACTATCAGAAACATCTAGCAGTCGCAATTAAACGCGCCCGTTTCATGGCTTTATTACCATTCGTAAAAGACTAAAAATTCAAAAAAGACTCAGTGAGTCTTTTTTTTATGACTTTCGGTTTCGAATTTGCAATTTTATCATTATATGATATAATTATTCTGTTGACGACGAAAGGAGTGCTATGATGAAAAAGCGTTCAATTGTCATGATTATTTTAACCGTTATTATCTTTTTTTCGTTAAGCATTTTCGGTTTCGTTTATTTATGGTCACTTGACAATCATATTTATATTATTCTTTTTGCATGTTTATTGGCAACAATCATTATAAGTTCATTACTGGTAGCTTTTAGTAATCGCAAACGCGTTGGTAAAATTAGGACACTTGAAGAAAAAATCAAAGAAACTAATCTCCTTTCTCGGCGGTTAAAAAACAGTGAAGATATTGCCCTTAGTTACCTTCCTGTGGGCATGATTCTTTACGACGACAATTTCACAATCACCTGGGCAAATGGAATTGCCAAGGAGTTTTTTTCAAATATTCTTATTGATCGTAAATTATCTTTCATTCACGATAACTTAAACAATATGATTCAAAAACGGGAAGGGAAATTCCTTTTAAACATCTATGGGAAAGATTATGAAGTCATTCACTATCCCAAAAACAAGTGTGCGTATTTATTCGAAGTCACTGAACGCGAGGATTATAAGAAGCGACTTTACGAAAATACAACCGTTATTGGAATTGTCAATCTTGATAATCTTGATGAAGCAACGGCCAATATGGATTTACAGATTAAAAATAATATCCAAGGAAAACTATTGGGTGCTATGGATAACTGGTGTCGAAAGTATGACATCTATTTTTTAAATGTTCGACCAGAAAAATCAGTCATTTACATGTCAAAAAAACAATTAGAACAAGTTATGAAAGATGAATTTTCGATTTTAGACGCCATTAATGAAATATCCAATCAAAATGAAGTTAGAGTTACTGTGAGTATGGGCGTTGCTTGTTTTGACACTCAAGCTGATAAACTTGGTGAATTAGCTGAAGAAGCTTTAAAACTAGCACTTGGACGCGGTGGAGATCAAGTCGTAGTAAATATTCAAAATCAGCCGTTGAAAATGTTTGGTGGTAAAAGCAATACCGTCGAAAAACGCACAAAAATCACTGCTCGGATCAATTCTCGTGCCTTTAGCGATCTGATTTCAAAATCAGAAGCGACTTATATAATGCCCCATCATAATACAGATTTAGATGCGTTTGGCTCGGCTATTGGGTTATTACATTTAGCAATTGCTCAAGGTAGGCGATCACGGATTATCATTGATTTTGATCGTATTGATCATACCTGTGCCAAAGTCATTGATATGCTAAATCGCGAAGATATCAAATTACTTGAATATCTTATCGATCCCGCAGATGCAATCGATGAGATTACTGCAAATAGTCTTTTAGTTTTGGTTGATCATCATAGTCCAACTCAGACCATAGAACCGAAGCTATTAGAAAAAACCAAAAATATTGTCATTATTGATCACCATCGCCGCATTGACAACTTGCTTTCTGAGGTCAGTTTAAACTATGTTGAACCGTATGCATCATCTTCAGTGGAATTAGTTGTCGAGATGATGGAACTATATAATTATGAATTTGAAATTGATGGTTTTGAAACTACCATTATGCTTGCCGGCATGATGATTGATACCAATAACTTTACCTATCGGACTGGGGTGCGAACCTTTGAGGCGGCGGCCTTATTAAAACGATATGCCGCCGACCCATTTAAAGCTCGGTTGATTCTCCGGGAATCTCTCGATGATATTAAGACTAAATCAAATCTGGTCAACTCGGCTCAAATTATTGATGATCGGTTTGCAATAGCCACAATGGCTCCTGAAGATAAAACTGATCGAATCCAATTGGCAAAAACCGCTGATGAACTTTTAGAGATAGATGACATTATTGCGGCATTTGCAATCGGAAACATCGGTAGTGAGACGATTGCCATTTCCGCTCGTTCCATAGATAAGTTCAATGTATCTGTGATGATGGAACAATTTGGTGGCGGTGGTCATTTGAATAATGCGGCAGCACAGATTACGGGAGGAAATATCCCCGATATCATACAAAAACTCGAAGAAATCTTGAAATCTTCGTATAAGGAGGATGCAACGATGAAAATTATTTTGATTAAGGATGTCAAAGGCAAAGGTAAAAAAGGTGAAGTAATTGAAGTCGCAACCGGATATGGAAATTACCTATTGACTTCTAAACAAGCTATTGAAGCTAGCAATTCGAATATTAAGGCGATTGAAGATGAAAAAACTAAAGCTGAAAATGATGCTTTAGCTGATTTGGAAGCCATGAAGAAACTAAAAGCGGAAATTGAGGACAAACCGATTAAACTATACGTCAAGATTGGTGAATCGGGAAAACTTTTTGGAGCGATAAACAACAAGCAAATTGCCGAAGAGTATAAAAAGGTCTACAATATTGATATTGATAAACGGAAAATCCTTTTAGAAGATAACATTCATTCTTTGGGTGTTTATAAGGTAATGGTCAAGCTACACAAGGACGTAACCGCGGTTATTAATTTACAGATTATCGAAGAAAAATAGGATTTACCCCGAAACGGAGGATCGCCATGGAACAAAAAATCCCACAAAACATTGAAGCCGAACAAGCGGTACTTGGTTCCGTTTTCTTCGAACAAGGGTCGATAAAAACCATCCTTGACAAGCTGCAGCAACAGGATTTCTATTCTCCTAATCATCAGGTATTGTATACCATAATGAGCGATTTGCATCATGAAGATATCTTCATTGATTATACGACACTCATTGATCGTTTGGAAAACAGGAATTTACTCGCAAAAGCTGGAGGAGTTGAGTACATAGCCGGATTGATTGATGCTGTTCCTTCAACCGCCAATCTCCTCAACTATATTAACATTGTCAAAGACAAATCGATTACCCGAAGAATTCAAGATACCTGTCGGGAAATCATCGAAAATTCTTATTCTATTGACAACACTCCCGCATTTATCGATGATGTCGAAAAAAAGATTATCGGTATTACAAAAGATAAACGAACCAGTGATTTCAAGGGTGTTGGTGAAATTGCCAATCTATTAATTGGTAAAATCGCAGAACAAGCTCAGATTGGTGGCAATGTCACTGGACTAGACACCCGGTATTATGAATTTAACCATTATACCTTAGGTCTACAAAAATCAGATTTACTGATCATTGCTGCTCGTCCGTCAATGGGCAAAACCGCATTTGCTTTAAACATTGCGTTAAATGTTGCCAAATCCAAGAACCGTCCGCATGTTGCTTTTTTCTCTTTAGAAATGGGCGTTGACCAATTAGTAATGCGGTTGCTTTCTTGTGAAGCTCAGGTTGATAATTTTAAACTCCGTCAAGGAAAACTTACGCCGCAAGAATGGGAAAAAATCCATTTTGCCGTCAGCAGTCTTTCCGGATTGAATCTATATTTTGATGATTCAGGAACGGTCAAAGTAACTGATCTTCGGAGTAAATGCCGCAAACTGAAACAAGAAGAAAAACTTGATTTGATTGTTGTTGACTATTTGCAATTACTCAGTGGTTCACAAACAAACCAGGCCAACCGCGTTCAAGAGGTTTCGGAAATTAGCCGGGTTTTAAAAGAAGTAGCTCGCGAATTAAAGGTTCCTGTTGTTGCATTGTCCCAATTATCGCGGAATGTTGAAATGCGGAAAGAGAAGAAGCCAGTCATGGCTGATTTGCGTGAATCGGGGTCAATTGAGCAAGATGCAGACATTGTAATGTTCTTATATCGAGAAGATTACTATGATCAGGAGACCACGAAGAAGAACCATGTCGAAGTAAGTATTGCCAAAAACCGTTCCGGTACGATTGGGGAATTCGAATTGTTATTTAATAAGAATATGTCCACATTCAGTAATCTAAGCACTAGTAATGCGCAAGATACATACGATAAAGACCAAGCCAAAGAAGATTACTAGCGGTCGAAAGACCGTTTTTCTTTGCTGGATTCAACATTTATTGTACAATATCAAAATCTTATTAGTGATCAGGAGAACATTATGTTAAACGAAAGATTAGATCAAATTGAAGAACGTTTTACCACAGTTACGCAACAGTTATCCGACGTCAATATCGCCACGGATCGCCAACGCGTTCGTGAGCTTTCTAAAGAACACAAGGCTTTAGAAAAAATTGTTGTGGTTTATCAACAATACAAAAGCTGTCTCAAACAACTCGATGGTATCAAAGATATGACTCATGATGATGACTTAGAAATTCGGGAAATGGCAGAAATCGAATCCACAGCTTTGAAGACCAAAATAAACACATATGAAGAAACGTTAAAACTAATGCTAATACCAAAAGATCCCGCCGATGAAAAAAATGTTATTATGGAAATCCACGGTGCTGCTGGTGGCGATGAAGCCAACATTTTTGCCGGCGATCTCTTCCGGATGTATACTAAGTATGCGGAGTCACGTGGTTGGAAAGTTGCGGTAATGTTTGCGGACGTTTCCGAAATGGGCGGATTTTCACAAATTGAATTTTCCGTCAGTGGCGATTCAGTCTATTCATATATGAAGTATGAATCTGGTGTTCACCGGGTTCAACGCGTTCCCCAAACCGAAGCATCGGGACGAATTCATACTTCAACAGCGACCGTTTTAGCGCTTCCGGAAGCGGAAGAACTGGATTTTGAGTTGGATATGAATGATATTCGTATCGATATATTCTGTTCTTCTGGGCCGGGAGGACAATCGGTCAACACCACAAAATCAGCAGTTCGGTTAACTCACATTCCTACAGGAATGGTTGTTCAATGCCAAGATGAAAAAAGCCAGCAGGAAAACAAAGCCTCGGCGTTAAAAAACTTAAGATCGCGTCTATATGACTTGGCTTTACAAGAAAAACTGGACAAAGAGGGCGAAGAACGAAAAAGTAAAATTGGGACCGGTGATCGTTCCGAGAAAATTCGCACCTATAATTATCCACAGAATCGAGTAACCGACCATCGAATAAACTTTACCATTCAACAATTAGACCGGGTCATGGAAGGCAAGCTTGATTCAATTCTTGATGCTTTGCAAGCCGAAGAACAACGGCGAATCCTTTCTAAGCAGGAAGAATAATATGGCTCTATATTCTGCTGTATTACGCATGGGAGAGAAACTGGCTCGAGCACAGGGAATGGAAACATCGGGCATCAAACTACTTTTAATGCATTTCTCCCGAAAAACACCAACCCAACTATATCTTGATATCGACCAAGAAATGCCGGAAGTAGATCAAGTTGCCTTCATGGATGCTGTTGATCTGTATGTGAATCATCATCGTCCAGTTCAATATATTATGGGATATGTCTCATTTTATGGCTATGATTTTATCGTTAATGAGGCCGTTTTAATTCCCCGTTTTGAAACCGAAGAACTAGTTGCCAATGTTTTAATTCAGTATGATGAAGTTTTTTCTGGTGAACCGGTGAAACTCGTTGACATCGGAACAGGATCGGGGTGTTTGGCAATTACTTTTGCCAAAGAAGAACCCCAGATTGAAGTGACTGCCACCGACATTAGCGAAGCCGCTTTGATAGTTGCCAAACAAAATGCCAATCGACTGGGGGCCCATATTTCGTTGCTTCAAGGTGATATGCTTACTCCCATCAAGAACATGAAATTCGATATTATTGTTTCTAATCCCCCGTATATACCGGATACTGAGATGGTGGATGATATTATTAAGGATAACGAACCTAATATTGCTTTATTCGGTGGCTACGATGGACTGAAATTTTATCGAATTATCATTGAAGAAGCGCAAAAAGTTTTAAATCCGCGTTTTATTATGGCATTCGAACATGGATTTGATAAAGCCGAAGAAATTCGTGCATTAGCACTAAAATATTATCCGAATGCAGACATTTTCACAATCAAAGACATGCAAAATAAAGATCGTATGACATTTATTGTAAATAAATAAATGTCTTTTTTTTATCAAAACAAAGGTGTTGACAAGCATAAGATTATTGCGTATAGTAATATACTGAAACGGAGTAGATACATATGACAAAAAAATTAGTAATCGTCGAATCACCATCCAAATCGAAAACCATTGAACAATATTTAGGCGAAGAATATACAGTTAAATCGTCTAAAGGTCATGTTCGTGATCTAGCAATTGCTGGTGCTGGCGGGTTAGGAATCGATATCAACAACGATTTCAAACCGCAGTATGACATCATTCCCGATAAAAAAGGGACTGTCAAGGAACTCAATGATGCAGCTAAAAAAGCCAATGAAATCTTTTTAGCAACCGACCCTGATCGGGAAGGGGAGGCCATCTCGTGGCATCTTAATGCAATTCTTGATACTAAAAACAAAATTGTCAAACGTGTTATTTTTAATGAAATAACAAAAGTTGCGATTTTAGAGGCTTTTGAGCACCCTAAAGACATTGACGAAAACCTAGTTTCTTCCCAAGAAACCCGACGCATCATTGATAGGATTATTGGATTTAAACTAAGCAAATTGCTGCAAAACAAAATAAAATCCAAATCCGCCGGACGGGTTCAAAGCGCAGCCTTAAAGATTATTGTTGACCGCGAAAATGAAATCGATAAATTCATAGCTGAAGAATATTACGAAATATATGCGCAATACCCAACTTTTACCGCCCAATTATATAAATATAAAGATAAGCCCATTAAAATCGGTAAAGCTGAAGTGGCGGATGCCATTATTAACTCATTAAATGCGGATTTTACTGTTCAATCACTGGATTTAAAAAACAAATTCGTGGAAAGTCGTCCCCCCTTTATTACCTCTACATTACAACAGGATGCTTCCAATCGATACGGATTTTCCGCTACTAAAACGATGCAAGTAGCACAACGATTATATGAAGGTGTTGAAACTGATACTGAAAAAGTTGGGTTAATATCGTATATGCGGACCGATTCTATTCGCTTATCTGATTCTTTCATATCAAGCGCTACTAATTTTATTGTCAATAAATTTGGCAAACAATATCTCGGATCTGTCAAAAAAGCAACAAGCCATGGAAATATTCAAGATGCACATGAAGCGATAAGACCAACCGATTTGAGTCGAACACCAGAAAGTTTAAAGTCACATTTGTCACGCGATGAATATAATTTGTATCATATGATATATGCCAGAGCAGTTGCTTCCTTAATGAAGCCCACTTGTTTAGAACAAAAAACACTAATTTTAAGGAACAATGAAGCTTTATTTAAAACGGTATCATATAAACAATTATTCGATGGTTATCTGGCCATCTATTCTAAATATGAAAGCGCTGAAGAAGATCGGAAAAATGTCATTCCTGACTTATCGATAGGAACATCAATTCTCCCCTTGTCAGTGGAAAAAAAGCAATGCTTTACCCAACCGCCACTTCGGTATACAGAGGCGCGACTTATCAAGGAAATGGAAGATCTTGGCATTGGCAGACCTTCAACTTATGCTTCGACGATAGCTACCATTCGCGAACGGAAATACGCGACAATAAGTGAAAAAAAGTTTGTTCCAACTGAACAAGGACGAATGACAATTGCGGAACTCGATCAATATTTTGCGGAATTTGTCAGTGCCGATTATTCAAAGGCCATGGAAAACATCCTTGATGAAATCGCCGAAGGCAAAGGGTCACAGTTAGTAACAATTCGGGACTTTTATAATTATTTTATTCCGCTAATCGATTTTGCCAGTAAAAACATGATAAGAGTAAAACCAACATCAACAGGAGAGGTCTGCCCCAAATGCGGATCACCGATGGTGTTTCGGAAAGGCAAATTTGGCGAATTTGAAGCATGTAGTGATTTTCCAACATGTAAGTATATAAAACCATCCGAAAAAATCAAAAAACCTACAACTATGGTTCTTGATACCGAAGTTATCTGCCCACAGTGTCATAAAGGGCATTTAGTTGAACGCACTGCTGGAAAAGGGAAGAATAAAGGCAGTAAATTTTATGCGTGCAGTAACTTCCCTAAATGTAAATATATCTCCCCATATAGCGCTACCAATCGAGTTTGCCCAGTATGCGGACGACCGCTTGTAGAAAATGAGGGCAAAACCTTTTGTATCAACACCACTAATTGCGGTTATCAAGAATAAGAGATTAATATCAATTAGCAAATATCCGTCCTTTCAGGGCGGATGTTTTTGAAGAACAATACTATCCAATATCCATAAATCTGTGATATAATACTTCATGCAAAGCAGGTGAAACCATGGGACTCTTCGCAAATCTATTTGCCGGTAAAGACCGAAAAGCTAAAGCTGAAAAGTATAAAATCGGTATGGAAAAAACCCGTAAGGGCTCTCTTTCATCATTAAAAAATGTACTCATCAATGCCAATAAAATCGATGACAGTCTTTATGATAAACTCGAAGAGATTTTTGTGATGGCCGACATTGGTGTTGATACCACGGTGGTTTTCATCTCGGAACTAAAAAAAGAAGTCAAAAATCGCCACATAGAAAATCCGAAAGAATTAGAAAATATTATTGTCGATAAATTATTTGATATTTATTTAAAAGGACAAATTGTCAACACAAATATCAAGTATAACCCGTTAGGCTTGACCGTTATTTTATTTGTTGGTGTCAACGGCACTGGAAAGACTACTTCGATTGCCAAAATGGCCCATCTGATTAAATCAGAGGGGAAATCAGTAATGCTGGCAGCTGGTGATACGTTTCGCGCCGGAGCCATCGATCAATTGAAAATATGGGGTGGACGCATTGGCTGTCAGGTAATCACTAAGCCAGACAGTAATGATCCATCGAGTGTTATTTTCGATGCTATTCGGGCAGCCAAAGAGCAAAACATTGATGTGTTGCTATGCGACACTGCCGGTCGATTGCAAAATAAAGTTAATCTCATGAATGAACTCAATAAAATTAGTCGGACAATTAATCGAGAAATGGGCTCAGTTCAACATGAGACATACCTTGTTATTGATGCAACGACAGGACAAAACGGATTAAGTCAAGCCAAAATCTTTTCCGAGGTTACGAAAGTATCAGGTATCGTGTTAACAAAGCTAGATGGCACGGCAAAAGGTGGAATCGTTTTAGCGATCCGCAATGAACTTGGCATTCCCATCAGTTTTGTGGGGATGGGAGAAAAAATAACTGATTTGATGTATTTTGATATTGAAGATTATATATACGGCTTGTTTGCCGATTTCTTTGAATAGAGGTATGATTTATGGATAACCAACTTGCCGAGAAAATCCGGTATAATTCGCTGTTTGACTTATATGGATCGCTATTGACGGAAAAACAACGGGAATATTTTGAATACTATTATTCCGAAGATTATTCGTTATCAGAAATCGCCGATTTGTTAAAAGTTAGCCGTAATGCGGTCTATGATCAAATTAAGATTGTCCTCAGCCATTTGGAAATATATGAAAAAAAATTGGGACTATTAAAGCAAAAACATAAGCAAAATATGATTGGCGAACAAATAAAAGCATTGTATCCAAATGATGCTCAATTGGATTCGCTGGTTGAAAAACTTAAAAAGACGGAGTGAGGCAGCCATGGCTTTTGAAAATTTAACTAAAAGATTACAGATGGCGTTACGTCGAATTGCTGGCAAAACGCACTTGACAGAAAATGATATTGAAGAGATGATGAAGGAAGTTCGGCTTTCGCTTTTAGAAGCCGACGTCAATTACAAAGTTGTCAAGGATTTTACCTTTGAGATTAAAGAACTGGCTTTGGGTGAAAAGATCATGAAAGGTCTTAATCCTGGAGAACAGGTTGTCAAAATCGTCAACGATGAATTAATCAAATTAATGGGACCCGACGCTGAGACGGTTAAGTTCTCGCCAGGGGCAAAAACAGTAATTATGATGGTTGGCCTTCAAGGCGCCGGCAAAACGACAACGGCGGGTAAATTAGGTTGGTTTTTGAGAAAAAACAACGAAAAGAAACCGTTGTTAATCGCTGCGGATATTTACCGACCAGCCGCGATTGATCAGTTAGTTTCAGTTGGTGAAAAACTTGATATTCCCGTTTTTTCGCTAGGGACAACCATTAAACCCGAGGAAATAGTTATCAAAGGATTAAAATACGCTGATGAAAACAACTTTGATTTAGTCATCATTGATACCGCTGGCCGACTTCATATCAACGAAACATTGATGGATGAATTGGTTAGTATTAAAAAAATCGCTACTCCTGATGAAATATTATTAACCGTCGATGCGATGACGGGTCAAGATGCTGTAAATGTTTCGGTGGCGTTTAATGAAGCGCTGGGAATTACGGGCTGTATTTTAACCAAACTTGATGGTGATACTCGTGGGGGAGCAGCACTTTCAATTAGAAAGATGACGGGTATCCCCATCAAATTTTCTGGAACTGGAGAAAAGCTAACAGAAATCGAAATATTTCATCCCGAACGCATGGCTTCGCGGATTCTGGGCATGGGTGACATATTGTCGCTCATTGAAAAAGCGACCGAATCAATTGATGAAGCGGAAGCAATGTCAATGATGGAAAAGATGATGTCAGGGAATTTTAATTTTAATGATCTATTGAAGCAAATGAAAATGGTGAAGCGGATGGGAGCGTTTTCGGGAATTTTAAAAATGCTTCCTGGGGGATCGCAACTGCAAAATGTCGATAAAGTCGATGATAAACAATTAGTCTACATTGAGGCCATTATTCATTCCATGACTATAGATGAACGCAAGAAACCAGAGCTTTTGGAACGCAGTAGTTCGCGTCGCAATCGTGTGGCCTCGGGCTCAGGAAGAAGCACAACCGAAGTTAATCGATTGATATCCTTACTTGAAAAACAAACCCAAATGATGAAACGGATGCCAGGTATGAGTCCATCAGCCCTTGAGAAAATGGCCTCGGGTGAAGCTATAAAAGTCAATCCTAAACCGGGAAAAGGGCGAGGCTTCCATTACTAAATATAAAAAACCCGCGCAACACTACTCATTAATATGAGTTGGTATCGCGGGGTTTTTATTATATAAGCAAACGATTATCGAATGGTTCCGTCAATGTGGAAAAAGTCGTTTAAAAACCGAACAACAGCATTTTCGCTACTATCATAGATAAGAATTCGGTTCGCCACTTTTAGAAGGTCTGGATGGCTACCTTTGATTGCAACCCGAATGGCTGCTTGTTCAAACATTTCTAAATCATTATGACCATCGCCGATGGCAATTATTCTGGGTTTGGAAAAGCCAAGATAGTCACTGACATATGCCAAAGCTTTTCCCTTATTAAATTCTGGTGTGAAGATTTCGACAATCGAATCAAACTCACCTTTTAAGTCCCAGACTCGAGCTAATACTTTTCCTTGATACTTGGCATTGACATAGTCTTCGATAGCCTTGCCACAGCCTTGCTTGCCAATGATTATAAAACCGTTTGGGTCCTCTTTCAAAGTGTCTTTTAGATGGCCAAGAAAGATTTCGGATTCATTTGTGATATGAAGAAGGGGATCGATAGCGTGCTCCTCGTGAAACAGATAAATATTATCCTTGACTTCACTGAAGGCATTACGAATATATTGAACATTGTTTTCAAAAATATCGATGATGTATTCTTTTTTTAATGTGAAGTTAAGTGGTACAAACAAAGAATCATATGGACTGGTTATCAAGCCACCATTATAATTAATGATTGGCGTATCTAACTTAAAGCGATCGTAAACAAAACGACTACTCCGGAATGGACGTCCCGTGGCGATCACGATTTTATGACCGAGATTTTGCAGTTTGTGCATAAAAACGCATACTGATTCATCCAATGAGTCAAAATCATAAAGCAATGTTCCATCAAGATCAATTGCAATCAAATAATTATCCATATCATTCACCTTTTGAGTAATTATCTCATAGAACGGAAAAATATGCAAACGATAATTCCATTGATTAATGTGCTATAATATTATATAATTTTCATGATAGAGAGGTGCCAAAAATGCTGATGGGAATGACAATTTCTGTTCTTCATATGATATTCTTGGGCATAGAATGGCCAGATATCATCAACTTTTTATTAGGAATGGGAACGGGATTCGTTCTTTTAAGTTTGGCGGTCGCTATGCTTTTGATTTCCGGGCAGAATAAACAAAAGAAACGGATTGTTTTTAGTAAACAAGAACCACTCAGTACCGCCGCTATTGAAGAGATGATTACCAACAAGCAAAAGGAACTGACAGAAATATCGCGGGTATCTGACAACGCTTATTTCCGAGTTGCTTTCGATTTGGCTTTTGAATTGATGAATGAGATTGCTAAGTATTATTTTCCCACGGCCCGATACCCATTATACGAACTTTCGGCTCAAGAAGTCATTGATCTCAATTATTATATCACCAAGCGAATCGACAAACTTATCAGTGGCAAGTTTATCGGACGGTTCAAAAAATATAAAATTTCTACCATTGTTGATATTTTGAATAAGAAGAAGGCAATTGATAATAGCAAATTAATGAAAATCAACCGCGAGTACAAGATATCCAAAATATGGACCATTGGATCGGCCATCCTAAATTATGCTAATCCGATATACTGGTTCAGAAAACTGGCCTTAAAGCCGTCGACGACCCTAGTTATTAAAGAGTTATGTAAATTCATCATTCGAATTGTCGGTGAAGAAACTGATAAACTTTATAGCAAAAAAATGTTCGCCGAGCCTGAAGATGTTGCTGCTTTAGAAAAGGCATTCGATGAGGCCGTCCAAGAGGCGGAAACACTTCCTGAAGAAGAAAGCAAGCATAAAGCCAAATCATAAAGAGGCGATAATGATGTGCTTATTTAAGAAAAAAATAACATTGGAACGAATCATACCAGGTTATGAACGAACCGAGGATAAACGCGAATTCTTTATCCCCAAGATATCCGAGTTAGAAGATAAAGAAACGTCGAAACAGAAATTTGTTTCGCCTATTTTTGGCAAACACGTAAAGGATGAAGTCGTTGTTCCTCTGGAACGGAGTTCTTCTGGAGATATCGATAAAAAATACGATGCTTTTCGCAAACACAAAAAACTTACCAAAGAAGAGGCAAAACTTCGCTATGGTGATTCCTATTATGACTTCAATACCATTCGCAATGCGGATAAACAAAAAATATTGGCTGGAGAAATGGATACGGATTATTTAGCCACTAAAAAAGCCGAAGCTGAAAAGCAAAACGACCCTAGTCTTCAACCTAGTCATAATGTTCCGGAGACGGACCAAGTATCAATCAATGATTTCTTTGAGACGGTTCGCCAAAACGATAAGCCAATAATATCAACAGAGCCAAACACTATCAATTTTGATGATGACTTTGAGCTTAGTCATCAACACAGTGGGGATTTAGATGTAAATCGTTTCGGCCCGGTTGATGAGGAAGAGGAAGCCAGTCCATTATTTGGTTTTAACGAGACTAAGCCAATATTATCTCGCGAAGAGACTGTTAAGGATCATCTTTCTGATCCAGTTGATACTTTTGATGAGAATGATATCAATCGTCCGGATGATGAAAGACTAGAATTATTACGGAATCAAATAATTACTAATTTTGATAACTACGTCTTGCCACCAGTGGCGATTCTCAAAAAATCGGCACCGCGATCATCAGATGTTCCCAGTTGGATTCAGAAGAACATTGATATTATAAATCAAACGATGCTTTCTTTCGATATCATTGGTGATGTAAGCAGCTTCACCAAAGGCCCAACAGTTACAAGATATGAAATATCACTTGGGGCTGGAGTGCCGACAAAAAAGATTACGGCAATTTCCGACAATTTTCAAATGAATCTAGCAGCGCACTCAATTCGGATTGAAGCACCTATTCCTGGGAAAACAACCATTGGAATTGAAGTTCCTAATGAAGTTAGAGAGTCGGTTTGCTTTGGTGATGTTGTTGACAACGCAAAGTTCCTTCAGTCAAAGGATCCTTTAATTGTGGCAATTGGGTTAGATATTGATGCAAATCCCGTCTATACTTCCCTTGAAACCATGCCCCATGGACTTGTGGCTGGAAGCACTCAAAGTGGAAAATCAGTTTGTATCGCTTCGATTATTGCTAGTATTCTATACAAAGACAAACCGGATATTGTTAAATTATTACTCATTGATCCCAAAAAAGTCGATTTGCAACAATTTGCTGATATTCCACATCTTGTCACACCAATCATTGATGATACAAAAACAGCTATCGAAGCATTAAAATGGACTTGTTCGGAAATGGAAAGACGATATGATGTTTTGAAACGGTTTAAAGCGGTTAATGTAAAAGATTATTATGAACGTCGAATTCATGACATTGAATTTGAAAAGATGCCTCGCCTTGTTATCATCGTCGAAGAGGCCTCGGATTTATTGATTAATGGTGGACCGGAAGTAGAAGAAACCATTCTTAGACTGACGCAAAAATCTCGCGCTGTTGGTATTCATCTAATATTGGCAACGCAAAGACCTTCAGCGGATATTCTTAAAGGGGCAATCAAAGCCAATATTCCGACTCGGTTTGCCTTCAAAGTGCCTTCTACAACTGACTCAATGGTGGTTTTGGATACGACCGGGGCTGAAAAGCTTCTTGGCCGAGGAGATATGTTGCTTTCTGAAAATGGATTGATAAGACGATTACAGGGTGTATTTCTTTCTCCAAATGAGATTGAGACAATAACCAATTTCATCAAAAAACAAGCTTATCCTCAATATATGTTTACGCATGACACTTTAATCAAAGCCTCGAAAACTGTTGATGAAGGCGCTGAACTTGATGAACTTTTTCCGGTAGTGGCCAAATATGTTGTTAATGAAGAAAAATGTTCGCTCAATAAGATTACCCAAGAATTTGGCATTGGCTTTAATAGGGCTACTCAGATTGTATCATCATTAGAACTATATGGTATCGTATCACGAAATGTGGGAACTAAACCGCGAGAAGTACTAATCAGTGATATGCGTTTACATGAGATTTTGGAAAAACTCGGAGTAAATTAATGGAGTCGTTATGCAAAACAACGTGGAACCGGAAGTAACGCTTTTTGATCCACCCGCACCATCGGAGGAACAAATCAAGCAAAATGCCGATTTGATGCGAAAATCATTTAAGAACATTTTAATATTTTTGATTTCAATGACGATTGCCCTAGTAATCGTCATTTTATGCCAAAGCCGAAAGTTGTTCATCTTTAATTTCACCAATAATTATCTTAGCGATGATTCCGAATTATGGTTTTTCCGAATCATCATGGTGGGAATCGTCTTCTCTTCAGTTGTTTATAGTATCTGGTTTATTGTAAAATATTACCAACGGAAAAAAATGGATATTGGCAAACAATCAACCACATATGAAGTCTTTAAAAAATGGTTTGATCGCTTGGATTTATTAACGGTTGTGCCTGTCTTTTTGGCGGTGATCACGTTTGCCAGCGGCTTTATTTTCAGCACCGCAGTGGTGGAGCAGGAATCAATGCAACCTACATACTATGCAGGCGATCGGGTTATTATCTATTATTTTTTTGAAACCTATACAAATAATGACGTTGTCATTGTCGATGCTACGACACAATTATTGATAAAAAGGATTATTGGTATTCCTGGAGATTATTTAGTTGTCGATGCGACCGGAGTATACGTTAACACGATCCAAATCGCTGATAATGTGCCAAGTGGGTATATTCCTTATGATGGTACAATCCCAGAAGGTAAATACTTTATCATGGGTGATAATTCCACAAATTCCGAAGATAGTCGCATTGATGGATTCTATAACGAGGATCAACTACTAGGAAAAGTAATTTATCCCGAAGGCTAAATGAAAAAAAGGAGGTGAACCTTGTGGCACAAATTCAATGGTTTCCCGGCCATATGGCCAAAGCCCGAAGATTAGTTGAAGCGAAAATGGGTTTAGTTGATATCGTCTTTGAACTTCTTGATGCCCGGATTCCCGCCGCATCAGCTAATCCCGTGATTGCGGAAATAATAAAAAATAAACCGCGATTAATAATATTAAATAAAGCCGATTTGGCTGATCAAATCGAATTGATTAAATGGCTAAACTTTTATAAAAAACAGGGATTCAATGCCGTCACGACTAACTCACTTGCCGGTGAATCGGTTAACAAGATATTACCAGAATGTGACAAGATGCTGGCCAGTATTGCCACTAAAGAAGCCACAAAAGGGTTAAGACCCAGAGCATATCGAGCGATGGTTCTTGGTATTCCTAATGTTGGGAAATCAGCTTTCATCAACCGTTTGGCTAAACGCAGCGCGACAAAAACCGGAGATAAACCGGGTGTTACCCAAGCGCAGCAATATATTAAAGTGAGCGACAAACTAGAATTATTGGATAATCCAGGCATACTATGGCCAAAGTTCGAAGTTCCTGGGGTGGGAATGAAACTGTCATTGGTGGGCTCAATCAAAGATGAAATCTTACCACTGGAGGACATTGTCGCCTATGGAATTAAATATGTGTCAACCAATTATCCAGGCTTGATTGAAAAACGGTATCAGATTGATACTATTGATACCAACAATTTGCTTAGTACATATGATGCAATCGGAAGAAGCCGCGGCTGTTTATTAACGGGCAACCGAATTGATTATGAGCGAGTCATGCGGGTTTTTCTTGATGATCTCCGCCATCAGAAAATTGGTAATATCAACTTTGAAAAGGTCGAAGATTATGTATGAATATGAAAACGATCTATATCGAAAAGGCTTTGTTTCTGTCTGTGGAGTCGATGAAGCAGGTCGCGGACCACTTGCGGGACCGGTAGTTGCAGGGGCTGTGATTCTTAATCCAAATCATATTATCGAAGGCTTAAATGATTCAAAAAAATTGACGCCCAAGAAACGCGAAATATTAGCCGAAGCCATAAAAAAATATGCTTTGGCATATGGGGTCGGCTACGTTTTCGAAACGGAAATTGATCAAATCAACATCTATGAAGCTTCAAGGAAAGCGATGGTCAAGGCCATCGAAACACTTAAGATTGATCCAGACTTTATTTTGACAGACGCAATGCCGCTTTTTACTTCACCCATTCCATATTTAGCTTTAATCAAAGGTGATCAAATTTCTGCATCGATTGCGGCGGCCAGCATTCTCGCAAAAGTATCGAGAGACGAATATATGGTTGCGATGGATAATAAATATCCTAATTATGGTTTTGCAATCCATAAAGGATATCCGACCAAAAATCATTTACTGGCTTTGAAACAATATGGACCTTGTCCAATTCATCGAAAGACATATCGCCCAGTACGGGTTTTATTGGAACAGCAACAGCAATTAGTACTATAGGAAGGGGTTCATTATGCCAATCAAAAAAGCCATTATTTTTGATCTCGATGGAACTTTATTGGATACGATTAATGACATTTCTGACAGCATGAACGCTGCCTTAAAGCAATATGGATTGCTTACATTTTCCGTTGAAGAATACAAATATTTTGTTGGCAGTGGTGTGGACGAACTAGTTCGCAACACTATTACGACTCAAAAAGCCGACATGAGTTTATTTGCTGACTTAAAGACCATCTATATGGAAAACTATGCTCAAAGGCAACATGTAAAGACAAAACCATTTCCTGGTATTAAGGAACTGCTGGAAAAGCTAAATGAAATGGGGATAATAATCAATGTCCTTTCTAATAAACCAGATCGTGATACTCAAACCGTAATTAACTACTATTTTCCAGACATCAAATTTGGACGTGTATACGGAAAACGACCCGGATACGAGGTGAAACCCCACCCCAAAGCAGTTAATGATCTGATAGCCGAATTGCCGATTGAAAAACGGCTGGTTCTTTATGTTGGCGATACATACACGGATATGATGACTGCCAAAAATGCGGGTTTAACATCCGTTGGTGTCTTGTGGGGATTTCGTAAGCTAGCGGAACTTCAGGCGGGAGACGCTACATATATCGTTTCTAAACCCGAGGAAATTTTGACCATTTTGGAAGAAGGATACGCTGATGCTTGTCACAATTAATGAGTTGTTAACTTATAATCTAGAAGGAAAAGTAATCATCTTTGAAACCGATACCGTGTACGGGATCGGCTGTCTTTACAATGATTTGCCAGCGATTAAACGCATATATGAGATTAAAAACCGCGAGTATCACAAACCCATGGCCATTCTTTGTGCAAATTTTAATCAGGTTAAAAAACTTGTTAATAACTATTATGTAATGACCGATTTAGGTAAAAAGTATTGGCCCGGTGCATTAACTCTAATTGGTGAGAAAAGCAATTTGGTTGCCGATTTGATTACTTCGGGTGGACCAACTGTCGGTGTGCGAATTCCCGATAATGAATTGGCTTTAAAGATCCTTTCACATTTTGGGCCGATGGTTGTAACTAGTTTAAATCAAAGTCATGAACCAGCGATTTTACTGTATCGCGATGCTTTAAAATATGAGGCCATTGTTGATTATATTGTTGTGGGTCATGATTTATCACAACTGGCATCAACAGTATATGATCCAACACTTAAAAAAACCATTCGGCAAGGTTCAATCGTTGTGTCTTTAGATTAATGGCCTTCAAATCTGAAGTGCCATTTTTTAATCGTTGTAAACGGCTTAAGTGTCCGTTTTCTCGACATGATTAGCGAAAATCGTTTGTATTAAAAGGTGCGATTTGCTATAATACAATTAGAGTAAATTCCGCAAAAAGCCTCGTCAAAGTAAAAAAGACGGCCAAAAGGAGATTGTGTCATGAAAATAGCAATCGGAGCTGATCACGCCGGCTACGTATTTAAAAATGCCATCATCGAATTACTGGAAACTCGGGAAATAGAAGTCATCGATTTTGGAACCAGAAATCTTGATTCAGTTGATTATCCTGTTTATGCTTTTAAAGTCGCAGAATGTGTTCGTGATCATGAAGCTGACTTTGGGATATTAATCTGTGGAACCGGAGTGGGAATGGCAATCGCCGCCAACAAAGTCAAAGGTATTCGTGCCGGTGTTTGTCAATCAATTTTTGCGGCTAAAGCCATTCGTGAACATAATAACGCCAATATTATTTGCCTTGGTTCACGAACCAATACTTTAGACGAAGTCATCGAATTTGTGACTATTTTTTTAGACTCAGAATTTTCCCATGGGGAAAGACATCAAAAACGCATTGATTTAATTACTGATTACGAGGAGGGCATCAAATAATGGGACGCGTCGTCATTATCAATCATCCGTTAATCGAGCATAAAATGGCTATCATCCGCAATAAAGATACTGATACGAAAACATTTAGAGAAAATATCAATGAGATTGGTAGTCTGGTAACATATGAAATCACCCGTGATTTAGCCACAAAACCCGTTGAAGTTCAAACTCCAATTGCCAAAACAATTTGCCAGGTTTTGGCAAAAGATGTAGTTATCGTGCCAATACTCCGTGCCGGACTTGGCATGGTTGATGGCATTCAAAATGTTATTCCAACCGCTAAAATCGGACATATTGGGTTATATCGCGATGAAACAACCCTACGCCCAATCGAATATTATATTAAATTGCCAACCGATGTTAGCAAAGCAACGATACTGGTTGTTGATCCGATGTTAGCAACCGGAGGATCATCAATCGTTGCGATTGACAACATCAAAGAACGCGGGGGAAAAGATATTCGATTTGTCGGCATCGTAGGTTGTCCCGAAGGAATTAAAGCTTTAAGTGAAGCTCATCCGGATGTTGATATTTATCTTGTTAAGGTTGATGATCGCTTGAATGAAGTTGGCTACATTGTCCCCGGATTGGGAGATTGTGGAGATCGATTATTTGGCACCAAGTAAGTTTACAAGAGGAGTGATTTACAGTGGAACGCGGATTCCGAATTGTAACCAAGTTTGAAGATCACAATATTCAGTTACCAAAACGGAAAACCAATTTATCAGCCGGCTATGATATAGAAGCCGCTGAAACCGTGATAATTGCTCCGCAAACGATGGGGAAAGTCCCCACGGGACTAAAAGCATATATGCAACCCGATGAAATGCTTTTAGTATTTGCCAGAAGTTCGTTATTTCAAACCAAAAGTTGTATTTTTGTCAATGGAGTAGCAGTCATAGACGCTGATTATTATGATAATCCTAGTAATGAAGGCCATATCATTTTAACATTATACAATATGTCATCGACAAATATTACAATTCAAGCAGGAGAGCGATTCGCCCAAGGCGTCTTTCAAAAATATTTAAAAACCGATGATGATATTCCCTCATTAGATATGCGGAATGGTGGATATGGAAGCACTGGTCAATAACTGCCGAAACGGCAGTTTTTTTTATCCACGCATTCAAGTGGTGTAAACCGGTAAAAATTGCTTGATTTCATCGCCAAAATTTGATAGAATAGATACGCCGTAAAAAATACACACACCGATGAGCGATTTGCCGTGAGCCAGTTTTGGTGGCAATAGCGTTGAAAGCGGTGGAGGCATAAATCAAAATAGGAGGATTTACAGAACAATGGGCGTTATTTCAATGAAAAGCCTGCTAGAAGCAGGAGTGCATTTCGGTCACCAGACACGCAGATGGAATCCAAAGATGGGACGATTCATCTACACATCGCGTAATGGCATTCATATCATCGATTTACAAAAAACAAGCGATTGCATCGACGTAGCATACAAAGCTCTCTTTGATATCGTCGCTGCTGACGGAAAAGTTTTATTTGTAGGAACAAAAAAACAATCACAAGAACCAGTTCGTGAAGAAGCAATTCGTTCGGGCCAATACTACGTTGACAAACGTTGGCTTGGTGGTACGCTTACTAATTTTAAGACGATTAAGAAATCAATTAAGAAACTCCAAGATTTATACCGGATGGAAAAAGATGGAACCTTTGCGGTTCTACCGAAAAAAGAAGTAATTGGCTTAAGAAAAGAAATGGAACGTTTGGAAAAATTCTTAGGCGGCATTAAAGATATGAAAACCTTGCCGCAAGCCTTATTTATTATTGATCCTCGCAAAGAACGCAGTGCTATTCTTGAGGCCAGAAAATTACATATTCCCGTATTTGGAATCGTTGACACAAACTGTGATCCCGATGAGGTCGACTATATTATCCCTGCTAATGACGATGCTTTAAGATCAGTTAAGTTAATCGTTGGTAAAATGGGTGATGCTATTGTTGAAGCCAATGGCGGATTAACTGGAGAAGAAGCGGCCCCAGTCGTTGAAACCGAGGATAAACCCGAAGTCGAAGAAACTGAAGAACCGGTTAAACCAGTCATCCAACCAAAGCCAGTAGTCAAAGCGGAAGTTAAAATCGAAGCGACACCGATTGTCGTTATTCCTCAAGTTCTAGAGCCAGTTGAGACGATTGAAGAACCAGTTGCCGTTACCGAAGATTTAGAAAGTAAAACCGTTGCTGATTTGAAGGCTATGGCAAAAGAGCGCGGAATTGCTAACTATTCTAAACTTCGCAAAGCCGAACTGATTGAAGCATTAAAATAACCAGTAATCGGGAGCTATCATTAGCTCCCTTTTTAAAAGAAATACTTTTACATAATTGAATTGAAACGATAATTATGATAGTATTATAATAACGTTATTAGGAGGAATATCATGGAAATTAATGCTAGTATGGTAAAAGAATTACGCGATAAAACCGGAGCGGGAATGATGGATTGCAAAAAGGCCCTTTCAGCTACCGAAGGAGATATGGTCAAAGCGATTGATTGGTTACGGGAAAAGGGTATTGCCAAAGCCGAACTTAAGTCTGCAAGAATCGCTGCAGAAGGACTTTGTAGCATTGTTATAACCGGCAATAAGGCATTGTTTTTCGAGTTGAACTGCGAAACCGATTTCGTTGCACGCAACGAAAAATTTACCAGTCTTGTCGAGAAAGTTGGCAATATTATCGCCACTGGGAATGTTAAATGTGCTGATTGTGCTTTGAATTTGGTTCATGAAGGCAAAACCGTGAATCAACTTTTACTAGAAACAGTCGCCAATATTGGTGAGAAGATAAGCTTAAGAAATGTTTTCATTGTTGAAAAAAATGACGACCAAATTTTTGGTGCTTACAAACATATGGGTGGGAAGATAGTCAGTCTAGCGGTTATGAATGGTGGCGACGCTGAAACAGCGAAAGACATTGCCATGCATGTTTGCGCCAACAAGCCAAAATACTTAGATCAAGCTGCCATCAGCCAAGAAGAAATAGCTCATGAGCGAAACGTTCTTACGGCGGAAGCTTTGAACGAAAATGCCACTGCTATCAAACCAAAACCAGAAGCAATTATTGTCAAAATGGTTGAAGGCCGCTTAATGAAGAACTTTAAAGAAGTCTGCCTTGTTGATCAACCGTTTGTCAAAAACCCCGATATCTCTGTTGCCGAATATGTTAAAAGTAAAGGCGCATCAATTGCCGCTTTTAACCGTATGGCTGTAGGTGAAGGAATTGCTAAGCGCGAAGACAACTTCGCAGAAGAAGTCATGTCACAAGTTAATAAATAAAAGGACACTTTTGTGTCCTTTATTTCTAATAATAGGAGGGTTTGTATGGCAAAGAAACGCATTTTAATCAAACTCAGTGGGGAAGCCCTTTCCGGGAAGAACGGGATTGGAATTGACCCAAAAACCGTCAAAAAAATTGCACTGGAAATTAAATCAGCCTATGATCTTGGCATTTGTGAGATTGCCATCGTCGTCGGTGGAGGAAACATTTTCCGGGGCAAACTTGCGGATGAAATGGGAATCGAACGAGCTAGTGGCGATTATATGGGCATGTTGGCAACCATCATCAACGCTTTGGCATTACAAAATTCTTTAGAAGCACTTGGGGTTGATACCCGCGTCTTATCAAGTTTAAATATTCCCGAAGTTGCGGAACCATATATTCGGCGGAAGGCTTTAAGTCATCTTGAAAAAAACCGGATTGTCATTTTTGGTGGCGGAACCGGAAATCCATTCTTTACTACCGATACCACGGCGGCGCTGCGAGCAGCCGAAATGGATGCCTCAATTATTTACATGGCCAAAAATGGAATTGATGGGGTTTATGATAAAGATCCAAAAGGTAATACAGATGCAATTAGGTTTAACCAATTAACCCACACCGAAGTTTTGAAAAGGGAATTACATGTCATCGATTCAACCGCGGCAGCTCTTTGTAACGATAATAACATCGATATTTACGTTTTTGATATGAACGTTGAAGGCAATATTAGACGAGCAGTCCAAGGCGAAAATATTGGGACAATAATCAAAAAATAACGGATAAATGAGGATATGAGGTGATATTATGCCAGAAATGATTCTTATGGAAGCTGAAGAAAAAATGGAAATGAGTTTGGCGGCTTTGCATCGCGAATTTGTGACTATAAGAACTGGACGAGCTAACCCAAAAATGCTGGAACGGATAACGGTTGATTATTATGGCGCGCAAAGTCCAATTAATCAAATTGCATCGGTTCAAGTCCCTGAAGCCAGTCAAATCTATGTCAAGCCATATGACAAATCCGTGCTTTCCAAAATCGAAAAAGCCATCTTTGCGGCTAATCTTGGTGTCACACCCACCAATGATGGCAATGGGTTGCGTTTGATCTTCCCACCGATGACGGAAGAGCGTCGTAAAGAATCGGTTAAAGCAGTTCACAAGCAGGCTGAAGAAAACAAAATCGCTATTCGTAATATCCGCCGCGATGCCATCGCTGATTTGAAAAAAATGGAAAAAGACAAACTACTGACAGAAGATCAATTAGAGATATATCAAGAGGAAGTTCAAAAGCTAACCGATAAATACATTGAGAAAATTGATCAAGCGGCTGCTGATAAAGAAAAAGACGTTATGCATATATAAGACTAGCAATAGTCTTATATTTTTTTCACGGTAATTACATAGAATCTTTATGAGTTTTGGTGTATAATTTTTATTGAGCATCAAGGGAGGGCTGATAATTTTGTTTAAAAAAACTACGACTGTCAATATCCCTAAACACGTTGCAATAATTCTTGACGGCAATGGAAGATGGGCAAAAAAGCGGGGAATGCCACGCACATTTGGTCATCAAGCCGGAGTGGAGAATATTCGCCGTATTGCGATAGCTTGTCAAAAATTAGGGATTAAAGCTTTAAGCGTTTTTGCATTCTCAACCGAAAATTGGAATCGCCCGCAAAGTGAAATTGATTATCTGATGACACTCCCTTCCGAATTTGAAACTAAATTTCATGACGATTTTCTTAAACATGATATTAAAGTAATTTTTAGTGGACGTAAAACCAAATTATCAGATACTAATCTGGCCATTATGAAGCGGATTTCTAATGATTCTCAAAACCGTCAGGGATTAGTTTTGAACATTTGTTTTGACTATGGATCATATGATGAATTGACTGAGGCTGTCAAAGCTATTGCATCCGATGTTAAAAATGGCAATTTAAATCCTGAAAATATCACGGTGGATGTGGTCGAATCCCACTTGCTAACTAAGAATTTACCTTCGCTTGATCTTTTGATTCGTACCAGTGGAGAACAACGGTTGAGTAATTTCTTGCTTTGGCAAGCGGCATATGCCGAATTGTATTTCACACCAACGTATTGGCCTGATTTTTCGCCAAAAGAATTATATAAAGCAATACTTGAATATTCCCATCGTGACCGTCGCTTTGGCGCTATTAAGAGGTGAGCATATGAAAACAAGAACCATAACTGGTTTTATCATGGCTATCGTCATGATTCCGATATTGATTTGGGGAGACCATTTGGAAATCTTCAATGTTTTTTGTCTGTTATTAGCGATGGGAGCGGCTTGGGAGTTTCGTAAAATGTTTCGCATTGCGAAGACTTTGCCATTATGGCTGGATATATTGACGATAGTATTAACGGGGTTATTATGTTTTACAATAATTTATGGTCAAAAACTGGGAATTCAAACGCTGATTTTACCGATTATGATCTTGATATTTATAGTTGTGGGAATCATTTTAGTGTTTTTGACACAGTTTGACGGAGCTGATTTTGGCAGTATCTTAACAACAATCATCTATAGTAGTTTTGGTTTTTCTGCTCTTGCATTATTAAGAATGAATGGATTAAAGTACGTCGTTTTCATTCTTTTGGCAGCGATGATAACCGATTTGTTTGCCTATTTGTTGGGAATGAAGTATGGAAAACATAAGCTAATTCCGACAGTAAGCCCTAAAAAAAGTGTCGAAGGTGCGATAGCTGGTTTGGTTTTTGGCACTTTAGCCGCGAGCCTATATGGAATTTTTGGAGGCGTATTTGCGGCCGACTTTCCCATTTACTGGATCATTCTGATTGCGCTTGTGTTGTCGTGTTTGTCACAAGTTGGCGATTTGCTCGCCTCAAAGTTTAAACGCACATATGGAATTAAAGATTATTCCCATCTGTTTCCAGGACATGGGGGAATCATGGATCGATTTGATTCAACCATTTTTACGGCGATGATCTTTTTTGTCATCCTTTCATTTATTGGAGTCATATAATGAAAAACGTCTATCTTCTCGGAGCTACTGGTTCAATTGGGAAACAGGTTTTAGATATAATTGACAATAATCCACTAGACTTTCACATTGTAACGTTAACAGCCAATACGGATTTAGATGGAATGAGTGCGTTAATTAACAAATATCATCCCAAGTATGTGGCAATGGGACAAGAAGAAGCTGCTAATATTTTACGGATTCGCCACCCACAAACCGAAATCGGCCACGATACTTTAGGACTAATAAAGGCCGCCACTTTAAATCCCGAAGATCATGAGGGATTACTTGTGAATGCATTAGTTGGGATGTGTGGCTTGGTACCGACAATTAAAGCTGTCGAAATTGGTCGTTCAATTGCTTTGGCAAATAAAGAAACGCTGGTAATCGGCGGTGATTTGATCATGCCGTTGGCAAAGAAACATCATGTCAATATTTTTCCCATTGATTCTGAGCATTCAGCAATCTGGCAGTGTTTGCATGACGAAGATATTAATTCAGTTAAAAACCTGATTATTACTGCCAGCGGTGGAGCCTTTCGTGATTTATCCCGAGACCAATTAGAGTCGGTAACAGCGGAAGCGGCTTTAAAACATCCTAATTGGTCAATGGGAGCTAAAATCACTATTGATTGCGCCACGATGATAAATAAAGGTTTTGAAGTTATTGAAGCTCATCATTTATTTGGTTTGCCAATCACCAAAATTAAGACAATTTTACACAAAGAAAGTTATGTTCATTCGTTGGTTGAGTTTATCGATGGTAGCATCATAGCTCAAATGGCGGAACATGACATGCGGATACCAATTAGTTATGCATTATTCTATCCACAGCGAAAACTTAACTCTGTACCCGCTTTGAGTCTTTCTGAGATTGGTAAGTTATCATTTGCGGCGATTGACCTAAATCGATATCCGTGTTTAGGATATGCATATGAAGCTTTGGAAAAAGGCGGACTGTATCCTTGCGTACTTAACGCAGCTAATGAAGCTGCCGTTCAATTGTTTATTGAACACAAAATTGCTTTTTTGGATATTGAGACAATCATTCGTGGACAAATGGACCATGTCGACAATATTCTAAATCCTACTTTAGAAGATCTGCTTAAGATGGATGCATCGGTAAAAGAAGCTGTTTTTATTACCACTTTGAAATAACAAGGAGATCTTGACGATGATTGAATTTTTAACAACGGTTGGTAACATCCTATTATTCATCATGATTCTGGGTTTGGTTATTTGCATTCATGAACTCGGCCACTTTATTTTTGCTCGCAAAGCCGGGATTCTTTGTCATGAGTTTTCTTTTGGGATGGGACCACGGCTTTTTAGCAAAAAATTTGGGGAAACAACTTTTTCTATTCGAGCATTACCTTTTGGCGGCTATGTTTCGATGGCCGGCGAGGAATTGGAGTCTGAAGTTGTCAAAGTCGGCGATAAGATTAGGCTCGGATTTGACGAAAAGCAACTCGTCAACCGAATTGTAACTAATGTCGCTAACCCCAAGTATTTAGATTTCTTAGAAGTAACCATCACCGATGTGGATTTAAAAGGGATTAGTGCTACGGGATTACACATCAATGAGTTCCCCGTAAAAACCAATGCTTTCTATGTTCTTGATAAGCAGACACTTCAGATTGCGCCACATAATCGCAATTTTAATTTTAAAAACAAACGGCAACGGTTCATGACTACTTTCGCCGGTCCGTTGATGAACTTTGTATTAGCATTTTTTGTTTTCTTATTATCGGCATTTATATACGGAGTCGCTGATTTTGATTCTACGACCATTAATGCTGTATCAATCCCATATGCAGATAATGTGCCAATTGAATCGCAACTACAAGCTGATGACACGATTGTTTCCATCAACGGCGTTGCCATCTCTGCTTGGCGTTCAACTGATGCAAATGTTGCCAGTGTCAATTCTGAGTTTGCTAAATACGCAGATTACGATACTTTTACCATTGTTGTTCAACGTAATGGCGAATTGATTACGCTTGCCCCGGTGGCACCACAATATCTTTTTTACGGACTGGGGTTTGCTAGCGTACGGGGAAGCAGTGTTTTGGAGATTGGGGCAATTCTTCATAATCAATCCAATCTTCAGATGGGTGATCTTTTGGTTAGCATTGATACAAATCCCGATGATGATATCGCAGCAGTATCGTTTACATCATGGGATGAAGTGATTGCTTTTGCGAAAGCGGAAACTTCTGGTTCCATCAATGCCACAATCATCGTTGATCGGCCCGATGATTTAAATGCAGAAGTCATTACTTATACACGCACCACTTTAGAAGGATGCAAGATTTTCGGCGAGACAGCACTTAGTGCGATGAATGTTGAAGCGTTTTATTCACAAGTCGGCATTTCTGGATCAACGAAATTTAGTTTTTTTGGTTCTTTCGAAGCGGCACTTATCAGTTTGAAAAACGGATCACTATCGATTTATCGAACCCTTTGGGCCTTGATGTCAACCAATCAGGTGACGATCAACGATTTGTCAGGGGTTGTGGGAATCTATACGATTACAGCGGATGCGGCATCACAAGGTTTTCAAACTTTGCTCGGATGGATTGGGTTGTTATCGGTCAATCTTGGTATTGTTAACCTGCTTCCGATTCCGGCATTGGATGGAGGAAGGCTGTTTATGCTGGGCTATGAAGTAATTGCTAGAAAGAAGCCTAACCCGAAAGTTGAGAACTGGTTAAATACAATTGTCTTTGTTTTATTGTTAGGTTTGATGGTCTTCATTACATATAAAGATATTTTACGGCTTTTTCAATAGAATGATAATTGGCTGGTCATTGGCGTAAAGCTGGGGACTAGCTTTTTATTTTAAAAATTATCTGTTCAAAAAAAAGGGCTAAACGTGGATATTTATCTGACATAAGCAAAAAATATTATGAACGAATATGAATTGGCTTTTTTCATTCGTTTCCGCCAAATAATAGTTGACATCCAAAAAGAGGTATGATAGAATATAAAAGCGCGCGAAGAAAAGCGAAGAGCGGCAAACAGGTCTTTGAAAACTAAACAGAAGAAAGTACGAACAACAAAAACCGATTAAAAAGAAGAGC
>JAQVVR010000010.1 GCA_028698875.1 Candidatus Izemoplasmatales bacterium
AGCGAAGAACAAGCCGCTTTAGCAGTAATGGGACAAGCAGCGGACCTAATCACTTTTACCAATGCCGATGATGTGACAGCCAATTTTGAATTACGCAGCAATATCGGCGCCGTTACCATTGCTTGGGAAAGCAATAACGAAACAGTAATCAGTATTGCGAACGCAACATCAGTCAATACAGTACAACAAACTGTATATGCTGCTTCAGTCACAATACCAACGCTTGCAGATGCAACGGTAGTGATAACTGGAACATTCTCATATGGTGGATTTACTTACGAAAGAGAATACTCACTAACAGTCAAAGCAGTAGCTTTAGAAATGAGTTACTCCTCGATTGCGGCACTTCATGCCGGCGCAGCTAAAACGGATGTCATTACCATTAGAGGATATGTGTATTCTTTATATCAATATGGATATTTTATCATTGACGCAAGCAATGTTGCCTTAGCTGTTTATTTTAACAGTCCCGACAGCGAACTCTTGGCGGCAGTTGAAATTGGTGATGAAGTAATTGTGACGGGAACATATGGCTCATACCAAACGTTATATCAACTGTCTAATCCAACAGTACAATTAATAGTCTCACACGGTAATAACGTTGATGTTGTCAAAACAACATTAGATAACGCGACAGGTTTAACAGCGTTAGATTCCACCGATAAAACAATCCATGGGAAAATCTATACCATTACAGTAACAGTTACCGCGGTATGGGATACTGTTAACTCAGAATATGATGTATCTTTATACAGTGGTGCTACGAAAATCGCGGAAGTTTACTATCGCTCCAATGTTGATGCGATTGAAGCATTAGCGGCACTTGACGGACAAGTAGTCACCATTGATGTTTTATATTATTGTCTCCACAGCGTTAATGGCATCTATGTTACCGTAATGGCTTCTGATGCCGATCGAATTGCTGCCGATGCAGCAGCATTAACTTTTGATGATATCATATATTACGAACAGGTTTTACATTTACCAAAGACCGGAGCATCCGGTTCCACAATAATTTGGACAGCTGATAATAACACCGCGGTAACAATAGAAACCTTAGCGGATGAATTTAAACTTACCGTGGGAACAACCGATGTCAATTTTACTTTAACCGCTAGTTTATCATTAAATGACGAAACCTTAAATAAACCATTCACTGTTAATATTGAACCGCTTGTTATGAACACTTTTGCGGAAGTATATACAGTAGCTAGTGGAACGGTTTTGTATCTTGAAGGGATTGTAACGGGCTTCAATGGCACCGACGGAACATTCATCCAAAGTATTGTGGAAGTCGGACAAACACCAATCGGTATTTACGTAAATACTTATCTAGATGAAACTCAAGTGGGAAATCAGGTAACCATTAGAGGCACTGTAGGGGTTGTACCCGGGTTGTCCGAAGATTATCGGTTTATCAATGATGACGCCACCGTTATTGGCAATGATGCAGCCGCCCATACGGTTATCACAAAGGAAGTTACTGGCGCTAACCTTTCAACGTTAGCGGTAGAAACGGAAGCGACAGGAACAATACTTAACATCACAAATGTCGAAGTGGCAAAATATGAAGGTGGCTATATTTTCTTCGAAATAGCGACCGATATTTACTTGAAAGCTGAATATGTAGAAACCTGGGTTCCTGAAGTATATCTAGCGGGAATGACAATTTCTGAGCTGGAGTTATTTATCTTAAAAGTCGATGGGGCCAATTTGGTGGCGATTAATCTTGATATAGCAGAATTAAACAACGCGCAAAAATTAATCGTGGATGCCTCATTGTTTGATTTGGAACAAACAATCACAAGTGATATTGAAATTCCAACCTTGGAATATTCAACCATCGAATCGGTCACTATATCGGCTGGGTTAACTGACTATGTTACTTATGCCAGCGGCGTGTTTACAATCACAAGACCCGCAAGTGACGCATCTGATGCGATGGGAACCGTGACAATTACTCTTGAATTAGGTGTTGAAACAAAGAATGTTGTTATTAATATCACAGTAACAGCCGCTTCTGAAATCAACATTTCTGATCTTTTCATATCTGAATATGTTGAGGGATCAAGTTATTTCAAATATATAGAAATATATAACGGGACGGGCACTACTATTGATTTATCTGAATATAGTTTGGTTTTATATTCCAACGGGGCAACAACGGCAACGACGACAACTCCATTGTCTGGAACACTAGAATCAGGTCATGTGATTGTTCTTTATAATCCTCAAGCCGCAACGATTCCATCGGGACAATCAATGTCTGTTTCGGCGGTCAATTTCAATGGCGATGATGCCGTCGAATTAAGGCATAACGATGTGGTAATAGATGCAATTGGACAAGTGGGATATCGGCCGGCATCAGGATACTGGGGTGATGGTACGACAATTTCAACCCAAGATATGACACTAATTAGAAAGCCAAATGTTACTTCTGGTCGGACGGATTCCTCTTCAATTTTTGATCCAAGTTTGGAATGGATTGCCTATAGCAAAGATGACTTAACTCATTTAGGATCTCACACGATTGAATAGTTGACATAATAAAAGCCCTCAAATTTGCTGAGGGCTTTTCAATTGCGTTATAATATGTGATTACCAAATGAGATCTACGAATGCAGGATAGTCAATGAATGGATTGCGATTGTGTTGATAACTGTAGATTACCTCATTACGATTTCTTTCAAAAGCATCGACGGGGTCAAGATCACACCATTGTAGTAAAGTACTCAGTTTTGCCATTTGATATGTAGTTGGGGTGGTATCGACTAAAGTATATTGGGAATACTTTACAACCATATATAATAAAATACGGGCAATATCACCGCGGACTTCATTTCGAGGGGCGTAGCTAGCTGAGGTAGTAGTGTTATCAAAGTATTTGTTTCCCCTGCTGGAATTAACAGAAGGATTAGAGGGTTTTAAGTTTTGTAAATCAGAAGCGGCATTGACGCCTCCGGCACTAACACCGAGCAAAGATTGTGGCCAAATATGCTCGCGATTCCAAGTTGTACCACCATCCCAAGCGCCACTGACAGAATTGCCAGTATAAAGCAATATTACGTTTCCGTCAATATCAGGATCAGCATCAGAATCATCGAGGATATATCGAGCGGCATCATAACTGACACCGACAAATCCATCGTTGATAATATCTCTTAGTGCAAGTAACAAAGCATTACCGGTTAAGCCCGATGTGCCATCATAATAAGGTGAAGTTATCGGATCAATGATGGCAACATCACCAACGGTAATGGTAAAGGTATCCAAAAGGCCTAAAAAGGATACAGTAACGACTTTTGTGCCTTCGGTGGACATATTAACACTGGCAACGGAATATTGCATAGAATTGAGAATAACTTCGTTATCGTTAAAAATAAAGGTTACTACCATTCCAGAATAATTAAGAATATCGTTAGTTTCGTAAGCGGTTTTTGTCGGGGGGAATAACCGCTAAAGAAGCCGTAATTAAACAATCATCAGGTGTTGTAGTTATATCAGCGACTGTGGGGGCGACGGTAGTAGCTTCTGTTGTTGTATAATCACATCCGATGAAGAGAAAAGCGACAAATATTAATAAAGCAGGAATCATTATTTTTTTCAGTATTGATTTCATATATTTGGCATCCTTTTTTATAATGTGAATACAGTATAGCATATTGATGAGAATATTTCATCTTTTTCCGAAGAAAACTTCCATATCAAAGCAATAATCAATGGCTAATAATGTGTATTTGTGATATAATATAATGTTTTGATAACTGTGAGGTCTTTATGAATAATAAAATTAAAAATCTAATAAAAAAAGCGAAAAAAATAATTATCCTGCGGCATAAAGACCCAGATATTGATGCTCTAGGGTCACAATTTGGATTTTCATGTGCTCTGAAACAAGCCTATCCGAAAAAAACCATCTTGGCTGTTGGCGACACCAACGCGCTTAATACGCTTCAACCCCTGGATAATGTTTCTCGCGAAGAATACCAAGGAGCGTTAGTCTTCATATTCGACACGGTTTCCAAACAGATGCTTTTGGGTGATGACTACACCGATGCACAAACCTTAGTATTAGTTGATCATCATTTAAACGAACCCGATATTAGATATGATTATTATATCAAGGATGTCACGGCTTCATCATGTTGTGAAATCGTTTTTCAATTATTGACCGATATGAATATCAAAATTCCGCAAATCGCGGCTAAATACTTATTAATGGGGATTATATCCGACACCGGTCGATATCTATATAATAATGTCAATCCCAAAACATTTTCCGTTTCGGCAAAATTGATGAAAATCGGGGTTAATCTTCAGGAAATCTATGATGTTATGTACTCAGAATCTTTGGATATGAAGAAGATTAAAGCTTATTTCTTTAATACTGTTCAATATACTAAAAATAACGTTGCTTACCGAAAAAATGACGCAGCCTTTCTGAAAGAATTTATGATTGATGTTCACACCGCAAGTCGGGGACTTGTCAACCAAATGGCGGGAGCGAAAGAAGTCCCAATATGGGCCAACTTTACTTTTGATGACCGCATCGGCAAAATTCTCTGTGAATTACGTGCTCGCTCAATTTCCATTGTCGAAGTTGCACGGAAATACGGTGGCGGTGGTCATGCACAAGCATGTGGTTGTACCGTTGATACATGGAATGATACTGATAAAGTGCTTGCAGATCTTGATATGATAGCGGAGGCTAATCGTGGATAAAAAATTTATTCTTGAGAAAATTCTCGAATACCCTAAAATAATTATTCATATGCATATGCGTCCCGACGGGGACTGCTATGGCGCTGGATTTGGATTAAAATATATTCTTGAAGAATCCTTTCCAAATAAGGCTATTTATATTATCGGTGAAACCGCTGATTACCTAAAATTTGTTGGCGAAGTTGATACAATAACTGATGATGTCTATCAAGGAGCGTTATCGATTGTTGTCGATACCGCGACCAAAGATCGGGTTGCCGATCAAAGATATGACAAAGGTGATTATGTCATCAAAATCGATCATCATCTCCCTGTTGACGATTACGGCGATGATCGATATGTAGATATCAGTCGCCCAGCAACCGCGCAAATCATTTTAGAATTTTATCTAGAGAACACAAATATTCTCAAAATGAATATGAAAGCCGCTAAAGCCTTGTATACGGGTATTGTGACTGACACCGGCCGATTCAAATACCGTTCTGTTACCGCCGAAACCTTTCGGGCTGTTGCAAAACTATTAGATTTTGGCCTTGATTTTACTGAAGTTTTAGCGGTTTTAGATATTAAAACCGAAAACCAAATGAAATTACAAGGATATGTTTTGCAAAACTTCGAAAAAACAGCCAATGGCGTCGCATATATAAAAATGACGCCGGAAATCATCCAAAAATATCAAGTTTCGATGGAAGAAGCAACATCATTAGTCAACGAATTGTCCTGTTTGGAAGACTGTCCAGTTTGGATTTTGTTTGCGGAATACGAAAATAATATTGTTCGTGCTCGGTTACGCTCTAAAGGCCCAGCGATTAACCTGTTAGCCAATCGTCACGGTGGTGGTGGCCACCCCATGGCGTGTGGTGCCAATGTTGGGACCTGGGCTGATGTCGACAACTTACTAAATGACGCAGACGAACTTGTCAAAAACTATCGCCAAACCCTTAAATCCTTGTGATTCAAGGGTTTTTTTATTTGTTTAAAAAATAAATCAACGATGAAAGCGTTTTTAACACTGGACTAATCACGATGATTTGATATAATAAGGGCGGTTTATGGTAGCGACTAAAATGATAACGGTTAAAACCGTTTGTTCATATGGTTAAGTTGTTAAACGATGATGACGAAGTCTGGAGGAATTGAATGCAGATACTTACATTAGCCATCGATTGGGAAATCACGATCTTTAAAGTGCTTGGCGGCATGGGCTTATTTTTGTACGGCATGGATTTGTTAGGAAAATCCCTGAAACGCTTAGCGGGATCAAAACTAAAAATCATACTAGAGAAAACGACCAATACACCGCTTAAAGGGATCCTAGTCGGAATTTTGATTACGGGATTATTACAATCATCAAGTGCTGTTTCGGTACTTGTTATTGGCCTTGTTCGGGCGGGGCTTATGACCTTGCCACAGGCGATAGGCGTTATTTTTGGCGCTAATATAGGAACAACAATCACTTCGGTTTTAATTGGTTTGGATATTGGAAAGTATGCGCTTATCATCGTATTTGTAGGCAGCGCTTTAGTGTTTTTTATCCAAAAGAAGAAGATTCAAGAACTGGGAAAAGCCATTCTTGGCTTTGGGTTATTATTCTTTGGTTTGGAAACGATGGGGGATTCTTTAAAAACTTTAATCGAATTACCAGTAATTCAAAATTTGTTTGCTAGCGTTGGAGAGTATCCGATATTAGGCCTATTTACCGGGTTAGGGGTGACCGCCATTATTCAGTCATCATCAGCGACGGTCGGGCTTCTCCAGCAACTTTACGCTACCGGTGGTGTGCCGTTGATTGGCGGTGTTGCCATTATCTTTGGGTGCAATATTGGGACAACGGTTACCGCTGTTATTGCCTCAATTGGAGCGCCGGTTGCCGCGAAACGAACAGCGGCGATTCATATTTTATTCAATACGATAGGCGCCATTATTTTTATGATTTTTCTGACCCCGTTCACGGGGTTGATTCAGTGGCTAGCCGAACTAATCTATGGGGCTGATTGGGCAACTAATCGTATGACTATTTCCTTGGCCCACGTTTTATTCAACGTTGGGAATGTTTTTCTCATGTATTGGTTTATTAAACAAATGACGTGGTTGGTAATTAAGGCAATTCCTTCGCGTGGGGAAATCCAAGTTGATGAAGTAATTCTTGATAATGCCTTAGTTAAGGAATCACCCGTTTTAGCTTTGGCAAATGCTAAATTAGCAATCACAAATATGGGCAATGTCTGTAAAGCTATGTTTGAATACACATTTGATTACTCTTTTGAACGTAACGATAAGAACTTGGAAATGGGCCGACAATGTGAGGAACTTTTAGATACTATTGATTCAAAAGTGCATAACTATTTAGTTAAAATTGGCGCTTGTGAAATTGACGAACCGCAGATTCAAGAACTGGCTAAAGATATTGATACCATTTCTGATCTCGAACGCATCGGCGATCATTTAGACAATTTGTTAGATTTCTTCGAAGAACGTCACGAACAAAAAATGGAATTACATCCGGAAGCGAAAGCGGAATTAACTGAACTGTATGACACCTTACGAAAAACCCTTTATGAATCAATGACGGCTTATCAAGACCAAAATAAATTAATTGCCACCGAAGTTAATGTTCGTGAAGAAGTTATTGACCGACTTGTTAAACGAAATCGCAAAAATCACATTGGCAGAATCAACGATCAGACATGTTCTGAGACTGAAGCGGGGTATTATGTCGATATCCTTTCCAACATGGAACGCATTGGCGATCATTGTAATAATATCGTTCTAAATGTCTTAAGCGAGTTTTATACTCACGACGAAACTTTCATCACCAAAAAGGATCGCTAAAAATTCAAAAAATTGTACTTGTTTTTGTATACAAAGTAATATATAATAATAAAGCATTCACAGGAGATTTATGAAAAACGCTAAAATCGGCTTTTCAATGGCTATCAATGGAACTGAATTCACAGCCTTCGAAGTAGTCGGAACAGTGGTTTCAAACGGTTTGATTTTCACCGATACAGAAAATAACGACTATCAAATTGATATTATATCACCAACAGTGAGCATTACAAAAACGGGAACAATTACTTCTAAAATGGTCTTTCAAAATCAAAGCATCACCACCGGAATTATCCAAATGGCTGATGCTTACATTGATTTGACAATCAAAACACAGAGACTAAAAATCGCTTTCAATACGATTGACATCATTTACGATTTACTTGATGACGATGTTGTTATTAGTCAACATCATTTGCATTTGTACTGGCAACTAGACACGGAAAGAAAGGAAAATTAAGCACATGGTTGAATTAAAAAATCTGTCATTGATGGAAGTGGCAGAGCGAATCTTAATTAAAAACAAGCAACCCATGACCTTCATGGAATTATTCAAAGCCTTGAGCGAAGCCAAAGAATTGACCGACGAAGAAAAGGCCCGAATCATATCCCAATTTTATGCTGACTTTATTGCCTCAGCACGGTTTATCTACATGGGCGATGATATGTGGGATTTAAAGAGTCGTCAATCAATCGATATGTGGGACAAAGATGGCGCCTTCTATCAGGAATTCCCTGAATATGAAGAGGATATCGCCGAGGAATTAGAAGAGGAAGAGCAAGAAGAAGACGTCGATATCGACCTTGATGAAGAAGATAACGAAGAAGATAATGAAGAAGATAACGACGAAATCGATGATGATACTATCGTGTATGAAGAAGAAGACGACATCGATGAAGAAAAGGCTGTCATCGATAAACGTGACGAATTCGATGATGATAAATACAATGAATACATGGACGATTATGAGGATATGTACGACGAATAATTTTTTAAAAACGGTAGATAAAAATCGCGATTGAACCCGCGATTTTTTCTTTGCTTATCCGTTGTTCGATCATGAAAAAAAAGATGAAAACGATCATTGTGTCATTTGGTAAAAACAATTGATTTTGCGGAATTATTTTGATATAATCTAACAGAGCCCAAAAAAAAGAGTTCTCCGGCCGGGGAACTTTTTCTTTTTTATATAAAACCGAGGGGGTCAAATATGAAACAAACAAAATTTATCTTTGTGACCGGTGGCGTTGTCTCCAGTCTTGGAAAGGGTATTACCGCAGCCTCAATTGGGAGACTGTTAAAAAATCGTGGGTTAAAAGTTTTTATGCAAAAATTTGATCCCTACATCAACGTTGATCCCGGAACCATGTCTCCTTTTCAGCATGGGGAAGTGTTTGTGACCGACGATGGGGCAGAAACCGATCTTGATTTAGGACATTATGAACGGTTTATCGACGAAAATTTATCGGTAAATAGTTCTGTCACTACCGGAAAAATCTATTCTACAGTTATCGAAAAAGAGCGACGGGGAGATTACTTGGGCGCTACGATTCAAGTCATCCCGCATATTACCAATGAAATCAAAGCTAAGTTGGAAGCGGCGGCAGCCGAATCAAATGCCGATATTATCATTACAGAAATTGGCGGAACTGTTGGCGACATTGAATCATTACCATACCTAGAAGCAATTCGTCAAGCCCGTCGAGATTATGGTTATACCAACACCCTTTATATTCATAACACCTTGGTTCCTTATTTGGAAGCCGCCGGCGAATTAAAGACCAAACCAACCCAACATAGTGTCAAAGAGCTTCGCAGTGTCGGGATTTCTCCTGACATCATCGTTTTGCGAACCAGTCATGAGATTACCAACTCAATGCGCGAAAAAATCGCTTTATTTTGTGATGTTAAGAAAGAAGCTGTCATCCAATGCCTTGATGAAAAAATATTGTATGAAGTTGCCTTGAAATTTAAAGATCAAAACGTTGACAATATTATTTGCGAGCATTTGGATTTAAAAACAGAACCATGCGATATGACCGAATGGCGCGAATTAGTAAAAACAATCAAAAATTTATCGGCGACAATTCAAATTGCCTTGGTTGGCAAATATATCACTTTGCATGATGCATACTTATCTGTATGCGAAGCTTTAAATCATGCGGGATATTATCATCATGTCAAAATCAAAGTCAAATGGATTAATTCCGCGGAATTAAATGAAGGAAACGCTACCGAATTACTGTCGGATTGTCAGGGTATTATCGTCCCCGGCGGGTTTGGCAATCGCGGAATTGACGGTAAAATTACGGCCATAACATATGCACGAACTCATCAAATACCTTTTATCGGCTTGTGTTTGGGCATGCAACTTGCCGCCATTGAATTTGCTCGTAATGTGGCGCAATTGCCACAGGCAAATTCGACTGAATTTGAGGCGGATACAATATTTAATGTTATTGACTTCATGCCGAATCAATACAGTGGAATGCAAAAAGGCGGAACCATGCGTTTGGGTTTATATCGCTGTGATGTTGTCAAAGACACTTTAGCTTTTCAAGCATACGGCAGCGAACACATCAATGAAAGACATCGGCACCGTTATGAGTTCAATAGTAAATTTCGTAAGACATTGGAAAAAGCTGGATTGGTTTTTTCTGGATTTAACCCAGAGACAAAGTTAGTTGAGATTATCGAACTTAAAAATCACCCTTGGTTTGTTGCCTGTCAATTTCATCCCGAATTTCTGTCGCGACCAACAAAACCACACCCATTGTTTAGAGACTTTGTCGGCGCGGCAACGAAATACAAAAACCAATAACACCCCCAAAAAAAGCACTAGCAGCAATCTCAAACAGTCATTTATTGTATTATTATTTATTTTTACTCAGAGATATGCTATAATTTTGTACATATGTTAGGAGGATAAAACATGTTACTTGAAAAATCTCTAATTGAAGAAATAATCGCGAAATCATTGGCAACCGGTGCGGATTTCGCTGAAGTTTACACAGAGGACCGGATTTCATCGGGAATTATGTTAATCGGTGGACATGTGGAAAAAGCTAATTCAGCAAAAACCTTTGGCGTTGGGTTGCGCTTAGCCCAAGGTTTGTTCAGTGTCTACGGATATACCAATAGCAAAAACCCAGATGATTTGTTAAAACTGGCATCCGATTTATCAAAATCGTTTTCTGCGGACAAAAAAACTGTTCCTGTAAAACTAGGAAAAATCGAAGTTGGGACTCACCACAAAGTAAAAATTAATCCCCGTGATGTCAAACAAGAAACAAAAGTTGCTTTAATGCAAAGGGCGTATAAAGCCGCTAAAGAATACGACGAAGTCATTCAACAGGTCAGTGTTAATCTCTCTGATTGGGTTCAGAATGTCGAAATTGCTAATAGTCTTGGCAGATACGTTACCGAAGAAAGAGTTCGTATTCGTTTCTATGTCAGTGCTATTGCCGGAAAAGACGGAATGATGCAAACGGGCGGCGAGGGTCCGGGAACCGCGCAAGGATATGAGTACTTCGATACCGAATGCAATGTTGAAGAAACAGCAATTAAGGCGGCCAAAACAGCAAAAACAATGTTATTCGCTGACGAATGTCCTAGCGGGGTTATGGCCGTTATTTTAAACAATGAGTTTGGCGGTGTCATTTTCCATGAAGCGTGCGGACATAGTTTAGAGGCCACATCAGTGTCGAAGAACGCATCTGTTTTCTGTGGAAAACTGGGTACAGTTGTTGCATCGCCGATTGTTAATGCAATCGACGACGGCACAATTGAAAACGGATGGGGATCGGCTAATTTTGATGACGAAGGCTATCCGCAGCAACGCCGAGTTTTAATTGAAAACGGTGTTTTGAAAACGTATATGGTAGACTTGCTAAATACACGAAGAATGGATCATAAACCAACCGGTTCTTCACGACGCGAATCATACAAATTCGCGCCAACATCACGGATGAGCAATACATTTATTGATAATGGCACTTCGACATTCGAAGAAATCATCAAAGCTACTGAATATGGACTGTTCGCCGCAAAAATGGGTGGTGGTTCGGTTAATCCTGGAAATGGTGATTTCAACTTTTCTGTATCGGAAGGCTACATGGTAAGAAATGGTAAAATTGCTGAACCGGTCCGTGGAGCATCATTAGTTGGAAACGGTGCAGATATTTTATTCAAAATTGATATGATTGCCAACAATCTTGAGCGGGCTCGCGGAATGTGTGGATCAGCTTCCGGATCAATCCCAGCTGATGTCGGACAACCGACGCTAAGAGTTCACTCAATTACCGTTGGTGGTAAGAAAGGAGCGAAATAATATGAACCTTGACTTATTATTCCAAAAAGCCAAACAAAAAGGAATCGAAGATGTTCAGGCATTTTTATCTCACAAAAACGAACTTTCTATTGAAGTCTTTAACGGTGACTTGGACAAATATGAAATTTCTGATTCATCTAGTTTGATTGTTCGTGGCATTTATCAAGGAAAATTTGGAACATTTGTTACCGAAGTGATGGATGACTCGATTATCGATTTGATTATTGATAATATGATTGCCAATGCAAAAATCATCGATTCTCCGGATGAGGCCATCATCTATGCGGGCGATAAAAAATATGAAATAGTCGAAGGCTTGTTTGAAGAAGCTTTAGAAAAGAAAGATGCGGCAGAGAAAATTGCCGCAGTAAAAGAACTTGACGGATTACTTCACAAAGCGGATCCACGGGTCTCAATTGCAGAAACGATGTATTCAGAAACCACGAGGACTGTTTTATTACAAAACACCAAAGGATTAAAGCTATATAACAAGGTTAATTCGGCATATCTTGGTGCTCAAGTTATTGTTAAAGACGAAGCCGATCAACGGACTGGGTTTGATCTTGATATCACCAATGATTTTGCGGATTTTAATTTATCCGAGCTTGCGGACCGAATCGTCAAAGAAGGAATTGACGCTTTAGGAGCTAAACCAATTGCTTCAAATAATTATGAAATTATCCTACGTCGTGATGCTTTAGCTATTTTGCTAGCGACATTTCAAAATGTCTTTTCCGCGGATGCGGTCCAAAAAGGCTTGTCGCTTCTTAAAGGCAAGTTAAGTGAAACAATCGGTTCAGAACTAGTCACAATTGTTGATGATCCATTCCTTAAGAAATCTAGTTCTTCCCGTTCATTTGATGATGAGGGATGCGCCACAAAATACAAAGAATTAATCAAAAATGGCGTTCTCACGACATATTTGCATAATTTAAACACCGCCAAAAAAGATGGTCTTTCTACTACCGGGAATGGTTTTAGCGGATCGGTTTCTTTCATCAATATGAAAATGATTTCTGGAAACGATACTATGGAAGCGATGTTAGCATCAATCAAAGATGGCTTATTAATTACTAATCTGCAAGGGTCACACGCCGGTGCTAACACGGTATCGGGGGATTTCTCGCTTCAGGCGTCTGGTTTTGTCATCAAAGATGGCAAAATCGGAGCACCAGTGGCTTTAGTCACGGTTGCGGGTAATTTTATCTCGTTATTAAAAGACATTGTTGCGGTTGGAGATGATTCAAAGACGAGTTTTTATGGAGTAACATGCCCATCAGTTAAAGTCAAATCCATGCCGGTTTCTGGTTTATAATAATTATTGCAGTTTAAATCCCATCGAGTTATGATGGGATTTTTAAATATATTAACATAATCCGATTTTTAAACAGATTTAGTGTATCTGGCTTAAAACTTTACTTTATCACAAAAACTTTGTATAATATAGAGCGATAAACATCAATATGAGCCGAATTCTATCAGGAGGAAATATATGAAAACAGTCTCGCTAGAAGCAATGTGTAAAAAAGCTTTTGAAAACGGATATGCCGTTGGTCAATTCAATATCAATAATCTTGAATGGACAAAAGCCGTTTTACAAACGGCGCAAGAAATGAATTCACCAGTCATCCTTGGAGTTTCGGAAGGGGCCGGTAAATACATGACTGGTTTTAAAACCGTTGCGACAATGGTGGATTCGATGATTGAATCATTAAACATAACAGTTCCAGTGGCTTTACATCTTGATCACGGGACATATGAAGGCACATTTAAGGCCATTGAAGCCGGTTTTTCTTCGGTCATGTTTGATGGATCTAAATACCCAATTGACGAAAACATCGCCAAAACCCAAGAATTCGTGGCTCTGACCAAAAAACTTGGCTTGTCAATGGAAGCCGAAGTCGGCGCTATTGGCGGGGAAGAAGATGGCGTTTTGGGAATGGGCGAATTGGCGGATCCAGATGAATGTCAACGAATTGCTGGACTTGGAGTCACAATTTTAGCTGCCGGTATTGGAAACATTCATGGAGTATATCCTGCCAATTGGCAAGGACTTAATTTCAAAGTTTTAGCTGATATAAAAAAGAAAGTTGATAACAAACCGTTAGTTCTACATGGCGGCACTGGAATTCCGGATGAAATGGTAAAAAAAGCTATCGCTTTAGGCGTTGCTAAAATTAATGTCAATACGGAGTGTCAGTTGGTTTTTGCCGCCGCGGTTCGCAAATATATCGAAGCGGGTAAAGACCGCGAAGGCAAAGGATATGATCCCAGAAAGCTTCTCGCCCCGGGAGTTGAAGCAATAAAACAAACCGTCAGGGAAAAGATGATTTTATTTGGCTCGGTTGATAAAGCGTAATTGACATCACAAAAAAACCATAAGATAATATTTGGCTTTTTTATCAGTAATGATATAATGATACATAAGGCGGTGAAAACTTGGATGCTCTCTTGAATGAATTTAAATCATGGAAAAAGGAAAATCAGCCGTTGTATCTCGATTTAAAAGCCCACGAATCTTTGCTTTTTGATCGGTTTTACCCGGTTTTTACGGTTTTAGACCACATTTTACAAGAAACAACCGCAAAAAGAATGAAACTAGATTCGGATTTAATAAAGATCTTTGATGTAGGACTGGCATTTCTTAACGACCAGTTTGAATCATGCAAAATTTACCTGAGCACTAATTTTCACAACGATATACATGAACTGATGAAATTTGATAGCGTCATCAACTACGTCCTGTTTGCCGAAGATGTTCGCTACGAACTTGAAGAAAAACAACGCAAATATGATAAAGACACTTTAGACAAATTATGTGACAAACTAGAAAATATCATTGATAAGCAACTATCCGTCGATGGTAATTTGGGATTATATGTTGATGAACAGATTCGCGTAATTTGTGGTGACAATGAATTAGATTTTTATGGCATTATCGATATCTTTTCCGATATCGCTGACACTTTAGGCATAACTTTGTACGAAGACGAAGAAATCGTCATCGGAAAAGATATATAAAAAGGAGAAATTATGAATAGAAAACAATTTATAACAGCACTAATTGTTCTGTCTGTCGGTGGCGTCGCTTTGATTGTCACCGAATCCATCTTCAAATATTTTGGCGATAACGGGTGGCTCTATGATATCCTCATCATTTCGTTTGGATATTTGTTTATTAAGTACAAAATGACCGCTCCATGGCAACTATTTACTAACAAATTTTCAATGATGGTTGACTATGATCTTGATGTCGCTGGTGCCGTTCAATTGGCGGAAAAAGCCGTTGCGGATGCGCCAACAAAACAATTTAAAACATTATATCAGGTTTATTTGGGAATTGCTTTATATAATGCTGGACGATATGAAGATGCCATCAAAAATTTTAATTCCATTGAACTAAAGAAAATTATCACCGGATACCAAGTCTTAATCTTTGCCTATACCAGTTACGCTTCTTTTGAACTGGACGATATGGAGACTGTCCGTCAGAGTATCGAAAGAATAAAAAATGTCAAAGAAAAACTCGGACCAAAATATGCCGATTTCGTTGACGGTTATACAGAATTGCTTGATGCTATGCAAAACCTTTCGGATGATCCCGAACATTACAAAGAAGTCATCGAACGGCATTTTTCCCGCGAAGATGGATTTATCTCAACTAAACTGATTCTCAACTACCGTTTAGCTTTGTACTATAAGGAAATCCATGATGATTTGGAAATGGACAAATGTCTGGCTTTTGTTATAGCTAATGGCAAAGAACACCACACGGCATTAAGGGCAAAAGAAATATTTAAGGGCTTAGTCAATGTGGATGATTATATTTACGTTGAACCGCAACCGGGTGAGGTTGTTGAAACACAACAAGGCGAATTTAAAGAGCCGGAAATGATTGAAGAAAAACCGGAAGAAACCGAAAAACAAGATAATCAGGAATAAAAAAAGAAAATCGGCCAAGAGAGAAATTCTCAGGCCGATTTTTAATTAACGATTACGATTTTTCATATGGGGAAACAATAAAACATCTCGAATCGAAGCACTGTCTGTTAGTAACATGACCAATCTATCAATGCCAATTCCGATTCCGCCGGTAGGCGGCATCCCATACTCAAGCGCTTCGATAAAGTCCAAATCCATTTCATTTGCTTCATCGTTACCAAGGGCTTTTTCCTTTAATTGATTCTCAAAACGTTCTCTTTGATCAATTGGATCATTCAATTCAGTAAAAGCGTTAGCATACTCACGACCATCGATAAATAATTCAAAACGTTGGGTAAAACGAGGATCAAGGGGATCTTTCTTTGACAATGGAGAGATTTCAATCGGATGACCGTAAACAAATGTAGGTTGAATAATTTTATCTTCGCAGAAAGCATCAAAGAATAAATTGATGATATGACCAATACCAAAGTGTTGGGGTTCGACCGTTAAATGATGATCAAGCGCCAGTTTCTTCGCGGTTTCGAAATCAGACACCGCAAAGAAATCAATTCCGGTATATTCTTTAATCAAATCGACCATGTGAACCCGACGCCAGCCTTTAGCTAATTCGATGGTTTTATTCTGATAGGAAATTGTCGTTGTTTTGCGTGTTTCTTTAGTGATGGCAACGATCAAATCTTCGCACAAATCCATCATTCCCATTAAATCACTGTATGCTAAATATAATTCAATCGTTGTGAATTCAGGATTGTGTTTGACATCCATGCCTTCATTACGAAACAAACGGCCGATTTCATATACACAGTCAAACCCGCCAACGATTAATCGTTTTAAATATAATTCAGGAGCGATTCGGAGATAAAAAGGCATATCCAAGGCATTGTGATGCGTAATGAAAGGTTTAGCATTGGCTCCGCCCAGTACCGGATGTAGAATTGGCGTTTCCACCTCTAAATAGCCTCGGTTATTCAAATAATTACGCATTGAGGCAATGATTTTCGAACGTAAAATCAAAGTTGTCTTCGAATCTTCGTTCATAATTAAATCAACATATCGCCGCCGATATCGTTCTTCAATATCCGTTAAGCCATGAAATTTTTCCGGTAATGGACGCAAGGCTTTTACCAAATGAGTATATTTAGTGACGCGGATTGAGAGCTCGCCGGTGTGAGTGATCATGGGGGTACCTTCAACGCCGATGATATCACCGATATCACCCTTGTCAAAAAGAATGTAGGCATCTTCCCCGACATTATCAAATTTAACATAGACTTGAATTTGTCCATATTGGTCTTGAATGTGAGCAAAACCAGCTTTTCCTTTGGATCGTTTTGTCATTATACGACCGGCAATCTTGATTGTGGGTAAGGATCCCATTGCTTCGAGATCTTCGGGTTTTAAATGACCATATTGGGCTTTAAAAGTTTCAGTATTGTGAGTTCGGTCAAACCGCTGCCCATAAGGATCTAAACCTTTGACGGATAAATCCGTTGCTTTTTCACGACGGATGATTTCTTGTTCGGATAGTTTATTTTCCATTAGGGGTTACTCCTCAATATTAGTAGCAGTTATTAACAAAGCTAAGTTGGTATATTGCATAATTTGATAATAATCAATGTTTTGGGCTCGATCACTGTCTGAAAGAGACGGCATGGTATTATAGTATAGTTTAACGGGGTTAAGCCCTAAAGCGGTCAAAGCGGTAAAAATATCATCAGATGCCGGCGAACTGGCATTCACTTCATAGATGATGTGACGAATAGAATTTGCTTGGGCTTGACTAAGAATTGACTCCCGATCTTGAGCAATGGCAACATCGTTTTCTTCATGATATCCTGGCGAGATTGATATTGTTTTCAAACCATAATCAGCCTTTAGATAGCCATATAGATTCGTGGAAGTAAGAACTGTTTTCGATTCGGGGTTGATAGCAGCGTCATAAGCAGCATCGAGGCTAGAAAGAATTGCCAGAAGATTATCTCGATTAGTGGCGATGGTTGAAGCCAGTTCGGGGTATCCGGTTTGGGCATCAATTAATTTCGTATATAACAAACCGACAACTTGAATCATTCGTTTTGGACTTATCCAGAAATGCGGATCCAGTCCAATTTCAGTATCTGTGGCTTCGTCGTCTTCTTCATCATCGTGAGAATGATGAGACACCCCTTCAATCAATAACGAATTCACCCCGTTTACATCAAATTCTGTTTCGAGTTTGACGAGGGTCACTTCTTCATCGGTAAAGATTGTGCTAATTTGGTTATCAATATAGGTGTCAAAGAAAGCACCAATATAAAACAGATATTTAGCTTCGGTCATAGCAATGATTTGTTTCGGAGCCCAATCGACTGATTCATTATGGGAAGTAACTCCAGGGACCATTCCACAAGTGATGTCAGTGTCTGTGAGTAAGGAGTCAACAAGGTATTCTAGTGGATAGACGGTCACATAGATATTGTAAGTAACCAGGCTGTTAGTACAAGCCGATAAGGAAAAGAATCCGAGAACTGTTAAAAAAAGCACTGCAATTTTTTTGCTCAAGATAATCACCTAGATTCATACGTTTATATTTATTATTATAGCCTATAATTTTCATTTTCGCAATCAAATCCCCAAATCGGGGGTATTCTTTGTTTCCTCAAGGATTTCATACATTTTTTCGGCATCAGCTTTTTTTGTAAGATCAGCAATCAGCAATGCCCGGATGACCAATACTTTATTTCCGTACACGATTTTGATGCGATCGCCTGCCTTGACTTCACTTGCAGGCTTCGCCATATGATCGTTGATGAACACTCGTTCGTTAGCGGCGATGTCTTTGGCGACGACGCGACGTTTGAATAAACGCGAGACTTTTAAAAACTTATCAAGACGCAAGAATACCACCTCTTTTTTAAGAACAAGGGATACGGCTCGTATCCCTTGAATGGTTTATACTTTTTTTTCAGGATCGGTTGTCGAAACAACGGATTCTGTTTCGGCAGGAGAAGAAGGAGTAATAACTGGATTCTTGGATTCTTTGGATTCGGCGGGATTACTAAGAAGAATATCGTCCCACCGTGACAACCGACCAGTTTTAACGATTTCATCGATGTCTTCTTTCGTAAGGGTTTCAACCTCAAGTAAGTAGTGAGCGATTTTTCGTAAAAGATCTTCGTTCTCGCGAATCAAAACTTTAGCTTTTTCATAGCATTCATGAATGATGTTACGAACTTCCTTATCAATTTCGGTAGCGATATTTTCGGAGAAGTTTTTATCTTTTCCATAATCACGGCCTAAGAAGACAGGGCCAGTATTCCGTTCGTAAGTAACCGGACCGAGGTTTTCTGACATCCCATATTCGGTAATCATTGCCCGGGCGATGGTAGTAGCTTTTAGTAAATCGTTATGAGCTCCGGTGGAGATTTCTGAGAAGATAATTTCTTCGGCAACGCGGCCACCCAGTAAGCCGGTGATAATTTCCAATAATCCTTGGCGCGTTTGTAAGAAAGCTTGTTCCTCTTCGGGAAGCATCAAGTTATATCCGCCAGCTTGTCCGCGAGGAATGATAGTGACTTTCTGGACAATATTGGCATTCTGAAGTTTGATGCCCACAACAGCATGCCCAGATTCATGGAAGGCGATAAATTGACGCTCCTTCTTGGAGAAGACACGCGATTTTTTGGCTGGACCCATTAACACACGGTCAACGGCTTCATCAATATGGTAGAGTTCGATTTGTTTTTTGTTTTCTCGGGCGGCAAGTAAAGCGGCTTCATTCATTAAATTTTCTAAGTCGGCACCGGTGAATCCGGGAGTGCGATGCGCAATTTCCTCAAAAGTAATATTCGGATTGATTTTTTTGTGACGGGAATGAACTTTTAGAATCTCGGTGCGACCTTTAATATCCGGGACACCGACATAGATTTGACGATCGAAACGGCCTGGGCGCAAAAGCGCGGGATCAAGAATATCAACGCGATTCGTTGCGGCAAGAATGATAACACCAGAATTATGTCCGAATCCATCCATCTCAACAAGTAATTGATTTAATGTCTGTTCACGTTCGTCATGTCCGCCGCCAAGGCCTGTGCCTCTTTGTCGGCCGACAGCATCAATTTCGTCAATGAATAAAATACAAGGAGCATTCTGTTTGGCGGTTTTGAACATGTCGCGGACGCGGCTGGCGCCGACACCAACGAACATTTCTAAGAAATCAGATCCAGACACGAAGTAGAAAGGCACATTGGCCTCGCCAGCGACAGCGCGGGCAATTAATGTTTTACCAGTTCCTGGAGGGCCAATGAGAATGACCCCTTTGGGGATTCTAGCGCCAAGATCCATATATTTTTTGGGGCTTTTTAAGAAATCGATGATTTCCTGTAATTCTTCTTTTTCTTCATCAGCACCCGCAACATCATTAAATGTGGTCTTTTGGTTTTTAGAAACACGAGCCCGACTTTTACCAAAATCGAAAGCTTGTTTATTAGCGTTGGTGTTTCCCCGCATCATATATACAAGCAAAACAACAACTCCGATTACTAAAACGATTGGAAATAGAATACTTAACCAATCATAAGTAGAGCCAGGAGTGTGTAGATATGTGACATTATTAGTCGCATCTAAATCACCATTTAAATTATCGATAATCGTGGTGATGCGATTTAGGTCATTATCGTTAGCTAAGTAAGTGAAAACGGTGATCTTCGAGATGTTATCAGCGGTGATAGTGACCGTGGTTCCGTCTACCCCCGTTATTGTGATGCCGGGTTTGAAAACAATTATCGCTTTATAACCGCGATAGTTTATATCACCGGAAATGGGAGTGACGGATACTTGGGAAATATTTTCGTTGTTTAAAGCACTTTCAAATTGACTTACACTCAGCTCAACTGGGGAATTCAGGTTTCCGAATCCGATGATGACAGCGATTCCGAGTAAAATCAAAATGGCAATCATCACAAAATGAGATGTTCGACTAGTTAAAGGCTTTTTGACGGGTTGATTGGTATTTTCGGCCATAATAGACCTCCTTATGATGTCTCAGATTATTACTTATATACTTCTGGCTTGAGAACGCCGACAAACGGTAGGTTACGATACATTTCATTATAATCAAGTCCAAAGCCGACAACAAAGGCTTTGGGAATGGATTTTCCGATATATTTAGGTACAAAAGGAACTTTTCGTCCAGCGGGTTTATCTAGTAAAGTGACTACCTCAACTGAAGAAGCACCACGATGTAACAAAAGTCGCGATATGACTTCTAATGTTTTTCCGGTATCGACAATATCTTCAGCGATTAACACATGTCGATTTTGAACAGATACCTCTAGATCTTTAGTGATCTTAACATCGGAAGAAGCGGTGATTCCACCATGATAACTAGAGACACCCATCAATTCAATCTCACAATATAAATCAATATGTTTGATTAATTCGGCCATGAAGGGAATACATCCTTTTAAAAGACCGATGATGAGAGGATTTTTATCCTTATAATCATCGGTAATCTGATGACCGAGACGGGAACAAATGGCAATAATATCCGCTTGTGTGACCAGTATATGGTCGATGTCTTTTTCCAGCATGTTATTTCCCCTTTACATACGTTAGATAAATAACTTGTTTCCCAGTTTTTGTAACAGGGCTAATTTTTAATCCCGGAACCCAAAAAATTTCCGCTTGAGCAGTGATTCCCACGGCTAAATGGTTACGTTCTTCGAATGGGATTTTCATATCAATTAGTAATTCACTGATTTTTTTCGTTCCACCAATAATTTTGATGCGATCGCCATCGTGACGACTTCTGAATGTCATTGGAAAGATGAAACGTAAATTATTATACCATAATTCAATCGAAATACCATCAATATCGCTTCGTTTTTCCGTAATGACAACCATATCGCCATTTGGTAGGGGATATGTTCCGAAAGTGGGTATTTCCTGGGAAAAGGCAAATGCTTCTGTAATTATTGTTTCAAAACTAATCAGATTGTATTTTCTAACGATACAAAGATTCTTGTTTAATATGAGACGAGCGTTGGGTTTGTCACTGATTGCCAGACCAAGAATGCTTTCTATATTAGCAAAAGATAATTCAAAACCATCGAGTGTTAAGCGATCGACGATCCTTTTGATGACATCGCGGGTTACAGCGCGGTCCAAAGCGGTGAACGCCGTGACAGACACAACGGCTTTATCCAAAGCAAATGTTACCGATGCATCAATAAATGCGGTCGATAATCGGCTGATTAACGCATATGTTTCGGTAATGTAAGTGGCGAATTGGTCAAATTTTTCATGATAGAGCGGGTTTTCTTGCTCAATTAATGGCAAAATATGATGACGGAAGCGGTTCCGAGTGTACTTATCCAGAAGGTTGGATGAATCTTGACGGAAAATGATTTTGTGTTTAGTTTGGTAAAGTTCAATTTCACTCCGAGTCGTATGTAATAATGGACGGATTATTTCGATATCGCGATAAGCCAGCCGTTCGCTGATTCCGGCATACCCAATGAAACCCGAACCACGAACTAACCGCATCAAAATCGTTTCAGCTTGATCATCCGCATGATGGGCCAAAGCGATTTTATTTGCATGTACTTTTTTGGCGATTTCATAAAAGAATTGATATCGTTTATTACGAGAATAATTATGAAAATTATCTTCACCCTGATAATCAAGGATCATGCCATAAAAAGCGACATTATATGACTGGCATTTTTCCGCAACAAAAGCGTATTCCTCTTCTGATTCCAATCGCATGCGGTGATTGACATGGGCGACCACAACAGAAAGATGCAAAGCGTCTCGTTTTTGACATAACATATCTAAAAGAACCATTGAATCGATACCACCACTGACCGCAACGACAATGATGTCGTTTTTTTCAATCAACTTTGAAGTTAAACCGGCCATCATTTTCATCACCTCAAGTCATGGCTCTTATTGAATATTGTATCAATTTTTTGACGTTATAACAATTATATCCGATAAATCGGTATCAGTCTATCATTAATTTGTGAGTAATTCATGGACTTTTAGTATGAGAATTGCGGATGAAAGCAAGACAAAGGAAATTATATGGCAGACTTAAGAGTTTATGGTATAATAATTTTAGAAAGCAAAGAGGTACATACTATGAACAAATATATTCTCGCTAGCAATTCTCCCAGACGAAAACAACTAATGGAAATGCTTGGGATTGACTATGAAATCATCATTAGTTCCGTTGATGAAATTATTCGGCCCGATTTAGCTAACGATGAACTGGTGATGGATTTAGCTTTTCAAAAAGCCGCCGATATATTTCGCCATCATCAGGATGATATTGTTTTAGGCTTTGATACCATGGTATATATTGATGATAAACGGCTTGGCAAGCCAAAGAACGCTCAAGATGCCAAAGAAATGTTAACAATTCTATCGGGAAAAACACATGTAGTTATAACCGGCTGTGCCATAATCACAAAAAAGATTTCCAAATCCTTTTTTGAAGCCACAAAAGTGACATTTTATCCCATGACCAATCAGGAAATTGATCAATATATAACATCAAAAGAACCGTTTGATAAAGCGGGAGCGTATGCGGTTCAAGGACTTGGTAGTAAATTTGTACAAACAATTGATGGTGATTTTTACACGGTGATGGGACTTCCCGTTGCCCGACTATATCATGAACTTAAGGAACTAAATCTTTTATAACACAGAAACGACTGCGAAAATATTTTCGCAGTCGTTTTATATGAAAACGCTTAATTATAGCGATTTACACTGAATATTCCTTTTCTTTTAATGCTTGTTTTTTTACCGCTTTTGCCACCGCTGTAACAACGCGTCGATCTAAGGCGTTTGGCAAAATATAGTCATACGAAAGTTCCGTATCTTTGACGAGACTAGCTAATGCTTGGGATGCGACTACTTTCATTGCTTCGCTGATTTGTGGGGCTCGGGCTTGAAGGGCGCCTTTAAAAATACCAGGAAAGATTAGCACATTATTAATCTGATTAGGATAGTCACTGCGTCCGGTACCGACAATTATAGCTCCAGCTTGATGAGCAATTTCGGGCATAATTTCAGGTTTTGGATTAGCCATTGCAAAGACAACAGGATCTTTTGCCATTGATTTAATCATCGAGGCATTAATTAAGTCGGGGGCACTGACTCCGATGAATAAATCAGCACCTTTGATTAACTCTCCCAATGTGTCACTTCCGGTCAAGTTATATGAAGATATAATGGATTGGTCTAATAATTCACGGATTAAAAAATCATAAGAATCATATTTTTTATCGGTCACGATGCCTTGTTTGTTATAGGCGTTAATGGTTTTAATTCCCAAATTAGTTAACATTCGGCAAATCGCACTTCCGGCCGCACCGGTCCCTGAAATTACAACCCGGATGGCAGCGAGATCCTTTTTTAGCAGACGAAACGCATTTGTGACCGCTGCAGCCACCACAACGGCAGTTCCGTGTTGGTCATCATGGAACACCGGTATGGCTAGCCGTTTTTTTAATTCTCGCTCAATCAATACGCACTGAGGAGCGGCAATGTCTTCTAACATGATTGCGCCAAACATTGGGGCGATTCTAACAACAGTTTCAATGATAGCTTGAGGATCTTGGGTGTCAAGGCAGATAGGAAAGGCATCAAGGCCGGAGAATTGTTTCAATAATGCAGCTTTGCCCTCCATAACCGGAATGGCTGCCAGAGCCCCGATATTACCTAAACCCAAAACGGCTGATCCATCGGTGACAATGGCGACCATGTGACCTTTTGAAGTGTATTGGTAAGCGGTTTCTGGGTTGGCGTTGATTTTAAGACATGGAGCTCCAACCCCAGGAGTATAGGCAATTGATAAATCGTGGGCGGTTTTTAAAGGTACCGTCGAACAAACAGAAAGTTTACCGGGATGAAGTTTGTGTAAGATAAGTGCTTCTTGATCTAAATTTGTCAATGTTATCATTCCTTTTGTAATATATGTTAATTTAATTATATCATTTTTTTTGCTAGAAACAGATAAAAGCACCATTTTCAAGCTCGATAAATATCTCTTGCATTTTAGATGGGAGTTTGTTATAATACTTTTGCTTGAGAACTTACTATGAAATAAAAATCATGGCAGAAGGAGAAAAACAAAATGAAAAACGGTATTCATCCGAAATATAATCAAACGACGGTTACTTGCAGCACTTGTGGCAATACATTTATCACAGGCTCCACTGTAAAAGAAATCCGCGTTGACACTTGTTCCAATTGTCATCCGTTCTTTACCGGCAAACAAAAATTCACCGCTGCGGACGGACGAATCGACAGATTTAACAAACGTTACGGCATCGAAAATAAATAATGACAAAAGAAACCATATGATATGGTTTTTTTTTTGCACTTTGGTTATAATAGACTTTGTAAAAAATCAAAGGAGGAATCACTATGTATGTGAGACAACGCGAAGGATGGATTGAAGTAATAACGGGACCAATGTTCGCCGGAAAAACCGAAGAATTAATCCGTCGAGTTAAACGACTCGAATATGCAAAACAAAACATACTTGTCTTCAAACCATCGATTGACACACGTTATGGCAATAATGAAGTCGTTAGTCATAACAATAACCGCACCAAGTCAATTAATATTCGTAAAGCCTCAGAAATAATGCAATACGTTGATAACGATACCAATGTCGTCGCCATCGACGAGATTCAATTCCTTGATGAAGAATCTGTTGAAATCTGCGAATATCTCGCTGATCACGGTATACGCGTCATTGTCTCAGGCTTGGACCGCAATTTCCGTGGCGAACCATTTTCCTTTATGCCAAGATTATTAGCCATCGCTGAAGATGTCACAAAGTTATCAGCGATTTGTGTTGTTTGCCATACACCGGCAACCAGAACCCAAAGAATTGTTAATGGCAAACCGGCCAGTTATAATGATCCAATTATTTTGGTAGGAGCCAAAGATTCATATGAAGCTCGCTGTCGACACTGCCATCAAGTGCCAGGAAAACCAGCGACATACACTCGATTTGAAGACCATGAATGAGCTTGATGAGCGCTGGATGCGAGAGGCTCTCAAAGAAGCACAAAAGGCATTTGATATCGGTGAAGTACCAGTTGGGTGCGTCATTGTCAAGGATGATAAAATTATTGCTAGAGGCTATAATCAGCGCGAGACGACCAAACATGTTTTCAATCACGCCGAGATGATGGCAATGGATCAAGCTTGTCAATTATTAAACTCTTGGCGACTTGATGAATGCACACTATATGTTACTATCGAGCCATGTGTGATGTGCGCAGGCACAATGATACAAGCACGGTTAAAACGACTTGTGTATGGTGCATTTGAGCCTAAAAGTGGGGCACATACATCAATAGTAAATCTTTTTGATTATGACTACAATCATCATGTAGAAGTTGAAAGCGGTGTTTTGAATTTGGAAGCAAGCACAATTATGAAAACGTTTTTTCGAAAACTACGGGCTGATAAGTAATTGTTATTTGCCAGTAAATATGATAAAATATAATAAGAATCTCTTATGAAGCATCTTCACTCAATAAGTGCCCACGAATTAGGTCAGGTCTTGACGGAAGCAGCCTTAAGTAAGGTGTTTATGTGGGTGGAGATGCTTCATGGGAGATTCTTTTGAATGAAAATATCGAACAAGGAGTGATTTGTCATGGCGTTGATTTTTATTGATTTAGATGGAACAATGCTTGATCATGGCAAACCCGCCAAAAATATAATCAATACAATTACACAATTAAAGGCCAAAGGGCACATTCCCATCATTGCTTCGGGTCGAGTTCCGCACTTGCTTTATGGAGTAGATAAAGTATTAGGGATTGACTCTTATGTTTGTGCCAACGGGAATTATATCAACTATCAAGGACAAGTAGTATACGAAAAGTATATTCCCGTAGATACTGTTCAAAGGATGATAGACACTTGTGATCGAATCGGATCTGACTTGGTTTTAGAAGGCGTTTTTGGTTATGTTGCTTATTCAAAACAAACGGAATATGTTGATGCTTTCTCAGATAACTTTGGGATTGAACGTCCCATTATTAACCGTTCGTTTCACCTTGAAAATCAGATTCTTTCTTTTATTGTCTTTGACGCTTGGAAAGTTGATCAACTCCGAATTGATTTTCCTGAATTGATGTTTGTACAATCCAGTCGTTATGGTTTCGATGTAAATCTAAAAGGCGATTTAAAAGCTGATGGGATTAGATGGCTGGTGAACTATCTTAATTATCCAACCAGTGAAGTATATGCTATCGGTGATGGGATGAATGATATTTCGATGCTCAAGGCCGTTGAGCATGGAATCGCGATGGGAAATAGCCACCCTGATCTTAAGGCGGTTGCGACTTATGTGACATCAGCTGTTGGTGATGAAGGGGTTGCTAACGCCTTACGTCATTTTGATTTGATATGAGGAAATCTGGACAAACCGGGTTTCTTTTTTTATCAGGAATAGATCGCTTACTTTACTAAATTGATACGATGAATTACAATAGATAACGGAAGAAAGTGATTACTATGTACGATGCTATTGTTATAGGTGGCGGTCATGCCGGCTCAGAAGCCAGCCTTGCCCTCGCTCGACTGAATAAAAAAACATTATTGATAACCGGAAACATTAAAATGATTGCGACGATGCCATGTAATCCATCAATTGGAGGTCCGGCAAAGGGGACATTAGTGCGTGAAATTGATGCATTAGGCGGTGAGATGGGAAAAAATGCCGATCAATCATATCTTCAGATGAAAATGCTTAACAACTCCAAAGGTCCGGCCGTGCGAGCACTTCGAGCACAATCCGATAAAGTGCTTTATCCTCAGAAGATGCAACAAACGTTATTTGACCAACCTAATTTAGAAATTTGTGAAGCATATGTTAATAAATTAATTGTCAACGACCACATTTGTCAAGGTGTGATTTTAGAGTCCGGAGAGTTGATTTATTCTCAAACGGTAGTGCTAACGACGGGTACTTATATGGAAGGCACCGTTTTGGTCGGTTCAACAGCGATATCTTCAGGTCCGGACCAACAAAAGCCATCCATTGGGTTATCGCAAAACTTACGAGAACTGGGAATCACAACTTTTCGTTTGAAAACGGGAACTCCGCAACGACTAATTCGAAGTTCAATTGATTTTTCAAAGATGGAGTTATCGCCCGGCGATGGTTTCATCTACCACTTTAGTTTTGATGATTCGTACTTTAAGCCAATTGATCATGAGTGGCCTTGTTATTTGATTCACACGACGGAAGCCACCAAGAATATTATTTCTGATAATCTTCGAAAATCGGCCATGTATAGTGGATTAGTCAAGGGAATAGGACCAAGATATTGCCCCTCAATTGAAGATAAGTTCGTTCGTTTTGCCGACAAAGAACGACATCAATTATTTATTGAGCCGGAAAGTCAATTTTCTGACGAAGTCTATCTGCAGGGATTCTCAACTTCGATGCCACACGAGGTTCAAGATCAGATGGTTCACTCGCTTCCTGGTTTAGAAAAAGCAATCATAGCCAAATATGCTTATGCTATTGAGTATGATGCAATCAACCCAACGCAACTTTGGCCAACCCTTGAATCTAAAAAAATCATCAACTTATTTTTTGCTGGGCAAGTAAATGGCACTAGCGGCTATGAAGAAGCTGCTGCTCAAGGATTAATGGCGGGGATAAATGCTGCATTAAAACAAGATCAAAAACCGCCATTGGTTTTACGACGTGATGAGGCATATATCGGCGTGTTAATCGATGATTTGGTTACTAAAGGCACACAAGAACCATACCGAATGTTAACTTCAAGAGCGGAATTCAGGCTTTTGTTACGGCACGATAACGCTGACATGCGATTAACCGAGTACGGATATCAAGTGGGCTTAATCGACACAAACAGACATAAAACATTTTTACAAAAACAAGCAGCGATCACTGCAGAAATAAACCGGTTGAAAACACTTTATGTAAATCCAGGGAAGACCATAAATGATGAGTTAAAAGCCAGAAATCTTAACGAAATAAATGAAAAATTGAGCCTTTTTGACTTGTTAAAACGGCCAGGAATGACTTATCAATTGGCAATGAGCATCGCGAAAGAAACAAGGATAAATTCGCCAGAAATATACGAGCAAGTCGAAATCGAAATTATGTATGAAGGTTATATCAAAAAAGCAAAAAAGGAAGCGGAAAAATTAATCAAGGAAGAAAGCATTACGATTCCAAAGACTATTGATTATGATCAACTTCATAATCTCGCTTTGGAAGCCCGCGCCAAACTAAAAACAATTCGTCCCTGTACAATTGGGCAAGCTTCACGCATCAGCGGAATAACACCGGCTGACTTATCATCATTGGCTGTCCAAATCAAATCGGGCAAGTACAATCACTAACCATTGACAATGATGGTCAATGGTTTTCTAAATCATCCTTGCATTTAACGCGGAAATTCATCACGATTTTAATCGTGAAATCCCAGCCATTTATCGAAAAGGATATGATTATTCACCTTGATATGATAAAATACTTTCGAGGCGATATCGTGGATTCATGGTTCAAGAAACAGTTGGAAATGCTTAATATTACCCCTTCTGACACGATGATGAAGCAATTTGCGCTTTATCACGATTTTTTGATACAAAAAAACACCGTCATGAACTTAACTGCCATTACCGATAAATCGGAAGTCTACAAAAAGCATTTTTTGGATTCGCTTTTCTTAAGCAAAGCCTTTGCCCCGCAAGAACAAACTTTGCTTGATGTTGGATCCGGGGCTGGATTTCCATCAATTCCACTAAAAATTATTTTTCCGAAACTACAAATTACCATCATTGATGCTTTAGAGAAACGGATCAAATTTCTAGCAGAATTAGTAAATTTATTAGGTCTTCAAACCGTGACTTTGATTCATGGTCGAGTTGAAGACTCTCTGATAAAAAACAGTTACGACATTGTTACTGCCAGAGCGGTTGCAAAGCTTAATATTTTGACGGAATTATGTTTGCCGTTTGTCAAACTAAACGGACTTTTCGTGGCAATGAAAGTTGCCAATTTTCAAACCGAACTTGCCGAAGCACAAACAGCGATTACCATACTAGGCGGATCCTTACTCCAAAATCAAGTCTATTCACTTGACGAAACGACAAATCGTGCCTTGATTGTAATCCAAAAAAGTCAATTAACAGGGCCAATGTATCCGCGGCCGTTTAGCAAAATCAAAAAAAATCCATTATAAAGGAGGCGATATTATGCCTAACCGTCAAAAATACGTATTTGCGGAAATTGAAGATTATCGTGAATTGTTGGAAACCAAACATTTACGGTCAAAAAACCTATTTGTTATAACCATTTCTGCTATTTTAGGTGTTGCAGTTTTGACATATATGATTGTGGCAAAATATCCGCTTCAAACAACGCTTTCTTTAATGGCAGGATTTTTATTGTTAATGTTAGTAAATGTGGCTTGCTTAGCATTCGGGTATGAAAACCATTATTTTTACCAATTGAATCAATATGTTACTTCCTTTGGTATTTTTTGTTTAGCAATTGCAATGATCTTCATTTTTAAATCACCTTCAATGGTCGCCTCTCTTTTCATTGCCTATGCGATTGCGGCATTCTATCAAGACTTAAAAGTGATGTTCATCAGTAATACTTTTCTTTTGTTTTCCGCCATCATGATTATGGCGGAATTTCCGGAATATCTTGATTTTATTAATGCTTCACAGGAAAGTGATTTTGCCGTACCATTCTTCTTTTTGGTATTTATTTTAGTTTTATCCATTTCCTCGTACATCATTGTCAAACAAAAACGCTTTTTTTACAATCAGATTGCGTTATCTAAAGAAACAGAGTTTCGTAATATTGACTTATTAATTGATTTAGAAACACAAGTAACCGGACGGACAATATCTTTATCGAAATATTATGATAACATTTTAGCTTTCACGGATGCTTTTACCAATAAAATTCAGATGGATAATATCTTCGTTGAAAAGATCCATATCATGCAAGATTTAGAAAACAACACTCCGTATCCAACCATGCACGAAAAATATCCCAACTATTCAAAAGAGGAATTTGATCGTTTGGACGATTTGTTGTTGGGAAATCATCGAAAATTATTGAAACTAGCAATGAAGATTAATTATGCTAAAGATATTAAAATCAAGAAACGCGAAATCTTCTCGGAAACACAATTCAAAAGTTTCAATCATCAGTCAGATAGCCTGGAAATCAAGATTTTGGCATTTGCGGTTTTTTACACAGCTTTAAGACGAGGAAATGCCGCAATGCGTCCTTTGACAGAGGAAGAAATTTATAATGTTTTGGTCTATACAGACTATTACTACTATATTGATCCAAGTATCATTCGAATCTATCAAGAAAATAATCAAGTATTTGACGATATTGTCACCGACATTCTTGGAAAGCCGGTGAAATGATGAAAAACTTTTTCCAAAAAGTATCCAACACCGAATTTTTACCAATGAGTGAAGTGCGTAAAATTAAAATTATCCTTGTTATGGCCTTTTTGCTGGTTATCACCGCCGTGACGATTCCATTTTCGCTTTTCTTCAAATACAACTTGTTAACCATAATAATTGTCCTAATTGTTTTAATCCTGGGTTTCATATTAATTTTTGCGCTTTTTCGATGGAATAAAATTTTGGCTGCCGGACAAATTTCCATTATTTATACATTGGCATTAACAGTGTTTTACACGTTGGGAACCGGGAGTTTTTATGCGTATTTATTTTTCTTCATTGCCTTAACGATTATCATTTTCTATCAAGAACTGTTCTCATATTTAACATATGGAACCTTGGTGGTCGCCATCGGGGTATACTATATCTTTACAAATCAGGCTGAATTAGTATCCGCTCAGGACATTGTTGGATCGGTCTATGTCTATGCCTGCATTCTCGTGTTGTTCTATTTAATCTTTTTAGTCCAAATTTTATACAATGAAAAGCTCTACATTGATTTGAATTATGATTGGGTTAAGATGAACCGTCTAATTGAAAAGTATCAAGATCGATCACTTACTTACTTAGTTGAACTTGATAAACGGCAGAAACGGACACCGGCATATGAAGATGTTAAATATCAAAAAGCCCTTGGTGAAATTGCCATATTCCTTGCGGAACATTTCCGCGAAGATGGAAAAGATATTCTCAATGTCCGCGATTTGTACATTTATGTTCACGAGCGTGGGTTAAAACGGGTTTTAGACAACGACGAATTCAGTGTTTCAACGAAGAAGATTGCGAATCGGTTAGATAAGTATTTGCTTAATTCTCGGACGGATATGATATCCATGATATTCAATTTTTATACCAAATTTCGTGAGACAGCGCCCTATCGAGACAATCGCTATGAGTATAATCTAAGTCGCTTGGCTCCAAGCCATGATGAACAGATTATAGCCATGGCATTGATATACCAGTATTTGGCAAACGAGGTTTGTCAAGAAGATCATTGGGATCCTAGTGACAAGCCACTATCCCATCAAGAAATATCCGAGTTGTTGACGTCTCCAGAGATGGAAGAATTCCTAAACGCGGAACAAATAGCGTTTTATAAGGACAACAGCGATTTGTTTGAAAAGCATTTGCGGAGAAAATCGTGAAGAAAGGGTGAAGCCCATGGGAATCGTTATTTCGATTGCTAATCAAAAAGGCGGAGTGGGAAAAACAACTACGGCTATCAACTTGGCTAGTTCATTAAGCTATGTAGACAAGCGAGTATTGTTAATCGATTTAGACTATCAAGCAAACGCCACTACTTGCTTAGGAATTAACCGTGGCAGTTTTGAGTATAGCGTGTTTGATTGTCTTGCCAACGATGTTGCCATTGAAAAAGCAATATTACATACCGACAGTCCTTTGATTGATGTTTTACCAGCACGAACGATGGTCGAAGGAATCGAAGAAAAAATAATTACGAATACTAATCGCGACTTTATTTTACACACTAAATTAAAAGATATAAAAGATCATTTTGATTACGTTTTAATTGATTGTCCGCCATCGCTTGGTTTTGTTACTATCAATGCCATGGTGGCATCGGATGGTATCATTATCCCAGTCCAATGTGAGTTTCTCGCCATGGATGGGTTGACACAGTTGCTTAATATTATTCGTATGGTTCAAGGCAAAAAGAAAGTCAACATGGAAACGTTAACGGTTTTTGGCGTTTTGTTAACAATGCTTGATACTAGGTCAAATGCTGGATATCAAGTTATCAATGAAGTTAAGACTTATTTTGGAGAAAAAGTCTTTCAAACGATTATTCCCCGAAATGTCAGTTGTTCCAACGCGACATTTTATGGGGTTCCCGTTACTGAGTTTTCTCCGAAAAGCAAATCATCGCTAAGTTACCGCCAATTGGCAAAAGAGGTGATCATGCGTCATGACGAAACCTAATTACGTGAAACGCGGACTTTCCGATTTGCTTGTGGAAAACGAAATTCAAAATATCGGGAAAGAAGAAGTAGTCGAAATTGATTTAGCAACAATTGAACCCAATCCATTCCAACCGCGGAAGCATTTTGATGGTGAAGCAATGAAAGAACTTGCTGAATCCATCCGGATTAACGGTGTTTTACAACCAATCATAGTCAAAAAAGTTTTAAACGGATATCTGCTTGTGGCAGGTGAACGGCGAGTTAGGGCAGCCAAAATGGCTGGCTTTTCGGCGATTCCAGCCATAGTTCGGGACTACAATACTAGGTATTTAGCTGAATTAGCGTTATTAGAAAATATTCAGCGCGAAGATCTGACGATTATTGAAGAGGCAGAGGCATATCGAAATGCAATTAATTCGATGAATATTACGCATTTGGAATTGGCGCAAAAAGTTGGAAAGAGCCGGTCCTATATTAGTAATACGCTAGGAATTCTCACACTTCCAGACGCGATTATCAATGAAATTAATAATGGACGAATCTCGATGGGGCACGCACGCGCGTTAAGTAAATTAGAAGATGGCAACCGCATTCAACAGATAGCAGCGATGATTGTGAGCAATAAAATGACGGTTCGTGACATTGAAGCACTAGTAAAAAAAGAAAAAAAACGGAAAGTAATTAAACAAAAGGAAGTATCTGTTGAATTGGCCAAAGGCCTATCAGATGCTAAGCTAGCATTAGATATCGTTTTAAAGCTCGAGCGACCCATAAAAGTATTAAATAACAAAGTCATCATTACTTTTGCATCCGATGACGAAATCACAAGTTTTATTGGGCTGATATCGAAGGGTAAAGGAGCTGAGAAAGGATGATGGCTTTATTGGAATTAATGCGTCCATGGTTGGACTCACTTTTCGGAAGTGAAGCGATTATAACTGATATTATCATCAAAGGATTATTCGTCGTTATCTGGATAATCATTGCCATCATCTTGACGATTATTGTCAAGCCGGTGATTTATCATCTTCTTAAACTTAATCGCAAAATATCAAAAAAAATGGCATTAAAAAATAATGAAGTATTTGCCATTGTTGATCAAAATAAACGCGGAGAGACGATTGCGCGATCTTTGAATAATTTGGTGCGGTTTGTAATTTGGTTTATTGTTCTTATGTTTGTTTTGATTGGTTTTGATGTCGATGTAACCCCGATTCTTGCATCGGCCGGAATCGTCGGCGTGGCGATTGCCTTTGGAACACAAGCAATTATCAAGGATTTTGTTTCCGGAATTTTCTTCATCGTCGAAAAGACATTCTTGGTTGACGAACTAGTTCAAATCGACGGATTTACAGGAACGGTCAAGGAAATTGGCCTTCGAACCACAAAAATTGAGGATTGGAAAGGGGCATTTTTAATTATAAATAATGGCAATATTAGCTCCGTTATCAATTACTCACGCGATTATTCAATCGCGATTGTCGATATTATTTTAGGATATGAAAATGATTTTGACAACGTGGTTAAAAGCATCAATAATTTTATAAACGAATATGGGGTTAAACTTCCCGAGATGGTAGAAGCTCCAACAATTGTAGGAATGACAGAAATGGCTGATTTGCATACCACCCTTCGAATCACGGCAAAATGTCGTCCGGCCGAACACTTCGGAGTTGAAAGAACGCTTCGAAAGGATTTGATACAATACTGTCAAAATAACGGATTGGGATTTCCGTTTCAAGCGGTTACCATTAGCCAGGAAGCCGACCATGATAAATGAAATAAAACAAGGAAGTGTCGTGGTTTTAAAAAAAGGACATCCCTGCGGGGCAAACAAATGGGAAATTATTCGTTTTGGCGTGGATTGTAAAATTAAATGCTTAGGGTGTGGGCGAATTGTTTTAATTGAACGGATGGACCTCAGAAAAGCAATCAAGAAAATACTGGAGGAAGAAACGCATGAAGAACCTATTGAATAAAATCACTTCTTTCCGTGACGCTCGCGGATGGAAATCACATGACACACCGGAAACGATGGCAAAATCTATTATTATCGAAGCGGCCGAATTACTTGAAAACTTTCAATGGCCAGGACAGGTTCCTGATGCGGAAAATGTTAAAGAAGAATTAGCTGATGTTTTAATTTATACGCTTGCAATGATTGCGGATATGGGACTTGATCCCGAACAAATCATCGAGGAGAAACTAATAAAAAACGCGATAAAATATCCAGAAATAAAAGAATAAAAAATCCACTCATCTGCCTTGCTTTCTACCCCTGATTTGGGTATAATTAACAAGAGTATAGCGGCATTTTCAACAGAAGGCGGATGGAATAAAAATTATCCAGTTATTTTCCACGGGTTAGCCGGACTTTGTCGAAAATAATAATTGACAAAACCAAGTGGAAATAGTAAAATATAACTCGCACTGCAAAGTGTGTCAAAGTGGGCCTATAGCTCAGGTGGTTTTAGAGCGCACGCCTGATAAGCGTGAGGTCGATGGTTCAAGTCCATTTAGGCCCACCATTTTTGGAGTAAATAGCTCAAAGGCAAGAGCACCTGCCAACATGCGGGAGAACAGCAGTCCGATTCTGTGATATTCCACCGAAAATGATATAGTACTGGCGGTGTAGCTCAATTGGCTAGAGCGTACGGTTCATACCCGTGAGGTTGAGAGTTCAAGTCTCTCCGCCGCTACCATTTTAAGGGACCCGTAGCTCAGCTGGTTAGAGCTATCGGCTCATAACCGATCGGCCGTAGGTTCGAATCCTACCGGGTCCACCATTGTTGATAAGAAGGAGAAATACCCAAGCCTGGCTGAAGGGATCGGTCTTGAAAACCGACAGGGCGTGCGAGCGCCGCGGGGGTTCGAATCCCTCTTTCTCCGCCACACGTGCCGAAATAGCTCAACCCGGCAGAGCAACTGAATCGTAATCAGTAGGTTGTAGGTTCAATTCCTATTTTCGGCACCATCTTAACATTTTCCGGCTCATCCCAACGAGCTCAGTAAATGACCCGCTAGCTCAGCTGGTAGAGCATTTGACTTTTAATCAAAGGGTCAGGCGTTCAAGTCGCCTGCGGGTCACCATTTTTTAATGCCTGAGTGGCGGAATAGGTAGACGCGATGGACTTAAAATCCATTGACAGCAATGTCGTGCCGGTTCAAGTCCGGCCTTGGGTACCATAATTGGGGTATTAGCTCAGATGGGAGAGCGCCTGCCCTGCAAGCAGGAGGTCAGCAGTTCGATCCTGCTATACTCCACCAATCGGAGGTTTAGCTCAGCTGGGAGAGCATCTGCCCTACAAGCAGAGGGTCGGCGGTTCGAGCCCGTCAACCTCCACCATTGGTACCCACACTCCGAATCTCCCAGATTCGGAGTTTTTTTTAAAAAAAAGAAATGAGGGATAATATGAAAGTTGCAGTCGTTTTAGGCCATCGTTTGCATGATGACAAGACGATGTCAGTAGTAATGGAACGAAGATTAGCTTTAGTCATGAAACTATATAAACAACTTCCCCTGGATAAAATCATTGTTTCTGGAGGCGTCGCTAATAAAAAAGCCGGCATTTCCGAAGCGGAAATGATGGAAAACTATCTGATTCAGCAGGGAATTGAAAAAACGATAATTGTCAAAGAAGATCAATCTTTAACCACGGCTCAAAATGCTAAATTCGCTGTACCGCTTGCTAAAGCAATGGGAGCTGACACATTGATATTGTGTTCAACAGATGAACATCTGCATCGCTGGTATTTAAATCCGATTCGACTGTTTAAGAAACAGATGAAAACCACGGAAATGCAATTAATTGTCTATTCCGATGGACATATTAAAAATTTGTAATAAAGACTGAATAACACGACGGTTTTCCATATGCAAGATAGGAAAAATGCGGGTTTCATGTTCGATTAGTCATTACCAACAAAATTGCGTGGTTTTTCTTGACAATAAGCAGTTGGTTTGTTATTATTAAATAGCGCAAAACGAAAAAGTTCATATCGCGGGGTGGAGCAGTCCGGTAGCTCGTTGGGCTCATAACCCAGAGGTCGAAAGTTCAAATCTTTCCCCCGCAACCAATGGTCCTGTGGTGTAGGGGTTAACATGCCAGTCTGTCACACTGGAGATCGCGGGTCCAAATCCCGTCGGGACCGCCATTTTGATGGTCCGGTAGCTCAGTTGGTAGAGCAATGGACTGAAAATCCATGTGTCGCCAGTTCAATTCTGGCCTGGACCACCATCTGGAGCGCATACAAGCCCTTT